>DADT01000035.1 GCA_002495065.1 Methanoregula sp. UBA471 | reverse complement strand
CGGGGATCTCTCCGCTGCGGTTCCCGCCAGCTGGAGGAGAGATCATCAGGGTCAACAGCCACGTGCACGATCCGGACGGGATCACGGCTGAGGAAACCGGCGTAACCAGAGAGATGGCAGATAAGCGTATGAAGAAGATGGACGGGCTTGCCCGGGAGGTCGAGGGGCTGNNTGCTGGGGGTCCACAAAAGGAGTGTGCGGGGAACTGGCAGGGAAGCTGGGCCTGCGATCCATCCAGCCGGTTGTGCTCTGGCCATTTCCGGAAAAGGCGTTTGCCCGTGCGATGGAAGGCGTGGACAAATTCTACGTAGTCGAGACGAATCAGACCGGGCAACTTGCGATGCTTGTCAGCATGTTCGGATATATCCCCGCAGGCAAAGTCCTGAAATATGACGGCAGACCATTCATGGTCGATGAGCTGGAAGGGTTAGTGAACAAGGTGATCTCATGACGGCACATGAGCTTATCAGCAGGGCAAAGAACACATGGTGCCCGGGCTGTGGCAATTTTGTGGTCCAGCACGCGCTCAAGGACGTGCTGACGGGTATGCAGGCAGAAGGGTTCCCCCTGGAAACTATAGTCATAGTCACCGGGATTGGCCAGCACGGTAAGACCTTTGATTTCATGAACCTGAACGGTTTTTACTCGCTCCACGGGAGGACGATTCCGGTCGCCACCGGAATCCGGCTGTCAAACCCGGATCTCAAAGTCATCTGTCTTACCGGAGACGGCGATTCGTATGCCGAGGGGCTTGACCACCTGATCTTCGGGGCAAAAAGGAACCTTGACATCACGGTGCTCGTGCATGACAACCGTGTCTACGGCCTGACGACAGGGCAATACACGCCGACATCACCTCACGGGTACAGGGGACGTTCAACACCCGGCGGAGCGAAAGAGTACCCGTTCAATCCTCTTGAACTGATGCTGAGTTCAGGTGCAAGCTTCATCGCCCGGGGCTATACGCATAAACGCGATCAGCTGAAACGCCTCATACGCGATGCACTGGTACACAAGGGCTTTTCCTTTATTGATATTCTCCAGATCTGTGCGACCTACAACGATATGAGCCGGTATTACGATGCCCGTATTTATGACTGGGACGAGACAGACGCAGGGGACTATAATGCCGCGTACAGAAAAGCCCGGGAATGGGATTACAACAACGATGCCATGATCGGGCTTGGGGTAATGTTCCGTCATGATGCCCCGGTTTTTGAGGAGGGTTACCCGGTGCCTCACCCTCTCCTGCCTGAAGAGAAACAGGCGTGGGTCAGGAAGATTATGGATGAGCGGGGATGAACAATTTCCTTTTCTCTTCTCTGTAGATTTCTTCTTCATTGTCCCTGAGGTTCTTTTGGTGAGGACATCTCCCTGCCGGTACCGCCGCGTCCCAAACCACATCCCCTCATGCTTTCGGTCTTTGTAACCTTACTATATCCGGCTCATCTGTTCCCGTCTGGCATTGTTGAGTAATTCCCGTCCGTTTCCGCATTTTTCCGAATTATGACCTCTAAAATCCTGGGGGCGGGGGAAATAAGGTACAACCAGGCTCATAGCATGCTCCGGTATACCAGAATTTCCATAGGGTTTTTTACGATGAAAACAGCCCTCCCGGACGATAACATCCGACTTATTCTTCGGCGAGATCACTCTGTAAAAAAAAAGATTTCCTATGAAAAATGAACCAGACTGATGTGCGTAATAGAATGTTTATACATCTAAATTATTTGCGATGAACCCCGCCGCCCCCCGACGGGGCGCCCCCATGGCAAATCGGTGTCTGCAGGTATATTTGCAAAACACCGCACTGCCCCGCAGTGACTCGGAGAGGCCCTGAGACGGTCCCTTCCAAAATTGCATGGTTTAATCATTTTCATGGTTCGGGTGCGAACTCATGTTCATGCCCGTTTCTCCAGAGCACTTTTTCATGATGCCGGGGATAGGGAGACCGGTAACTCTGTCCTATGCCATCAGGAGTGACTCAGAAAAATCCTCGGGGTGAAAAAAAGGGCAAAGTGCCATCCAACCATCAGAATAGCATGCTGTTAACAAGGTAGTAATTACCCAAATGATGCTTCCGGATTCAGCATAAAAACTTCAATTCTCCCAAAATCTGAAAAACCGGTTAACCCTCAATGAGGGGACAGTGCCTGTCCCCTGCCTTGACCCACCCCTGCGCTTAGGATAACTCCCGTAGTTCTTGCCTGGGGTTTAACGATCGCTTCCTGGATTACTTCTGAATAGTTATCACAAAGCCAGGGACGCCACAGCGGCGGGGACGAGCCAATGGCGAGTCCCCAAAAGCGTCTGATTGATGAATGCTGCTTGTTATAAAAAATGAGATTTTTCAGTTACTGGAACTTAACTAATCAAAAAGTGAGAAAGGGGGTACTCTAGTAACCCCCGCCGCCACCTCCGCCACCATTGGAAGCGGGGCTCGTTGTCCTTACGGTAGTCGGGACGGTTGTAACGACAGGAACACTACCGGAGATATTGGCGACGTACCATACGTTGTTGAACCCCTGTCCCAGGATATCTCCCGGCTTTGTATCATTGACGAAGTAATAGAGAGGCCTGTTCATGTAGGCGGTCTGTTTTACCCCGTCAGCCCGTGTTACTTTCGTGAAATCTGCGGGTCTCAGCACGGAAGGTGCGCTGATCGTGTCAGCATTAAAGGCTGGCCATCGTGCGAGACAGGCATTGGTACAGGCACTTGAACCCGACGTATCCGAGGTAAAGTAATAAAGTGTTTTTCCCAACGTGTCGGTGAGGAACAACCCTGTCGTCCCCCGGTTAGCAATCATCACTTTTTCATCCGGCTTGACGACGAACCAGATCTTGTTTACGTTTTCACCGCTCACATCCCCCGGTTTTGTATCTGCCTGCCAGTAGTAGAGTGGCCAGCCACGGTATGTTGTCTGCTTCGTTCCGTCGGTACGGGTGATGGAGGAAAAGTCTGAGGCAAGAAGCGGGGATGAAACGGTGACAGTATCCACCGAGAAGATCGGCCAGGCAACCTCACATTGCCCATAACAGGTGCTTGCTCCACTGGCGGGAATATCATTTGCGAAGTAATACAGGGTCATCCCATCGGCATCCACCAGTATTTTTCCGAGGGTTGTGTCGGCAGTTTTCACGGTGTCAGGAGCCGGGGTGGCCGGCACTGTGGTTGTTGCTGTCGGTGTCGGCTGCGGGACCGGTGTCTGCGTACATCCTGCGATGAGGAGCACGGAGATCGCTGCAAGACACAGGATAAGAAGAGTTGTTTTTTTCATTCAGAATCACCTTTGCAGGTAGTGTGCACATATTCCTGCGGGTATGATAACTCTTTTCCCAGTTTTCAAATAGTAAAACGTTACCGGAGTACCGGCTTTTCTTCCTGGTGCACTGAACCATGAACACCTCATGTAAGGTATGAAAATCCGGATTATCATGCATTTTTTTAATCAGCAGGACAAAGTCGGGTAGAATTCAATCAAAAAGATATCTTACAGTTTTTGAATCATAAACTGAAATTAATAATTATCTTTTTAAAGAGCCATCGATATTTTTCATACATTCTCTTACAAGAGGAGAGTGATTTATGGACAAAAAATGGATTTTGGTACTTCTGGGGTTATCCCTGACCCTGATGGTGATATTGAGTGGGTGCGTCAGCCAGCAGCCGACGCCGACACCCACACCTACACCGACACCAACGGTGACTGTGCAACCGACCGCTTCGCCAAAAATGTACTCGCAGGCCGAGGCAGATTCGATGATGCAGTGGCGGGTACTCTGGACAGATCATGCAGTCTGGACGCGGATATACATCATCGAATCCCTTGACAACTCATCCGGTGCCAGCGCTGCTGCCACCCGCCTCCTGAAAAATCAGGAGGATATCGGGAATGCAATCAAGCCTTATTATGGGGATGCTGCCGGCACACAACTGACAGCGCTGTTAAAGGAGCATATCCTGATCGCCGTTGCCATTATCAATGATGTCAAGGCAAAAAACGCCACTGCGCAGGCCGCTGATGAAGCGAACTGGACAAAAAACGCCGATGAGATCTCTGCATTCCTTTCGGGCGCCAATCCAAACTGGCGGACGCAGGATGTAAAGGACCTCATGCATATGCACCTGTCAACGACAAAGACCGAACTGGTGGCACGCTACTCGAAAGATTACACGGCTGACGTACAGGCATGGGATGCGGTATATGCGCATATCCTGACGATGTCGGACGCGATCTCCGGTGGTATCATCAAACAGTACCCGGAGAAATTTGCCGGTCCGAAAGTCTTCAGCCAGAAAGAGATCGACCTGCGTAATGCCATGCGCCAGCTCTGGACAGATCATACGCTCTGGACACGCCTGTACCTTATCGAATCCCTGAACGATTCACCTGCTACCGGTGCTGCAGCAACCCGCCTCCTGAAAAACCAGGATGATATCGGCAATGCTGTCAAGCCTCTCTACGGAGATGCAGCCGGAACACAGCTGACATCGCTGTTGAAGACCCATATCTACACCGCTGTCAACATCATCAATGACGTCAAGGCTAAAAATGCCTCACAACAGGCTATCGACGAGGCGATGTGGACCAAGAATGCGGATGACATTTCAGCATTCCTCGCCGGTGCCAATCCCAACTGGCCGCTGCCGGTGTTAAAAGATCTTATGTACATGCACCTGTCAACGACAAAGACCGAGCTGGTGGCACGCTATACGAAGAATTACACCGCTGATGTGCAGGCATATGATGCCGTATATGCCCATATCCTGACGATGTCGGATGCATTATCGGACGGTATCGTGAAACAATTCCCCACAAAATTCTAAAGTGAGGGTTGGTAGTGACGGTAAAAAGGATCGGCCTGGTAAAAGACCTGGAATTTGAGCCGGTAAAAAAATTTGAGGTAGACGGAAAAGAGATCCTCGTCGTTAACCTGGGCAAAACCTACACCGCAATCGGCAATAAGTGTACGCATATGGGGTGCAGGTTATCAAGCGGTATGATGGATGGTGACACGATCCGCTGCCCCTGCCACGGATCAATGTTCAATGTCAGGACCGGTCAGGTGGTGAGAGGTCCGGCAAAGAGGCCGGAACCCGCCTATACTGTTACCGTTGAGAATGGTGAACTTTTCATTGATATCTAATCCTTTTTATTTTTTGATTAATCATTCAAATACCTGTAATCCCGATAACACGGAAAAATTTTCCCTGGAGCAATTCTCCCTCACATATGCTGATACATGGCAATTGTATGCAAGAATGAATACCTTTGACACGAAGTACGCGGAAATCAGTACGACGCCGCCCACTTGAACAGGTGCAGAGAATAGCGAAGTACCGGATATGTGCATCTGCCCGGTTTGCCAGAACCACAATACCAGTGCGAACAGCAACCACGCATGGTTTTACTGTTTTACCAGAAGGAAGGGGATTTCTTTGTATCGATTTCGAAAGAAGCTGCATGTGCAGCACCTTTCCTGTTGCACCGGAAACAGGATTGAAACACGAATTTTTCTGCACCCGTGGCACAAAAGACAACACAGCAGTATGAAAATGCATTGTGGGGTACAGAAGTCCCCGGCATCAAAAAAATAATTTTTTGCTGATTAATCCCGTTCCCCGGAAAAAACCTTTGCCATATAGTCCTTAAGATATCCGGTTACATAAGGTGCGGCCAGAGGGATGATCATTGACAGAATTTCCCGTGTCATGTCCGGGCGGGATCCCCGCTCCCTGCTGCCGGCATCAGCACCCTGCCGTGTCATCAGCCTGAAAAGCCCAAAAAGGGCTATGCCGGCCCCGACCGCTGCAGCTGCTGTTGCAAACGGGTGCTTCCTGACCGTTTCACCTGCAGAGCTGAAAGCCCGGGATGGTGCCTGCATAACTGACCGCTTCACTCGCCCGTAAGACCTGGCGATCATCGCCTCGGTCATGAGGATATCTTCTTCGGTTATCTGCCTACGTCTTTCCACGGTCCATCATCTCCGTCGCCGTTGGGGTCTGCAGAACGATCTCCTCTGAGAAGATCACATACGCGATTATACCTCCCACGAAAAAGATCAAAACTCCCGTGATCAGCAGGGCCGCCCAGAGGGGTACCGCTGTTGCTATGAGAAGGATCACTCCCGCCAGCAGGACCAGGGTACCTGCTACCAGCAGGGTGACCAGAACTGACAGGTACATGAGCTTCTTTGCAAGAATATCAAATGGCTCGAATACATAGTTCTGGAGGAACAGGTCCGTCTTCTGGCGGAGGTAGAGATCAATATACTTAATCGTAGCGGCGAATTCCGATTCTATCGACGATTCCTCATCGAAGGCCGTTTCTTCCATACGACCCCTCTTCAATCGTGGGATTTGCTGATCAACATACCGAAGAGAAATCCAACACCCAGCGCCACCATCACTGCAGGAATGGGGTGATCGCTGATGATAGTCTCGACCGGTTCTACTTTCTTGTGGTATTCGGCTTCCATTTCCTGGTATTTCACACCAACTTCTTCCTTGAACTGGTGGATCCGTGCCTCGGCATCATGGAGAACATGCTTGACTTCATCCCCATGCGTTGCTATGTCCGCACTTCGCAGCTTCCGCGCAGCCTGTTCAAGTGCGTCTGCGGTCTGGATCTTCATTTGATCAGCTCCTGAAACACTCTTATTTACCATCTTGTCTACAGTATTCTCTGCCATAATTATTGTTCAACTCCTTTCATCAGTCTCCTGATATGATGATCTTCATGATGTTTCTGGGAAATCATCCTGAAAATTGTTGTATCCATATCAGAGCAAGCGAGTATATGTCGGGATTCTATATAAAAATCTTATCGGATGTTACAAATTTTATTTTTCAAATTCGATAATTTTCAGGTCGATTAACCGTGTCGACTCACAGATCCGGTTTTAACGTTTTCAGCCAGGGATGAACGGACATTATAGAATTCGTCTACCGTCATGAAATAAACAGCACCGCACCTGTCCCCTTTACCGCCCCTGCGTTCAAGAGCGATTATGACGTATTACCTGTTCAGGAATTATCGCATATGTGGGGAGCCGAACCGGACCCTTTTGAGCGTTCAGGTTTATTCAGCTCTGGAGAACTCATCATTAAAACGTTCCCGGGGTTTTGCCCCCGCCACTACAGCATCCTCCCTGTAATATCCATGGAAATCCGTTATAATCTGACGAATCCGGACTCATATAAGATGGGGGTTTTCTCCAGAGCCGGTTTAAAATTTCTCCAAAGCCGACTATAAACCCGATGAATGATTGTCAGCTGGAAAAATACATCAGGTACGGACATGTGTTAAAAAAACCCTGTCCTGTTGAAAATATTTACCCGGGTTTCCTGCTCATATCTCAGACTGCTAGTGTGACTGACTAAAAAAGATCAGGGCTGGAGTTACAGGTCAGGGTCGCAATATTCCTGTGCAAGTAGCTGGGCGCCGGTCACGACAAGAGCGATGAGCACCGGGCCGATAATAAAGCCGACAAACCCCATGAACGGCACTCCGGCAAAAATGCCGATCATCATAATCACCGGGTGAACCGCAACCCGTTTACCCATCATGACCGGCCGGTAATAGAAATCGATCCATCCGCTCAGGAGGGGATATCCCACAAACAGCATTGCGATGACGCCCCTGATATCCCCAAGGCTGAAAAAATACAGCGCAAGGATAAGAATCATGATCTGTGCCCCGATAAGCGGTATCAGCATCGCAAACCCGATCAGGGAAGAGAAGAGGAGGATGTCACCATACCCTAAAAAGTAGAAGAAGGGGAGTGCGAGGGCAAACGAGATCATTGCTGCCGAGATTTGGACGATGATCAGGGCATATATGGTATTTTCAGAAATTTCTGTCATCCTGTTAATGGCACCCGATAGTCTCGGAGACAAGGAGTTTGAGAGGGTATTCCAGATCGTTTCGCCATAAAAGAGGAGCATCGATAACGAGAGGAAGAAGATGATGATAGAAAGAAGTGTCTGCATGACATTGCCCGTAAAGGACAGGAGTGTCTTCACCATCAGGTCTTTCAGCGTTTCGTCAAAATTACTGAGCTGTGCTTCGGTAAATGACGGTAAAAATCCGGACAAGCCGGTGTTTTTCAATCCGGTTATCATTGAAAGCGCCATATCCCCGATATGCTCAATATTATTGATTAAAAGGAACGCTGCCAGCGACATGACCAGCAGGATGAGAAGGAGGACCCATACGGTGATAAACGTGGCAGAAACCGAAGGTTTTACAATCCTGCACAGTCGTTGATGAATGGGTAACAGGGCAACAGCAATAGCACCCGCCCAGATAAATACGGTCATGAGGGGCCAGAATGCGACGATTGCCACGATAAAAACTATGGCGATAAGAAGCCCCAGTTTAACGTCATCGGTAATCAGGGATGTTTCCATTAGTGTGCATTACTGCATAAATGATAATAAATCCTGTGTACCTTTTTCAATGAATATCCCTGTCGGGATTTTTTGATACCATTTTTCCGGGCAGATGGCAGAACAGGAACCTGCAGGTTCCAAAAAACAGCTCCCTGATGGAACTTCGATGCGCATGCCACGGATTTTTTGTGTTTAAAAAATGTATTCCTGATTTCCACTTCCTGATTTTGAGGCCCATCTGAACCGGGCATGAATATGAATGGTCCTCACCCAATCTGAAAATCATTAAACCAAGTAATTTTATGATGTCTCCCCACCTCATGGCCTCCCCGAGGCACGGTGGGGCAGTGCGGTGTTTACGAGTAAACTTGTAACAATGATCCGCCGCAGGGGGGGCCCTTTTGGTGCGGCGCAGGTCATCGCAACAGATTGGCTTCCCGAAATTACTGTAATGGGGAACTTCCATGGGAAACCCTAAGATGTCAGCAGACTCGAATCACCTTTATCGGAGTGGACAGTGCCCAGTCCCTCCCCCCCCCGAACCGCCCCTTCGGTTTGTTATGGCTGTTGTATTACCGTCTCCGGAGACCGGGATTTCCGGAAAGCTCAAATATAACCGTAAGAGTAACGGAATGGCTCTCTTTTTTCCCGAATACGCAAAAACCGGCAGAGGACAGAAACCCGGTTCCGTGTCCTGTTTGCAGATAGGTGATTGGACGGCTAATCATATTCACCGTCAGATAAAACGTGAAAATGACTAAATATTTCAGGGAAAAAATGAGAAAGGTAAACCTATGCGTAAACCATTAACACCTGATGAGGAAGTAGTGTTTCGTGAATTTACCCATCTTGATGTAGAACCCAACCAGATACCTCCCGAATTATTTGAAGGGTTCCTGGAACGGCTCGCAAGGTCGTCCAATATGTCCCTCGAGCATACACGTCATGCGATACAAGGACTGATCGATAAAGGAATATTCGATGTTGATGAGGAGGGAAAGGAAGAGCGGATACATAAAGACCGTGAAATACTTCGTGACCTGCTTTTACACGACACGGAAATACGGGAACTGCTGAAGAAACTTGTTGCTGAATATGTGCAAACGAGCCGTAAGTAGATCCCGGAAAACAGGTAAGTCACTGACGCGGGAATAATGAACGTATTTTATAGCTGAAAACTCTTTTTGGCATATTTCATGTTTCGGTATGTATCACACCTTTGCCTCTTAACTACCGACTTTTTTCCTGATACCTGCACGAACCGGGTAATCTGTCTGATTCGACCAGAAATCTTATATAATTAACAGGGATATTGAGTCACCTATGGCACTTCTTGGCATTGCAATTCTCATCCTCGTCATTATCATCTTCCTGGCGATAGCATTCTATGTCGTCAGGAATATCGGGCAGCTGGTAATAAATGCCATCATTGGTCTTGTCACCTTGTTCATCGTGAATTTCTTTCATCTCATGCAATACGCGGGAAAACCCGATATCGGGTATGACTGGATTGCCGTCATCATCTGTGCCCTTGCCGGTTTTCCCGGAGCAATTCTCCTGATTATTCTGGGCCTGCTTGGCATTACCGTCTGATCCCGGTTTTTCTTTTCCTGCTCCCGGGGACCGGCATGACTTTTTTCACTGAGACGGACAGGATTTTCAAACGGCTCTTGTTACGTGGATTATATTTTTGCCCCGGGTCGTAAAAATAAGGTGAAATTTGGCCGGGACGGCGGTAGTCCTCTATCATTCTGATTCCTGCACTACCCACAAAGGTTTTTATAGATATTCCCGCTATATACACGCTCTAACAGGGGGTTCAACTCGAGAGGAATTTTCCCTCACGTCATGAAAACTGACATTTCCGGCAGATCCGAAAGTTTCAGATCGGAGGGGAGAAGAGAAATTCCGGGGAACCTGTGGTGATATATATGGTAGATCTTACTTCACGGGATGATGAGCGGGCTGCGGAAGAAGCCCGGAAAAAGGCTCAGGAAGAGGAAAAGCTGAAGCAACAGGAGCTTGAAAAGGTAAAAGAACAGGGCCGGGTAAAGGCTCAGGAAGAGGAAAAGCTGAAGCAACAGGAGCTTGAAAAGGCAAAAGAACAGGCCCGAAAAGAAGCCATTGAGCAGGAAAAGGCACGGCAGAGGGCAAAGGGAGGAAGCGGTGCAAAAATCATTCTCGGGGTTATACTGCTCATCATCATCATCCTGGCTGCAGCCCTGCTGACCCTTAATGTGTCCGTGACAAATGTCGCGCCGGGGGTTGCCATGCCGTTTACCACCAGTTATGGGGTCTCATTTCCCGAAGGTCAGACAATTACCGTCGGAAACACCCACATCAATGTGCTTTCGTACCAGAATGAGTTGATCTCGGATATTGATGGCGACCGCCAGAAGCTGGTGGTGGGAGAGGACAGGATCATATCCGAACGGCGTGCCGTGATCACGACTCTGGGGGTAATTACCCTCATGGATACCAATTTCGAGATTAACCTGAAGTACAAAGGGGAGCGGGACAACCGGGCATATTTCGACATGGCGGTGCACACCTCGAAACAGGTACCGGATATCCTGCTTCGGCAGCTGCTTCCCAATGAGATAGATGCGAGGCCGATTTAAGCGGAGGGGCTATGAAATTCAGGTTAACTGCCGGAGTATGGGGAGTACTTATTGCTGTACTTTTTTTCTCCGGATGCACCGGTACTACACCCCCTGTCCAGACTCAGACTCCTGTTCCCACAACTGCGGTGACACTGATCCCGACACCAACCGCAGTGCCATTTCCGGGTGCTCTGGCCCTGAATGAATATGCCACGTTCGGGAGCGGTGAGCGGCAGGGGAAAGCGACGGTGTATCAGTTCGAGATAAAATCCGACTACAACTGGACATCCCCGACATGGAACAGCCCTGGCCAGCAGGCTTCAGCCTCACAGCCCCTCGGGCTCCAGCGGGGCTACACTACGGAAAAACCCGGTGCAGGAAACGCCTTTCTCTTCCTCTATGTCCGCGTCATGAATAACGGTACCAGTGCCGTGTACGCTCCTTCAGCACAACAGTTCGTCGTTTCCGGTAATGGGAAGGTGTACAACTATACCCCGGTCCAGAGCCCGGACGTTGTCATTGACAAGGTCGCGGGGACCCAGTACGATTATCAGATCGGGAGGGGAGGAGAGGTCGGTTACATCCAGCCAGGAGAGAGCAACCGGGCAGAGGGTTACCTGATATACGAAATACCGGCTGCTCTTGCTCCCCGGGAAATCTATGTGCTGGTCAACCTCGATTACCAGAACCAGGCTGTATGGTGGCTTGGCTGAAGGCACTACCTGATGAAATCGTGTAAGGATCGTGAATAGGTATGAAAAAAGGAATCTTCATTCTTTGTGTAATCGCGTGCCTTTCAGCCGCGATGATCCCGGGAGCCGCCGCTGCAGTAAGCAACCGGGGATGGATCGAGGTTATCAGCAATGTTGATGGTGCATCCGTGTATTTTGACAACAAGTACCAGGGCGTGACTCTGGATGGCCAGCTGACCGTTACGGTATATATGGCCGCACCCGTATCGACATTCCGGGTGGAAAAAGACGGATATACTACTGTTTCAGGAATACTTACCATGCCCGAGGCGGGCGGCACTACAAAGGCTTACGCTGTATTAAGGCCGGTTTCAACGCCGACACCCACCGCGGCATATGGCGGTTTATCGGTTGATTCATTCCCGCAGGGTGCAAGAATTTATCTTAATGGTTTTTACCGGAACGTTTCCCCCACTGTGTTCGATCAGCTGACGCCGGGGAGCTACACGGTGGCGTTTGTTCTTGACGGATACCAGTCATATTCAACCCTGGTCAGGGTTTCTGCAGGCACTACCACGAATGTGTACACGGCTCTTGCACCGCTATCTTCATCACCGAATTCGATATATGTCACCTCAGATCCAGCGAATGCCTTTGTCTATCTTGATACCCTTTACAAGGGCAAAACTCCGCTTACCATCACCGGCGTCACCCCGGGAAATCACGTTGTCGAGCTGAATGCACCCGGTTATTATCCCTGGAATACCACGGTCAGTCTTCCTGGCGGAAGCACCCGCACGGTATCCGCACAGATGATCTCCCTGACACCTGTTGTCACCACCACAGCGGTCACCACAATGGCGACACCAACACCGACATCGACACGGGCAGGTGCGGTCCCGGTGGTCGTGATCGCCGCACTTGGAATTGTCGGGCTTTTTGCGGGGATTATGCGTAATAAAAGGTAACGGATTTTCAGCCCTCATTTTTTCGCAGGATTTCAGTTCTGCTCCCCGTCAATCACCATCACACTTCCGGGGCATAGCCACGACTTCTGGTGAGCTGCATAAACAGGTTTATACTCCCAAACTTCCAGCATCCGTGTATGAGAGGAATTCTCGACAATCCGCAGCTCCGCGAACGAAGGTTTGTGTTTACCGATCGGCAGGACGCGGGAAAGCAGCTGGGCATGTTCATCAGGTCACACCTGGAATACCCTGACCCGGTGGTCGTGGCCATACCGGCAGGGGGTATTCCTGTTGGAAAGGGGGTGGCGCTGGCGCTCGGGGCACCGTTTGAGCTTGCCATCGTCAGAAAAATACAGATCCCCGGTAACACCGAGGCGGGTTTCGGTGCAGTAACCTGGGACGGAAGGGTAATGATTAACGAACGGTTACGTGCAGCACTCGGGCTGTCGCAGGCGGAGGTTGATACCGCCGTTGCTCAGACCCGGAAAAACGTCCAGGAGCGGATTGCCCGGTTTACCGGCGGGAGACCGTTTCCTGACCTCGCAGGAAAAACAACCATCCTGGTAGATGACGGGCTCGCATCCGGGTTCACCATGCTGGCTGCGATTACGAGTATCCGCACCTCCAGAACGGCACACATTATTGTCGGAGTGCCAACCTCTTCTGCATCTTCGGCTGAACGGGTTGCTGCTGAAGTGGACCAGGTGTTCTGCCTCAATATACGGAGCAGCCAGCGGTTTGCCGTTGCCGAGGCATATCAACACTGGTACGACCTTGATGATCGGGAAGTGATGAAAGAACTGGCGGACATGGGCTACCGTTAACCTGCCGTATGGAACAATACCGGGCAAAGAAGAGTTTGCCCGCCGAAAATATCTGGTTGTGACAACCGGTGATCGTCCTGACCGGGGTCCTTTAAGCGGAATCAGGGCTCGGAACGGCACAACATCATCTGTCAATAAAATTAGTTTTTTCAGATTTTTCTGATAAATATAAATATGTGGAAAATCATTATTATTATGAGAATTCATATGCCCCCCAAAAAGCCAGCTCACGACACCCCCGGCGATCCCTCCTGCGGGTGCAGTTCGACTCAGGGGTGCCGTGTGGAAGCGGTCCTGAGCGTCGATGATCGCGGACAGATGGTACTCCCCAAAGATGTCCGGGAAAAGGCAGGGATAAAAAGCGGAGATAAGCTTGCCCTCATCGGCTGGGAGAAAAATGGTACTGTCTGTTGCCTCGCGCTCATGAAAGTGGAAAACCTGAGCGGGATGGTTAAAGAGGTGCTTGGTCCGCTCATGAACGGGCAGGACTAACGGAGCTTAACGATGGAAACACCACCTTCCTGCACCTGTTCCTGCCCTCCGGAAACCGCGTCACTCCCGTGCGGGTGCACCGGGGGCAAAAAGGAGACGTGCGAGGAGACCCCCGGCATCAGCACAGCCACCAGCACGATCACCTTTGCCAACCGGTTCGACCATTTCCTTGCCCGCTGGGGCGTAAACAGGATGGGGCACACGGTAAAACCCGGTCTCTACCGGCTCGGCAACCCGGATGCCGACTCACCGGTCTTTGCATCCGCCAATTACACGCTGAGTTTCGATGCCTTGCGTTCTGCCCTTGAGGGCATCGATGCATATATCCTCGTCCTCGATACCAAAGGGATCAATGTCTGGTGTGCTGCCGGAAAAGGCACGTTCGGTACTGCTGAACTGGTCCGCTCTGTTACCTGCAGTGATCTTGCCCACGTTGTCCGCCACCGCACCATCATCCTCCCCCAGCTGGGTGCACCGGGTATCTCGTGGCCGGATGTCATGCGCCGCTCCGGGTTCAAAGTCGAGTATGGTCCTGTCCGGGCAACGGATCTTCCCCGGTACCTGGAAACCCACACGGCAACGCCCGATATGCGAAAGGTCAGGTTCCCGCTTGCCGATCGGCTTGTCCTGGTACCCGTCGAGCTCGTCCACGCGGCACCACCAGCGATTGCCGGGGCACTAGTCCTCTTTTTCCTCGCAGGTCCTCTTGCAGCACTCGCGGCAGTCGCCGCGGTTCTGGCCGGTACTGTCGCATTCCCGCTCCTCCTCCCCCTCCTTCCTACCCGGGATTTCTCGACCAAAGGACTTATCCTGGGTACGATCGCCGCCCTCCCCGTCGCAGGAGCATTTGCATCCGACGCCTCCGCTCCCGTGTGGATGAATGCGGCGGGTGCCGGTATGGCGCTGCTCATGATGCCGGCAGTAACCGCGTACCTTGCCCTCAACTTTACCGGTTGCAGCACGACCACCTCCCGGACCGGGGTAAGAAACGAGATCTTCCGCTACGTTCCGATCATTGCGGTCATGGCAGTTGCTGGCATTGTGCTGGGCATTTCTTTGGGACTGCTGGGCTGGCTTGAGGTGATCTGATGTTTGACAGTTATCGCGTGAACACGCTTCAGTACGATCCGGACCGCTGCATCAACTGCGGAATGTGCAGCAGGGTCTGCCCGCATGGTGTCTTTATGCCCGGCAGAGAGACTGCCGAGCTGGCTGCACCCGCCTTATGCATGGAATGCGGTGCCTGTGCCCTGAACTGTCCCGTACAGGCGATTACGGTGCAGAGCGGGGTCGGGTGCGCCTGGGCGATGATCAGCGCTGCTCTGCGGGGTAAGGATATGGACAGCGGGGAGTGCAGTTGCGGCGGAGAACCGGGAAGCTGCTGTGGGTCTGTACAGGAAAAGCCGGAATAATTTTTAGGCGAACCTCTCATCTGTTACTTTTTCTTAATGATGTTTTAAAAATGGGATAATCACATCTGGCAACAAGAAAATCCGGCTCTGTAGAATGCGATCTTCACGAGTAACGGATTTTCAGATTGCCACAGATTTCCATGAATATCATCGTGGAGGATGATATCCGTGGCGGGGGAAAAGCCTCTGAGAACGTTGTGTACAATAATCTCTCCAGCGTCATATATTTTGTATTTTGTTACCTGCACGGGCTTATTTTTACGCTCCTGGGGAACTCGCCCGCTGGTTCGTCCCCGCCGCTGTGGCTCCCCGTTTTTGTGATAATCTTCAGGAAGGAAGATGGGAAGGATCGAAGAAAACCCCCTGAAAAGAACTACGGGAGTCATCCGAGCGCAGGGTAGGTCAAGGGAGGGGACAGGCTCTGTCCCTCCTTGATCATTGAACGGTTTTTCAACTTCTGGGAATTGGGTTTTTTCATCTTTGGATTTGGGAATATCAATAATCGTAATCATCAGGATTATATCGATTAATTCTGGAGTTACCATCGTACGATACTCCGGAAAAAATACTCTCAGGCTCCGTTGAACCGGGTAGGATCGGGAGTTCGTACCCGAACCATGAAAAATGGCCATCCGCAACAGGGTCACTTGAGAGGTCTGGGCGAAGATAGCAGCTCATTGAAGCGCCGCGGGGGCGTCCCTTTTTGGTGCGGCGAAGGTTTATCGCATTACCGGGTATGACGCTTCCAGATGATATGGGAATTGTTCAATTATCCTATGAAATTATTACCGTTACCATTCCCTGATTCTGCCTTCCCTGTGGCTTCCCACGCTATCACCCGTGAAAATTCCTGACAGACGTAAGATGGGGATTTCCCATGAAAATAAATTAAACAGATGTGAGTAATGGAATGTTTATTCTTCATAATTATTTGCGATGAACCCCGCCGCCCCCGACGGGGCGCCCCCGCGGCGGATCAGTTTCTAAAATGTATAACTGTAAACACCGCACTGCCCCGCCGTCCTTGGAGAGGCCCGGAGGCGAAGGAGCCCTCATAAAATTACAAGGTGTAATGATTTTCATGGTTCGGGTGTGAACTCTCGTTCATGCCCGTTTCTTAAGGGAAACCATCGATACTGCTCTCTCATACATTCAGATAACGCCACGGTAGTATGCAAGCCGATTGGCATAGGGGCGGACAATTCCGGTAATCCTGTCCCGTTCTTCTTTCTCCATCTGAACATGCTCCTTCCCCATCCTGGCAAGGAGCCGTGCCTCTTCCGGAGTAGAACAGCCGACGATGACAAGATCGACATCCTGGGATAGGGCAAAGCGGATCAGGACCTCAGGCAGGAGTCCGGCATCGGGAAGGATATAGTTCCCGGCACCCATAATTTTCATGCCGATCACCCCGATGCCCCGCTCACGAGCTGCCGGTATAACCCGGTCAAGGAATCCGCCGATGGCAGATTCTACGGGATTGACCGGCAGAAGAACTGAATCAATGTCCCAGTGGGTGACTGCGTGGAGCAGGACTGCAGGGTCATGGTGCCCGGTCACACCGATTCCAAGGGCAGTCCCGGTTTCACGGGCATGGTAGAATGCCCCGAGTGCACCGCCGGGGCCTTCGATCCGGCGGATATCATTGCTGTCCCGGACATCGTGGATCTGCCAGAGCCCGAGGCGGTCACGGCCCATGCGGGAGAGCGTGGTTGTCAGATCTGCCGATGCACTTTTTTCATCCCTGTGTGCTGATTTGCTTGTCTGGAACGAGTGAGTTTTCCAGTCCGGGTGCTGGTCCCAGAATTGACCATAATATCGTTCACTGTCGGCATACGCAGGTGCGGAATCGAAATACCGGATCCCACTCCCGTACGCTGCTTCAAGCATTTTCCGGGCTTCCTGATCCCGCCCCTCGGTGAGAAGCACTCCTTCACCCCCGAGCCCAATCCGGTATGCATTGCCAATCAGACGCCGCAGCCTGCTGTCCCCTGCCATGTGAATACCATATTCTGTGGGAATGATAAAACCTGTGGATGAGGTCAGGGAAAAGCAGCCACTGGATGACAGGAACCGGCGGCAGAAAAATCCATAAACCCTGCAGGACGAGAAGATACCTGTGATCACCCGCATCGATCCGGGACGGGTCCGTCCTCTCAATGATGCAGCCCCCCGGACTGCTGATTATGTTCTCTACTGGATGCAATCCTCTCACCGGACAAGGGACAACCCGGCACTCGTGTACGCAGGTGAACGGGCCGATCGGCTGCATCTCCCGCTCATCGTGTATTTCGGGCTCTGGCAATCGTATCCCGAAGCCAACCTCCGTCACTTCCGCTTTATGCTGGAAGGGATTGCTGAAGTGGCACGCTCGCTCGAGTCCCTCGGTATACGGTTTGTGCTCAGGATCGAGGAGCCTGCCTCAGGAGTCCGGTCCCTCGCACACAACGCGGCCGTCGTGATTGTCGACCGGGGGTATCTCAGGCTCCAGCAGGCGTGGTACCGTGCAGTTGCGGAACAGTGCAGATGCCCGCTCATCCAGGTCGAAGGAAATGTTGTCGTCCCGGTTGAACTGGCATCGCAAAAGGAGGAATATTCGGCAGCCACGTTCCGCCCGAAAGTAATCCGCCACCTTGACAGGTTCCTGCAACCTGTTGAACCCGTTTCCCCGAAGAAATCCTCTCTTTCCCTTGACGTGCCGACGCTGGCCGGTGAGACTGTCGATAACCTCCTTTCCCGGATAACAATCGATCGCACGATCCCTCCTTCACACAGGTTCAGGGGAGGGACAACGGAAGCGGACCGGCGGTTTGAGCAGTTCCTGACGCACCGGCTCGAAGGATATGCGGAAAACCGCAATGATCCCGGGGGCGATGGCAGTTCGGACATGAGCCCCTATCTCCATTTTGGCCAGGTATCGCCGGTGACGCTGGCAGTTCTTGCACAGGAACATGGAGGGAGTGGTACCCCGGCCTTTCTCGAGGAGCTGATCGTGCGCCGTGAGCTTGCGGTGAATTTTGTCCGCTATAACGAGGGGTATGATTCATATCTCTCGATCCCTGCATGGGCACAGAGAACCCTGGCACTTCACCAGGCTGACCAGCGGGAATACGGGTATACCCCCGATGAACTGGAGCGTGCTGCAACCCATGATCCGTACTGGAATGCAGCCCAGCAGGAAATGATGAAGACCGGCAAGATGCAGGGTTACATGCGGATGTACTGGGGTAAGAAGATCCTCGAATGGAGCACAACCCCCGGGGACGCCTATTCAGTCGCGCTGCATCTCAACAATAAATACGAGATTGACGGGCGGGACCCTGACGGGTATGCAGGGATAGCCTGGTGCTTCGGAAAACACGATCGCCCCTGGAGGGAGCGTCCTGTTTTCGGGATGGTCCGTTCCATGACCGATCGGGGACTCCTGAGGAAATTTGATATGGCCGGTTACCTGAAAACAGTCCGGGGATACATTGATAGTCCTCAGGGCGTATAGTCCCACGTATTCACGGTTAATTTGAGGATGGTACCAATCAGGATACCTAAGGTGTTCTTCATGAAAAAAGGAAAAAAACTGACGTATGTCAATCTTCCCGCTGATGACACGTTCCATGCCGGATATGAAAAGGCACTGGATCAGGTACTGACGGAGCTTGGCCGCTCTCACCCGATCATCATCGGTGGCAGGGAACTCTTTCCCGGACCGGAATTTGAGGTGCTCTCCCCCATCGATCGACGTGTTGTTATCGGAAAATTCCAGGAAGCGACACCGGTCCTGATCCGGTCGGCGATAGCTGCCGCAAGCGAAGGATTTCCTGCATGGCGGGAGAGGGACTGGAAAGAACGCACCAGGATTATCCGGAAAACTGCCGATATCCTCGACTCACAAAAATTCCTCCTTGCTGCACTGATTACCTGTGAGTCCGGAAAGAACCGGTACGAGGCGGTCGCGGAAGCATGGGAAGCGGTTGATATGCTCCGCTACCATGCTGAGATCTACAAAAAACAGGAGGGATTTGCCATTTCCACCCGCCCTGAAAGCGCCGAAGCCGGGAGCCGGAGTATCATGCGGCCGTACGGGGCATGGGTAGTGATTTCCCCGTTTAATTTCCCCCTTTCCCTTGCTGCCGGCATGGCGGGAGCAGCGCTGATTACGGGAAATACCATCGTCCTCAAACCGACCGGCATTGCACCCTTTTCTGCCCTGAAACTGTATTACGCATTTACCGCTGCCGGAGTCCCGCCGGATGCTATCCAGTATATCACCGCACCTGGTGCCCTGTTTGGCGAGATTGTCACCGCCCATACGGATATTGCCGGCATCGCATTCACCGGTTCCCGTGCCGCCGGCATGTGGCTCAACCGCAGGTTTACCGCAAAGCAGCGTTATATCAAGCCGCTCATTTTCGAAATGGGGAGCAAGAACCCGGTGATTGTGACACGGCATGCCGATCTCGAAAAGGCGGTCGAAGGGACCTGTAAATCCGCATTCGGATTCAGCGGACAGAAGTGCAGTGCCGCATCCCGCGTATATGTCGAAGAGCCGGTTGCAGAGCAGTTCATCGCCCGACTCCGCAGGCAGGTGGAGGGCCTTGGTGCGGGCGATCCGAGGGAAAAAGAGACCTTCATCGGCCCGTTGATCAGTGCAGAAGCCCTGCAGACATTCAGGGATTCCGTTGAGATGGTAAAAAAGGACGGGGGGCGGATCATCAGCGGGGGACATGTGCTCAGTGGAGGAATATTTTCGCAGGGGTATTATGCGGAACCGACGATTGTCACCGGGCTGACGAAGAGACACCCGCTGGTGCGGCAGGAGCTGTTTGTCCCGCTCCTCATCATCACTCCCTTCACGACCCTTGCCGAGGCGCTTTTAGAAGCGAATGCGACCGATTTCGGGCTGACCGCCGGAATATTCTCTGAAAACGACGAAGAGATCGCGTATTTTTTCGACACTATCCAGTCGGGTGTCACCTATGCCAACCGCCGCGGGGGGGCAACGACCGGTGCATGGCCTGGGACCCAGTCCTTCTGCGGCTGGAAGGGGAGCGGTTCGACGGGCAAAGGCATCGGTGGCCCGTATTACCTCCTTTCGTACCTGCGGGAGCAGGCACAAACACGTATCCGGTGAGATGTGCTGGCTCTGGAGAAATCATGGAAAGGCATTCTGACGCTACTTTGGGCCGGAGGCAGTCGCTGCCCCCGCCCCCAAAATGGATATCACGCCAAAGTTCGCAAATTCAGGGGCAGTCCGGTAAGACAAGAATAAAAAGAGGAGCGATTGTTACCCGCCTCAGGGCCTCTCCGAGGCACGGCGGGACATGGTCGTTCCAGGGAGAATCTCTGACTGAACCCGCCGCGGGGGCGTCCCTTCGGGGGCGGCGGCGTTCATCCTGATTTGACAATCTTACGGCTCTACAGTAATCCTGCCTCGCTCCCCGCTGGAACATCAAGATTGTGATTGCTCCTGAAAAGGTAATACGCTCATCATCGCAAGCACCGGGGCAGTCCATAGGGGACAGGCATCGTTCCCTCCATTTTTTAAACGGTGTTACATTTTTTACACCGGATTTTCCCTGAAGAGCTAATGAGAGTAACTTCACGGGACTGGCGACCTGCCGAGATGTTCAAGGGTCGCCATATATCGTTCCCTTCGCAGGATGTAAGCCGGGTCTGCCGGCCCGTACGGGACGTATTCGGCTACCCTCCACCCTTCTGCAGCCATTTCCGTTTTCGTGCGGTCTGCAAGTCCTTTCAGGAAGGAAAATTCTATAAGATCTTTATGGCCCTTTTCTTTGAGCCAGTCGACCAGTACAGGGTCGTGGGTTGCAGCACAAAACGGTGCACCTGCCGAGATAAGGGTCTCTGCAAGGGTCCTGAACCTCTCCTGGATGGCAATGAAGTCCCCGGTGTCCCCATGGTAAGCTCCCTTTACGAGACGTACGCTGACTCCTGCATCCATACACGCCGCGAGGTCATTGGATGTGCGGTTAAGGTATGCCTGCAGGGCAATCGTTACGGGCCCACCCTCCCCTGCAAGGGTAAGAGCTGACCGAAGGGTATCCCCGACAAGGGGGCGGCCTTCCATATCGATCTCGAACGGCACACCGCGGTCAAGGGCCTCGTGAAAGAGGAGCGAAAGATTCCTGATATATTCCCCGTGATCAAAAAGGATCGCGATCGCGGATGGTTTCACGGAAAAGGAAATGCCATCCGATTGTTCACCCGCCGCCCGGATACCGGTAAGATGCGACACCAGCGCATGGTATGACTCTTCGGGGTTCTTTGCATATTCTGCGGTTACGGCCAGCGTACAGCGGATGTGCTGCCGGCTTCTCTGCCCGCACCATTGCAGGGCGCCTGCCAGATCCGGCACCGACCAGCGGTTATCCTCCTCCATAGTTACCATCAACCTGTTTCTTTGCTATGATATCAATTTCATCCCTTTTTCTTGTGGCAGGGACCAGTCCGGCTGAGACCTGGACGAAAGACTCCGCATTATGACGTTAACCTGATCATATCTTTCATCTAGATGAAGGTGATTATACTAGGTCGTTCTGAGGATAGGAAATGGCTCGATGGAAGTGCAGTGTCTGCGGGTATATCTATGATGAGACGACAGGTGATCCAAAGGCAGGAATCCCCGCAGGTACACCTTTTGAAAACCTGCCGGATACCTGGACATGCCCGGTCTGCGGTGCAGGAAAAGACGCGTTCAGGATGCTCTCTGCTGAAGATATCCACGCAGGTTCGGCAACGACCGTTTCGGACGTGATGGTGGCTGAACTGGTCGCATGGGGGGTGAACGTGGTATTCGGTCTTCCCGGTACTTCATCCCTCGGTATCGTGGAAGCGATCCGGAAAAATCCCGGTATCCGGTATATCGTGGTCAGGCATGAGGAGAATGCGGCAATGGCTGCCTCGGCGTACAACAAACTGACCGGCAGGATTGCCGCGTGCCTGACCATTGCCGGTCCCGGGGCAACCAACCTTGCCACCGGGCTCTACGATGCAAAGGAAGATCATGCGCAGGTCCTCTCCCTCAACGGGCAGGTAGAGACGCAGTATACCGGCCCCGGGGGTATCCAGGAGATAGACCAGGATGCATTCTTCCGCCCGATTACGGTCTATAACAATACCGTGTATGAAAAGAACATGGCAGTCCTTGTGCTGACCCGTGCCCTGAAGTATGCGATTATTCACCGCGGTGTTGCCCAGGTATCGGTCCCTAATGATATCCAGAAACAGCCGCTCGATGCGCAGTTCTGCACCCGCGAGTCCTGTATCAGCAGCCCCGATATCCTCCCGTCCCAGGTCCTGATGAACACTGCTGCCGCTGCAATAAATAATGCGAGAAACCCGGTAATTCTTGCCGGCTGGGGAGCGTACCCTGAAGGCAGGACCATACGTGCTATTGCAGAGAAGATCAAGGCACCGGTGCTCACCACGTTCCGGGCAAAAGGGATCATACCTGAAGACGACCCGTATGTAGTGGGTATCCTGGGAAACGTCGGGTCCCCACAGGCACGGACCCTCGTAAACGAAGCCGATCTCATCATCACCTTCGGGGTAGGGTTCTCAAAATTCACCAACGTGCCGGAGGACAAACCGTTCGTCCAGGTGGACATCGACCCGATAAAACTCGGGAAAAACCAGCAGTCAGTCGGGCTCTGGGGGAACTGCAGCCTGGTCATCCCCGGGCTCCTCCCCCTGCTTCACGAGAGAGAAGATGGCGGATTAATAAAACGCCTTGCCGGCATGAAGCAGGAATGGGACCGGCAACGCGACCGGGAAGCTGACAGCACCGCAGTACCGCTCCGCCCGCCATTTATCATGAAGGTACTTTCGGATGTGATCCCTCCTGATGCGGTAATCTCGCTTGATGTCGGGGAGAACCAGTGGTGGTTTGGCAGGAACTTCCGGATGCAGCAGCAGAGGTTTGCGATGTCCGGGTATCTCGCGACCATGGGTTGTGGTTTGCCGGGTGCGATTGCCGCAAAGATTGCCTGCCCGGCCCGGCCGGTTTTCTGTATCACGGGTGATGGGGGATTTTCCATGGCCATGTCGGATTTCGTGACAACGGTGAAATATGATCTCCCGATGGTCGTGATCGTGCTGAACAACCGCCAGCTGGGGATGATCCAGGTCGAACAGATGATGGAGAATTACCCGAACTATGCAACCGACCTGCTCAACCCGGACTTTGCCCGGTATGCAGAAATATGCGGGGGCATCGGGATCCATGTCGGCCATCCGGAGGAACTCAGGCCTGCGATCCTCGCCGCGATGTCCCACCAGCGACCGGTCATCATCGACGTGGATACCGATCCACGACGGTTCTGAACCGGTTTTTACTCCTGGCACCTCAGAACCTGGTAAATGGATCTTTATCACGGTAACCCGCTGTCTCATGGCGTAAGACGGGTGTTTTTCGGCACGGTCTGAAAAAGAAGTCGCATTCATTGTGCTTTGGGTACTGTGTTTTGTCAGCCCCCCGATTTTACCTTCAATGTTCCGGCAATGCGGCAGCCATTCTGTCGCTCCAGAATTCCTCACTGAGCGACAAATCCAGAGCAGGTACTACTACACACCATCGCAAAGAGCAGGGGCGATTCGCAGGACAGATGCTGTCTCCCCGCGAACAGGTGATTCGCAATGTGTTGAAATCTTACCGTTTCCCATAAAAACAGAGTAGACAGACGTACTTAGTGGAATGTTTTTATCTCTTGATTATGTGCGATGAACCCCGCCGTCCCCGACGGAGCGCCCCCGCGGCGGATCAGTACCGGTAAGTATATTTGCATATGCCGTACTGCCCCACCGTGCCCCGGAGAGGCCCAGAGGCGGGTTTTCCTCCTGAAATTGCATGTTTTAATGATTTTCATGGTTCGGGTTCGAACTCCTGTTCATGCCCGTTTCAACAGAGCGGTAAAATAAAAAAAATTCTGCTCTGTAGATTTCTCATTCTCCCTGATGTCCGCAGTGAGGACATCTCCCTGCCGGTACCCGCCTGCGTCCCAAACCACATCCCCTCCCGCTTTCCGTCTTCGTAACACTGCAATATCCGACCTCATCTGTTCCCGTCGGACATCGTTGGGTAATTCCGGCCCGGTTCCGCATTTTTCCGAATAATGACCTCAAAAATTTTGGGGGCAGGGGAAATAAGGAACAACCGCGCTCATGACAGGTTCCGGTGTGCCAGAATTTTCACAGGGTTTTTTGACGGCGAAAACCGCCCCTCTCAGATAACATCGGGTTAAATCTTCGGGAAGATCACTCGAGAAAACAAGATTTCTAAAGAGCAAAAAATTCAGGACTATCGATAGGGTACCCATACGTATTTTCGTAGTCCCGGTTTCACCGTAAGGGATCAGGATCGCATCTTTATTTTTAACCTGTAGTGCATCGGTTGACGATTTTCGCTCTCCGGATCCGTTTGCCACTTAAACGTGGGGGATATCGGTATGGTCGGAGATCTCCGAGTTTGTGGTGCAGATATTCCTGATACTCAGTGCATGGACGTCATTATTCCCTGTCAGTCGCGCAAAATCCCTGAGTTCTTCTGTCGATACTCTCAGGTAATTTTCAAGCCTTTTTGCGGATATATCCGGTTTCAGCCGGTCACGAAGATCCGGTTTCTGGGTGGTCACCCCAACCGGGCAGTCCCCGGTATCGCAGATGCGGTATTGCTGGCAGGCACAGGCCATGATTGCGGCTGTCCCGATCGCGATCGCATCGGCCCCCATGCACAGCGCTTTTGCAAAATCCGGAGAGATCCGCAGACCACCGGTTATGACAAGAGATATATCCCTGATATTGTTTATATCGAGATATTTCCGTGCCCGGCACAGGGCAAATATGGTCGGGACCGATGTTGCGGCCTTGATATACTGTAATGCTGCACCAGTCGCACCCGGCCGGCCATCTATCGTGATGAAATCAGGTCCTGCATATACCACCGCTGCAAGATCCTCTTCAATATCGCCGGCAGCAATCTTGACCCCGACAGGTTTTCCTCCGGAGGTCTCGCGGAGCCACTGCACCTTTTTTTTCAGGTCGTCTTTGTTTTTGATATCCTCGTATGAAGCCGGGCTGATGATATCGGTGCCTTCCGGGTATCCACGGATTTCTGCAATTTCCGGGGTTACTTTTTCTGCAGGCAGCCGTGCTCCCAGCCCGGGTTCAGCAGACTGCCCGATCTTGATCTCAATCGCATCTGCGGATTTCAGGTTTTCTTCCGTGATGCTGTACCGGTTTGGCACGTATTCCAGGATGTATTTATGAGCAAACTGGCGGGACTCCGGCAGCATCCCCCCTTCTCCGGAACCCATGGCGGTTTTCACTGCCGATGTCCCTTTTGCGATCGCAATTTTGACCTCCTTTGAAAGTGCCCCGAATGACATGTGCGTTACGTACACGGGAGTTTCGATTACCATCGGATACCGCGCTTTCGGGCCGATCACCGTGCGGGTATTGACCGGGGTGTCCTTGTTCAAAGGGATCCTCGCGATCTGGGCACCTTTGATCAGGATATCGTCCCAGGAGATGACCGGTTTTCTTGTCCGCATCGGCTCGATGATTGATTCCCCGGTTATTGCCATGGTATGGATATCTGCCATGTACTCTTCAAGGTCATCGAATGGGCGTTCCCATTCGGCCAGATACCCCGCACCGCTCCCTGCATGGTCATCGGGGACGGGATAATCCGTAACAGGGGTAAGATGAGTCGGGTCGGACCCGCAGATCGGACATATCCAATCGGACGGGAACTGTGAGGGTTGGGTACCGGGGTGGATACTGGTGAGTGAGTTCCCCCGGTCGGGCTCATACTCGAATTGGTTACAGACATTGCAGCGATAGAGAGTCATAGGGTAAACCAGTACTTTCCTATCCGTTCCGGGATATCATAAGGATTTTTGGGAGATCATGCCGGGAAGGGATTGAACAGTTCGCAATGCGACAGCGGGATCTGGTACCAGCAGCTTCCGGTTTGCCGGGGGTGTCACGTGCCCGGGAAGGTGTACCCCCGGCACCATCCATTACCGGATGATGGTCAGCTGGTTACCGGACGCGAATATCGTTCCGGCTGAGCAGGGAACACCGGCACTCACGGTATCCCTCTAAACAGACAATTTTTGTTACTCGGTATTGGTAAGCCGGTCCTGCATATCACGGATCTCTGCCTTCTTTGCCTCCATCAGGGCAGAAACGACTGCATCAGAAAAAACCAGGGCAAGGGTTTCAAACAATGTGCCCAAGGGGGCGAATGCAGAGGTGACCGACCGGTAATTACCGGTCAGCTGGCGGATTTCAAATGAATTCTTATCTTTACGGTAATACCCGGTGAAATCCCCAAGATTTACGATACAGTCCGCGGTCCTGCCCATCCGTGAGCCTGGTGATGCCGTAATAAGACAGACCTTTCCCCCGAGTTCCTTTGCCGTATCGCAGATGGATGCCATCGAATGTGTCTCACCCGATCCCGAGAACATCACCAGGGTATCGCCCGAAAAGAATGCCGGGGTAATTGTCTCCCCTACGACATACGTGTTATAACCGAGGTGCATCAGCCGCAACCCGAAGGCCTTGGCAATAAACCCTGAGCGCCCTGCACCGGCAACATATACTCTTTTTGCGGAGAGTATCTCCTGGAAAAAAACCTCCATCTGGTGCTGGTCAAGGCTGCTGACGGATTTTGTTATGATTTTTGCCATCTGCTGCATGAATGCCGGTATACGGCGTGCTTCATCGGTCATGTGCGTATACCGACCTATTACATAACGGCATATGAACATATCGGTTTGAAGAGCTCACCCATCGGCCGGAAGAGAGTTCCTGAACCGTATCAGCTCGTTGCAGAACTCTCCCAGGTATTCATCCATGGAGAGGCTGCCTTCCTCAAAAATACAGTCTCCTTCTTCGATTACCCTGTCGATCATGTCCCGTGTTGGCAGGATCATATCGATAGGTACACCGGCCTGCTCCGAGCCCCGGATAAGCGCCTCGCGAAAGAGACCGATGCAGTACCCGATACGATAGGTATACACATCCCGTGTCTTGTTCAGGTAACCTGCGACCCGTTCCGTTTCAATGCGGAGAAAATCTTCCAGGATTTTCTGGTCCTTGCATTTGCCGAGCATGTAGCTGTAATGAGCATAAGGGTACATCTCTTCAAGTTCGGCAGGGACAATACCGCAGGTCCCGAAAATTACAATATGGTAGCGTGACGGGTCCAGAACCTGGGCTATTATCGACCGTATGAGCTGGTGACTTGGGCTTGTACTATAGGGTTTACGGATTGCGCACGGCATAAAAATGGCAATATCCTTTGGCCTGACCTGGTATTCATCGATGATGTAGCGATAGGATTTTTCAAACTCCTCGAGGTAAAACGGGGGGTCAGTCAAAAGAAGGCCCCGACCGGTTTCAGCATCATCCCGTCCTGGAAGATCGCCCATACTTCTCCTTACCGTATTGTTCCGGCAATAAAAAAATGAATCGCCGGCAGGCACGTACTGCCAGTCCTGACTTTCCGGTCAATGTACAGGGATCAGGTGTTCAATGCCGGGTAAATTCATCTGCGACCAGACGACAGAGACGGTTGCTTTCTGCGAGATACTGTGGACTATCGCGGAGAATCTTTTCCCTGTCAGAGTGCCCGAGTTCTCTGCTCCAGTCCCGTAAAATCGCCTCAGTGAGTTCCAGGTGGAACTGCAACCCGAAAGCACTCCCGAGCTGGAATGCCTGGTTTTTCACGCGATCTCCAGAACAGAGAAGTCTGCCTCCCGTTGGTAATTCGTAGGTTTCCCCATGGAGCTGGAATGCAAAAAAACGAGCCGGAAACCCTGAGAATACACCTTCCCGCACCGGTTCACGCCGGATCTGGTGCCAGCCGGTTTCCTGTACACAGGGATAGACCCGGCCACCGAAGGCTGAAGCGATCAGCTGGGCACCAAGACAGATACCGAGTACCTGGGCCCCTCCCCTTACGGCGAGCCGGATACATTCCTTCTCTTCTTTGAGGTACGGGTACTCGCGCTCGTCATTCACGCTCATGGGTCCGCCAAGGAAGATGAAGTGGGTAGCCCCGGTTTCCGGTACTTCGTTTGAGTCAAACAGCGGGATACACTCAAAGGGAATGTTCTTTTCCGAAAAATACAGTTCAAACAACCCCGGGGGTTCACCGGGCGTATGCTGGAATGCGACAATTTTCATCGGTATACCTGAGTTATCCTGACGAATGTATAAGGTATCATGTTCGATGTCCCTGCAGTTGGCAGGTCAGGTTTTATTTTCCCGTTCCCCAAAATCCAATTCTGCCAGAAAATCCCTGTCCTGAGGTTGTCCCCCCGGTCGGGGTCCTTAAACGGTACGTTTTACCGGTGTCCGGCACCATTGCAACAGAAACTGCAGAAAACCATGAAGCAATCTGATATCGAGGGAGCCGTAAGGGCATCCGTGCGGGGTGGATACTGCCGTCTTTTAGGCCGGGCAGGTCCAGGATCGCTCATCGCTTCTCAGGAAAATTATGCGCTCCGGAAGCGATCGGATGTTGATATTGCCTGCGATTGTGCAGGATGTTTTTAACAAATCTGATAATGGATAATCGGGCTTATTTTTCAAATATGAACTATCCGGAACGGTATTCACTTGATTAAAAGTATTGAGGACAATCCGGTTTTGCCAATACGGTCACCATCTTTAATGGAGCCGGGCTCAAAAAAAAATTTACCGGAAAGAATCCGGAAAGGTGATACAATCCGCATGACCAGATTCCTTCGTTTATTTTCAGGAGCGATTCTGCTGGCACTGCTTTCCACGGTCGGAATTGTGTGTGCGGCGAACGCCGATCTCAATGTATCGAAAATGGTGAACTCAACCGGACCTTACGAACCGGGTGATGACGTAACGTGGGTGGTAACCCTCTGGAATAACGGACCTTCGGATGCTACGAATATTACCCTGCAGGAGGACATTTCCCAGCTTTCAGGCCACAAAAACATGACCTTCGAGGCAGATTCGGGTATATATAACAGCACCACTCATACCTGGAACATTCCTGAGCTGAAGAACGCCACATTTACCAGCCTCACGCTGGTAACCGCTTTCAACACCTCAGGAGAGAAAATCAACAGGGTCAACATCACTGCTCTCGACCAGACTGACCCGAACCTGAATGACAACCACGCTCAAAAGAACGTCATAATCAACGCAGCGGCGGCTGTTATTAAAGATAAGCCGTTATCAGTAAAACTCTCCATTAAGCCGACTACCCTGAATCTTAAAAGTAAAGGAGTATTCACCGTATTTGTCAGGCTGGACGGTATTTCTCGCCATGACAATGCAACAAAACCCCGCATTGATTATAACAGCAGTTCCCTGACCTGTGGTGAATCTGAGCTGATCAGGGCGTCGGTATCAAACAAGGATGGTGGTACCCTGATAGCAAAGTTCCACCGGTACGACCTTGAAAATGTCACCCCGGGTGAGGGAGTACAAATAAATTGTACAGGTACTCTTGCGGTAAATGGCGAGGAGATCGCCGTTGAAGGCAGCGATACGATCCGTGTTATCGGGGAAAAGAAGGGGCTGGATAAAGTCTTATCACAGCTTATGAAATTCCTCAGGATTGAAAAAGATGACATAGAGATCAACGAGAGTGAAGACGGGAATGTCACCTTCACCATTACCCTGAACCCGGACAGTTATAACAATAAAGGCCAGGCAAAAAAGATCGCTAAAAATTCAGACGATCAATCCGGGACGAACACGTCCAGTATCCAGGAAGTCTCCGATAAGACCCGGGGTCCAAAAGAGAATGCAGGGAAAAACACCGGCACTGAGAAAAATCTCCGGGAAAACAATGGTAATTCTGCACCAGACAAAGGCAATAAAAACGCAGATGATCCCGATGATGAATTTCCCGGAAAGTCCAACGGAAAAAAGAACAAATAACCCGACCTTTTTTTAACCTGATCCTTCTGTTCGGAACATATAACGCCAGGAAGACTTTTACCGATATCCGGCTCAAATCCGTTAAGAAAATATTGTGAGGATATCCCATGAAAATAAATTAAACAGATGCGAGTAATGGAATGGTTATTCTTCATAATTATTTGCGATGAACCCCGCCGCCCCCGACGGGGCGCCCCCGCGGCGGATCAGTTTCTAAATGTATAGCTGTAAACACCGCACTGCCCTGCCGTGCCTCGGAGAGGCCCGGAGGCGAAGGAGCCCCCATAAAATTACAAGGTGTAATGATTTTCATCGTCCGGGTGCGAACCCTAAAAATGTCAGGGAACTTTCCGGTATCACTCAGGAAGGTACCAGGACCGGCGTCTTTTCATCAAAAATAAAAATCTCTTCAATATTTACCCCGAAATACCGGGAAATTCTGAATGCGAGATCCAGGGATGGAATATATTTTTCTTTTTCGATGGCAAGGATAGTCTGCCGGTTTACCCCTATGGCCTGGGCAAGGTGTTCCTGGGTAAGGTTGTGCATCGCCCGGAATATTTTGATCTTATTCTTCATCGGTCTCAAAATCCCCGTATTTTCTCGCGTAATAGATCCTGAAACCGACATACAAAAAAATCATCAGGCAGAGGAGGCCCAGCTGGATGTACCCGATCATTCTCGATCCAAGCAGGATGGGAGGAGGCGATCCTGCCGGTGGGCGGGGAAATGTCGGAACATAGAGAATCTGCATGACTGCCCCGATCGAAAACGCGCAAAAAACAACCCAGAAGACCTGCATGGTCCGCATCATCGCCTGTTCGCCGATCTTCACATCCCGTTCATCATTAATAATCCCGGTAACTTTCCGCCTTGCCAGGTATGCCAGGGCGATTCCGGCGATGAAAGCGATCTCGATAAAAAGAGGATTGTGAAGTTCCACGGAATACCAGAAAACAACGAGCAGGGCAAGGGCAATGCTTCCTCCGATAAGGTAGAAGGTATTTTTTTTCATACGGTCACTCTGTATCAGCTCTGAATAACGGCATATACTCCGGCCTTTGTGATATCGGTAATTATCTGTCGTCCCCCCATTTAATTGTTACTTATTCCCAATATTTAGAAACTTTTAAATGTCAAAATGTCGTATATACATTACATTGAGGGTGGTTTACACTACACCTTCACTGTCAAAAACATCCAGGAGAACGAAACACGATGAAAACACCCAGAATCTATATCGGAGCTCTTGCAGTCTTCTGTGTGGCTGCGCTCGTCATCGGATCGGCCGGTGCAACAGCCATGATGCAGAAGGGAACCGGCAAAGGCCCGGTATCCCGCCAGCCGGAAGGAGAAAGGATGCTCCTGATGCTGGACAACCTGACAGCACAGGGCTACGATATAACGGCAANNGGAGTTCAGGACGGCAAACCCGGATACATTCCCTGCACGCGGTGAAGGAACCGGCAAAGGCTCGATGAATGGCGAGGCAAATGGAGAAAGAATGCTCCTTATGCTGGATAACCTCACTGCACAGGGCTACGATATAACGGCAATCCGTAACGCGGTGACAACCGGGGACTTCGGGACTGCCCAGACCCTGATGCAGGAGTTCAGGACGGCAAACCCGGATGCATTCCCTGCACGCGGTGATGGAGCCGGCAAAGGCTCGATGAATGGCGAGGCAAATGGAGAAAGAATGCTCCTTATGCTGGATAACCTCACTGCACAGGGATATGATGTATCTGCTATCCGTACAGCGGTGACAACCGGGGAGTTCGGGACCGCCCATACCCTGATGCAGGAATTCAGGACGGCAAACCCGGATGCATTCCCTGCACGCGGTGAAGGAGCCGGCAGCGGGCACATGTACGGGAAGTTGAGAGCAAAGAATAACCAATAACTGGTTTACCCTCTGATCATCTCAACCCCTCATCATTTTATTCACCATGTGCACATTCGCTATGTGCAGATACCGGGAGAAAGAGTCGCAGTCTTAAAAAAATGGCCGGAGATAATAACAGGGTTCTTATGCTATAAGGAAAAGTTTAGGGTTTCATCCAGAGCGTTAGTGTTATTTAAAAGGAAGAATTATGAAGAAAATAACAGGTTTGTTCAGTATCATTTTGCTTTTACTGCTTGCTGCAACAGCAAGTGCAGCAACTTCGACAACCATATCGGATAGTACCTCGACAACTGCACAGGATGCAGCATCACTGGTGTATGTATCATCTGTTAAAGTTGATCCTGAGGTTTTCTATCCCTATGAACAGGGAACAATCACCATCACCCTGACGAATTCAGGCACATCCTCCGTCGGGCTCACAAATCCGGATATCCTGAGCGATAAAATCCATATTATGAACCTGAATAGCTGGAACACTATGAGTTATATCGGGTCAGGATCGACACTGTCTTACTCGTTTCTGGTAAAGGCAGATCCCCCGGACGGAACCTATTTCCCGCTGTTTTCTGTAGGAACACAGAACGCCGGGAGTATCCATTATCCTTTGATGATCAAAGTTGATTCCGCTGATATCAGGGCAGGCATCTCGCAAAAACCCGATAGCTTTGCCTTATCGACAAAAAATACCATTAATGTGAGTATTATCAACCCCCGGGTAGCGGCGATACAAAATATTATTATTATCCCGGAGGGCGAGGGTATTGAGGTAAGTCCAACACAGAAATATGTCGGTTCATTAAATGGGCAAAGTTCCGTGGAGGTCCCGTTTTCTGTAACACCGAATAAGGACTCTGTCCTGACATTCCATATCAGTTTCCAGAACGGGGATAATGATCACTCGACTGAGGTAATCCTGCCCATAGTCCTCGGGGAAAATAAAAAAGCGGCCATACCCATAGTCAATAACTTTAAACTCGCGTCTTCAGGAGCGTCCTACTCACTAACCGGGGATATCACTAATGCCGGTCTCACTGATGCGAAATCAATGGTCGTCACGGTCGGGTCACCAGCCAGGGCTGTCGAACCCTACGCTTACTATGCGATCGGCTCGCTTGCATCAGATGACTTCTCGAGTTTCGAAATCACCCTTACCGCAAGCGACCTGTCATCGGTTCCTCTGGTCATTACATGGAAAGATAATGACGGGAACTCGTTCAGCACTACAAAGAACCTTGATCTCAGGACAAATGCAGGTACGGGAAGCACCGGCACCGTATCAGGCAATTCCGGAAGTTCATCCGGCAGCCTCGCTTCCGCGACAACAGGAAGTTCTTCAACAAGAACCAATAGTGGTTTCAGCGGAGGCCCTCAGGGCGGAGGAGGTATATTCACCTTTGGGGGCAGCGGAAGCGGAGGTATAAGTTCCTATTATCCTGTCATTGCCGCCGGGATCATCATCATAGCCGGCATCGTGCTCTGGATGAAGCGGAAATGGATTGCCGGAAAACTGAAGAAACGTTAGGGAGACAGGCTATGGATGGCACCCCCCTTATCCGCCTTGCAGATGTATCAAAGGTATACCATCTGGAGAGTGGGGACTTCACCGCGCTCAGGCATATTTCACTTGATATCAATGAAGGGGAATTTGTGGCGCTCATGGGACCTTCAGGTTCCGGTAAATCAACCCTGATGAACCAGCTGGGAATTCTCGATATTCCTTCTGCAGGTGAGATCTTTATCGCCGGGAGGAATATTGCCCAAATGACAAACCTTGAACGAACTCATATGCGAAGGGATGTGATCGGGTACGTCTTCCAGAAATTTTACTTAATCCCGCTCCTCTCGGCTTATGAGAATGTTGAATACCCGCTTATCCTGAAATACAAAAAACGAGACGCCAGCGGCAGGGCAGCGGCCGTACTCAAATCCGTAGGATTTGACGAAGAGATGAGCGCTCACCGCCCCAACCAGCTTTCCGGAGGACAACAGCAGCGGGTCGCGATTGCCCGGGCACTGGTTAATGACCCAAAGATTATCCTGTGTGATGAACCCACAGGCAATCTCGACCGGAAGACAGGTTTCCAGATCATGGATATTCTTGCGGATCTGCACAAAAAAGGAAAGACGGTTATCCTGGTGACGCATGATCCGAAGATTGCCGAATATGCACACCGTACGATACAGCTTGAGGACGGAAGGGTGGTAGAATCATGAAAGGTATTTTTTTTAATCTCTCGGTGCGCAGTGTCAGGCTGAATTTCCTGCGTTCTCTCCTTGCCTCTATAGGGATTGTCATCGGTGTCGTTGCCATTTCATCCATGGGAATGCTTGGAACCAATATGCAGCTGTTGGTAAAAGATCAGCTCACGACAGGTATCAATATCATCATGGTAACTCCCGATGTTGTGATGGCAGAACCAGGGTCATCAGTCAGCTCTTCTAACGGGATTACTGATATCCAGCTCAGAGAGATTCGGGATGCGGCGGGGGTAAATGACGTTATACCAATTGACAAGGGCAGTACCCAGTTCTCGATTGGTTCCAATGACGGCAGAGGTTCGATATACGGACTTGATCCGGATGATATCAGGAGTATCATGAACGTCTCTGAAGGAACCACAATCCGGGGTGAGAGTGATGCTATTGTAGGTGCCACCATTGCGAGCAGGTTTGACATAAAAATCGGGACCCGGATTAAGATAGGAGAACCGAACATCAGTGTTACGAGACCGGTCGTCCGGGTAGCTGGTATTCTTCCTGCCGCTGGATTATCTTCTTCGAATGGCATCAACACAGATAATGCCATTATCGTATCCGACACTTGGTATACTTCCCAGTTCGGTGAGGGGAATCTGTACGACCAGGTGAATATATATTTGAAGGATGTAAGCACTCTGACCGAGGTTGAAGATGCCATTGATAAAAAAGTCAACCGGAATAAAGAAGTTGTCCGTATCTCCGATTCAAGTTCCCGGATTACCAGCGTCTCTTCGACGCTAAGCTCCCTCACTACGTTTATTATGGCAATTGGCAGTATTTCGCTTCTTGTCGCTGCTACCAGTATTTTTAATGTTATGATGATGTCGGTGAGTGAACGGGTTCAGGAGATTGGTGTCCTGCTCTCCATAGGCACGGAGACCGGGGAGGTGCGCCGGATGTTTCTCTACGAAGCGTTTATTCTTGGGATAATTGGCGCTGGTATCGGGGGGATCATGAGCGTTATTATCGGGTATTCTGTGGTGAGTGCCATGATTGGGAATACGGCTTATTTCTTCCTGCCCGAAAGCATTGTCTACATTCCTGTAGGTATGATCGTTGGGATGATCGTCTGTATTATTTCCGGGCTCTACCCCGCATGGCATGCATCCAATATGGACCCGATCGATGCCCTGAGGAGTGAATGATGATGATTAAGGGAAAGGAGAATCATGTCGGGTTACTGAAATTCTATACGCAAAAAGTACTGTCGAAGATACAACCGAGAAAGGTACTGGAACAAAAACTGCACAGGACAAGGAAAACGAGGAGGGACCTCTGACATGGGAAAAAAGAACAGTCTCGTGCTGATCGTATCAGCAATTCTCGCAGCAGGAGTGCTGATAGCAGGGTGTATGCAGGATTCAGGAAGCGCCCTGCAGCCAGGTGAAAGCCCGTCATCTAGGAAACAGGCACCGTCCTCAGGGAGTACAGAAACCGGCAATAATGACCGCCCGCCCTTCAATACGACCGACATACAAAACCGGACACCCCCATCGGGTATGATGAACGGTACCCCGCCAGGTATGAATGGTACACCCCCTTCGGACCGTCCCTTTGGAATGAATGGCACACCCCCCTCCGGCATTCCTCCGTCAGGATCATAACCTCAGGGTGAGGGACATGAGAGGAAATCACCATGGTCTTTATACTCAGGAGTGGGTCAGGTGAAGAACTTGGGGAGAACCGTGAGCAATGCACAACCACCAGAATACCCATGAAATCACCACATCTCGACAGAGGATAACCATGAATTTTCCCTATGAAGGCTCCTGTCCGGGTCACGAGCCGCATGACCGCTCTGCGCTGTCACCACTCATCGATGAATTCGAGGGCATCTCTCTCACCGGGCTGGAAGAGACAAAAGCCCAGCTCCTGACCCGGCAGGAGAGCAAGCATCTGATGACGCTCCGGCAATGCAGAGACCTGGTAAAGGCACTTGTTGGTTCATACCGGGTCCTTGAAATACAGGGCACCAGGATCGGGAGATATGATACCATGTATTATGATACTCCTTCGTTCCTCAGTTACCTGCAGCACCATAACGGAGAAGGCAACCGCTACAAGCTGAGATTGCGGCATTACGATTCATCGGGTGAGACCTACCTGGAAGTGAAAAAGAAGACCAACAAGGGGTCTACAGAAAAACGACGGGTTAAGACCACCTGGTCGTCAACAGGTTTCCTGCCTGAACAGGCCGAATTTCTCCATTCGGCTCTCCCCTATGACTGCCGGGCTTTTCATCCCGTTATCATGACGGTGTACAACAGGCTCACCCTGGTCTCAGCAGGATCGCCAGAACGACTGACGTTCGACACGGGGATTTCCTTCCATGACGGGCAGCGTATGATCTCGTACCCTGACCTGGTGATCGCGGAGATCAAGCATGAAAAAGGCACAAAGAACTCCCCTGCACTCCAGACAATTCACGCGATGGGTATCAGGAAGAGGGCGTTTTCCAAGTATTGTATCGGGGTCTCCCTGTTCTTTGAGCGGTTGAAACACAACCGGTTCAAACAAAATCTGCTCGTTCTCTCACGGATCGCCAACAGGGGCGGTGTACCATGCTAGATGAGTCCCTGGGCCTTTTTATTGCAGGATCCCTTCTCAACTTCCTGTCGGCATTTGTTGTTGTGCGACTGGTTTACTACCCGAGAGGGCAAAGTAACAATTTTGTCTTTACCTTCCTGGCATTCAACACGGTGATTTATTTCATCATGGGGCTGTTTACCAGCATCGAGTTGTCCATAGGAGCAGGGTTTGGCCTGTTTGCCCTTTTCTCGATCCTCAGGTACAGAACTGAGACCGTTCCCATACGCGAAATGACCTATCTGTTCGTGATGGCTGCCATGCCTATCCTCAACTCTGTTCTCTGGGAATCAAACCAGTACGACAAGCTGCTGATGGTGGATATCCTCATTATCCTGATCCTCTGGATCCTCGACCGGGAATGGGGATTTAACCGGGAACAGTTCCAGATGAACGTGAAGTATGAGAAGATCGAGCTGATAAAAAAAGAAAGAAAGGACGAGATGCTCACAGATCTCCGGGAGAGAACCGGACTTTGTGTCCTGGACTTTGAGGTCGTGAACATCAACTTCCTCCAGGACGTTGCAGAAATAACCATCACGTATTCCAGGAGATGAAAGCAATGAAATTTTTTTTCTTCCTGTTCCTGGCACTGGCAGTTAGTATCACCTGTGCCGGTTGCCTAGATAGTACATTATCGGCAGGCACGCAAGGCACAGAAGCAGTTCCTTCCGGAACGGTTTCAGTCACCTATGACAAAGACGATCTGGATCCCGGCCAGGACACCTCCTTATCGTCCTCCATTATCCTGCAGGGCAATTCGATAACCTTCAATGGAACCGGTATAACCGTTCATGGCACACAGGTAACCATCACGTCCGGAGGCACCTACAGCATCCGTGGCACCCTTGACGACGGGCAGATTGTAGTTGATACGGAAGATGAAGAAACGGTGAAGCTCGTCTTAAACGGGGTGAATATTACCTGTTCAACATGCGCTCCATTGTATATGGTCAATGCGGAGAAAACCGTGATCACCCTGGCAGACGGCACGGATAATTACGTAACCGATGGTGATTCGTATATATTTGAGAACGCAGATTCGGACGAACCCGATGCGGCGATCTTCAGCAGGGACGACCTCACGATCAACGGGAACGGATCGCTGACCGTAACAGCACACTACCGGCACGGCATTGTCAGTAAGGACGACCTCAGAATAACCGGCGGCCAGATCACGGTTACGTCGGTCAACGATGGTATCCGGGGTCGAGACTCCATTGCTGTGAAAGACGGGACTATCACGGTACAGTCCGGGGGCGACGGAATGCAGGCCAATAATGATGAGGATCCGGAAAAAGGATATATCGCCATTGAGGGAGGCACCATCACCATCACCGCACAGGAAGACGGCATCCAGGCCCGGACCAGCCTTGCCGTCAGCGGAGGCACAATGATCCTGACCACGGGTGGCGGCAGCGACATTGCCACAACCGGTAGTACTAATCCATGGGGTGGACCGCTCACGGCAGCCAGCACAACTGAGATCAGCGGTAAGGGGCTCAGGGCCGAAAGTGCAGTGACTATTTCCGGTGGCACGATTACGGTGGACGCAGCTGATGATGGTGTACATTCGGATGACAGGATAACCATTGATGGCGGGACTATTATAGCAGCCTCCGGGGATGACGGTATCCATGCGGATACTGCCCTTACCATCAACGGTGGTTCGGTCACCATTACAAAATCCTACGAAGGATTAGAGAGTGCGGCCATTAGCCTGCGTGACGCAACCATACGCATAACCGCACGGGATGACGGGATCAACGGCGCAGGTGGCAACGACGGCTCCCCGGCACAGGGCCGGCCGGGCCAGGAAACATACGATCCTTCCAGTAGAGTTTCACTCGCCATCAACAGCGGATATATCGTCATCGATGCCGGCGGTGACGGGATCGATGTGAATGGTCCCATAACGATGAGCGGAGGGACGGTCATCGTCTATGGTCCCACTGACAATGGCAACGGGGCGCTTGATTATCTGGACACCTTTACCTTAAGCGGAGGGTATTTCCTCGCAGCGGGAAGTGCCGGCATGGCAGAGGCCCCTTCCGCGGCATCCACCCGGAACTCGGTGATGCTGACCCTCTCTTCACCCCAGCCTGCAGGCACCATGGTCCATATTGAATCAGAAAACGGTGAAGAAATTCTCACCTTCGTACCGACCAAGGCATATCAGTCACTGGTATTCAGCTCATCCCAGCTGGAAAAGGGTGCAACCTATAGTGTTTATACCGGGGGTCAGTCAACAGGTCTGAATACCGACGGCCTTTTCTCCCATGGGACATACACTCCCGGTACCCGTGTTACCGGTTTTACCGTCTCTGGCAGCGTGACCTATGCAGGCTCATCCAATTCCGCGGGAGGGAGGCCAGGAAGACCGTAACCAGACGAAGGAAATCATGCACGGTCTGCTGAATTTCATATGCGCATATGAACTGTCGAAGATACACTTCAGGAAGCCTTGTGAAGGGACCTGCAGCCGGCTGCGTTTTTACTATGGCAGGGGGCATTCACACGCCCTGCCGTTCCTGATTTTTCAGGTGAATTTTTTCAAGACCATTATATCCGGTTATTCCTGATTGTTGCGAAACAACTATCCTGCACAAATCACACTGCTATCAGCTGATCGGGAAACCGGATTGTTTTTTCCACCGAGGCTACCCGGGTCTGCAGTGTCAGGGTTTCCCCTATGCATTTAGTGGCAAACAGGCCACAATCAGCATTGATGGATAGAGACTCCGTCCTGGACTGTCCCCCTGCAATGTCCCCAATACAGCGTCTGATGGAGGCCTCGCCATTCAGGTTGATCACCTCATTTCTGCTGTTATGAAGGGCTACGGTGATACAGACGTCGTGGGCTGTCTCATAGCCGGAATTGGTTATTGTTGCATCCAGCTGGCGGCAGGTCAGCCCGCAGCTGGTCTGTTCCCCGGGCTGGAGGATAAAATCGACCGGGAGTCTTTGCGTTTCCATGACGGTGATACCAGGAGACGACCGTGGTGTCGGGGACCTGATGGGATGCGGTGAAGCAACCGTGGTGACCGAGGGGTTTGCAGGGTTTCTGCCGTTTTCCGGCACCTGAAAAATTATGGAGGCTGCTACGGCTGCGATTATTATTCCGGCAACGACAATACCTGCAAGGATAACCATCCTTTTTTGCGGGATGGGCATTCCAGATTTTCCGGGTACACCCGGTTCCCCTTCCTGCATAACGTCTTCCCCAACCTGTTAACACTATAGTACAATCAATAATAAAAATAATCTGGCAGGGTTTTTTCTGAATTCCGGATGATCTTTGACGTTCAGGATATACGGTGCATGAGTTATATGCCGGCATTCATTTCCGGGCTTTGGAGAAACCCTGAGTTTTCAACAAATTGCAGACATCTGCTTACGGAGGGGACAGTGCCTGTCTTCCCGAACCGCCCTTTCGCTTTACAATCGTGTCGTATTACCTTCTCTGTGGTTATCGTTCTATGGGAGGTGCCATGGCGGCCAGGGTGGAGGCATTACATGCCGGAACCCCCAAAGAGCGTTAAGAAAAACATTTTGAGGATTTCCTTTGAAAATAAATTAAACAGATGTGAGTAATGGAATGTTTATTCTTCATAATTATTTGCGATGAACCCCGCCGCCCCCGACGGGGCGCCCCCGCGGCGGACCAGTTTCTAAAATGTATAGCTGTAAACACCGCACTGTCCCGCCATGCCTCGGGGAGCCCTCATAAAATTACAAGGTGTAATGATTTTCATCGTTCGGGTGCGAACCCTAGGTTCATGCACGTTTCCTTTGAAAATTAAACAATTCCAGTATTATGGGGAAGATCCATTCCGGTAATGCGATGACCTGCACCGCCCCCGCGGCGCTTCAATTACCCTGAAAACTTTGACCCCGGCATCAAGAGCCTGGTATAGATGCCAGTCGTACCTTAAAATTTTCATGGTTGAGTGAGAACCATTCCCGTTTCTGCTCAGCCAATATCTGTATTCTCCTTAACATCAGGAATGTTTCATCAACGGGAAGCTGAGGAACCGGTACGCCCCTTTGGGTACCCGTATTTCAAAGCGTGCACCGCTGCCGTATATCCCTGTCTCCCGTATGGACATGCCGGTAATGGACAGGATATGCTGCGACAGGTACATGTCAAGTCCGGTATTCTGGAAAAACTGGCGGTTGAATATCTTCTCCTTTGCGTCGGGAGGGATACCAATACCGTCATCCACGCAGATCACGAGCAGCTCCTCGAATGATTCCTCGCAGAAGAACCGGAGATTCCTGATCTTCCCGCCATACCTCACGGCATTGTCGATGAGGTGAAAGAACACCCTCTCGAGCAGATGATCGGCGTATATCTCCACCCGGTCGGTATCGACAGAGAGGGTAATCGATCCCGTATGGACACTGGCAGCTGCCGCTTTTATTACCCCGGCCAGGTTGTACCACGAAGGTGGCTGTATCCCGATATTCTGATAGTCCCGGGTAAAAGTGATCAGTTTCTGGATGGCATTTGCCGCCGCCAGCTCCTTGTCAAAGGACCTGAGCAGGAACGCCGGGTCGCGGACCTGTTCCCGTGAGAGTTCGATATACCCTTTCACGACGGTCAAATGGTTAAGGATCTCATGGCGGGTGATGCTGCTGAACACATTCAGTTTCCTGTTCGCCCTCTGGACAGCCTCTTCTTCCTGCACTTTATCACTGGTGTCCACGAGGGACAGGATCAGCCTTCCCGTTTCCGGAATCGCGGCCATGGTGAGCGACCCGGACCGGAGCATGCCGTCAAAGCGGATGAACTGGAATTCATTGTTTACCGGTGCATTCCCCAGGTTAGTCCGGCACTCAGATTCATAGTGTTTCATCCGCTCCAGATCTTTTGGAGCGACAAACTCCGTCCACTTCTTTTTCCCCTCAACCTCGTCCCTGACATATCCGATAATCTTCTCAAACTCAGGATTGATGTAGGAGATGGTGGCATCTTCTTCGATGATCGCTATTGCTGATGCAGTATGCTCAAGAATGGCCATATACTGTGACTCAGTATCCTGCTGCACGACTTCCTGTTGTTTCGTGATCGTGAAATCGGTGATCGATTCTATCGCACCATTAAAATCACCGGACCTGTTGAAAACGGGGGAAGCAATTTCACGGATAATCCTGATTTTTCCATTCTGGTTTTTTACCGGTGTTTCTGCAGAAAGGGTATTTCCTGTCCATTGTATTTCCCGGTACCCCAGTTTCTCGACTTCCGGGTCAGATGCAAAGATCATGTCAATGATCATCGGTCTGCGTTCCCCGAAGAAAGGAAGAGCATACTCATTGCCGCTCTTTCCCAGCATGTCCGCAGCTGATCTTCCGGTTGATTCCTCAATTGCCCGGTTCCAGGCGACAATATTCCCGTTCCGGTCGATTACAAAGGTCGGTTCAGGAATATTATAGATAACCTCGGACATCTGCAGGGTTTCGAACCCGGGTTCATGTTCCTTCAGCTGATCCCCGGGGATGTCGACAAAGGATACGATACACCGCCGGGTCCTGGGGATTCCGGCGACATGTGCGGATACCTGCCTGCTCTGGTTTTTTTTATCTACGAGGGATACAAAAAATTGCCGGGGTACGGTGCCGGACATATCCCTGCACCCGTCCAGGAAGTCTGAGAACGCATCAACCATTTCCGGCGCGACAAATTCCGTCCATTTTTTCTTTCCGTCAATCTCTTTCTGGCTGAAACCGACCAGTTCCCTGAACCGGATATTGGAAAGGGAAATTTTTGTATTTTTTTCAATAATTATGGTGGGTATACCAGCATGGTCAAAAAGTGTGCGATATTTTTTTTCAGACGTACGTAATGCTGCAAGTGCCGTATCTTTCTTTTCAACCGGTGGGGAGATCTTCTCTGCTGGCATGGTGTTCTTTTTTTGGGATCAGAAAGGGGCTTTGGAATTCCCAAACATCAGAGATTCTGACGGGCAATACTTTTTTGCCTCACCAAGTACGTGAACGTTATGCTATAATTATTTATTGAAAACGCTTACTGAACAGGAGTGGCAGTCCTTATGCTGCACTTCCGGTCATCGGCACCCATCTGCAAAACAGATATCATCATGGCATAATACCCTGGATTGTCTGAACCAGGCTGCCGGTACCCGGATAGAGATCCGTAAACGACCTGTATATCACAATTAAGGATGATTTCCCATGCGCGTCAGGAGGATTTTTCATTCCTGCAGTAGTAAAAATTCCCTTGGATATTCCTGGAGCTGTATCTTTCGGATTATCGCTTCATTTTTAAATCTGAACCATCCTGAACATTTCTTAGGAAATTAAAAAGACTCCGGACAATCCTGTTTTCCCCCGAACGATAGCCATGCTTAATGTTCCGGAACTACTACACTCATGCAACGGCACACTACGATGTGTGGAGAATGTATGAAAAAAAATCACATTATTGTCGGGGGAATACTTCTCATCGCCTTACTCTGCGGTACAGGGGCAGCTGCAGTCCAGGAGAGTTCAACAGATCTGCAGGGTGTGGATCTCGTTGCGGGTGATATCAGACCCTTCGAAGGTCCTATCGGTGCAGATAATCCTTTGCACGGTCTGAAGCTTGCGATGGAAGACCTTGATGAAACGTTTACCTTCAATAGTACCCGGCGGATTGAAAAGCAGGTTATCCATGCACAGCTCCGCATCGCTGAATACCGGAGCGAACTGGAACTCAACAGGACCGGGTCGGCAGACCGGGTGCTGGACCTGTACTGGCAGAAACTGAACCGTACAGAAGGGTCACTGGCAGCCTTTGGATCAGATGAACCCGGGCTGCTCCACGCCCAGGAAATGATCGCCCTGCACCAGACGGTCCTTGCCAGCCTCCTTCAGTCCCATCCGGATAATCAGGGTCTGTCCAGGGCTTACAACAACAGCCTCTCTCTTGGAGAGAGGTTTTCGCAAAAGACGGCAATGAAGTTCACCCGTATCCAGGGAAAGGACAATAAAACAATCATCAGGGCAGAAAAGCTGGATATCCGTGAGCAGTCCCGTGCTGACAATAATGTCACCCCGGCTGAAACCATGGTCAGGGATAAAAATGAAAACCGGGAAAAGATCAGCGATCAGAAAAATATAATCTCAGAAAACACCACGATCACCCCCAAACCCGGGAACAGGGAAGAACCAGGGAAGAAAAAGACGTAAATGATACGGCACGGCCTGTAATCCCTTTACCCGGACCGGGATGCGATTAAAATTTCTCGTTACATTTTATACATCGTGGTGACAATACTCAACAGAAAGGTGGCCCATGCATTACGTGACCCGGTTTTGTATTGTTACTCTCGTGGCAATCCTGATCTGGGTTCCCGTAATTGCAGGTGCGGCACCGGTTCTGCCGGAATCTACCATCACGTATATGATCACGGTCCAGGAGGATGGATCGGCGGTATGGCATGTAGAGTACCGGACTCTTCTCGCAACTGAAGAGGACGTTGCGATGTTTAATGCCTATGCCGGCAATGTTTCCTCGACCTATCTTCCCGAGTTCCGGGACCTGATGCAGCGTTCTGCGGCCCAGGCAGCTGCAGCTACTTCCCGTCCCATGGAAACCGACAGTTTTGACGGTAATGCGGTCATCCAGTCATCCCCCACCGGCCGATACGGGGTAGTGTTCTATTCGTTCAGATGGAGCGGTTTTGCAAAAACAGGAAACGAATTGTCCATTGGTGACGCACTGGCGGGCGGATTGTACCTGGCAAAAGATACAACACTTATCGTCAGATATCCCGAAGGATATGCCGTCAGCGTCTCCGAGCCTGCCCCGGACCAGGTACGCGACGGCCTCATCTGGTATGGACTGCGTTCGTTCGGGGCAGGAGAACCGCACCTGGTTTTTGATAAATCCGGAATTCCCTGGTTTCCGGTTGCTGTAGGATCAGGTATTGCCCTTTTTGTCATCGTGGGTGCTGGTGTAGTACTAATAAGGAGACGTCCGCCTGAACCTGATGAACCTGAAGAATCAACAGCAGGATTATCTGAAACGGACCTTGTAAGCATGGAGGAAAAAATTATCCACCTGTTGAAGGCAAGCGGAGGAGAGCAGTACCAGTCCGAGATTGTCAAAAACCTTGGACTGCCCAAATCGACCGTAAGCGCTACTCTTAACGACCTCCACCAGCGTGGTATTATCCAGAAGATAAAGAAAGGACGGGAAAATCTCATACGGTTGATACAATAACGCCAGAGATAAAGATTGATCTCCCCCGACATCTCTTTTCTTGTTTTTCGCGGATATTTCCAAAATTAAGATTTTTGAACTCTGTAAAATACTTATTGAAATTTTCTGAAATGCAAAGCACTAAGAGGATGATGGAGGGGAAAGTGCCTGTCCCCCCATACCTCCCCTGCGCTGAGAAGTGATGATGATGTGTTACCTGTTCGGGAGTTATCATCTTCGGGGAGCCCTGGCGGCGGGGTGAAACCCCCTGATCGTTATGCCTTGTGATTAAGCGCATCTCTCCAGAGTTGATTTTTTCTTTTCTGTTTCCGAGAACATTTTGTACTATCAGGTGCCTTGGTTAGTACGGGAAGATCCATGACAATTGACTGGTACAAGGAATTCGTTAACCTGGATTACACTCCGGCAGCTGATGACCTCATATGCCTGTTTTATTTTGAACCTGCCGCAGGGATCCGGAGCAAGGAAGCTGCGGGAAGGATAGCATCGGAAAGCTCGACCGGCACGTGGACAACCCTCCATACCCTGCCGCCGCGGATGAAGAGCCTTGAAGCACAGGCATTCGACATTGAGGGAAATGTCGTAAAAATTGCCTATCCCCTTGCACTCTGGGAGGAGGGTAACGCGGTCCAGCTGCTCAGCGGGATTGCTGGCAACGTCTTTGGCATGAAAGCGGTGAGAAACCTGCGGCTGATTGATGTTGCGTTACCCCGTGCATACCTGAATCATTTCAAGGGCCCGCACTTTGGCAATGACGGGATCAGGAAGATGATGAAGGTCACCAGACGTCCCCTGACGGGCGCTGTACCCAAGCCGAAGATCGGGTTTTCGGCACAGGAACATGCTGAGGTCGGCTACGAGACCTGGATGGGCGGATTTGATTTTGTCAAGGACGATGAGAACCTCACGTCCNNTTCCTCAATATATCCGCCGATACTGAAACCATGAAAAAACGGGCAGATCTCCTGGCAGAGCATGGCTGGAACTATGCAATGATTGACGTGGTCGTCGCCGGGACCGCGAGTGTCATGACAATGCGGGACTACTGTTCTGACCTTGGTCTTGCGATCCACGCACACAGGGCAATGCACGCTACCTTTGACCGGAATAAAAAGCACGGTATCACCATGCAATTCCTCGCAAAACTCATGCGGCTCATAGGTGTATCGCAGATCCATACGGGTACGGCAGTCGGCAAACTGACGGGGACAAAAAGAGAAGCCCATGCCCTTGCCGATGTACTGCGGGAGAAAAAGACCCATGCCGTCGAAGGGATGCTCCTTGAACAGGACTGGGGCAGGATAAAATCAGCATTCCCCGTTTCTTCCGGGGGGCTTCACCCCGGATTAGTACCCGATGTGCTGAATATTTATGGCAATGAACTTGTCCTCCTGGTCAGCGGCGGCATCC
>DADT01000025.1:6457-38266 GCA_002495065.1 Methanoregula sp. UBA471 | reverse complement strand
TAAAAGCAACGATTGATGCAGATATGTTCAGGGAATTTATCGACGCAATATCGGCTCTCGTCCCCGAGTGCCGGTTGCATACCGATGAAAATGGTATCTCCACGAGAGCAGTAGACACGGCAAACGTGGCGATGGTTGGAATCGATCTGAAAAAAGAGGCGTTCGATTCGTTTAAGGCAACCAAAAGCCAGCTGGGCATTGATATCTCCAAGATGAAAAATATTTTCGGCATGGCTGGCAAGGGCGATCTCATCAGTCTTGAAATGGCTGATAATGCCCAGAAGATGTCAGTTTCAGCACACGGGTATCACTATTCCATAACCCTTCTGGACACGAACACGATAAGAAAAGATCCCAATCCCCCCACTATCAGTCTTCCGGGCAAGATTGTGATAACCGGGGAAGATTTCAACAATGCGATGAAGGCCGCTGCGGTGATCTCGGATAAAATTGCCCTGGGGATCAATCCAAAGGAACAGACATTTTATCTCATCGCAGAAGGCGATACCGACAATATCCGACGCGAGTTCAGCAAGGATGAACTCAAATCCATCACTCCGGTTGAAGCTCGTTCGCTCTTCTCCCTTGATTACCTGAAAGATATGGGCAAGGTAATGAGTAAGGCAGCAGAGGTGGAAATTTATCTTGGTATCGATCATCCCGTGAGGTTTTCATTTGACATTGCCGGGGGTAACGGGCACGTTGAGTACCTGCTCGCACCCCGGATAGAGGCCGACTGATGGATTTTGTGCCATCAGCAAAGGAACTCTCCCACTTTCCCTTTTTAAAAAAATCCCAGGATCATATCAGGGATATTTTTCCCCCTCTTGACGTATTGCTCACACAGGAACGGGGAAAAATTATCACAGAGCTCGCCCTTAAACGGATAAACCAGGCATTATCCTCAAAGAGAACTTTTGTCGCTCATTTCCAGCACAGTGATGAAGATGAGATCGCAGGTTTTGTTCTCTCCCGGATTATCGCGTCCTGCATGCAGGATAAACAGATACTCGACCGCCTGACCCGTTACGAAGCCGATCGGGCATACTATTTCCTTGTTTCAGAACTCGGCGCAGAAGAAGGGGAACGGGGATGGAATGAAAATACCCGGCTGGACGATGATGGCTACAGTCCGATAGCGAAATATCTTGCTGATGAATTCCGAATAAATATCACAGAAGCACGTGTACCCCTGGTCGATTATGTTGAGATTGCAGCGTCGCTCCATGATGAACGGTTCAGGCTGGTAAACCGGAGAGTTCACAAAGGATTCGTTGAGATTAAAAAAGAAGAACGGTACGAGCTGCTCCGGGAACGGATCCGTGTTATACTCCGTCGTGATTTGCCCTATAAAATCCCAAAATCGCTCTGCGAACAACTTTTACCGCTGTCTGAGCCGATAAAAAAGGTATACCAGGAAAAAATGCTCCAGCAGTTCGGTACTATTGAGGAAAGTGCATTTCCCCCCTGCATGCAGGCATTGATTCTGGCGCTTACTGCCGGCACCAACCTGACCCATGCAGGCCGGTTCGCGCTGACTACCTTTATTCATGCAATCGGTATGGACGTCACCGGGATTGCCCAGCTCTACGCGAGATCACCGGATTACGATCAGGATAAAACGATGTATCAGGTCGAGCATATTACCGGACGGGGAGGTGCCGGCACCGAATATAATACACCGGCCTGTGCAGCAATGAAAACCACAGGACTCTGCATTCACAAGGATGCATTATGTGAAAAAATTGCCCATCCCCTGAGTTATTACAAGCTCAAAAAAATGCCCCCGTCAAAAAATACGGGAAAAAATCCAAAAGAAAAACCGGCCTTTTCTGAGTAATTTATCCGTCAGACTGAGAAAGTGGGACATAGTAGAATTCCTCAAAATATTTTTCTTAACGCTCTTTTTTGGGCTATTAAACAGATGTGAGTAATGGAATGTTTATTCTTCATAATTATTTGCGATGAACCCCGCCGCCCCCGACGGGGCGCCCCCGCGGCGGATCAGTTTCTAAAATGTATTGCTGTAAACACCGCACTACCCCGCCGTGCCTCGGAGAGGCCCTGAGGCGGGGAGCCCTCATAACATTACAAGGTGTAATAATTTTCATGGTTCGGGAGTGAAATCTCGTTCATGCCCGTTTCTACAAAGATGGAAAATGGATACCTTAATGAGGATTTCTGTATTGGAAAAAAGGAAAGGACCGAAGGAAATACGGTACGATTATAATATTTTTTCGTTCACGAGATACCCGGCACCCGAAAGGAACATAATGAATATAACAATTGCTGCAATATAGGCAAATCCGGCCATCATAATCTGGGGTAGGACAGCAAGCATAACAATCAGGACAAAAAAACCTGACAGGCCGATGATCACATCAAGGAGTCGTGGATCCATACCAGAAATTTTCACCGCTGACAGATATATGTGTATCCGAATAATCCCTCCTTTCCTTTGAGAAGGGCACTGCCTTATTAATCTCCGGTGTATCAACTTTAGGACAATGAAGGATCCGGCCCGGGAACGTAATGATACCCTCGACGCGCTTACCGATGCCGCCGGACTGCTGACGCGATCCATGGATGCCAGGCTCATCCCGCCACACGGAGCAAGACTGGGGTATGCTATCCGCGGCGCACGGGATAAAGGGGGCGTCGCAGCGGTGAAGGGTGGTATTGTCGCGGGGCAGGAGGAATTGCCTGCAGCAGGGCCATGTGAATTTGGTGTGGATGAGGATATCGCCCGGATTATTCTTACCGTTATGAGATTCGATCCTGATATCCGGAGTGCGGCGAGCCTTCGGTATTCCGGTGGTGTCCTGAAAGTTATGGAGCGGCTGCTCCTTGATTGCAGGTCGTTTGAACCAGGGAAGGCTCCTTCAGGGATAAGTACGATGGACTGGAGTATTGCATCATGCTGCAAAGAGGGCGTGCCTGATGTATGTTATCCGAATAAGGGGGGGAACGAATCCATTTTCATCATCCTCGGGGAAGACCCAGTCGACGTTTCGAACAATATCATTATGATATCGAACCGCATTCTAAATATAGAACTTTGAGGAATTGCTCATGGGAATTAAACCGTCATACATAAAATCTCTCGGTACTGAACTTCTGGCCAGTCAGCGGGACTATTTTTCCGCCAGCTTCGATGAGAACAAGCAGCAGCTTGGAAAATCAACCGTAATTGGAAGCAAACGTGTCAGGAACCGCGTTGCCGGATACATCACAAGAAAAATAAATACCAAGAGACACTCATAACCTTATTCATGTTCGAAGGTGTCCTCCCGGCAATCATAACCCCTTTTAAAAGGAATGCTGCGATGGACCTTGATATCCAGGGTCTGGAGCGTAATGTTGATTTTCTCGTTTCCCGTGGTATCCATGGAATTGTACCCTGCGGGTCTACCGGTGAATCCGCCACGCTCACGTTTGAAGAGCATGAAAAAGTCATTGAAGTTGTCGTCAATGACATAAACGGCAGGATCCCGGTTCTCGCAGGCACCGGCTCCAACAATACTGCCGAAGCCGTGAGACTGACGAAGGCTGCAAAGAATATCGGTGCGGATGGCGTTCTCGTCATCAGCCCGTACTATAACAAGCCTAACCGTTCGGGACTCATCAAGCACTATACGAAACTTGCCGATCTCGATATCCCCGTCGTCATGTATAACGTCCCCGGGCGGACAGGGCAGAACCTCGAGCCGGATCTTGTCGCAGAGCTGGCACAACACCCAAACATCGTCGCCATCAAGGAAGCAAGTGGCAATATCGGGCAGATCTCGCGGATTATTGAAGAAACCCAGGATGAAGATTTCTGTGTGATCTCCGGAGATGATAATATTACACTCCCGATCCTGGCCCTCGGGGGCGCCGGAATCATCTCGGTTGCCGCAAATGTGGACCCGTCACGCATGGTTGCGATGTATGAAGCAATGAAAGAGTGTGATTACCAGAAGGCACTGGTACTCCATTATGCCCTGTCGCCCCTTTTCCGTTCGATGTTCATCGATACAAATCCGATCCCGGTGAAAAAGGCTGTAGAGTTACTGGGCATGGCAGGTGGACCGGTAAGGCTTCCGCTTGATGAACTCGATGAGAAGAAGACAGAACAGCTCAGAAAAATTCTTGCCACCATCCCGAAGAAAAGTATTCCAAAGTCCTCCGCTCCGTCAAAAAAACCGGTAAAAACCGTTGCGGTCAGGAAAAAAACCTCTCAGAAAACCCGGGCACGGTGAGCTGAGACATGATAAAAGTGGTTGTTTGTGGCGCCTCCGGCCGCATGGGCCAGACAATCGGTCGGATGGTCAACGAGTCATCCGATCTTGAACTTGTCGGCGGTATCAACCTGAAACCCGGTTCATTTTTTGGTGTCGAAATAGTTGAATCAAAGAATGCAGAATCTCTTTTACAACGCACCCGGCCGGATGTACTTATCGATTTTACCATCGCACAGGCAGCCGTCGGAAATGTGAAGATGGCTGCCCGCAACAAGGTAGCGCTGGTTGTCGGTACAACCGGATTCAGCGGTGAACAGAGAGCAGAGATGGAACAGGCAATCCGTGGCAATGTCCCGGCGGTCATTTCCAGTAACTTTTCGATGGGAGTGAATATCTTCTGGCAGCTCCTGCGTGACGCGGGAAAGCTTCTGAAGGACTACGATATCGAGGTAATTGAGGCACACCACCGGAACAAAAAGGATGCTCCAAGCGGGACAGCAAAAACAATCCTGCAGATCCTTGATGAAGAAGTTGGTTCCCGGAAAAAGATGTACGGTCGCGAAGGTATGATGGAACGCGGCAATGAGATCGGAGTCCATGTGATACGGGGCGGCGATATTGTCGGTGACCATAAGGTGATGTTCTCGAAAAATTTCGAGACCATTGAAATCTCTCACCGGGCATACGACCGGTCGGTATTCGCAACCGGTGCTCTCCAGGCTGCCCGCTGGGTTGCCGGCAAAAAACCGGGAATTTATGGTATGAATGATGTGCTCAACCTCGGGAAATAATTTTCCCGGAAACGCGACAGCCATCTGTGGTGCAGTGAACCAATAGGGAAAATAAATAGTTACCGTTCGCTATCCGAGATAAAATTTCTTCAGTCTTTTTTCATTCAACTTCTGAAACTGATTGAAACACCAGGAGTAAAAAGCACCGTTCATTCCCGGGTCCTTTGTTGCAGTGCAATTTCGGTTGCATCTTCGACTTTCCGGTCTCAGCCGAAAAATATTATAAAACGGATAAACCCTGCACAATGATGTAAATTCTGAGTCGGATTTATTGTATCTTAAGAGGATCACCCGCCTCAGGGCCTCTCCGAGGCACATCGGGTCAGAGGATTTTAGAGTCTGTTAAAATTCACCAACTTTGTTAACTGATCCGCCGCGGGGGCGTCCCTTTTTGGTGCGGCGGCGTTCATCACAAACGGGAATATTGTTGTGGTGATCCTTCATATCCGCCCAACGCGATTCTCATCAATGACATGTAAGTTCACGGTTCCTGTTTTTCCCGGTATATTTACTTGAACGTGAATCACCAAAGTTGGAATTACTATTTTCTGATTTAGTATACGCGATCGGTAGTCGGTTTCAAACTTCCTTCACAAACCCTATCACACAGGATTATGAACCGCCCCGATTACCCGGGAGTTTTTTCTTGCCTTTCACCTGAAAAAAGAACGATAATTAAGTTTTTTTCACCATGCTCGCATCGAAACCTATTTTTTATCTTTTCTCCAACATATACGATGGAGTGAACGAGTTGGTTGCAATCGTTGACAACAGTAAATGTACCGGATGCGAGACATGCGTGAATGAGTGTCCCGCTTCAGCTATCGCCATAGAGAACGAAAAAGCGAAAGTCGACAAGGAAATGTGCGTCGACTGCCAGACATGTGTTGACATCTGTCCCTCTGAAGCAATTGTCGTGGAGTGAATGGTTTGGTAGCCGTTGTAAACAAGGAAAAATGTACCGGATGCGAAACGTGTGTGAGCGAATGTCCGGCTTCTGCAATATCAATGGAAAACGAAAAAGCGAAAGTCGACAAGGACATGTGTGTGGATTGTGAAACATGTGTCGACGCCTGCCCGTCTGAAGCAATTCACATGGAATAGGCTGATTTTATCCGGTCCGGATACTCTTTTTGTAATCTCTTTTTGTAATCCTCTCGGATGTGAGTATTACTTCCCAGTTTCCCTTTTTTTTTGTCCGATACATTCCTCGGCGCAGAATAAATTGTTCCTCCGGCCAACGGAAATCACCTGTCTGGGGGATTGTTCACGATATGGACTATAAAATTTTAAAAAACAACGTTTTTATCATCACAGGTGAAATGGGATTTTACAACCCACCATATTTCAACGGGAGAACAAACGAACAGGACCTGACAGACATGATCAATGTTGGAGTGCTCGGAGCTACTGGAGCGGTTGGCCAGCGATTTGTTGAACTATTAGCGGATCACCCGTGGTTTAATCTTTCGACCCTTGCTGCCTCTGATCGTAGTGCAGGACAGCCGTATGGGAAGATCGTGAACTGGCGTCTTGAAACGCCGTTTCCCGAAAAGATCGCAAAAATAAAAGTGACCCCCACTTCACCAAAAGCGATGAAGGGAGTCGATCTGGTCTTCTCTGCTTTGCCGGCAGATATTGCTGCCGGCGTAGAGAATGAATTTGCCGACGCGGGAATCGCCGTCTGCAGCAACGCGAGTTCGCACCGCATGGAGCCTGCAATACCGCTCGTTGTTCCGGAAGTTAACCCCGACCACCTAGGTCTTATTGATGTCCAGCGGGATTCAGGCAGAGACGGATTTATTGTTACCAACCCGAACTGTTCCACCATCATGATGGTAACTGCTCTCGCTCCTTTGAGGAAATTCAGATTTTCCCGTGTCAACGTAGCGACCATGCAGGCGATCTCAGGAGCCGGGTTTGCCGGTGTGGCAGCGATGGCTATCTATGACAATGTCATCCCGTACATTGGCCAGGAAGAGGAGAAGATGGAAACCGAGACCCTTAAGATAATGGGAACACTGAAGGGTAACAAGGTTACAAATGCAGCATTTGATGTAAGTGCAAGCTGCCACCGTGTCCCGGTCATTGATGGTCATACCATGGCAATCTGGATTGACATCAAGGAACCCCTGGAAAAACTTAAAGATGCTTTCCGGGAATACAAGCCTCCTATCAAAGATCTTCCGACACAGCCAAAGGAATCGGTACATTTCTTTGAAGAAGACAAGGATCGTCCCCAGCCCCGCCTGGACCGGATGCGGGGAAACGGGATGACCGTATCTGTGGGCAGACTTCGGGAAGGAGTCCGGTTTATCGCGATGGGGCACAACACCATCCGTGGCGCAGCCGGAGCAAGCGTACTGAATGCAGAACTGATTACCAAGAAGAAGTATCTCTGAACAAAGGAGAACGATCATGCAGCAGCCAAAAGAGAACACAGTATTCGTCGGCAACAAACCCGTCATGAACTACGTCCTTGCCGTTATAACACAGTTCAACAATGGAGCAGAAGAGGTGGCGATAAAGGCACGAGGGAAGGCAATTTCACGTGCAGTGGATACCGCAGAAATAGCACTTAACCGGTTTTTAGAAGGAGTTACAAAAAAAGAGATTATTACCTCAACCGAGATCATAGATACCGATTCGGGAAAGACCAATGTTTCTTCCATTGAAATTGTTCTTGCCAATACCAAATAATTCCTCCCGGCTCTCCACAAGAATCTTTTTTTCGTGAATAGTCCTCTCTGTGATACGTGCAAGAAACCCGGGGAATTGAAATTTGCAGACAGATTTTTTAAAAATTCTCATGTTCTTTTCTCAGGATTCTCAATTTTAATGAGATCCCATTATCTACGGGGAGTCGGCTTCGTACACTGAACAGATATCCGAATCGGTGGAGATGGTGATATATCAATTAAATGATGAACGCCGCCGCACCAAAAAGGGACGCCCCCGCGGCGGCTCTGTTACGAAAAATTCTCCTGACCCTTCCTGCCCCGCCGTGCCTCGGAGAGGCCCTGAGGCGGGTGACCTCCAATAATATCCTGACTTTGAGGGGGAAGTACCAACAAAGACCCGGATTTTCAATCTGTCTCAACCACCCTGAGGCAACCGCCGACAAGGTCTCAACGTATGACCAGAACATAAAACGAAAATTTTTCATCATCAAATCCAGAAAAGATATCAATAGTGATATTTTCGTAAAAGATACATCAACCTTCGTCGTTCATCTTGTCGAAATCTTCAGGAAATTGGCATAACCCAAAACAATTTAAACGGCCTTCACGGAAGGTACTATACTATGCGAGCCTATGCTGTCGTGCTGCTTATTCTCCTGGCTGCCAGCCTTGTGGTACCTGTCCTTGCTGCCCGTGAAGAGCGCTACAGTTATATCACCATTCAGGACGTACAGATCCGGCTCGATAACGGGAGCGCTGATATCCACGTCAATTATAAAGTGGATGAAGGTACGAGGTTCATCTTTTTTCTCCTGGGCAAACAGGATCTGAAAAACAAGCTGATGAAGATCCTCAATTATGATGATGCAAAGATAAAACGCATCGATCTCTCCAGTGCCGATTTAACCGTAAATGAAGCTGCCCTGTCATATGGTAATGGAATCTACTGGTACCCTTCCCATGACTTCAACATCGCGATCCCGCAGCTTTCGGTCAGCTCTCCCCAGGCAACCAGAAATTTCACCATGACACGTGAGTTTCCGAGCGGTATGGGATATTTCTCAACAGAACCCCGCGCAGACTTCGGTTGATTTGGGAAACCGCAGGTTGCCAGAGAGACCGAGGTAAAATTTCATCCGGAAAAAAACGGATATCGTTAACGAAAAGTGTCATGAGTGCCGATACTTCGTCTCGCCTCAGCACCACCGGTTTGCCCGGAAGCATTAGTGGACGATACCATCTGATGGCGGTTCACATGACTTCGATAATTTCCTGTTTGCGAAGTTCTGCCATTTTTTTGTTGACGCCGTATTGGATAATGACACCAACAACTGCGGAGATAATGCCGATAACGGTGGAGTAGAGAATATTGTCTGCTGCGACTTCTGCGGAGAGCGGGAAATCAGGCACGCCACTTACGGAAATAATGTACACGCTGGCTCCGTAGAGGATAAAACCCAGTGCGATGACAAAAAACGGAAAAACAATCACCTTTCCGAGTCCCTCCCGTTCGTTTGCGTACACGTCAATGATCACCCCGACTGAAGTAACCAGTCCTGCAACAATAAGCCATTCGATAGAGCCGTAGATAAATGTCATCAGGTACAGCACGAGTCCCAGACTACCGTCAGTAGAATAGAATTTCAGGACGTTAGTGAAACCTACGGTAAATCCGATGATAATGAGCAGGATAGTGGTCGTATACGTGACAAAGGAAAATCGTCCCCGGGAGAGCGATATCCGGAGGGCATCCATAATGCTGTGCACGATCTCGTCAAACCCGAATCCCTTGTAAAGCAGGTAAGCCCCGATCACCCCTACGACAATGATTGTCGCAACACCGGGGTAATCGAGCAGGTATGCCGTGGCATAGAGAATCATTGCAAGTCCGAGGGGGATAAAGACCATACGGGATATCTTCGGATCGTCAAGGAATTTCTTCAGGATATAATAGGTGCCTTCCAGATTGGGCATCTGGTTGACAATGACCCTCCGGATGCTCGAGACCGGAATCCTTGACTGGATAATCGGAATGACATACTCATCTTCCGCACCGTCGGTAACCAGGATGCAGTTGGTTGCCTGAGTCTCTTTTATCACCTGTTCGAGCGAGGTAGCGATCCTGCGGTCCCCTTCGATCATGTGAAGATGGTTTCCGGCAACAACTGCGATGGCGGTCTCTTCCCCATTTTCCGTGAGTTCGTCGTAGATCCTGATTGCTGAGAATATGGCGTTGATATCTGAATCTTCCGGGTCAGCCAGCGCTAAGGTATTTGCAGCCTTGAGACAGGCAGCCCGGCCAATGGCCGGACTTTCGATATGAGCCTTCCAGCCGATATCGTCGTCCCGGTCAACACTCAGAACCAATGTCCGACCCGTGGTCATTATTAGTATAGACCCCCTACGCACCGCAACATTATAAACAGATTTCCCTTACACGTGCCCGGATTCGACGTGTCCAGGTGATCGCGCATGAGAGGGAACATTGGGTAAATTATAAGCGGATTATCCTTATAATTGTAATGACGGTTCTTATCTCCTTTCCTGGCAGATTGTTTCTCATGGGATCGCAATAACCAGGTGCGGGCCATTTTCCCATTTTCACTACATGGTTAAAACTGCCCTTTCCTTCATTGCGGGGATACAATACCCCTACGACCATTGAGATCTGCCAACAGCGGGGCATGGCGGGGCTCGCTATTCTGTGTGTAACAGTTTCACCACACCCTTGCCGCGTGCCATTAAAAGACAAGGCCAAAATCCGGATATCATGATCACGTTCTGGTGCTGCAGGAAAAATGATCTCGTGAAGCTGGTCAATGAAGGAATTGATTTTGTGCCCTCATGTGTGCCGTGCCGGAAAGAAGAATGTGAGCGATGGAGAGGCGGTGAGTGCATCCATATCCGGACCGGGGGGAAATGATGCCCCCGTCGGTGTTTGCCCGATTTCAAGGCATTTGACACGGACGATATGGCCTTATCTCTTACCGGGTCGTCCCGAATCCGAATTAAGGCCATAATTGCGGCTGTTGAGCAATCTGAATATTCAGGAGCGCTTGCGCAGAGTTTTGCCGCTTTCTTTACATCGGATACGTATCTCCAGTTTTTTATGAAATCGGAAAAGTCGGAAAACTCCTTTTTTATGGAGTCCACAAACTCCACAATGCCACGGGGTGCGAGCTCGCGGCTTCACGGGAGTGATCGGAAGAGTCCATAAATACAATTTGACCCAGTAGCACGATCAAAGGCAAAGATATTACTCAATCTGATAGAGGTTTTCCGTCATTCACGTTACGTGAACGCCGGTTATAAGACGTAACATCCCGTCTTTGACAAAAGTCAAAGGGGTTCACTTTAAAAAAAGGGCTTGGAAAACATTCACGCCCCCCCGGGACATTTTGTCAAGGGAAGCCTGCCCTTGAGCGACCACCTGTTCATGCAAAATATCCAGGAGAAAAGTATCAAACATGCCATCGGAGTACTGAAAAGAAGCCTGTATAAGAGTCCTTTCCTGATATATCATATTTCCCGACGCAAACGGTCTTGGAAATCAAAAAAAGGTTTATGCCTGCTGTTGAAGCATAGCCTGGACCTCTGGCTCTTTGAATACGTCGATTAATGCCTGTTTGAGCGCCTCCTCCTCCTTATCCTCTCGCCGCTGCTGCTGTGCCTGATGGTACGCGGTCGGCTCAGATCCGATGGAGTACCCCATCACTCCGGGGAAAGTATCCATGATCATTTGTTCGATTTTTTCCTGAAACGCTTCATATTTTTTGGGGTAGAACTGCTGCAGCTCCACCCCGCCTTTAATGATAATTTCTAAATCCATGTTTTATTCACTTCCTTTATTCTGATAGGCTTCAAAATCCGATTCCTTCACCCGCCAGAGCCTGTCCCCTACCTTCATACCTTTGATATCCCCGGCTTCGAGTAGTTTCGTTACAGTTCTGACGTTTACCTGTAACAGCTCGGCAATCTGTTTAGGTGTCAACATTCGTTCTGATACCATATCGTCCGGTTGACCATTGGCATCAATCGATGATAATTCTTTCACGTTACCTGGTGCTTCACCTCGTCTTTTCCGTATGAACTCCCTTGTCTTCTCATCGATTAAAGGCTTCATTGCTTCAACCCTCTCACCATGGCGATTCCAGCATCAACCTCGCAGTTGATACGCTCCTTTATCTCGAGTGTTTCATGGTAAGACCGGGGACTCCCATCCGGTCTGATATATGGGCAGGGTATCTTTGACGACCTGCCGTATATCCGGCAGATGGGCGGCCGGTCCCTGTAGATGGAGCACTCACGTACATCATTGAGAAAGCAGCACATCCCATCGGTTGTTACCGGCAGGATATCTTTGTCGCATTCTACAACCCGATCGACACGGGCAGCCCGGGACTGATACTTTTTCCACGAGGATCTGGAAATCAGGACACATCCGCAACACTCTCCGCAGGCTGATTTACAGACCCATTTACGAGTCTTCATGCCTCACCCCGGGGGGACTCTGACGGTGTCTTGTAATCCTTCTCAACGAATGGCCTGGAGGGATCGGCATCCAGGGTGCACCCGATCCGGGAACTGTTGCTGCAGGTCGCGCAATACTCCCTGAGGTTTACCCGGCCCTTGAAGATGCAGGCCATTTATGCACCTTCGATGAGACGGCAATACCCGGCCATTGTCTTCTGGAACACCGGTTTCCCGCTCGGCGCGTATTTGAGTGATGGTATTAACTGGTGCTCGAGTCCCCACGCCATGCAATCCGACTCCTCACAGGCGACCCGGACCAACAGAGGCGCGTCAGGTCCTGCCGTGGGATACGACATAAAAGGGCAGAGTTTCGGCATTATGCCACCGCCCTTTCTGCGAGCTGTTGTGCTATCTCCCGGAGCCGGAAGGCCTCCCGGATCCTGCGTTCGGAATCGACCGGATCCCCGCTGTCAAAATAGATCTTCAGGGCCCCGCCGGCCCGCCCCGGCGTTCCCAGTTCCAAAGAATCAGGGCGGATGGTGGTATGGGAGATCACTTCTGGCATGTGCATTCACCCTCGAGCCCGTTGACTCTCTCAAACTTTCTCTTCGCCACACCTTTTTCGATCAGGTGATGTAGCTGCGGGTCCTCATAGATTACCTCGACCACGATATCCATTAATCTGCTTTCACGTGGTGTAAGTGCCATGATCACGCGCCCCCGTTCAGTTTCTCGGTGATGAAAACGTGCAGCCCGGATGCTGTAGCCTTGACCAGCTCCAGCCGTGCACTCACGTTCTCCTGAATGGTCTTATTCGGGTCGTCCCTCCAGGATGGGTCGATAATGTTCACCGATGTGTTCAGAAGAGCCTGCCATCCTATCCGGTCACCGTCCCTGAACCCGTTTACCTGCCGGGGAGGCACTGGTACCTCTTTGTGAGCCTCTTTATCGGGCTTTGGCTGTGCTGCCGGGGTGGCCGCGGGTGTCTGGATGGGTTCGGTCTTTTTTTCAGGAGTGGCCGCTGCAGTGGTGCCCGGTGCCTCTCCATTCAAAGGTGTGATCATGGTCACGGTCCCTTTCACTTCCGTCAGGACCACAGAAGACCCTTCGGGGAACCTCTCAAACAGCCCGGCCTTATCCGGAGGGACGAAATACTGCTTGCCGCAGATCAGGATGTTGCTGCCTTCCCGCCCTTCGATCTTGCCGGTGTGCTGTGCCATCAGTGCACCCCCGGGGAGAACCTGCAGCGATCGAGGGCTGAAACCTCACCGGATATAGGGCAGTCACTACAGGACGGGCACGAGTCGCAGGTCTGGACCGGGTACCTCTCCAGGGCAGCCTCGAGGATTGATGCTGCATTGGCGGTTTCCTCGTCGATGAATCCCGGTACTGGTTTGCGCGGACCTTCACCGAGCGGGAAGAGTACCGGACCGGCACCGCATTCCCGGCACCAGTAATAATCGCCCTCGCAGGGATCACGGCTGCCGAACCGGAGAGGCCCCCCGCAATCCTGGCATATGTTGATTTGTCCGGACTTCGATATCTGTTCGGCGGCGTCCGTGTGGTCCTCCATGCATCCCAGCAGCTGGGCCCCGGCGCCACCTCCTTTTATTTGTGTTTCACTCATCGGTGTTTTTCACCAAATCGTATATGGCACTCATAAGTATTTAAAAGTAATTAGCGGTATTTTAGTGTAATCAACGGAATTAAAAGAAGGTATGAAAAGAGGGTTTATACTGAGGGTGTATTTAGCCTGAACACCGGCACCTGCTGACGGTCCTGGTGAAGGACCCGCTGAAAGTCTGCCTGTTCGATCGTGAGTTCCCCGCCGCTGGTGGTCGTGCTAATCATAAATGCCCGCCCGGATAATGAGCGATGTGCATATCCGGCTTTAATGAATCCCTCGGGGCCCTGGGAGAAGACTGGCATCGGGACCGCGTCACGATTATGGCGGAGGTCCCTGGCATTGGGGATAAAAACGGTGTGGGTTCCTCCATCCGCGTCATAGGTGACCTTCACGGCACCACCCTCGAGGCTTACAGTGCCGCACCTGGTGAACGGGCCGGGCGTCTTCATCGTTCCCCCTTAAAGGCCGGACGCTCCTTTCTGCTGTGCGAGCCGTCCGAGTGCCTTGTTTGTCGCATACCCGGTGTCAGGTACTCCATAGTTTGTCTGGTTGAGGTTGATGACGGTGGTACTCCCTCCTCCAGCTCCGGCTCCCGTACTGCCTGCTTCCGTGCTTTCTGTTGGGGTAACGGTCGGGGTCTTGGTGAGCACACGTGAGAAATCAGCGGTTGGGAGGACCGGAGCGGTGACAACAGGAAGAGCTGACGGGTCGATATCATACCCTGCTGCCGACAGTTGCACGATCTTCTGGATGATCGGATGCGACCCGGCAAAGTTTACCGCTTCTGCAGCGCTGTCCATCACGTACTGGTAAGATATCTGCGCGAGGGCGGCCTGTGTCGACCAGTAAGTCTCTTCTACTTCCGCAAGGGCATCGTATTGTGTCTCGGTAACATCCACACGAGCCTGGAGGGATTCCAGGATCTTGGCATCGGCCTCGATCGATGCTTTTGCGAGCTCGAGGGTTGTATCCTTTATGGCGTTCGTGGTTTTCAGCTGGTCGTGATTCGCTTCATTTATTTTGTTTGCAATGAGCTCGTCGTTATTCCGGGCTTTCCTCACATCCTCAAGGAATTTTAAATAATATTGGTGATCATTCCACGGGATCCCAGTTACCGGATCAACCATATTGGGATTCTGCCGTTTTTCATAGTCGATGCCGGGGCCGCCGTATTCGGTGGTCTCCTTTGCCATCTCCTGCATCTGTTTATTCAGCTTGTCGGCTTCCTCGAGCTGGATCTGCAGGTCTTCTGTGTTTGCCGGGCCCACGGTCTGCTGCCAGTACAGATCCTCCAGTTTGTCCCGTAAGCTCTCGACTTTTTCCGCTGCTGCTGCCGCTTCCTTTGCCAGTTCTTTAAAGGATTTTGCATCCTTATCAATGGGAGGGGCCATTCCCTCGGCAGCCTTCTTAATGAGTTCAAGATAACTTACGGCATGGCTCGCAGCGGCTTCAAACGGTTCTTCATTTTCGAACAAACCGAGGTGCGGGCGATTATACGCAATGAGAATGAGATCTCCGAGATAGTTTTCGGCCTTCTTTATGATCTCGTCCCAGCCGGTTTTCATCTCGTCAAACTGATCGAGATCTGCCTGTGAGAAGTGAGGCTTGTCCTGGATCTCCTTTTTCTTCTCAAGATATTCTTTGATGAATGGCAGCATCTCACGCCATGAACGACCATACAATTCATTGGCGATTGCTGCCCTTTTTGCAGGATCTTCTATCTGGGTGAGTGCAAGTGCAACTTCCTCAAAGACTTCATCCGGGGTCTTTCCGGCTGGGTTTACACCGAGATCATAGAACGCCTTATACGCTGCCGTCGTGTGATCGGCGGCATCCTCCATCTTGAGGTTCATTTGCCCGATCCCGAAGGTCACTTTATCAAAACTGGTGCCGGATAAGACTGCAGCCCATTGGAGCTGCTGGAGTTTCTCGACTGTCAACCCGGTTGTATAGTTGAGGTCTTTGAGGTTCTGTGCTATCGCTCCGTATTTTTGGGAGAGGCCATAGATCGCAGTACCTACGGCAAGGATCGGTGCGACCGTTGCCCCAATCGCAGTGCCCCATTTCGCCATATCTGCTGCGCTGGCATTGGTCTCGTTCCGCCAGGTTGTAAGATCGGTTTTAACCTTACCCATTCCTTCATCGAAGCCTTGTTTGTCCAGCGATAATTTAATAAATAATCCCGGGCCCATAAACGAATCCATGAGGCCCATTTATGCCACCTCTGCGGGCAGCTGGGGGATCTTTAATTCATACTCTCCGACAAGGATCTTATCGACATGAGGATAATTCAGGAGATAAGTATTCCAGGCGTCTGTGGCCTTTTTAAGGTCGGTCTCCTGCTTAACCACCATCTCATCAAGATCCGCCAACCGGGTAAGCCTGGCAGCCTCTTCTGGTGTATCGGGAGGGAATAAAGCAATCCGGTTGATTTTTCGGACCAGTTTGCTAATCATTATCCCGGCACTGGCAAACTGGATCGCATTAAACAGCCGGTATCCTTCCCTCGTTTCCAGATTTATCTTCTGCTCTGCGATGGTGCGGTCTTTCTCCCTGATCGCCGCCTCGAGCTGGTCCAGCTCTTCTTTCGGAATCTCAATCATGCTCATGTCTATCACCTCACAGTGAGATGGTCTCGGCGTTACTCATGCGACCATACGGTGCCGGGGGCAGTTCAACGGGACAGCCCAGAGCCTCGAGGGTTTCAGCCTGCCGGATGAGGAAAGCCGCCTCTTGTATCAGTTTTGCCGTTTTGCTTTCGGCTGTTCCTCCGATATATACACCGGCGCGTGATTGTGGTTCGGGGAGATAACGGATCCCCTCGTGCTCGTGAAGCGCCTTTAGCAGTTCGTTGGTCTTCTGCTGGCGCTCATTGACCTGGTTAATGAGTATCTGCGCATCGTCCCGGAGGGCCCGGGCCTTGGTCATGTTGACCGCTTTACGGGCTTCCTGGATTGCATCGCGGGCTGCCCGGTGAGTCAATAATAATGCCACTTGCTGGCTTTTGAGCTTCAGGACCCCATCGTTGATCCTCTGCATGGCTTTCACATCACCCGCTTTACGGGCTTCCAGGGAGCGATCGCCAGCCGTCTTCTCGGCTTCAGCGAACAGTGCCCGGGTCTGGTCGAGTTCTGTTTTTACCTCGTGCTCCAGCTTGATCGCCGCTGCGAGTTCTTTTTCTGTTTCGGCAACTGTCAGGGGCATGATCTTCACCGCCCCTGTGCTGCGATCTCGGCCATCTTTTCAGCGACTTCGGGGGTCTTGCCCTGGTGGATGAATGAATCCTTGAATGAGGTTTTCAGATCCAGGTCGGACAGTACCTTCAATTCGTCAAAGGACCTGTCGATGTTTTCAACGAGCTCATCTACTTCTTTTTTGGCTATTTCTTCAGGTGTCATTTTTTCATCAACTCTTTTTTGTAAATTTGTAATCATGACGGCAGGGGAATACCCCGCCTGCCGATTTCCCATGGGAGCGACAAACATGCCCTCAGTTCCTTGAAGGGCTCCGTCGGATCAGTCAGGAAATACAAATCCGACATCATTGCCCTCGTGCTCAAATCTGGTAATTATCCTCCAGTGCGATCGCGCTCTCCTGGTAGGTGTAGATGTAATGCGCTGCCCAGGCGGCAAGACCAACAGACAGGATCAGGTCGTCGTGGGTCCCTTCCCGCCATGCCGCATACGAATCGTGAGCCGTCTTCAGGTTGATCTTCACCTTGAAATTCAGAAGTTCAGAGACGAGTGTCTGTGCTTCCGGGAGGCTCTTTGCTATCTTCAGCTGTTTATTCTGGAATGCAACGGCAAGGACGGATACGATGTCACGTTTGGGCACATGGAAATTGCGACCGTCACGGGTCACCGTTTCGCCCCCGGTGATGGTGATGCACACCGGGTTCAGGCCCTGCTGCAGGATCATATCAGTGACAGGGCGGCCCACGCCGGTATTATCAACGACCAGCTCAGTACCTCCTGGCAGACTTGCCATGACCTGCCGGACCCTTTCGACTACCCGCACATATGAGGTCCCGATCGGCAACCGCTCCAGGTGCGTGACATGGAAGGAGAGCGGGGGAGCCTCAACAATCATGGTACGGGTCAGCGGGACCCCGATCTCGGAATCAATGTCCGGGACCTGTCTCGTGTATTTCGATGGTATGACATCCAGGACGCTGATCGCGGTGAAGTCGTTCTGCTGCCCCAGGTCGAGGCCTACAATACAGTTCATGATTTCCCTCCAATCCTGAATAGCGGCTGCAGTGTTGTCGAGAGGATCTCCGAGTCAGCCCGGGAATGTACCGGGAACAGGGGGGCGATATCGTCCGACAGGGCCGCATTCACATCTGCATAGCTGAAGACCTGATCGGTTGTTTCGGTAAAAGTACAGAGATACTCTTGGGCGAACCACCATTCCCCGATTGTTTTCCGCTCTTCCTCCAGGAATGCCTGACTGATACGAGGGCACAATGACGCCGGGATCTCGATCCTTTCCCATGCGTCGCCGCCTTCCGTCCATTGCTGGTGAAAGACCCCCCTTTTCCCAAACGGTGTCGAGAGCATCACCATTCGCCCTTTTGAGACTGATAACATCGGGGAAACTCCATAGAACAGCTCGTCCGGGATTCTCGAGGCTTCGTCGAGGAGTAAAAGGTTCACACCACTGAATCCGCGGATATACTTCTCATCACCAGGGAGCGAAATGATTCTCGATCCATTTGCCATGGTGCACGAGGTCCTGTTGTCCTCCAGTAAATCAGAGCGAATACCGAGCTGGTGAATGCCGTTTGAAATTTTCTTGAAAAGCTCTGAACTTTGTCGGATGGAGGGCGATGCGACCAGTATCAGCGAATTGGGGAAGTAGATCCCGCGGTGCAGGGCCGTTAACCCACACACAGTACTTTTTCCTGACTGCCGGCTGGCATTGAGGATAAGGTTCTTGTTGCTCCGTAATACCTGTGCCTGCCAAGGGTCGCAGAAAAAGGAGAACTTATCGGCAGCCCACCGCACCGGATCGAGCGCGTAACAGAGGGTAGAGGTCATTATTCTGATCCCCCTGCCGTATCAGAACAGAGGTCCCTTCGTATCATCTCGGGAAGTAGGACCCCCAGAACCCTGTCAGCAACAGCCAAATCCTGGTAAGCTTGTCTGACTCTCTCAACAACCTCATCGTCCGATAACTGCTGCGCCATATCTTCCAGGGTGGGATCGGGAGTCACAGGCCAGCCTCCTGCAGTGCTTTATTCAGCTCTGCGTGGATCTCCGGGTGATTCGATAAAACCCTGATGAGTACCGGCCACTCCGGCGAAGTAGTGAGAGAAGGGGCGTTGTTGACCTGGACGTTTACCTGGTTGTTCGGCCCGAGCTCGCCCGTGACCCGTCCGAGTAACTCAATGCACCCCCGCGCCTCACGGACGGCAGCACAGGCTGTCCGGAGATCCCCGGCATCCTCCGCCGCGTTCATGTACTTGATGCTCTTTGCCAGGATGCCACGAGACCATTTCTTGAGGTCCTCGCCCCGGGCAACTTCGGGGGCTGTCTGGTATGCGGGTGGTTCTGCCGTCGGTGTTACCGTGGCCGCTCCCCTCTGCATACAGACGTTCTTATGCCGATAAACGGCATCTTTCGATGTCGCAAACGTTGTCGCAATGGCGCGTAGTGAGTCACCTGCTACGATTGCACGGTCGATCGCGGTGCGTTGCGGATGTTCACACACGATGCAACTGTTCGGTTTTCCTTGAGCCATCAGCACCCTCCCCCGCGCTCGGTGTTTTCCAAAACAGGATATTGCTTTTCCCCGGCATGGAAAAGTGAAATAGAGAGTAATTGAAGGTATTTTGAGGGACCGCCCATTTTTAGGAGTTTTTCAAAATTGCTTTTCCCCTTTTCCCCATTTTTGGAGTGTGAAAGGGAAAAGCTGGAAACTGTATTGCTGGTCTCGTTCTCCCTTTTTCTGGATAAGTATATAATAAATATATTTTTTATTAATACAATGAGTCTCTTTATCAAAAAGAAACCCGCATTTTTGTTTTTTGGCTTTTCCCCAATTTTGGTAAAGCCATGGAAAAGCGGGGGATGAGTGGAAAAGTTCATTTTGGAACCTCCCACTGGAAGGCACGGTCAAGCGCGATCGGTATACCTCCACTCATCCAGGAGTTCAAGGCTTCAACATTAACCGAATATATCCGCTCATTGAAACTCTCCCTGCGTGTGGTCTCGATGTGGGTGTATGCCCCGCTGCGGTTCTGGTCTGTCGTGACATCTTTCTCATGGCGGCCACGGGATCCCACATCCTGGATGAACGGGCATTTTTGCAGCAGCCCGCCGATCGAGTCATTGCCTTTATCCTTCCGTCCATGCAGACCACGATAACAGACCTGGTAGCTGAGGCCGGTTTTTGCGGCAACATCCTGGACTGTAAACAGCCCGTGCTCCGGTTTCATCCGGATTAATGCCTCGAGGATAGTATCCTCATTTTTCAGGGTGTTGTGTTTCTGCCCGCCGAATTTATGGAGAGCTTCGAAGATGAGCAGGGCCTCCTTGAAGTCCGCCTCGGTTGCCTCAATGATGGGTATACCATCCTCTGTTTTACCGATTTCAGGACGCTGCCAGCGGTGAATGACTGCATGAGCCATCATGATGTTGAAAAACAATTCGTGGTTGCGGAGGTTCTCGTAATCAGAGAAGATGACATGCCCTGCACACGGGACCTCGACTGCAACGAACTGGTCTTTCAGGATAGACCATATCGCCTTGCAGATCTCGATCTCCTGTCGCTCACGTCGTATCTGCTTTTTTGCCAGCCCCTTATACTTTTGCTGGATAAACTTCGCGGTGCTCCGTATCTTCTCATCGTCTTCTGCAATCCGGGCTTGGATGAGGCGGTTCATTGCCTGGTCATCCCCGGGGTCATCAACTTTAAGGAGGACCCAGGATACACGGGCAGGCATGTGGAGGGTCACGGGCTTTTGGTTCTGGACTGTGCCATAAAAGGTACCGTTCTGGAAGTGCGAGACGGATACCTTAAAAATTTCCTGAACCGATGGGGTCATTGTCTGATCGTCAATGGCGATGACTACCCCCGGGAACAGCCCGTTTTTCGGATCACTACCGGCATAAAAGAGGTACTTGTCCGAGAAGCTCCGGTCATAGCGGTATTTATCCGGAAGCTGCCGGAACATCGTCTCGGTTGTATGGGTCTTACCTTTGCCACTGTTGCCGGCAAGGAATACGTGAAGACCGTTGCCATTCGCAACGCTTGAGGATGCAAATGCCAGGGCGATTACCCGGGCAGCAGTGAGATCACCTTCGTGGTCCATCTTGAAGGTGTCGGTAAAGAAGTCGAAAGGTCTCCCGGTTGTCAGGATCTCGGTTGCTTTCTTCCTGATTATTTCCCGAGCCTTTTCGTATTCAACCTCGGCCTGCTTCGCCTCGACCATATTGTCCAGGTCACTGGACCGTTTCTGTTTTTCGGCCTGGTTTTTTTCCCGTGCCGTCATCGGTTTCAGGTCCATCCAGTCACAGGTATTTTTCTCCACATCAGGAAGGGCGGCCCCGATGCCTGCTTCAGCTTCTCCCATCAGAACCGACCCCCACAAACGGCATTAATGAGGGTGTTGAATTGCGAGATATTGCGGGACCGTTCGTAGACCCAGGCCCGAAGCAGCATTGCCCGCATCATATCGCCGGACCCGGTAGTCGCACGGGCCATGACGTGATCGGCAATCGCCTTGGTCAGGGTCAGATCATTGGCTTCAAGTGCAAGTTGCCCGATTCGGAGAAACTCCCGGAACTCACCCGCGGGATGCTCTTCAAACAGTACCTTCACAATCGATTTATACGGCGATGGCTTGAGTGCCTGGTCCTCTGTGTCAGCTGGGAGAGGCTCATCCATGGTGCACCTTCCCGTTGACCAGGAGGGCAAGAAGATCAGCCCATCGCAGCACTGCATAGGTCTCTGATCGGGCCCGCTTGAATACGAGCAGGGGTATGAGGGCCTCTTTCTCTGCGTTGGCTTGGCACTGCTTCAGCGCATCCCATATACTCAGGGCCTCCTGGTTCTTGCACTCGATCGCGTACGGCAGCATGTCCCGTGCACGGGAGCTCAGGAGAATATCGATGCCGCTGCTTCCCATGATGGCCGGGTGGATATCCGCAGACCCGAGCGGTGAGAAGCTGGCACGGAGGTCCTCGGCCACCCGGTTCTGCAGATCTCGAGCCTTACCTTTCCGGCTCTTTGAAGTGTTCGCAGTCATGCCCGGTTCCCCCTCGTTGGTAACGGAAGCAGGCTCTTGAGGTAGTTGACACCAAGAGGACCTATTGACGGCTCCAGCTGCTGAAAAACGTACTCCCTGAGCCGGGGCGGAAGAGCGGCTGCTGAATCCAACCAGGACTTCATCTTACCCTGGGTGTTTACTTCACCGGCAAGTATACTCTCAATTAAACGCTCGGCCCGCTTCAAATGAGAGCCATGCAGCCATGTCATGACTGACCTTCCCGGAGGACCGCGAGCAGTTCTTTCCTGAAATAACCCCGGACGATACGGGGTATTTCCCGCTCGAGAAGCTCGACATGGTGAAACTCGGTGACACTCCGAAGGAAGGATAACGCAGTCTCGAGCTCGGCACCATCATTTATTCCGTGCTGTCGCAGCTGCTTGAGAAATTCCCGGACCTGCCCATCACTCACTAACCGGATTCGCCCCGATTTGACAAGATCAGCTACTGAGGCATCCGTGTCCAAAAAATAAAGATCTCTCAGCCGTGCTCTCTGCTCTGCAGAAAGTTTCTCTACGGAGTCGCCAACAGCCCGAAGGGCACTCAGTGCCTGGGCGCGGGTAACAGGGACGGGGGCCGGCTTACGGGAACGTGCCTCGTCCATGGTCCCTCGCGTTTCGGGCGGCAGATTCCGCATGAGAACTCAGTACCAAGATACCAGCTTCGATCGCTCTCCGGCCCATGCCAGGCAGGTTATAGTGCTCTTCGAAGCGGCTGATATCTTCCTGTGTAACAACGAGGGGTCGTGTACAATCAGTTTTAAGAGATTGTGGCTTGTACACTATGGTACCCCCCGAATTGTTATGAAATGGGTGTGGTAAAAGGAGCCGTTCAGATGTCGAGTCGGGGCGGCTCCATCAATTACTGTTCTCATATACTCTCCTTTACCAGGGCCTCTCTTTCGAGAGTCCGCACACCGATATCGATGGCACGTTCAAGCACCCGGGAGCGGGGAACCATCCCCCGGGCCTCGTCTACCTTCGATACGGTGCTTTGTTCGATCGTGATCGTGATAGGGACTTTCATTGTTCACTCTCTTTTCATATCATGCCAAATATAGGTGGTCTCCACCTCGGATGACATCTCGTTAATTATCATGTGTATATGATACGGGTGGGAAGAGAGGGTTTATAGCCCGAACTGTTCAGTATACCGAGCATACGACGGTACGCTTTTAAACTGCGGTATACTCCAGTGGAAATTATCTCCTGCAACATCGAAATTTCAAGACTTCTGACGTGCGAAGGTGACTGGGGATGACTCAATATTTATTCTCTGTGGTGTTACCACCGAAAAAAGAGGTTATTTTCTGGCTGCCTGCTGTTCCTGCAGTAACCCGGGGTTTTGATTGATGATCGTTTCCATGATTTTCTTGCTCATCTGGAGCTGCTCAATCTCACGCTCGAGGGATAGCAGCCGCTCTCCCTGGTAATCAACACGGTCACGGATCTCCTTTGCTGCCTGCCCTTCAGTGATTGATAGTACATAGCACCCCTCCTTAAATGCCTCTGCCAGCTCGTCCTCTGTCAGCCTGACATATGACCCCGACAAATAACCGGCGTGTCCTAAAATTTGTTCCACAACATCCAGGCTCATGCTCTTCACTGCAACAGTACGGAAATATTTCCGGCAGCTGTGGATGTGGATCAGGTGACGTTTCGTTAAGCTGTCCTGCCTCAGTTCCTTCACTGACCGCTCGAGCATCCGGAGGAACTTGTCCCTGGCCGTGTCATACCCGCATCCGAGCAGGCGATCGTCCTGGTGCCGGTCGGGCCGCTGCCTCCCCCTCCCGACATCCAGCAGGCCCTTATTCTTGAACTCTGCCAGCTCCATGTAGCGGTCCCGTTCCCCCTCCAACCATAGCAGGGCGAGATCACGGGCCTCTGGAGTAAGGAAGACGGTCCTGCCTTTCTGCGTCTTGGTGATGTGGTCCGGCAGGCGGATCCTGGCCGGGTCGCTCTCGAGGTCGAGGTCCTCGATCCTTACCTGGATGAGCTCCCCGATACGGCAGCCTGTCGAGATCAGGAGTGTGATCAGCAGCTTCGAATGGAGGTTCGACATATCCACCATCTTTTTCAGAATCTCCAGGGTGATCGGTTCGTCCCTGGTCTCGGCTATGACTGACTTCGGTTTGACTGCAGCAAGCTCGATCTTGCTGAACTGGTGCCCGTTGATATTGTAGAACTGACGGACCGCGAAGGTGTAGGTGTTGGTGGTGGACCGTGCCTTCCCGTTCCGGCTTTCGATGTAGTCCTGGATATCGGCAACCGGGTCGAGGTCTTTCTTCAGGATATAAGCATTGAGAAGAGCGATCGCCTTTTCCCGCTGTTGGTCGGGATCCAGGGTGCGGATTTTATCGGCAAACTTGAACCGGGCAAAGTCTGCCAGGGCGACACGGTACCCGTCCCGGGTGTTGGCCGTCTTCTTGAGCCGGACGAACTTATCGACATCGTATTTTCTTGCAGGTGCCATAGTAGGCAGTCACTGCAGGAGTATATAAAGAAATGCTATAATGTCGCTGTGAGCAGAATAATAATTAGTATAAAATTGCGGTAAATCTATTAAATAATTCCTGACGGTAAAAATGTATAAAAAAGAAATCAGATAAGTTTTGAACGCTGGAGGAGCAGTATGTCGTCTGTTGTAAGTTTTTCTCCTGCCCTGAAGTTTTTGAAGAGACTTTCGGCTTCTTTCCGAACCGCTTTTTGCTCTTTTGTAACCTTGACCTTTTTTGTTTTCTTGCGAAGGCCGGAGATCACTTTATCATAATCGCGAAGTTCCTTCTGGCATGCAATGAAGAACTTGTGTTCAGCATCTGCCGATTCCTGTGCTTCGACAAAACTCTTGTGCGCGGCATCCGCTGCTTCCCTCGACTTGTCTGCCTTGCGATAGAACTCGACCATGAGATCGTGATGTTTCTGGGCAAGCTCGGCAAACTCTGTTACCTTTGCGTGAAGATCCGATGCAAGTTTCCGAAAATCGCGGGCCTCGGTGATTTTCGTGCGCATTTCCTTGTTCTGCTCGAGCTCTGCTTCCTGCTCCCGGACCTGGGCCATCATCTGCTTGATCTTTTCGATCAGTTCCCGCTCTTTGTCCGTGGTGAAGACTTCGGTCTGCTGCCGGTACTCCATATACTCGATCTGTTTCTGGAGTTCCTTGATCCCCCGGTTTTTCAGCGTACCGTGCTCTTTTTTAAATGCTTCAATGTCTTCAAAAAGGACATTTGCCTTGTCATTGAATTCATTCCGCTGCGCTTTCAGGTCAAGAACATCCTGGTTGGATTTATCCCGCAGATCTTTGTTCTTTTGCGCCTCTTCCACAAATTCGCGGGTCTGGTTATTGAGAGTATTGCGTTCCCGTGCGAACTTGCTTGCTGCGGCATTAAGTTCATTGCGGCGGTTTTTGTGTTCTTCTGACTCAGCGAGAATTTTCTTTCGTTTTTCCATCAGGTCATTCAACATGCGTTACCACTCCTCATCCATTACCTCGCACGGGAGGCAGATGTAGTGTAGGGGAGAAGAACATGGCAAAAGAGTGATATGATGACCCTTTTGATTCTCTCACATGACAACTCTGCATGCAGGATGCAGGGCTGAAAACATCAGAAAAGGATAGCAGCGCAGAATTCAGATAAGACTCCGGAAAGAAGTCTTTGTTCAACACTCTGTTCATGATGTTCAACTCCCGATACCGGGACGCACCAGATCGCATGGTGACGCCCCCCTCATCCTCCCAGTGAAGGATTGGTCGAATGTACTATATTTTAAAGGAGCGTGGAATTATTAAGCGTTTCGCCGTAATTAACGAGGAGATAACTGAATAACGGATGTAATGAAGGCTCCGGATTGGATCCCGGGGGTAAAAAACTGCAAAAAGGGGTTTATCATAAGGAGTACCCGTAACTCCTTTTCATGCGATCCGGTTTCAGCCATTCTTCCGGCCCTGGTCCGGATCGACCAGCTATTCCCGCAAGGGGAGACATTTGGAACGTTTCAGAATTACTGTTCTGGTATGTTTAACCGACCCATTCAAGGACGCCGCCGCCACTGGACTGGTCCCTGCTGCCGCTTCTCCTGTTCTGGGGCATCTCAACTGCCTTCGGATTCGAGCGCTTGTGTTCGATGTCTGCAATCATGGTCTTGTATGACTGGCGTGTACCAAGTATCTGTGCGCTCTTGACACCGGTCATGATGGCGAGCACGCGAATCTTGCCTTCCATGTCACCACGTACCCGTGCCCCCCAGATTACATCTGCATGAGGATCAAGCTCGTAGGTGAGCGATGTTGCAACCTCTTCTGCATCCTGCAGTGTCAGGTCAGTTCCACCGGTAATGTGGATCAGGCTGCCTGTTGCACCGCGATAATCAATGTCAAGCATCGGGTTGCTCAGGCATTCCCGGACAACGCTTTCTGCCTTGTTCTGCTGTTTGCTCTCGCCGACAAGCATGACAGCGACCCCGCCTTTTGACATGATCGCCCGTACATCGGCGTAATCGATGTTAATGAGGGATGGTTCAGTGATAGTTTCGGAAATTCCCTTGACGGTCTCACCAATAAGCTGATCCATGACGGAGAAAGCCTGGCCCAGCGGCAGGTTCGGGACAAAGTTCTTGAGCCGGTTGTTATCGAGGACGATAACCGAGTCTGATGCGGATGCAAGTGCCTCAAGACCTTCTTCAGCACGGATCAACCGGGCTTTTTCAACCTGGAAAGGGTAGCTGACCATACCGACTACAATTGCCCCCTGTTCCTTTGCGATCGAGGCAACGACCGGTGCAGAACCGGTACCGGTCCCTCCTCCCATACCTGCGGTGATAAAGACAAGGTCGGCAGATTCAAGGACTGCTTCCAGTGTCGGGCGCGCCATTTCGGCTGCACGTTTGCCGACATCAGGATACCCGCCTGCACCGAGGCCTTTGGTCAGGGATTTGCCGATGAGGATGCGCTTGTCCGCCTGGATCATGTCCAGGTGCTGTTTGTCAGTATTAATCGCAATGGTTTCTGCTCCGGAAACACCCATGTGGTGGATACGGTTTACCGTGTTGTTTCCTGCGCCACCGCAACCGACAATAACGATCCTTGGCTGACCGACAAAGTCGTCTTCCATTGCATTGGCTGAATTTGGCTTATTCAGCTCTTTTTCAAGTTCGGCGTTTTTCAACGCATCATTAATAATACTCTGCATATATACCCTCTCAAACCTTGAATGAAACCTGGTCGCTATCTTTCAGGACACGACTTGCACGCTTTTCAACGAGTTCACGGACCGCCGCCCTGACAGCTTCTGAAACATTGGGATATTCCCCTAAATCCACCATCTGCTGGAGCAGATTGATTTGCTGTTCGGGTAACCGGAGTGTGATTCTCTGCATCATCGCTGTATCTCATTTTTCTGACATATGTCTGACATTTGTCATCTATATGTCAGACAAGGAGAACCCTTGTGTCTGACTTAACCAGATGCATCAAAATAAAACATTAAGGTATAAAAACCTTCTTCTTTGCAAACGCGCCATCTCTCAAAACACATTTAAGACAGCCAATCCAAGTATTTGAGAAAAAACGGGGTTTTTGTGGTGATCGACTTTCCAGAACGGGAAATTCATGGTGGTACCGGAAAGCGACAGCGCGAAAAAACCAGAAAAAATGTGCTGGATTTCAGCGCGAGTATCAATCCCTTCCCCCCCGTCTTTCCATGGCATATGGACCTGACAGGCCTGGAACAGTATCCTGACGACGGTTACTGCGAACTCAAAGAACAGATTGCCCGGACATTCGGTCGTTCTCCGGAAGAGATCTGCGTTGGTAACGGATCGATCGAGATTATCAGGGTATTCTGTTCGATCATGCTCAGAGGAAATAAGAAATTTTTTACCGAATCCCATACTTTTGGTGAATACGCATTGTCCGCCCGCCTCGCGGGAGCCTGCAGGACGTCAGCACCCCGTCAAGCCGATGTATCGTTCCTGTGCAACCCCAACAATCCGACAGGTACCCTCAGAAAAAAGCCTGAAATGATGGCGTATCTTGAGGATATCAAATCAGGTGACGGCCTGCTTTTCTGTGATGAGGCCTTCATAGAACTGTCCGATCCTGCACAGAGTCTGGTGGATGTACGCGATCCCGCACTCTTCGTGCTTCATTCCCTGACCAAAAGTTATTCTGTACCCGGTATCCGTTTCGGGTACGGGTTTGGCGATCCGGATCTGATCGAAAAGGTTGAAATCGCCCGTCCGCCGTGGAGCGTAAACGCCTTTGCTGAAGCATATGCACTGCAGGCATTCCGGCACCGGGATGAGCTGGCAGCATCACGGGCTGCCATCGCAGCTGAACGCGGCCTGCTCACCACGGGCATGAACGCGCTTGGCCTGCGCTGCTGTCCCTCATCTGCCAATTATATTCTGGTGAAATGCGGTCGTGAAGTCACATCGTTATGCGGATGTCTTGCACAGAGGGATATCCTCGTCCGTGACTGTGCATCCTTCGGTCTGCCCGATTGTATCCGCGTTGCCGTGCGGACACATGACGAAAACCAGCAGCTCCTGGAGGCACTCTCTGCATGCGTGCGCTGATTATGGCCGGAGGTTCCGGCAGCCGGCTGAACCTTGGTGAAAAACCCCTGATCCTGGTTGGGGGCAGGCCCATGATATCGTATGTAATTGATGCTTTTTCTGCGGCCGGGTTTGAGCCGGTCGTGGCTGCATCCCTTTCCACACCCATGACCATAAACTGGTGTCGTGCACAGGGTGTTACCGTCTTCAAAGCTGAAGGCGCCGGGTATGTGGAAGATATGATAAGCGCCGTAAGAGTCCTCGACGAGCGGCACCCGCTTTTTATCAGTGTTGCCGACATTCCCTGTATCACACCTGAAATAATCCGCACGATTGCAGAAGCCTACTCTTTCTCCGGTAAAGATGGCTGCTCAACATGGATTCCTGCAGGACTGGTTACTTCATGCCGTGGAGGTATGCCGTACCGGAAAACAATCGATGGCACTGAGGCATGCCCGGCCGGGATAAACATTCTCCGGGGGGATCTCATTGACCAGCCTCAGGATGAACTGCAGATTCTCCTGAACGAACCGGGACTCGCCCTGAACGTGAACACACGGGCTGACCGTGTCAGGGCAGAGGAATTTCTGAAACCTAAGTCCTCTGCCCGTTTGGAATAATGAATTTTTGGCTTGGTAGAAACGGGCATGAACGGGGATGGTTCTCACCCAAACCATGAAAATTCTATGAGGGCCCCCCGCCTCAGGGCCTCTCCGAGGCACGGCGGGGCAGTGCGGTGTTTGCAATATGCTTATAGTCACTGATCCGCCGCGGGGGCGCCCCGTCGGGGGCGGCGGGGTTCATCGCAAATAATTATGAGAAATAATCATTCCATTACTCACTTCGGTTTAATTTAATTTTATAGGAAATCCTCAAAATATTTTTCTTAACGCTCTTTGGGGCCTTCGGCATGTAATGCCTCCGCCCCCGCCGCTGTGGCACCCCCCCTGATGGTATAACTCAGGAGAAGGTAATACACCACATTCGCTAAGCGAAGAGGCAGTTCGGGGAGACAGGCACCGTCCCCTCCGTAAATTGGTGCTTTACCATTGTTGAAGCCTTAGTTTCAGCAAGACCGAATTCTTATCAAACATCCCAATCTGCGCCCCAGTACTCAAAATAAGCGCATTTTTGTCATATTTGGGAGGAATGCATATAAAGGGGCATCACCCAAGATCTTTATATTATGGTCGAGTCGCAGGAAATCGAACTCGCAGGTCACATTATCGATTCGGGTATCATGACCCAGCTCTTCGACAGGGTCATGGATATGGGGGGTAATTTTGAGATCCTGGTTTTTACTATCGGGAAAAAAAAGACAGATCCCAGCTATGTCCGCCTGCGGGTGGCGGCATCGAATAAGGAAAAACTGCAGTTAATACTTTCAGAACTTCACCGTCTGGGCGCCCGCCCCCTGGTGGTCAAAGATGTTCATCTTGTCCCGGCAGAATCAGACCAGGTCGTGCCAAAGGGGTTCTATACAACAAGCAATCATCCGACCCAGGTGAAATACTGCGGGGAATGGATCCCCGTTGAATCGATTGAGATGGATTTCCTTATTGTTGTCGATCCGGAAATGAAGTGTGCCAGGGCAGTAGCCCTTGGAAAAATCCGGAAGGGGGACCTGGTGGTGGTGGGGGAGCAGGGGGTCAGTGTCAGTTATCCTGAACGCCCAAGGGAGAGCAGCACCTTTGAGTTCATGCATGGCACGGTTTCTCCGGAACGCCCGAGTGAAACTCTTATTGCACAGATCGCACGCGAGATACTTGAGGTCAGACGGCAGGGTGGAAAAATTGCCGTTGTCGGCGGCCCTGCTATCATACATACCGGAGCGGATAAAGCACTCGCCGAATTAATCCGCAGAGGTTATATTGATGTCCTCTTTGCAGGAAACGCCCTGGCCACGCATGATATTGAATATAATCTCTTCGGGACATCACTGGGAATGGAGATATCGACGGGAAAACCCATACTGGGAGGCCACAAGCACCACATCTACGCAATCAGCGAGATCATGCGAGCCGGCTCCATCAGAAAAGCAGTCGAAAAAGGGGTGATTACCGGCGGGATCATGTACGAATGTATCATGAATAATGTCCCGTATGTCCTTGCCGGTTCAATCCGGGATGACGGTCCGCTTCCTGATGTGATTACCGATGTGATGAAGGCACAGGATGCGATGCGGGTCCATATCAGGGGATGCGGGATGGTCCTGATGATTGCGACTCTCCTCCATTCCATCGCCGTTGGTAATTGCCTGCCTTCAAATGTAAAAACCGTATGTGTGGATATCAACCCGACATCAGTGACAAAACTGATGGATCGTGGTACCACCCAGGCTATCGGCATCGTTTCGGATGCGGGGACATTCCTCCCGCTGCTGGCAAAACAGCTCGAACTGCAGAGCTGCGAAGTGCGTGGAGTACCGGTGCACAAAAGAAAATAATGGTCCTGGATTATCTGGTCAGGGGCATACAGTACGATTTTTCCGATGCAAGGATGTACTCCCATTCCTGCCTGCAGCCGCACCGGGTATCAAGGAGAGCGCAGATAAGATCCCGGTCAGCATTCAGTGAATAATCCCTTATACCCCGGACAATCTCATAATCGCAGGCCCCGCAGTTATGCGGCCCCCGCTTTTGCCCTCCCCCGAGCGGATCACAGGTGACATGGAGTGGGGCATCCGAGAGGACAGAAAGAACACTCCAGAGATACGGGGGGCGGTAAGCACCCCGTTTCCAGTAGTACTCCATCTCAGTATTGCGCTGGACAGTACAGGGGTTCATGGNNGGAACAGCGGTTTAAGCAGGAGATAGGCTTTCACCCCCGCTCCGGCACGATGTGCTGCGGCAGAGGCATTTTTAAAGTCCTGGAAAGAGAACCCCTTGTTGATCGATTTTTCACGGATACTGTCGCTGCTTGTTTCAAGTCCGATGGCACAATAGAGTGGTTTTTCATAACTTCCGTCATCCAGCAGTTCTAAAAAAGACATCAGGAGATCCGGATCAACAAATTCCGAGCGGGTTTCAGCGATAACCAGTTTCCCACGGAACGCGGTTGCAACCTCAGGAAGAAATTCTGGCGGGACCTCCGCCGGGTCAAAAAAACTCCCGGAGGTAAAAATCTTGACCATACGGTATTCTTCAGTTTTATACTGGTGCGATACCCACGAGAGTTGTGCACGGAGGTGC
>DADT01000025.1:0-6360 GCA_002495065.1 Methanoregula sp. UBA471 | reverse complement strand
ATAGATGAAAAAGATCGTCCTGCTGGTGACGGGTATTCTCTTTCTGGCTGGTATAACATCAGCGTACCAGGTAGATATAAGTGCACCGGAAACTCTGGCAGTGGGAAAACCACTCATTGTGAATGGGACGACAACCTTTGGAATTGGTACACCAATCGATGTTGTGCTCTACTACCAGCTGACAACCACAACCGAGATAAAACGGAAAATTGTCTATGTCCAGTCTGATTACACGTTCCGTGCGGTCTTTGATACCACCGGGCTGCAAACCGGCATGTACAAAGTCGAGGTTCCGACCACGGGAATGGGAGATTCCATTACGATGCGAGTCGTGAACCTGATCGATCGTTCTGATGATATCCAGATGAATTCTCCACTGTATCAGAATTTTGACGGAAAAATGTCCGTTGCCGGCACGATACGGGGAGATGAAAATTCCGGGGTACAGATCGAGGTTATCGGGCCGGATAACCTCGTCGTATTCGGGCCATTCTATATCAATACGAATTACCAGGGGGGTTTTGCAACGGAGGTACCTGTAAAAGAACCCGGTGATTATGAGGTCATCTTTACCGATGCAAAAGGGTATATCGGAAACCGGATTATTACCGTTGCCAGCCCACAGCCCCTCACGTCCGGCACGAATCCGGCTGCCACAAAAACTGTTGTCGTTTCTGCACATACAAAATCCTCCCGGGACAATCCTGCTTATTTTGCCATAACGGGGGGAAGCAGGCTGGTGACCATCCACACCTCATCATCCATAGACTGGATCCTGGAATATGCGGATGACAAGGGAGTTATTCACGTCGTAAATGAAGAGAATGAAAAATCTCCTGAGAAGGTCCAGGTGCAGGGTAAAGGCCAGACAATCTATATAAAGGCGTATCCCCTCAGCACTTCGGTCAACAGCGAGGTTTTTGTATACGCTGAAAATGCCACCTCAGTTGTGATCAGCTCCACCATACCGGCACCATTTGCTTTGGCTGCCCCTCAGACAACAACGCCTCAGTCCCCGGTAATCCCGATCCTTGGCGCTGCAGCCGTGGGACTGGCGATCCTCTTAATTGCAGGAAAGCATGAGAGCCGATAACATTCAGCCCCCCACCTTTCGATAAAGAAGCCTTTTTTAAATCGGACACCTAACATATGGAGCACTGCCGGGGTAGTCTAGTCCGGGAAGGCGGTAGCCTTGAAAGCTACTGGTGCCCTGCACCTCAAGAGTTCAAATCTCTTCCCCGGCGTTTTTTGTTCTGATGTACTATAACATCGTTTTTATGTGTTCCGGATATCAATAGTACAGGTCAGGAGAGCGTGAATCTTCGATGTGTGTTGCAGTTCCTGCCGAAGTGCTGGAGATAAAAGAGGGGAATCTGGGAGTTGTCGATTATGGCGATCTCAGGCAGGAAGTAAGGCTTGACCTGGTCGATGTCAAGATCGGCGAGTTCGTACTGGTTCATGTTGGTTTTGCCATCCAGAAACTGTCCCGTGAAGAGGGACTCGAGACCCGGGAATTATTCAGACAGGTATACGCGGCGATGGAGGAATAATGCACGAGTACGCCATCGCGTATGACCTGTATGCAACCAGCCGGAAGACCGCAATTGAACATAAGGCAAACCAGGTGAAAAAGGTCTGTGTCGAAGTTGGTAAAATGGCGATGGTGAATCCGGAGCAGGTGGTTTTTCTTTTCGACGTAATCAAAGAGGACGATCCTCTGTTTAAGGCAACCTTACTCGAATGTAACGAGGTACTACCCCAGACCAGGTGTTCCTGCGGATATTCCGGTCAGGAAATTTTTGTCTGCCCCGGATGCGGTGCACTTCCGGAACTGGTGAAAGGCAGGGAGATCATGGTCACCAGCGTGGAACTTGAGGTGGATGAGTAATGAAGGTCAACCTGATGCACGGCGCTGGCGGGGAGGTAATGGGAGAACTCCTGCAGACGCTGACAAAATTCAAACACAACAACGCCGGAGGTATCGGGCTTGAGGCCCTGGATGATGGTGCTGTTATCCCGCTGAACGGCATGAACATTGTTTTTACCACGGATTCCCATGTGGTCCGTCCTGTCTTTTTCCCGGGCGGGGACATCGGGAGGATTGCCGTCTGCGGTACCATCAACGATCTTGCAATGATGGGAGGGCGGCCGGTTGCCCTTTCCTGCGGGATGATCATCGAGGAGGGATTTGAGGTTGCCGACCTCGCACGGATTGTCGCATCCATGGACGAGGCGCTTGGGGAAGCGGGTGCCAGTCTCGTGACAGGCGATACAAAGGTTATGGAAAAGGGGGCGATTGACGGGATCGTGATCAACACCGCCGGTATCGGTATCGCACGGAATGTCGTGCGGGATAACGGTCTTGTGCCCGGTGACGCGATCATCGTTTCCGGTACCCTCGGCGATCACGGCATAGCAATCATGGCACACCGGGAGGGATTCGATCTCGGGGAACAGATCAGATCTGATGTTGCCCCCCTCTGGGGGATGATGGAACAGGTGCTCGATGCCGCCCCTGTCCACGCGATGAAGGATCCGACCCGGGGCGGGTTTGCAAGCGCTATCAATGAGATGGCCCGAAAAAGTGGTGTGAGCGTACGGATACAGGAAGAGAATATCCCGATCCGGAAAAATGTCCGGAGTGCCGCAGCGATGCTCGGCATCGATCCGCTCGAAGTTGCCAATGAGGGCAAGGTCGTCATGGGCGTTCCGCCTTCATGTGTCGATGAAGTCATTAACGCCCTTCGCAGTCACAAATACGGGAAGGATGCCGCGGTTGTCGGTGTAGTCACCAAAGGGTCCTATGTTATTATGGAGACAAGTATCGGGGGGGAACGATTCATCGAACCACCGATGGGTGACCCCGTACCCCGGGTCTGCTGAACGGTATTTTGTAATACCTTTTCTGTTTTTTTTCCTAGAGAATATTGCAAGATTTCATTAATTGGTTTTCTCAGATTTCTTCTCATCTGCTCTTCACTTTCATAATACCGGAATGAACCTCACTTTTTTTATGCGGTTTCTCCAGTACCTGATTAGTATAGTTATTATGATGGTTCCCCGCCTCAGGGCCTCTCCGAGGCACGGCGGGGCAGTGATGTTTTTGGAACTTCTTTGTTCTTATCCGCCGCGGGGGCGTCCCTTCGGGGGCGGCGGCGTTCATCCTTCACGGAGAGATCCAGCTCTTTATTGATGTTTATTTTTCCATGAAACTCTTTTCAATTTCATGAGGATAACCCGTTTCAGGGCCTCTCCAGGGCACGGCAGAACAGGAAGATTCCCGGGATTTTCAGTCAACGATGTTGTTACTGATCCGCCACGGGGGCGCCCCGTCGGGGGTGGTGGCGTTTATCCTGCACGGGGAGATCCAGATCTTTATTGATGTGTGTTTTTCCGTGAAACTCATTTCAATTTCATGATGGTTACCCGCCTCATGGCTTCTCCGAGGCACGGCAGAGCAGGAAGATTCCCGGGATTTTTTCAGTCAACGATGTTGTTACTGATCCGCCGCGGGGGCGTCCCTTCGGGGGCGGCGGCGTTCATCATACATCGTAATTATTGTTGAAGTGTCCAATCATACCTGAAAAGATTCTCATGATATCGCGTTTCCTGGAATCAGAGAAACAGACACTCACAGGTCAGAAAAAGCTAGTCCTTCTATGATTTTCACCTGGTAAAGATAGAAGATCGGGCTTTTTGAAAAGTATAAAATGACAATCCAAAAAGGAGTTTTTCCGTCTTTATTCAATATATTTCATGAGCATCTCCAGTGCTGCGAGCTCCTTCTTCCCGCCGCACTTCTTCACAATGCCTGCATGATATTCGATCAGTTTCCTGAGTTCCGGGTTCCGGTTCTCCCTGTATCGTGTCGCGTGCACCGTTGCGTCGATGATACTGTTGAAGCCACGGTTGACGGGATGGAGAGCCACCTCTTCAATTACCTCCGTTTCCGGAACGAGCCTGACCATCATCGTATTGCTTGTCTTACGCTCAATGGTTGCGGTGAATGCAGCCCATGCATCAGTCCCTGCGAGCCGGTGCATCTTTTTGCCCCCGACCACCTCTTCCAGAAAGGCATCGTGGGGGAGATCTTCAAAGGCGGTTTTCACGTAGAGGACCGGGTCATAGACAAAGTTTGCAACAACCCAGCCGTCGCGCTCAATATTCTGCGCCGTATGACTCCCCGTGAAGAGAACCATGCCGGCTTTGCCTTCCCGGTAATGGATCCCCATGGGGGCGGCATTAAAGGAAGTGGTGGCGATCACCTCATTGATACCGGATCTTAATAGTCCCATGACCAGCCCTCCCCGAGTGCAGTATAGATTGAGGCGATGATAATGTCCGCAATTGAACCCGGGTTGATATCCCGTTCAATACATTCAGCATCGAACTGCTCCAGTGAATACCTGCCATCAAGGACCTCTCGTGCGGTGAGCATGGTCTGACGGGCGACTTCCATCCCGTGTTTTTTGATGATGAACGTGTCCGGCTCGGATGCGAGAAGCGTGAGGAATGCCTGGACAATTGCCTGCCTGCCCGATCCGATTTGTTTCAGGAGATCGGCTCCCCTGCGGGTAAGGGGAAACCCGGTCACCCATTCCCGCGCCACCATATCATTTTCTGCCGAATGCCGCATGACATCAAGGAGTGTCATGTCACGTTCGCGGATCACCGTGAGTGTATGGGGGTCATTCACGTCAAGCTCGTCGGCAGCTTTCATTTTGACGGAGGTCATTGCAAAGGCTTTGTAGAAAGCGACGGCGTCCGATACATCGGTTTTTTCAATTGCGGACAGTGCGCCGGCTATGTTCTTTCCAAAGACAAGGGGGATGAGCAGGATGAATGCGCCGAAATGGGTATTACCCCCTTTATGACAGTTGGTGTCGCGGACTGCATGTTTGATGATCTCGCCGATCCGCCCGGTTCCTGTTTCAGCCTCTTCGAGGGCCGTGCGCGCAAAAATCGTTGATGCAAGGAAATGTTCAAGCCGGGTATCCGGGTAATCATGACAGCGGTCGACGTTTCCGGGTTTCGGGTAGGCACAGACCTCCAGCATCATGGCAAGCTGTGCCCGTTCAGCTGCTCTCATCAGAAGGCATGTCATGGAACACACGGCTCATTATCGTATCTGAGAGCTCACGTTTCATGCGCATATAGTCTTTCTTTGCAATGTTCTGCTGCTTCAGCGTCATATCACGGAACATGCACGGTGAAGAGGTTTTACAGCACCAGGCAAGGCTGCCAAAACAGGTTTGTTTGCCTTCTTCGAGAGGTGTACCTTTTACCGTGTCCAGTTTCAACCGGATATACTCTTCTTTCGGGAGACCGATCCGGGAAAGTGTCGGAATGAGCGGGCACTCTTTGACCGGCATGCAGCAGAAAGCGAGTGCGCGGATGTCACCGCCCCGGCATAACTGTTTCGGGGAGTTGTACCATCCTTCCTCTGCGGCATAACGGGAGATTGCCGCGTCCAGCCCGGAGAGCGTCCGTTCATCAGACTTGCGGGCGAGGGATACCATATCTGCACCGTGAGAGAGCATCTCCCGCATTCGTTCGAAGGTATTGATTGAATTGTTGGCAATCAGGAGGAGCGGGCAGCTGTTCCGTATCTGCCTGAGTTTGGGCGAACCAAAGTCCATGAGATCGATATGCAGGATATCGGCTCCCGATTTCCAGAGTTTCCTTGCCAGCTGGCGGTCATCCTCCGCAACACCTGCCCTGATTTTTACTGATACGGTTACCCCCTCGGATTTGAGAGCCCGTACTACTGCCAGAAGATCAGCCGGTTTTTTCAGGTAATGTTCTCCGCAGCCGGCGGCAACCATTGCCGGCTGGCGGCAGTGGGCGTCGATTTCATACACCACACCATCACCAAGAGATCGGGCAATTGCAGCGTAGGATTCCGGCTCACTGCCACGGAGATTGATTCCTGTCACAACAGGACTTTTCTCCAGGAGCGCAACCTGCGTTTTGAGTTCTTTTACCGGGTCATCATACAAAAATTCTTTGCGATTACCTTCAGCGCTGACAGCCTTTGACGCATCCATGGTCGGCTGGTCCACAGAGTAGCCCCCGATACATGCCATCCCGATATGATCTGCACGTTTGAGCACGTATCCGGCGTCAACGATCCCTGCCATCGACGCGATTGCTAGGGGTGTCCTGACAATACGATCGTTGATGAGCAACCCGAAGCGCTCGAAGGCATCCATCATAGATTCATATCTGTTGAGACTGATCTAACAAATTACTTTGCATCTAATCTTTTAAAAAAAACCATTTGGTAAGAATTTTTAAGATTCCCGGTCATACTATTTGTTATATGGGTAAGAAGGGAATGTTACTTGTCGGGCACGGGAG
>DADT01000050.1:2874-3268 GCA_002495065.1 Methanoregula sp. UBA471 | reverse complement strand
GTTTCCAGATGCGGGCTGCATTGAAGTTAGCTGTATCCACGTTCACCCTCTCATCCGAGAAGAGGGCATCGAGCGTTGCAAGACAGCTCTTGACCAGCGCTGTTGCGCTCTCATCATTTGGCAAGTCGATACGGTAGAGCAGATGGGCCCCGTTGCCGGAGTCGGCTCGGACCGGGTCCGGGAACCCGAGCGACGCGAGCCACGTGGCAATCTCGTCTGCTTTCTCAAGCGCGAAAGTATGCTCCTGGTCTGTACTCGATACCCCGCTCGGGCGCAAGGGATCAATATCAACCGGCAGCCAGCGACGGCAGAGGATATCCGCATCGCATGTTGTGCTGTCCTTCTTGCCGAGCCGCATCTTGATCCGGTTCGCCCGGCGTGAGAGCAGGGCCGG
>DADT01000050.1:0-2830 GCA_002495065.1 Methanoregula sp. UBA471 | reverse complement strand
TCGACGACCTGCCCGGGCCCGGCTATCCGTGCAACTGTATCACGGAGCAGTCCATCCACGGGTCACCCCTTGGGCTTTGGCCGCTGTTGGTTGTGCGGAAGAAGGAACGGTTATTCACCGGTCTTTCCCCCTTTCTCATCTGCTTGTCCCTCTGCATTCCTGCACCGGAGCATGCGGCGCTCTGATGTGGTCACCGTTATCGTGTAGAAGTGGCCGACTCCCTGCCGCACATCAATGCTGGCAACTGCTTCACGCTTCTTTTGGATCTGGTCCCTGATGACTCTCGGGATAAGGTAGAGCGGGATGCCTTCGATCTGCTCTGATGCGATTTCAGGAGATTCCTTTTCACCGGGCATCACGCCACCCGGAATATCAGGACAGCTGCGGATTTCACGCGTGGGCCTTGCTGCCATACCCATTTCCTTCGTGAATAATCCAGATGCCGGCCCGGACCATCCGATCGCCAAGACCGAAAAATCCCGTCTGTGTTTCGAACGCTGCGATCTCTTCGCGGGTTACTCGCAGGGGAGACGAGTTAGAACAAGAATCTTTAATCTTCCCGTACAACATTTGAGTCAGCCCCTATTGTGTTACTTGGTAATCGGTAGGTGGTTGCAGGGGCATTCTGTTTCGCGACAAGGGCCCCTGCTTTGCTTTCTTTGTTCTTCACGGTCTCACCCGGTGTATGAGTGCGTGATCTTTTCCAATTGTAACAGGTCCCCTGTTCGGGGAAAACTCAAAAATCCGGAACCGGGGAATTGATCCGCGTCCGGGATCGTTTTTTACTACGGATACTTTCTCCGCAGTCATCGTTACAGGTATTTTCATAAAGAACTCCATACTATCGGGTTTGCCGGGGTAAACTGTCCATGAATTGCAGGAATTACGATAAGCCCCTTGACCCGATTGGATAAGATGGGTTGATGTGAATTATAAGGTTTTGGTTTTGCGGGTTAAACGGGCTTTAAATCGAAAATGGCGGCCTATACACTTTCACACTGCACACACACCAACATATATTTAGGTGCAATTATTTTGCGGTTCGTGCGGAACATCTGGTTCTGGAATTGCCAGGTATCAGACAAGCGATTTCCATGATAATGAGAGGGGGGATGTCCGGCCGCAGCGGCCCTTTGTTCGCACCGGGCGGGTTCATCGATATATCGGGTTTTAGTTTTTTATTGATGACTTGTGCGTGCAATTGAGGCTGGAATTATTCTGATCAAAAACCCTATCATCTTCCAGATGATACACTTGGGTACGTATGCTGAAATTAGCCGATCAGGTTATTGTTCTTGACCGCCTCAATATCAATGGTCGCCTACATCGTCTTTCCCGTGAACTTCAAATCACCGTAGAACACGATGAAGATCGACTCACCCTCTCAAACGATGAGTTCGGGCTCTTGGTTTCAGCACCAACCCTTGAGGAAGGTATTGCGGGGATCTCGGATGAGCTCTCAATGCTCTGGGAAATATATGTTGCAGATAATCCGGCGAACCTTACAAGAGATGCACTACGGCTTCGTTCAAACCTTAAATCTCTTGTTGCGGCCGGTGCTGGTTCTTGAGGAGCTGCAAGACACGCGATATCGCGGCTGCACTCCTCAAAAAGGGATTTAAAGAGCGATCATCCCATCACAAGATCTTTTATCTCTGCATTGATGGAAAAATATCCGGGGTCCACACGTTCCTGAGTCACGGGATGAAAGAGTATAACGCGGACCTGCTCACAAAGATGAAGATCCAACTACATCTGTCTGGAAAAGAATTAGACGATCTTATCAGCTGCCCGTTATCGGGGGAGGATTATGCGAAGTTGCTGATCGAGCGCGGTGTATTGGAAAAATGAATGGGATGGGCATTCCAGCTTTTTGTTAGAAGTTCTGTTTTGATTCCCAAATTGCAGGAACTCTGTTATTCCCCAGGTCTAGCGGGTTAAGATAGTTTTTTTGAAAGTTTTGCTCTGTTGAAATCCTAATCCAAAACAGATTGTACCGACGACCGAAAGATCTAAGGTACATTGTCTCCTAACCAGAATGTGTGTTCAAAGGTTAAGGAGACAATTAAGAGATCAGCAAGCAGGAATATCAGGTTTATCCAAGCAGCCATTTCTGTTGTAAATTCAACTCATCTCCAACCGTATTCCTGTAAGTTTTCAAAGAAAATCTACACCCAGAATCAGCTTCTGGTCCTCATTCTTTTCAAGGATTATCGGAACCAGCATTACCGTGAGTTCATCGAAGACGTTGGAGATATGGAGAGAGTTCAAGAGATCCTTGATCTCTCACAAGCACCCCATTTCACCACGCTCCAGAAATTTCTCCGCCGGATAAAATCCATCTACCTCCGGCTTACATTCAAGAAAACGGTAAAGATGTTTTACTCCACCGATGAGGGGATTCCCGTTACCGCAATCGATTCATCCGGCTTTACCAGCGGGTACTGTAGCCACTATTTCTCAGAAAGATCCGGAAAAATCCGAAAGCATTTCCTCAAAACTTCGATCTCAGTTGATACCGATCTACAGGTTATAACCGGATTTGTTGCCTCGAACAGCCGAGTCCACGATACCCGGCATGCCCAGAAATTACTCCGACAATGCCACAAAACCCGGAAGTCCGATTGTTACGTCATGGACAAAGGATACGACTCTGAAGCGATTCATCGGCTTATCCGGGAAGACCTTCATGCCAATTCGATTATCCCAATCCGCTCCTGGAGGAATGAGATTATTGGCGGTACTTACCGTCAGGAAATGGCTCATCAGTTCAATAACATTGTCTATCCAAGACGACAACTCGTCGAAAACAGATTCTCTGTCCTGAAAA
>DADT01000069.1:18782-19148 GCA_002495065.1 Methanoregula sp. UBA471 | reverse complement strand
CCGACAGCGAGGCTCTCAATATTAAACCCGCGCCGCGAGAAGAGCCCGGTTACCCGTGACAGGACACCGGCCCGGTTCTCGACGAGGATGGAAAGGGTATGGGGCTTCATCGCGGGTGCCCCCCGATCATTTCATTAATGGCCGCACCGGCAGGGACCATGGGGAACACATTCTCCTCGCGTTCTATCCGGAAGTCCATGACAAACGGACCGTCACAGTCAAGTGAAGCTTTCAGGGCGGGCATGACATCTTCAGGACATTCCACCTTGACCCCGTCGATACCATAAGCATTGGCAATCTTGACAAACTCAACAGGCGGGAGCTCGGTGAATGAGTACCGCCGGTCGTAGAAGAGCTCCTGCCACT
>DADT01000069.1:0-18680 GCA_002495065.1 Methanoregula sp. UBA471 | reverse complement strand
TCCACATCTGGTTCTGCCCGACTTCTGAGACGATGATTGCATCTCCCTGTAAGAGCTCGCTCATCTGCCGTATGATGAACTGCGGGTGGAGACCGCCATCGGAAGGACACTTTAACGGGTGGTGCTGCTTCCAGTGTTTGACCTTCTTGAGCCAGGCATCCTTCTGTCCGTTCTTTTTGAGCATAGCGAGCATATCCCGCAGGACCGCCTTCACGTCACCGACAATCGGCACATCAACGCGTTTGTTCTTGCCGATTTCGGCCGGGTCGATATCGATATGGATAATCTTGGCGTGGGCAGCGAAGGTATCCGTTTTGCCGGTTACGCGGTCATCGAACCGCACGCCGACAGAAAACAGGCAGTCACATTCCGTGATGGCAAAGTTTGCGTATTCCGTGCCATGCATGCCGAGCATCCCCAGGTTGAGAGGATGATCGCAGGGGATGCACCCGATACCCATGAGCGTGGTGGCGATGGGGATACCCAGCTGTGTCGCGAAGTCAACAAGCTCCGCTGAAGCATCGGATATGATGACACCGCCACCCGCGTAAATCACCGGCCGTTCTGCGGCAGCGATCACCTGGAGGGCTTTCTCGATCTGGCGTTTATGGCCGTGATATGTCGGGTTATATCCCCGCAGGACCACCTTATCGGGAACCGGTGGTGCCTTGATAACCGTTGTGCTCACATCCTTGGGAATATCGATGAGCACTGGGCCCGGTCGGCCGGTACCTGCAATATAGAATGCCTCCTGCACAACCCTCCCGAGATCTGCGGTATCCTTGACGAGGTAGTTGTGCTTGGTGATCGGCATAGTGATGCCGGTGATGTCGGATTCCTGGAAGGCGTCATTTCCCAGCAGGTTTGTCGGGACCTGCCCGGTCAGTGCGACTATCGGTACCGAATCCATATAGGCTGTGGCGATACCGGTGACGAGGTTGCATGCGCCGGGGCCGGATGTTGCGAGGCATACCCCTACACGACCACTCGCACGTGCATACCCGTCCGCGGCATGCGCTGCTGCCTGTTCGTGCCGTACAAGGATGTGCTGCAGGGATGAATTGTAGAGTTCATCATAGATTGGCAGCACCACACCGCCCGGGTAGCCAAAGATAGTTTTGACCCCTTCACGCTGCAGTGATTCAACGAGGATTTTTGCCCCGGTTTTCATGTTCCTCCCTCAATAGTCTGTTCATGCCGGCGATCATCGCTTCGACACTTGCCATAATGATGTCTGTGCGGGCGCCGCGTGAAGTAATTATCTTCCCGTCTTTACTTAATCTTACTGTTACGTCGACCAGCGCGTCGGTTCCGCCCCGGATTGCATCCACGTGGTACTCTTCCAGCTGGATATCGGCCACGTCAGCGACACATTTGCGAAGCACTTCCATCGCTGCGTCTACGGGACCTGCCCCGGTAGCCGCACCTGTCAGTTCCTTGCCATCCACGACAAGTGTTACTGAAGCTGTCGGGATCATATTACTGCCCGATACCGCAGTGAACTGCCGCATCCGTATAATCGGTTTGCATTCAATCGAGAGCACCGCATCTGCAACGGCCATGAGATCGGTATCCGTTACGCGTTTCCCCTCGTCGCCCAGCTGCTTGATCCGCTTGACAATCTCTTTGACCTGGGGCTCGTCGGCCTTGTAACTCATTTCATGGAGTGCAGCCTCTACCGACGCAGAACCGGAATGCTTCCCCAGCACGATCCGGCGTTTCCGTCCTACCATCTCGGGACTGACCGATTCGTACGTGGAAGGTTCGCGGATCACCCCATGGGCATGGATACCGCTTTCATGGGTAAAAGCCATTTCGCCGACAATCGCCTTGTTGATCGGCAGCGGGACGCCCGTCAGCCGTGAAACAAGGGTGGAAAGCGAATAGATATCCTCTTTGCGTATCCTCGTAGGGTAACCATAGAGGATCTCAAGCGCCATGACCACCTCCTCCATCGGGGTATTTCCTGCCCGTTCACCAAGGCCGTTGACGGTTACATGGGCACATGAGGCTCCGCACTTCAGTGCTGCCATCGTGTTGGTTATGGCAAACCCAAGGTCGTCATGGCAATGGATGCTGAGCGGTGCGATAGCTGCAATGGGCGGAATATATTCCGATACCTTCTCCGGTGTCAGCAATCCTACCGTATCACAGAAACAGAGCCGGTCTGCGTGGCGATCAATACCTTCCGAAAAGATCTGCCTGAGGAATACCTGATCGGCCCGCGAGGCATCTTCACCGGAAAGTTCGACAATAAGTCCCCGGCTTTTCGCGTATTCGACCGCATCATACGCCATCTGCGCGACCTGTTCGCGGGTCTTGCGCATCTTTTTTGCGATGTGCAGGTCACTGACCGGTACGACCAGGTGGACCGAATCGGCACCATAATCGGCAGCAAAATCGATGTCCTGTTGCACTGCGCGGACGTATGTGCATATCTCTGCAGCGAGCCCTGCATCAGATATGATCCGTATTGCATTCCGCTCACCCTCAGATGCGGCAGCGGAGCCGACTTCGATCACATCGACGCCGATATCAGAAAGCCTTGTGGCGATCTCAAGTTTCTGGTCCGGGTTTAACGAAACACCCGGGGTCTGTTCCCCGTCCCGTAACGTGGTATCTAAAAAACGCAGGTTTTTAACAAATAAAACATTCACTCATGGCAAATCACCATAATATTGAGTTGGAATGAAGAATATAAAAAATGTCCGGCCTTTTTTGGGATTTTGGATGCATCAGGATATTTAGTCAATCTCAAGAAATCTTTTTTCCGGATATAGATATATTTGCAGTATCTCGTTTCAGTGACACTGTTCTAACAGAAATGACTATTCGAAGATTCAGAATTGTCAAAAAATCCAAACTTGAAAGGCGTCATTTCCTAAAATTATTCTGAATTTTTTTTATCTGTCCAGTGAGCAACGCCGCCGCCACCGAAGGGACGCCCCCGCGGCGGATCAGAGTAAAAAATTTCAAAAACTCCCTTCCCCGCCATGCCCCGGAGGGGCCCTGATGCGGGTAATCCTCACAAAAGTATCCATAAAAACATCATGATCAAATTCAAGAATGGTCAGAAGATTTACTAATCCTATCAATAAAAGATAGTAAAAAAAATGTTCTATCGCGCCGTTGAGATTCAGTTACCTGAAATCTGATAAGAGATATTAATAATTTCATAGGAAAATTGCTATTTGCTTATTGCTGTGATGATACCTATAGCGATAATCCACTCCAACAAGATCGGAGGAAATCAGCATGCTCTTCAAAAAGACTCCCCCGGATAATCCAGCCTTAACCAACGGAGAATCCGGAAAAATCCGCGACGAATGCGCTATCCTGAACAAGATCGAAACAAGGGGGGAACTTGGTGAGGCCATCTCACGGATTATTCTCCGGTACTCTCCCAGAGATCTCCAGCAGATGAAACGGAATTTCGGGATCAGGATCAGGGATATCACGCCGGAATACCGGGATCAGCTGGAGATGAAGATCGCTGAACACCTGACCGGGACATGGCAGACAATCCGCCTGATGAAACAGCAGGGGGTCTTTGCCACGATGCACGAACCGCTCACTGAACGGCAGAAAGAATTCTGGAACATGGTCACTGTGCAGTGTGAAGCTGCCGGGACGGGTGAAGGTGCAGGGCTCCGTTTCCTGAAATTTCTTCTCGCTGGTTTCTGCATGTTTGTCCTCCGCGAACCTGGACATGCGGTTGGTACCCCGTTTCCCGGTGGCGATAAGGTGGAATGCATCGACGGCGTTTATTACTGCCCGGTACGAGATAAGGCAGATGATGTTCAGGCGGCACTCTGCCCGTTCTGCCCCGCCCTCCAGACTCCGGAAATCGGGTATCTCAGGCCGCCCCTGAATGCGAGTGAGCACCGGAAGCAGGAGTATATCGAACATTGTCATAAATTCCATAATTTCAATGGATGATCCAAAAATCCATGAAAATCGGCTTTTGTTGAAACGGGCATGAACAGGGATGGTTCTCACCCAAACCATGAAAAATTGTGAAGGTACGACTACCATCCGCAACAGGCTCTCGAGAAAGCAGGGGCGGTTCAGGTAATTGAAGCGCCGCGGGGGCGTCCCTTCGGGGGCGGCGCAGGTCATCGCAGTAACGGGATTGGCTCTTCCCGAAATTACTTGAATTGTGTTATTTTCATGGGAAATCCTCCCAATATTTTTCTCAACGCTCTTTTAGGTCTACGGCAGGTAATGCCTCCGCCCCCGCCGCTGTTGCATCCACTCTGGAGCGATAATTCCAGAGACGGTAATACAAACACCATCGCAAACCGAAGAGGCGTTCGGGGAGACAGGCACTATCCCCGCCGATAATAGGTGATTCGCAGTTTATTGAAATCTTAGGGTTTCCAATGTAAACAAACACGATGCCTGCGGCCACAGGCACACAGAATGGAAATTGAGTACGCTCGCGGGTTGAGACGTTAAGTCACCTATTTCCATATTATAGTCAAGAACCTTGAAGCTAGGACAACTTGAAAAATGAAATTGATTGTACGGGGTCGAATTTGCGAACGGGAACGGAAATTCAGTTAAATCAATCACATTTGTATTAAACTTTATGTTCTTGACTATAAATTAAATTAAACAGATGTGAGAAATGGATTGTTATTTCCTCATAATTATTTGTGATAAACCCCGCTGCCCCCGACGGGGCGCCCCCGCAGCGGATCAGTGCCTGTAAGCATATTTGCAAACACCGCACTGCCCCGCTGTTGCCGAGGAGAGGCCCTGAGACGGGGAGCCCTCATAAAATTATAGGATTTAATAATTTTCATGGTTCGGGTGCGAACTCCGTTCATGCCAGTTTTCAGCAGATCCTGAAAATCACTTTTTTGACATAAACTTGGGGCTGCTGCATTCATATCTCTCATGCGTCGTACGACACGGAAGGATATATTTCATCCTGCATCTTTCTCTACTCTAAAAGAAGTCAGAGAAGCTGCACTGACACCCTGAACCTTTACGGGGAACTGACCATGGATACACCACACCCGGCGGTTGACGATCCTTCTTACTACCTCAACCGTGAACTGAGCTGGATACGGTTCAACCACCACGTCCTTGACGAGGCACGGGATGAAACCCACCCTGTTCTGGAACGGGTAAAGTTCCTTGCAATCTTTGCCAATAATCTCGATGAATTTTTTATGGTACGGGTATCTGGTCTCCAGCGGCAGCTTGCCCAGGGGGTGCTGAAATCTCCTCCGGATGGCATGACGCCGGGCCAGCAGCTGGATGCAATCAGGAAGATGCTCATCCCGGAACTTGATTCCCAGTACAATATCTGGCATGAAGAGATCCTGCCGCGGCTTGATGCTGCAGGTATCCATGTCCATATGTACGCGGGTCTTTCGGATGAACAAAAAAAAACCTGCCATACTTTTTTTGTAAATGAGGTATTCCCGGTTTTAACTCCCCTTGCATTCGACAGTTCCCACCCGTTTCCCTTCATCTCAAATCTTTCACTTAACCTTGCGATTATCGTGAAGGATTTGAATAAAAAGGAATTTTTTGCACGGGTTAAGGTCCCGACAAACCTTTTCTCCCGTTTTGTCCGGATTCCTCCTTCGGAAGATACCGGAGATGATGTTTCTGAAATTCATTTCGTGTATCTCGAGGAGATTATTGCCGCACACCTTGACATGCTGTTCCCGGGTATGGATGTTATTGCATCGTTCCCGTTTCGGATTACCCGTGATGCAGATATCGAGATCGAAGTCGATGAAGCTTCGGATCTCCTGACAACGGTCGAAGAAATCATGGAGCAGAGAGCAAAGGGAAAACCGGTGCGTATTGAGGTGGATCATTCCATGCATGACGGTATTTGCCATATGCTGGAGAAGAAACTGGGGGTCAGTCCCTCAATGCTTTACCGGATCGGCCACCCGGTCGGTATGGCTGACTTTATGCAGCTTCTCGCACTTGATCGCCCCGACTTGAAAGACCTCCCTTTCCTCCCCTCCCTCCCCTCAGATCTTAGTGAGGGAAAAGACATATTTTCAGCAATCCGTCATCATAATATACTTCTGTACCACCCGTACGACAGTTTCTCACCGGTGGTTAACTTTCTTCGGCAGGCTGCCCATGATCCGGATGTCCTTGCGATAAAAATTACCCTGTATCGCGTCGGCTCAAATTCACCGGTCGTGAATGCTCTCATGGAAGCCCGCGAGAACGGAAAAGCGGTCGCTGCCCTGATCGAGCTCAAGGCCCGTTTTGACGAGGAGAACAATATCGGCTGGGCCCGGGCTCTTGAACATCAGGGAGTCCACGTGGTATACGGCGTCGTTGGCCTGAAGGTCCATGCAAAACTCTGCATGGTCGTCCGACGGGAAAAAGACGGGATACGCCGTTATATGCACCTCGGCACCGGCAATTATAATGCCACCACGAGCCGTATCTATACCGACTTTGGCCTGTTTACCTGTGATAAGGAGACGGGGCATGATGTCGCAAACCTTTTTAATTTCCTTACCGGGTATGCACGGATAGATCAATACAAGAAACTGATGGTTGCACCGGTAACCCTGCGTCAGGGTATCATAGACCGGATTGATCGGGAAATAACCCGCCACCGTTCCCATGGCGACGGCCACCTGATCTTCAAGATGAATGCTCTGGTCGATCCCGCCTGCATTACTGCCCTGTACCGGGCGTCACAGGCCGGTGTAAACGTCGAGTTGCAGGTCCGGGGCATCTGTTGTCTGCGACCGGGAATTCAGGGTTTAAGCGAGAATATTACGGTTAGTGCGATTGTCGGGCGGTTTCTTGAGCATGCCCGGATCTATTATTTCCATAACGGAGGGGATGAAGAGGTCTTTTTAGGAAGTGCAGATCTCATGCCGCGTAACCTTGACCGCCGTGTTGAAGTGCTGTTTCCCGTTGAAGATCCTGCAATGCGCAAAGCGATTATATCCATCATTCTTTCGGTCCAGCTGCAGGACACGGTCAAGACACGTCTCCTGAAAAGTGACGGGACGTATGAACGAAGGCTGCCGGACAGGGATGCACAACCCCTGAATGCGCAGAGCTGGCTGGCAGATCACCGGGGGGTCTGGCATAATGACCAACAGTGAGGAGCCCGGACAGGTACCGGCAGCCTGCATATTTGGTGTGCAGCGGATTCTTCCGCTCCTCGACGCATTTCTTGTTGAGATCGATGGAGTCCGGTCTGCACAGGATATCGAACATATCCACCGTATGCGCGTTGCATCACGGCGGCTCAGGGCTGCACTCCCTCTTTTTAAGTCATGTTTCCCTAAAAAAAAATTCCGCGTATGGCTGCGGGAACTGCAAAAGATCACCCGTGCCCTGGGTGATGCCCGGGATGCGGATGTCCAGATAGCGTTTTTAATACGGCTGAAGAAAGAGAAGGCACGTGAGGATCCCGGCAGCGATGCGGGCAGAGAGATCCGTCCGGTCGATGTTGAAACATTCCTTCTCACCCGGCTGCAGAAAAAGCGCCAGAAACTCCAGAGGACCGTTCTGTCAGCCCTGGAAAACCTGGAAAGGAGCGGTATACCCGGGGATATGAGAGCCGGTTGCACTGAGGTTATCACCAGGGCCGGAAATGCCCGGACAAAACCAGCCCTGTATGGAATTCCGCCGGTTTCTGCCGCCCGCATTTCCAGCCGTCTCTCTGTTCTGATGCAGTATGAACGTCACATGTATAATCCGGATGCTGTGGCAGAACATCACGCGATGAGAATAGCGGCAAAAAAACTCAGGTACACGATGGAAGTGTATGCTCCTCTCTACCGCCGGAATCTCAAAAAATCCCTTATACGGGTAAAAAGAATCCAGGAAATCCTTGGGGACCTCCATGACTGCGATGTCTGGATTGATACCGTGATGGCCATGCTGCCAACTGAACGTTCTTCCCCGGGAAATGACCCCGCCTCCACGGGAAGAGAAGGAAGGAGAACCAGCTACCGGCATTTTCTATCTGACCGGGAAAAGGAGCGAACACGTGTCTACCGCAGACTTGTGAGATACTGGGAATCGGTTGGGAGTGCCGGTATCTGGGATGAGCTCCGCGTTACCCTTACCGGGGGAATCAAGAAACGGTTCGGTCTGCCTGAAATTCCGCACCCGGATGCGGTCCGCTCTTCAGTTTCTGCACTTTCCTCTCAGTTTCCTGAAGGAATACCTCACAGTCGTTCCGTAACCACGCTCGCCTTGCAGATCTTCGACGATCTTGCGGCTCTTCACCAGATGCAGGCCCGGGAACGATTCTTACTTGAATGTGCCAGCTGTCTCCATGACATCGGCTGGAAATACGGACGGAAAGGACATGGGGATCGCAGTATGGATATGATTATATCCGACGACACGCTCCCTGTCGGTATAACTGACCGTGGTATGATTGGCCTCATTTCTGCCGCCCACCAAGGAAATGTTCGCCTTGATTCCTATGGTTTTTTCTCTCTCCTCTCCCCGGAACAGCGTAAGCACGTCCGGATGCTTGCTTCCCTGATTCGGATTGCTGATGGTCTGGACTATCTCCATCTCGGATTGGTTACCTCGGTTCATTGCTCAGCGGGAGCCGATGAGGTGGTCATCGAAACGTCAGTTCAGCACGATGCATCTGCAGAAATTCAACGGGCATTGCAGAAAGGGGATCTCTTCACGGAGGTATTTGAACGGACCCTGGTGATCCGGTGAAGACAACACCTGTCGGCCCGGATGGTCGCGTCGTATCGTTTATTGATATAGGGACAAACTCAGTCCGTCTCCTTGTCGTAAGGCTCAATCCCAATCACTCCTACAGCATTCTTTCGCGGCAGAAGCAACAGGTGCGACTCGGAGAGGGAGAATTTGAAGAAGAAGAGATCCTCCCGGAAGCCATCGAACGACTGGTTATTGTCTGTAAGCAGTTAACAGAACTTGCACGGACATTTCATACCGATGAATTTGTCGCCGTTGCGACATCTGCCATGCGGGAGGCGTCAAACCAGCAGGAGATCCTGCACCTCTTGCGTCAGGAAGCCCGCCTCGATGTCCGGGTAATTTCCGGACAGGAAGAGGCCCGCCTGATTTATCTCGGTGTTTCGCGGGGATTTCACCTTGGCAACCGCCTGGCCTTTTTTATTGATATCGGCGGTGGAAGTACAGAAATTGCGGTCGGTGGCGAACAGAACTACCAGTATCTGGAAAGTTTCAGGCTGGGGGCGATACGGCTTTCAAATCTTTACCTGAACGCTCATTCAACCGGGCCTGTTTCGCATCACCAGTACAGGAAAATCCAGCAACCGATAAAAGATGCCATTATTCATTCGGTCCGGAAGATTCGGGACCAGAAACCCGACATTGCAATCGGCAGTTCCGGCACAATCATAAACCTCTATGAAATTGCCCAGAAACTCCTTCACGTGGAGGAAAATTCAGGAGAGGCGGTCCTGAGTTCTAAAGATTTGCGTAAAGTCATCGATCTGCTCTGTTCGGTCCCTCTTGAGCAACGCAGGAAAATTCCGGGTATAAATCCCGGGCGTGCAGATATCATCATACCGGGAGCCGCGATTCTTGATACATTCATGAAAGAGCTGGCCCTCGATGCCGTTACCGTCACCGATCGCGGTCTTCAGGATGGACTCATGGTCGATTATTGCTCGAGAATGGATGTTTTCCCTCTTCTCGGAGATCTCTCACCCCGGCAGCGCAGTGTCCTGCAGCTGGGAAGATCCTGTGGAATCAATGAGGTCCACGCCAGGACGGTCACGAGCCTCGTACTTTCGTTATTTGATTCGGCAGGACAATTGAAACTTCACTCCTTTGGTGACCGTGAGCGTGAACTGCTTGAATATGCCACATTTCTCCATGATATCGGCTCCTTCATCTCCTACACCAACCATCATGCGCACTCATACTATATCATAAAAAATTCAGAACTTCTTGGTTTTGATCAAAAGGAGATTAGTTTCATGGCCAATATTGCACGGTTTCACCGGAAAAAAACCCCGAGGAAAAAAGATCCCGAAATTCTTATGTTCGATGCACATGAGCGGGATACCCTGGGAGTACTGACGACCTTCATTCGTCTCGGGGAAAGTCTCGACCGCAGCCATACGGCGCTCGTGCAGGATGTTCGTTTCTCCCGTGTCGAAAAAAACTCGGTCATCCTCGATGTTGTCACCCGGGGAGACTGTCAGCTGGAAATCTGGGGTGTTGAGGCCGAGAAAAAGGCATTTGAAAAGATCTTTTCAAAAAAACTGGTGCTGAACATCGTCAGGAACTGTTGACTGGTATGCAGGGAGGGGATTGTGCCTGTGCCTTTCCTAACCTCCCTCCTTCACAGAGAGTGACTCTGTAGTTCCTGTCAGCAGGCTGCAGGCCTAGAGTTTCTTGATGGCCTGCACGAGCTTCCCGACGGACTCCTGCGCGTCGCCGTACAGCATCCGCGTGTTGTCCCGGTAGAACAGGTCGTTCTCGATCCCGGCAAAGCCCCTCCCCTGGCCGCGCTTGAGGACAATGACGTTCTTTGCCTGCTCGACGTCGAGGATGGGCATACCGAAGAGCGGGCTGCCCTGACGGTGAGCTGCCGGGTTGACGACGTCATTTGCCCCGATGACGAGGACGACATCGGTGCTCGGGAACTCCGGGTTAATTTCATCCCGGTCGAAAAGGTGGTCGTAAGCTACTCCGGCCTCGGCAAGAAGGACGTTCATGTGTCCGGGCATCCTCCCTGCAACCGGGTGGATAGCGAACTTCACCTGAATGTTCCTGCTTCCGAGCAGGTCGGTCAGCTCCTTGACTTTTTGTTGCGCCTGGGCAACTGCCATACCATAACCGGGGGCGATGATAACTTTGTCCGCGTACGCGAGCAGTACTGCTACGTCGTCGGCCTCAATCGATTTCATGCTTCCCTGGATCATTACCCCTTTCTCCTCCGTCGCGCCGAATGCACCGAAAAACACATTCGAGAGCGAACGGTTCATTGCCCGGGCCATATTGAGCGTCAGGAGTGAACCGGCGGCCCCGACAATGATACCTGCAACAACCATGGCATAGTTGGGGGTCGCAAACGAGAACCCGTCGAGTGCGACGGCAAGCCCGGTGAACGCGTTGTACATCGAGATTACGACAGGCATGTCAGCCCCGCCGATCGGGAGGGTCATCAGGAGCCCGAAGCCGAGCGAGAGGACGAAGAACAAGGGGAGGTACATGGTAACGGAGAGCGGGATCCAGGACGGTTGCGCGATGACGAGCACACCAGAAACGACAGCAAGGGCCAGGACAAGTATATTGATTATGTGCTGGCCCGGGAAGGTAATCGGCCGCGGCCGCATCCAGCCCTGGAGTTTCAGGAATGCCACGATGCTCCCCGTGAACGAGACGGCCCCGATGAGGCCGCCGACTACAGCGAGTGAACCGGTGGTGGCCGTGGTTGTGCCGAGGAGTGCGACTGCCGAGATTCCGGCCGCCGCGCCGCCACCCATACCATTATAGAGCGCTATCATCTGGGGCATATTGGTCATTGCGACACGCTTTGCCGCAATATAACCAAATCCCCCGCCAATCACGATCGCAATCGCGATCAGGGCAAGATTGGTGAGATGTGGTGTAAAAAACGTTACGAGCGTTGCGATCAGCATCGCGGCGCCGGCCCAGACGATCCCGCTCCGGGCTGTGAGCGGGTGGCTCATTCTCTGCATGCCGATAATAAAGAAGAAGATTGTCACGATGTAGACCGGTTCGATCAGCCACGAGAGGTCGGCCATCTTACACCTCCTTTCCGGGCTTCTTCCCGCTGCGGTCGAACATCTGGAGAATCCTCTCCGTGACAATGTAACCGCCGGTCACGTTCGCCGCGCCGAGAATAACTGCAACAAAACCGATACCCTGTTCGAGGGGTGTTGTCGCAAGGCCGAGAGCGACCATCGCGCCGACAAGGACGATACCGTGGATAAAATTCGAACCGCTCATCAACGGCGTGTGGAGAATGGCCGGGACCCGGCTGATGACGACGTACCCGGTGAAAGCAGCGAGCATCGCGATGTAGACTGCTGTCCAGAGTATGGTCACATCGGTCATGATTTTCCTCCATTCATGAGATCGCGTGTGGGCTGATGACGCACCTCCCCGGCGTGAACCAGGAGGCTCGCGACCAGTATCTCGTCGGTGAATTCGGTGACAATTGCCCCGTCTTTTATGACAAGGAGCGCAAGGAACGACTGGAGGTTCTTTGCGTACATCTGACTCGAGTGAAACGGTACTTTGGAGGGGAGATTCTGTGGTCCGATGATCAGGATCCCGTGATCCTGTATGTTCCTGCCTGCCTGCGTCAGTTCGCAGTTGCCTCCCGATTCAGCAGCCATATCGATGATGACGGCACCGGGCCGCATCTGTGCAACCGTCTCCCTGGTAATGAGGATTGGGGCCTTTCTGCCGGGGATGGCAGCAGTCGTGATGACAATATCGGCCTTCGCGACCGCAGTTGAGACCATCTGTTGTTCCTTCACCTTTTCCTCGGGTGTGAGTTCACGGGCATAACCCCCCTGACCTTCGGCATTTATCTCGAGCTCAAGGAACCTGGCACCAAGGCTGCGGACCTGTTCTCCGGCGGCGCGTCGGACATCGTAGGCTTCGACAACGGCCCCGAGCCTCTTTGCCGTTGCAATTGCCATCAGGCCGGCGACACCTGCACCCAGGATAAGCACCGTTGCCGGGCGAATTGTGCCCGCAGCCGTTGTCAGCATCGGGAGGAACTTCGGGCAATTCGCGGCGCCAAGGATGGCTGCGCTATAGCCACCTGCCGTTGCCTGGGAACTGAGCGCATCCATACTCTGGGCCCGGGTAATCCGTGGGACCAGCTCCAGAGCAAACGCGGTGATGTTCCGCTCCCGCATCCGTTTGACAACATCAAGGTTGCGCGCCGGGTTCATGAACCCGATAACAATCGTGCCCTCAGTGAGTTGATCGATCTCGGCGACAGTCGGGGGCTGGACATGCAAAACAATCCGGGCACCGGTAAAAAGGTCGGCCCGGTTGAACGCGATCTTCGCTCCCGCAGCGGTGAAGAGATCATCAGGGTAGTATGCACCAGTCCCTGCGTCATGCTCTATCCGGACTTCGAAGCCTGACTGTGTTAATTTCTTTACAACCTCAGGTACAGTTGCCACGCGCAGTTCATCAGGCACCTGCTCCTTCGGGACGGCAACAACGACTGTCATAGCCGGACCTTCCGTGGTCGGGATATAGTCTTTCCCAGCCGGTGTATATTCATCTCCATTAAAAACAACCCTGTCACTCCATGAATACTATTCGATGTGTATCCTAGTAATTTTGCCGGTATCCTTTTTATTTTACGCGTCTGAACCGTTGAAGTAGGTAAACTGCTGCACGGTAGTCAGCAGAAACCTTCGATTATCTTCACCGGCCGGATTCAGTCACCATCACTCAGATCTCATCATCGTGGATGGACGGTGAGTTACCCTTATTGCCAGACAACCGGCAGGAACCCCGCGTCTACACATGAGGAGTCAGTCAGATAGATATTCTCGTTAAAAAAGAGAGAGATTATCCATTTTTTTAGGACGGAAAGGACGTATCAATGACCGATTGAAATAAAACGGTATGAACGTACATCTTTTTTTGTTTTGATTATCGGATATTAAAAATTTGCATGGCAAATCTATACTGCAAATGCTTATAAAAATCATCAGATAACCGTATATCATCCGCGATTAACCTGATGGTTATCGCGGGCCAGAAAAAAATGTATCTCAACAATGAAATCGGGCGGGCGGCGGGAATCCTACCAACTTTCGACACAATGATAGAAAAACAGGGGGTCCCGGATAAAAATAACCGGTTCCCTGACCTTTTTTAACGCACATTTCCACGAAGACGGTCAGGTGCAACCCCGCCATTCAACAAATGGTAAATTTTCGATAAACTCTAAAAAACTTCCCGACCCGCCGTGCCTCGAAGAGGCCCTGAGGCGGGTGATCCTCTTAAATTTTTATGATTTTCTGAAAAAAGTTACGAAGAAAAAGTTCGCACCTGGTCCTGAAATTCGAAAGTACTCAGACCACAATCAGGAGCTGGACGATTTTGTTGCCGGCACGGTACTGCCTGATTGATGGGATTCCTGTCACCAGCGGTCTGGTTTTTCTGGGATACGTGTCCGGCATTTTATCCGGAAATTTTCATTCACCATGCATCCGGAAAGAAAAAACCACATGAGAACCAGAAACGGTTTATAATTTCTTTATCTTACGCACCCGTACTGCCACTCCGCGTCCCGAGCGCAGCATTTCATCTCCCGGAAGTGCTGCCCTTCCTGTAGCCTGAGCACGTGCTCCGATAACGAGCACTTCATCCCCTTCGCGGATACCGGGATCTGCCGAAACTACACCGGGGACAAGTACATCCCCTTCAGGAATGAAATCATCAATATGCACCCGGTAGCCCTCCCTGATCAGGCTCCAGCCGTCAAATGTCGGCCGGAGCAGGCCGGTTCCGGTATCAATGGAGAACAGCTGCACGTTTTTCTTACTGTAAAACAGTTCCGGAAAGTGGCCACGGGGTGCAATCCCTTTTGTATCAAGATCGAAATTGAACTGGAAGGATACCATCCCATGAAGGCGGTCGTCCTTCAACCTCCGTTCTCCGGTAAGAGCGGAATCGAGAGCGTTGAGCGAGGTATCGTGAGTGGGATGGTCCTGGCATGAATACTCCAGGGTGATCCCGCACCTGTCGGCAGCCATTTGGGCGACCCTGAGCGCCCCGCCTTCGAGGTGCGCAATGACCCTGCGGTACGCGTGGCGACTGAAGTAGCTGGCCAGACTGCCGGCTATGACCTCGCATTCCTCGGCATCCCAGTAGCCGGTGACAGGTACATCGTAGTGACCTGCCGGGTAGACGCACTCGAGTTCCCGCGGCACAAGCCCAAGCGGGGAGGTGACGATAAGTTCGTGAGCCCGGCCCGCGATGGCCTGCTGGAACCTGCGGTGACTCTGGGAAAGGGAATAGGGTTTTTTCGCTGAACATGGCAGGAGAACTGCCACATCTGTGTGCGGTGGAATATACCGGGTGACCACCCGTTCTGCAAACCTCCGCACCTCGGCCCGACGCAGGGATTCTCCGGAGTTTGCCCGCATGATACCGCTGCGTGCGACGGGCATGCTCCGTTCCATGAATGCATACCGGTTGTCAAGATGTCGCAGGACTGCCACCTGGGATGCATCGAGCCTGCACCGGGATTCGACCAGATCCCGCAGTTGTGATCCTTCAATGAACAGGGTGACCAGGGCAATCTCCCTGAGGAGCGCCTGCCGGTTATGCACCATCAGGTCATTCTGCCGGCATCCGTCACACGAACAGGTCCCTCTCTTGATCACTTCAGCAGGAAAGTCACCTTCGGGTGTACAGAACCGGTTTTGGGCAGTCTTGAGATCGACAGCCCGGAAATCAAAGAGGTCGAATCCAGAATAACACAGGATATGAACATTCGAGGGCAGGGCAGATGCCGGTGCATACCACGCAGTATCGACCGGTGTTTTCTCCTTCATCCCGATAAGCCAGTCGACATAGTTCCGGGGATTCAGGAACGCTGTATGCCAGTTTGCGGCCATCACGCAGTCTCCGCTCTGTGCGGGATTGCCGAGCGCGGGATGGATGGATTTCAGTTGTCCATTATCGGGGGGCGGGTATTGTTTTACGAGAGCCGGAGGAGCACAAAGAGGCAGGTTTGACTCGTTCAGAATCCCGAGATCCGGGAAGAGTGATTCAACTTCGAGAGCCATTGGCAGTTTTATCGAAATGTCATCTATCCAGAAGACACCGGTGCGTCCGAGCCCGTCCCGTTTCCTGATATCAAATTTCGTCATTACGCACCTCGATCGCTCCCAGTTCCCGGCGGACGATGGCTTCCCAGCAGGGTTTGCAGGAAACTACAAACCTGCTCTTCGGGTGACTCTCCATCAGACACCTGATTCCCCTGCAGCCTGTGCTTACCATGGCATCGTCCCATTCCGGGATTTCGCTCTGGCCGACAGGAAACGTTTCCTTGAGTTCTTTTGGGTACGGGCCGAAGGGAGGTTTGAAAAAGAGCGTATCGTCAAACTCGTCCCGTATCCCGCCATCGAACGCTATAAGGACCGAGTTCCCGAGCTGCAGGCGGGAAAGCATCTGCTGGTAACGCACAATTTCCGTCCGGAAGCAACTCTCGCTTCCCCGGTAGAAGAACCGGCGTTTTGAGACACGGTCGGATTTTTCCAGAGACTCTGCGCAGCCCAGCAGTGCACGGTAACCGGCCAGGAGCTGCGGGTGGCCCCGGCACCTTTCATCGACCAGTTCCCAGAGTGTCCCGTCAAAAATTGCCTGGCGAATCCGGGAGATCTCGGCCACCGTTACATACAGGTTGTGGAGTGCAAGCAGACGTTCCCGTCCGGGATCATTGTTCAGCTCTTCAGCGGTATGGGTACGGCAGACATTGCACGCACACGGCAGTTCTGCGAGTTCGTCAATTTTAAAACTCCCGTGAGTGGTCAGGTACCTCCCTTCCTTTGCAGAGAGTGCATATGCCGCAGAATCAAAAAGATCGCAGCCCATCGCAGTTGCGAGTGCAAACATGGACGGGTGACCGGCACCGAACAGGTGAACGCAGGCTGAGGGTGTAAGCCCCTGTTTTGCCGCCATCACAACGCTCACCAGGTCCCGGTAGCGGTACGATTCCATCAGGGGAACAACCGCACCAATCGGGCAGAAGGTGAAATTCAGATCAGTCACCCCGAGGGCGGCCTGTGCACGGAGATCGGTAAAAATGCCGCCCTGCACCGGGCCTGCAACCGGTGCATCCTTTCCAAAAATCTCCTTTGCTTCAGCCAGACGGTGCATGGTTATCGCAAGTTCCCGTTCTGCAGTCCCGCGATCAGCGCCCGGAGAAGTCGGGATATCCAGGGGCACCCATATGTCGCTCCCGATATCACGCTGGAAGGAGAGGGTTTCTGTATTGGTAACCGAGACCTGCCCATACACCGAGAGCTGGAATGATCCCGAATCGGTCATGATCACACCGTTAAAATCCAGAACTTTATGCAGGCCTTCATCGAGGGCACGCTGCCGGTATTCCCGGCTCTGGGAAAAGATGTAGGCATTGGTGATCAGCGCCTCGACTCCCATCGACCGCATCTCTTTTGGGGTCACGAGCTGGAGATGGGGGTTGATGACAGGGAGAAGCGCCGGGGTTTTTATCGTCCTTTTCCCGACTGTCAGCCTACCGGTGCGCCCGGCGATATCACTATACAGGCTCTCGAAAGCAATTCCCATGCATCACCGTTATTGTCCATTTATATATGCTGTACTGGAGTTAAACGGTTGCCATCATTCCCGTTCAGTGAAGATCTGCCCTTCAAAGGTAAGCACTTCGACGTTCTGGTTCCTCCAGCTCTGCTCAGGGAGCCCGGCTTTGACGCAAGTATGGTCGAGGAAGGTCGGGCTGTCCCAGCAGTATTCAGTTGCGACCTGGGGGAGCAGAAGACCGCTTGTTCCCCGTGCCCTGATGATGAGGCCATGCTTTCCCACTTCAATCTTATCCGGACGTTTACATGCCTCAACATCAAGCGGGGTCGGCACCGTCAGGATCGTGACCTCAAGGTCGATGGAGGAAAGTTCATCCTTGCGAACCGGGGGGAAACGGGGATCTCCGGTTGCAGCTGCGACCGCTGCATCCTCGATTGCATCTCCCAGCGGCATCACGGGGTAAGGAAAACCGATACACCCCCGGAGCTGGCCTGACTTCGTGAGGGTTACAAAAACTCCGCGTTTATGATTGAAGACCGGAGTGAGGGCCAATGCGGGTTTAGGTTTTTTGCCAATGGCATATTCAATCGCACCGCGTGCCAGCCGTAATGCCATCCTGCCTTCATCCGTGGTGAGCAGCATAATAGAGATCTCTCCTTACCTTTGAGACTGTCTTTAGTGCCCTTTATTTAACAATCTATCGAACAGGGTAATATTACCTGGTTGGGCTCTGAACTGAGATTAAACTCTATAAAATGAGAACCGGAAGATCCGATGAAGGATTTTTTGTTCCGAAGATCAACCTTGGGAGGACCTTCCTCGATTGACTATACATTTTTGTGACAATGTAAACGTTAGTACTCTCACCATGAGAGCTACCAACAGAACGCGGATATTCATTTCATTACCACATTTTTACGCCGAACCGACAGCTCCTGATCTATGCTACGATTCCGGTTGGTCGATTTTGAACGGACGTGAGGATCAGGTTTAATAACAGTTCCTGCATCTCATTGAACAGACCCTTAAAAAAAATCTGTCTGTACCGTTGTGCTTATCTCCCGAAAAATCCCATACGTACAGGAGAGGGAGAGAGCGGCCGACGGTGGCCATTCTGGCTGCTGAGGAAAGTCCCCCCACCAACCGGGTACGCAGCCGTACACAAGTACGGGTGGCGAGAGTCACGGCAATGGCACAGAAACGACACGGCCTGTTTTCAGTCATGAAGCGGTTGAGACGGTTTCACCGTCAAGATCACACGCTACGCGTGAGGCCCGCTGAGCGCTAACAGACAGGAATCGGTGAAACGGCGAATCCCTGCGGGTGCAAGTCAGAACAGGACTCATGGATAGCTCGGTATCTGTCCGGGTATGACGCAGAGCTGAATGCCGCTAAAACAGAAG
>DADT01000049.1 GCA_002495065.1 Methanoregula sp. UBA471 | reverse complement strand
TTTTTGCAGCAATACCTTTATAGCAGAATGTATATCATTCTCCGGTATGTTAGCAGAAGAGATCACACTTGGAATGCGGGTACGGTACCCACGGACCGGAACCACAGGCACTATTCTGCGCACAGAGGAGATTAGGGGAGACGTGTTTGCCGAACTTGACAGTACATCACTCCTCTATCGTATTGATAATCTTATTCCGGCATCCGGTCCAGAGAAAACAACAAAGACCGTCATCGATGATGCAAAAGAAGTAATTGCGAAAGAGCGTGCGTTTGCTGCAGGGAGTGAACTGCAGGATGCATGGAAAAATATCGACCAGAGCTGTGAAGGTGGGGGTTAATCCTCCAACCCAATCGTAGTCAGTTTTACCGATTCGACCCCTTTCTGTGACATCAGTCGTTCAGCCAGTGCCTTGAGCTGAGTCCCGTCACCCCGGATAAGGATCACTTCGAGGCAGCGGTTCTCAGTTACATGGGAGTGGAGAGATGCCTGGATTATTGCTTTGAATTCATGCTGGATGTCAGTGAGCATCGCCAGCAGGCCACGCTGGTCATGATCATAGATCATCGTGATTACCCCTTGTCGATCCCCTTTAACATCTGCCATCCACTTATAGTGCTGAATATAGCTCCGGATTGCATCACGGATCCCTTCCGATCTTGAAGAGTATCCACGATAATTAATGATTTCGTCGAACCGGTCGAGAAGATGTTTGGGAAGGGATATCCCAATGCGTGAGAGCTCGTTATCAATTGTCATCCTGATCCTCATGACAATATGATGCTCCAAAAATGTTTAAAGTTTCGATAAAATATCGAAAATAGTAATACTTGGTAATACTTGAAACCGAACCCGCGTCAAGTATGTGCCAGCCTTTCGTTCTTAGACAGATCTTAACCAACAGGAGCATTGTTGGCATTTCAATCAAGACACCTATCACTGTCGCAAGAGCAGCGCCGGAAGCCCTGAAAGACTGGTCGTAGTCACGACCGCCACGCGATCTGGAGTGTGGCTGCAGCGGTTTTTATCGTTGTCGCGTATTTACTATGTCATAACTGTCAAAGGCAGAGCATATTTTAAGTCCGAAATGTCTATTTGGGAAAGGGATGTTTTAGAGGAATTATATAACCAGGGGGAAAGATAACCCCAATACGGGCTTTCGGTTTTCCCTCTCCCATTGTATCGTTTATCCTGAAAAAATCCGGATAATCTTCTTTGTTTCGTTCCTGCAGGAAATACACTTAAAAATCGTTCATCAAAAACTTACGCCACATGAAAAGAGTATCCGTACTATTCCAAGGCCCAACTGTTTTATCCCTTGTGTGCTCTGAACATAGTGCTATATTCTTAAACGATTTCCTGATCTGCACGATTGTATTTATGTATCAGGCGCTCAATATGATGATCACCTATGCGTCTATACTTTGTGGGATCTGGCATTACAATTCGGTATCTCACATATCGCATAATTGAACATTCATACTAAAGTGGTCAGGTGACCCGGTTATCGAGATTAAGGAGGTTTGATTTCATTTGCATGATGTGACAGTTCCCAGTGTCAATATAGGTGTCGTAGGTCATGTCGATCACGGTAAGACCACGCTTGTAAACGCACTTACGGGGACATGGACAGACCGGCATAGTGAAGAAGTGAAACGCGGCATTTCGATCCGTCTTGGGTATGCTGACGCAACATTTTACCGGTGTGAAAAGTGTGAAGGTAATGACGCCTTTTCAACCAGCCCTGATTGCGCCAGCGGCGATAAAGGAACGCCATTTCGGTCAATATCCTTTGTCGATGCACCAGGTCATGAGACGCTCATGGCTACAATGCTTTCCGGTTCGGCGCTTATGGATGGAGCGATGCTGGTCATCGCTTCTAGCGAAAAATGTCCCCAGCCACAGACAAAAGAGCATCTGATGGCGCTGGAACTTGTCGGTATAAAAAATATTGTGATCGTCCAGAGCAAAATTGATGTAGTCAGCCAGAAAGAGGCTATCGACAACTATCACGAGATAAAAAATTTCATAAAAGGGACAATTGCCGAGAATGCCCCGATCGTTCCAGTTTCCGCCCAGAAAGGTATCAATATCGGTGCGCTCGTGCAGGCGCTCGATGCGACAATCCCTGAACCGGTTCGCGATCCCGATGCCGAACCGGTAATGCTTATCGCCCGTTCATTTGATGTAAACAAACCTGGTTGTAACTGGAAAGACGTAAAAGGTGGAGTCGTCGGAGGATCTCTTATACGGGGCATCCTCCGCGAAGGCGATGATATCGAGATTCGACCGGGCCGGCAGACACAAATCGAGAACAGGATAAAATGGATACCGATCACGACAAAAGTCACATCAATCAACGCCGGTTCCCATAAAGTCGCTGAAGCAACTCCTGGTGGACTCCTTGGTGTCGGAACCAGACTCGACCCGGCTTTGACAAAAAGCGATGCACTTGCAGGACAGGTATTGGGTCATGAGGGTAAACTTCCACCGGTCTGGGATAAAATCCGGTGCCGGGTTACACTTATGGAACGGGTAGTTGGAGCAACAAGTGAACTGGTTATTGAACCATTGAAACACAGCGAACCGCTGATGCTCTCTGTTGGAACTGCTGTGACTGTCGGAGTAGTCAGTAACACGAAAAAAGATACTGTAGAAATTCAGCTGAAGCGTCCGGTATGTGCAGAACTGGGTTCAAGGATAGCGATCAGCCGGCAGGTGGGAGCACGCTGGCGGTTAATAGGGATGGGAGTCCTGAGCGAGTGAAGATCCTTCTGGATGCCAACGCACTGATGATGCCGGTGCAGTTCCAGATTGATCTTTTCGACGAGCTTCGCACGCTTCTGGGAGCGTTCGAACCACTTGTATTATCCGGGGTCATAAAGGAACTCACCGGAATCTCCCGGGCGAGAGGGCGAGACGGTGCTGCTGCCCGGCACGGTCTTGTGCTTGGCGAGAGATGCACAATCGTTGAAAGCGGGAATCTGAAATCAGAATCTGTTGATGCGCAGATGATTGAGTATGCAGCGTTACATGCATGCATGGTGGTTACTAATGACCGTCGCATCAGGGACGCATTGTTCACACGCGGTATTGATGTGATATCATTGAGAAATCAGAAAAAACTGGAGATATTGCGGAGGTAAGTATGTATCATAAATTGATGCTCGAAGACAAAGTGCGGGTGCCCCCCCAGCGACTGGGTGAGAAACTTGAAAAAGTGATTCTCGAGGTTCTGCAGGAGCAGCTTGAAGGCAGTATTGATAAAGAGATTGGGATCTTCATCTGCGTGACAAAAGTCCAGGATGTTGGCGAAGGCGAACTCGTTCCCGGGGACGGAGGCGTCTATTACGATGTGAAGTTTGAAGCCATGGTGCTCCGTCTTGCGCTGCAGGAGGTCATTGAAGGACTTGTTGTCGAAACGACAAGTTTCGGGGCTTTTGTCAGCCTGGGTCCTATTGATGCAATGCTGCATGTAAGCCAGATCTCGGATGAGTACATCAATTACGATGAAAAGAATGCCCGTCTCATATGCCAGGAATCCAAGCGGTTTATTGGCGTAGGTGATGTAGTCCGCGTCCGTGTGGTGACTCTCTCCCTGAATGAACGCGAACCGCGTGACAGCAAGATCGGACTCACGATGCGTCAGGCAGGGCTTGGAACTACACTGTGGCTTGAAGAAGAGATGAACAAGGAAAAAGAAAAAGACCTGAAATCCTCAGGTGCACCCAAAGAAGCGCCAAAGGAGAAGGTCAAGAGCAGGAGGAAGGAGAATGCCTCCGGCGAATAAGAAAAAACAGGGAAAAGTCTGCCGTGACTGTCACCGCGTTGTGGATGGTGAAAACTGCGTGATCTGCGGGACGTCAAATCTGAGCGAAGACTGGTCCGGTTACCTCGTTATTATCGATCCGGAAAATTCCGATGTGGCAAAACGTATGAACATCAAACTTCCGGGTCGTTACGCACTGAAGGTCCGCTGATGCTTACGCTTCCCGAAAAGCACCGGAAACTTTTCCAGGAGCCTTTTGGTGAATTATACCGGAATCTTGATGAGATTATCCCAAAAATTTCAGGCCGCATTGTTTATGCTGTCGGTGATGTTGTAACTCACAGCCTCAGGAAAAAGGGGATTATACCCGATATCGCGGTCGTTGATGGATATACCATGCGGTCGCCATGCAGGCAGGTGCCGGAAATTCATGGTGAATACATCAGGGTAAAAAATCCTGCCGGTACGGTGACTGATGATTTGATCCGCGCGCTTGAACATGCGGTCGAACATCCTCCGTTTACCGTCGTCGTCGATGGAGAAGAGGATCTCGCTGTGATCCCGTTGGTGTTAGCAGCTCCCGATGGTGCGATCGTATTGTATGGACAACCACGACAGGGAGTGGTTTTCCGCATGGTAAATTCCGAAGCAAAATGTACCGCCCTACAATTTCTCAGCCATTTTATCCGCTCGGATTCATAGACGTCGCTTTTTTTTGAGAACCCTTGACCTTATCCTCTATTGATTATAGGTATCCGTCTCCGCAAGGTCATATTATAAATAACCCGGTTTCCAATAATTACAGGATATCGATGGACTTTGAGATCACCAGCGATAAAAGAAATGAGCTTTTATCCAGAAGAGAGGTTCAGTTTAACCTCAAATACGATGGTGCAACCCCCTCCCGGATGCAGATAATCGGCAAACTCTGTGCCCTGCTTAATGTAAAAGAGAATCAGGTAACTCTTGATACCCTGAACAGCAGTTTTGGCAAAACAGAGATCCGCGGTTCTGCACGCATCTACGACACCGAAGAAGGAAGAAACAAGACCGAACGCCCATATCTGGCAGCGCGTGGAATGCCTAAGCCAAAAGAAGAGGGGACAGCGTAACGATGGCAGCAGCAAAAAAGGCAGCAGGACCCAAAGCGCAGAAGAGGAGCGCATATTATAAGATTGAGGGGGCAAAAGTTATCACCAGTAAGAAATATTGCCCTCGTTGCGGACCCGGCATCATGCTGGCGGACCACAAGGACCGGACCACCTGCGGTAAGTGCGGGTATACAGAATTCAGAAAATAAATTCGATGCCTGTTTTTGGGCAGATACTGGGAATTGAGGGGACAGCATGGAACCTCAGCGCCGCTCTTTTTGATCGTGATCTCATTTCCCTTGTCTCCCGACCCTACCGGCCGGCTCAGGGTGGAATTCATCCTCGTGAAGCAGCCCAGCACCATGCATCAATGATGAAAGACCTCATCGCATCGATCATTCAGGAACCTGAGAAGATTACAGGAATTGCATTTTCACAGGGCCCCGGACTTGGACCATGCCTGAGGACAGTTGCAACTGCAGCAAGATCACTCGCACTGGCACTGGAAGTTCCTCTCGCCGGTGTTAACCATTGCATTGCTCATGTAGAGATCGGGCGTTTTGCCACCGGCTGCCATGATCCAATCGTACTCTATGCAAGTGGTGCCAATACCCAGGTAATCGGGTATCTGAACGGCCGGTACCGGATATTTGGGGAGACGCTCGATATTGGCATAGGCAATGCACTTGACAAGTTTGCACGGTCAAAGAATTTTCCTCATCCTGGCGGTCCGATCATCGAAACACAGGCAAAACACGGACACTATATCGAACTGCCGTATACGGTCAAGGGGATGGATCTTGCATTCTCCGGACTTGTTTCAGCAGCACAGGCCAGCACGGAAAAACTCCCCGATGTGTGCTTCAGCCTGCAGGAAACCGCCTTTGCAATGTGTGTTGAAGTGACTGAGAGAGCTATGTCGCTTACCGGAAAAGATGAGGTGCTTTTGGTGGGCGGTGTCGGGGCAAATCAGCGGTTACAGGAAATGCTACGCGTGATGTGTGAGACTCGTGAAGCGAAGTTCTATGTTCCCGAGCAGAAATATCTCGGAGACAACGGTGCAATGATCGCTTATACCGGAAAACTGATGCTTGAGAGCGGATCTTCCATTCCCGTCGAATATTCCCAGATAAAACCAGCATTCCGCGTTGATGAAGTCGACGTGACCTGGAAACACGAGAGCGTCCGACCGGGCAGACATATACAATCGGAGTATCACTCCCGGAAAAAAGGGGCGGAAGCCGTTATAATTTTCCGGAATGACAAGGTCGAGAAGTACCGTCCTCCGAAATTATATCGCGTTTCCGCACTGGATAAACGGCTTATCGCAGAGCGAACGCGGGCGGAGGCACGATTGATCGCTGCTGCACGCAAGGGAGGAGTTCCAACTCCAGTCATGAGTGATATCGCTTCAGATACGATAGTGATGGAGGAGATAAAGGGAAAACTCCTGACTGAGAACCTGAACGAAGAGGCGGTCTATAAATCGGGACAGGTCATTGGTAAGCTCCACGCCGCCGGCATTGTTCATGGCGATCTTACCACCAGCAATATTATTCTCCGCGAAAAAGACGGCATATGTGTATTGATTGATTTCGGATTAGCTCAGGTAAGTTCCGAGATCGAACAACGGGGTGTGGATGTTCACGTCCTTTTCCAGACCTTTGAGAGCACGGCGCCTGAACGTGCGGATACACTCAAAACGGCCTTTGCGGCAGGATACAGAGAAACGTTTGTGGAGGCTGATAAGATCATCGCGCGTGAGCACGAAATCGAACTCAGGGGGAGATATTTATAATACTCACCATGGTTTCAAGCAATGCTGATAAAGCCAGAGAGGTTGCAGAATTTTTTGGCAGCACTGTTGAAGTGATCCACGTATCCCTCGATATTCCTGAACTTCGTTCTGAAGATGTAACCGAGATCTCACGGCAGAAAGCGCATTATGCATTCGATCGTCTCCATTCCCCGCTTATTGTCGATGATACTGTATTTTGCATCGACGCGTTGAAAGGATTTCCCGGGCCTTATGCCGCTTATGTGCTGCATACTATTGGTAACACCGGAATTCTCAAGATTATGGAGGATGCAGAGGATCGTAATGCCCGCTTCACGACCGCTATTGCATTTGCCGACAGCGATGGCATTCGTGTTTTTTCCGGAACGATCAATGGCAGAATCGTGACAAAACCCCGGGGGAGAGAAGGGTTCGGGTACGATCCGATCTTCGAAGTCGGGGGCCGGACACTTGCCGAGATCCCGATTGGAGAGAAAAACAGAATATCTCACCGGGCGCTGGCTCTTACCGCATTCCGGGACTGGTTCATGCGGGAGTATGCACCTTTACGCACATGACACAAATGGTTAATAAGTCTTACAGCTTTGTTATAAGGGCAGACAGGAGTGTATTTCTATGGCAAAATTTCCCGAAGCCGAAGCCCGGTTACTCAATGTGAAAATATGTATGCATTGCAATGCCCGTAATGCAATCCGCGCGACCAGCTGCCGCAAGTGTGGTTACCAGAATCTTCGCCCCAAGAACAAGGAAAGAAAAGCCTAACCTTTTCCTTCGTTGTCTGATATGAAAATTCATCAGGTATTTTCTGCCAGACTTGTTACAAAAAATACATTGAAAAACATCAGTTTTTTCTGTTGCGTAAGACATCCGGACAACAGAATTTCATGCCGAATAGTATGTTACGCGTTTCCCTTTCTTTGCATACTGCCCGGCAAATGTCTCAATATTTCTCTTATACCCAATCCGTTCAGTGAACCCGAGCGTGCGAAGTGTCTCACGTACCCGCATTACATCTTCTTCATCCGCCCAGTTTTTCGTATAAACATAAATGACTTTCCGGTTATCGCGTGATTCGGGATTGGGCTTTGACGTGCTCACTTTTGCCGAGATGCCGAGATTGAGTTTTACGGTGTTGTCCCGAACTTTACTCCAGGATTCATCCGCAAGATCCGGTTCCTGGAAAATCAACCATTTTCCGGCATTTTCATCCTCTATTGCCTCGGGAGGGCTCCCTGGAGCATCCTGGACAATCCAGTACATCTGTGTTGTCCTGGACGGGATCACCCCTTCGCCCTGGCAGAGCATACCATAGATAGTATCGATATCGATAAATCGTTTCAGCATCGCCTCAGCGAGCTGGGGGTATTCATGGGCGAATAGATCAAAAATTTCGGAGAGTTCCATCCTGAAGTCAATACCACTCTCGACCAGTGCAAAAAGGTATTTGCCTTGAGCATGAAGTCCTCGGTTCAGGGCATGCTCGAAGATGCCATACGCTACATCAGCCAGGGCTTCGGGATCGGCTTCAGTCATAAGTACCAGTCAGATGCTGGTAAGAAAATAGTTTCTGTATTGATCCTGAAATGTTCTTTGTTCCTTCCAGGACTCCCACGATGACCTCTAACATTTTCCGTTATATGTAATTTCCGATTGTTTTAAGATTGTAGCCATCAAAAATGTAAAACTTATGAAATGGAAACGTGACTGGGGCCTAACAAGCCGGGTCTGGCTGACGATGTTCCTGTTGTTCATCCTCTACCTGGTATTTATGACAGTTCTCCTGGCGTTTGGAGCTGGTCTCTGGTTAATCGTAGTATTAGCAGTAGGAATGGGATTGATCCAGTACTTTTTCTCGGATAAACTGGTACTCTGGTCAACAAGGGCACGAATCCTGGAAGATGATGAATATCCTGAACTTCACAGGATGGTCGAAAAGCTTTGCAAAGAAGCAGATCTCCCCCTACCGAAAATAGCAATCATGCAGAGTCCCGTGCCTAATGCTTTTGCGACAGGACGGAGTCCGAAGCATGCGGTCGTTGCGTGCACAGACTCCATTATGCGCCTGCTGAATAAGGACGAACTCGAGGCAGTCCTTGCTCATGAACTTGCACATGTTAAAAACCGGGATATCCTGACTATGACAATGGCCAGTTTTATCGCGATGATAGCTTCCATGATCATGCAGAGTTTCTTTTTTTCTGCAATGTTCGGCGGAAGAAATCGTGATGGTGGAGGATGGATCGTCGTCTGGATTGTCTCGATTATTATATATGCGGCAAGTACGCTGCTGATTCTCGCACTTTCACGATACCGGGAATTTGCCGCAGATCGCGGCAGCGCTTATATCACGAAAAATCCCAGGGCGCTGATCTCTGCATTAAGCAAGATTAGCGGAAGGATGGATGTAGTACCGGCTGAGGCAAAGGCAAAAATTGAGGGCGCAAACGCATTTTTTATTATCCCGGCACTCTCTGGTAACACGATAATGGAGCTCTTTTCCACACATCCTCCCCTCGAAAAGCGGATAGCCAATCTTGAGGCAGTGGAATCTGAGCTGCACGGGTACTAAACTATCCTTTTTATGATTAATTCTGATTGTTCTGTCAGCGCTAGATCCGATACAAAAAAATAAGAGTATAGTTTCATTCAGTTTTCTGACCACCTTCCCAGTGTCATATTCAGGGTATACCAGTGGCGTGTAAGAAAGGCCTATATTTATATCTGCCGGGGCTCATTGAACTAATAATAAAGGTGGTTTTTCCTTGCTCTCTGTCTTATTGATAGATGATGAACCCGCGTTGCTCGAGGTGCTTAAACTGTTCTCCGAACGATCACGTGAGATGAGTGTCCATACCGCACAGTCAGCAACTGAGGCTCTGAAGATTCTTCCTGAAAAAACTTTTGATGCTATTATCGTCGATTACGATATGCCGGAGCTCAACGGAATTGAATTTTTAAAGATCCTTCGCTCTGAAGGAGATACTACCCCTGTGATAATTTTTACAGGAGTCGGGCATGAACACACAGCAATCGAAGCCATCAACAATGGTGCAAACTTTTTCCTGCAGAAAGGCGAAGACCCGCAGATGCAGTTCCGCGAGCTGGTCTCGATGGTCAAAACAGCTGTTGAAAGAACGTACATTGGGAGAAATCTAGGAACAACAAAGCGGATTCTCCATGATTTAATCAATTTTTCATCTGATCCCAGTTTCGCGATAGATCGTGAGGGCATGGTTGTTGCGTGGAATCCTCCCATGGAACAACTGACGGATGTTAAGGCAAGCGATATCATTGGAAAAGGGGATTATATATATGCAGAACCTTTTTTTGGAACCCGAAGGAAAATGCTCATAAATCTTATATTCGAGTCTGATGATGCGATAAAGCAACAAAAATACATGATAGTCAGCAGGGTCCCGAAAGGCCCGATTATCGCAGTCACCAAAGCAACCAAAAAAGATGGAAGTGACTGGACAATCTGGACAAAAGCTATGCCGGTGTACGACGGTCAGGGAAATTTCATCGCAGCTGCCGGAATGTTAAGGGACGTTACTGCAACATTTAAAGACGTAATAATTCGCGATGAATCGCAGGATGCTGCGGCAAATCTTGCAGCAGAGGTTGCATCGAAAAAGTCTTCCAAGCCGGCCGGGAAGATGTTTGATAAGATTCTCGGTAAAGCCACAGCCCTGTATAAGGAAGGCGTTGTCCTGTACATACGGGAAAAAAAATATTCGGAAGCCATTGCTGCCTTCGACAAGGCTTTGGAGATTGACGAGAAACTTCCGCATGTCTGGAATGACAGGGGTCTCTGCTTCAGGGATATGGGCGATAATATCAGTGCACTCAAATCACTGCTGCGGGCGGTGGAACTCGCACCTGAAGATCCCGAACTTCTTTTCAATCTGGCCGAAACACTCGAAATGATCGGCGTATTGTATATGAGCAACAAATATCTCGAATCGGCGATCCAGACGTTCAAGATGGTAGCAAACCAGATGCCCAATAATGCCAGTGTATGGAACCATATCGGCATATGTTATAAAGAGATGGGGCATCCTGAAGAGGCAAAATTCAACTTTGACCGTGCCCGGGATATTCATCTCTGGAAAAAAGATACACCCATTGTCCCGAAACGGGATGAATTTCTTAAATAAGGAAACGGGAATCAGAGTGCGTCATGTTCCATTTCTGAACAGGGCTGGTGATAAGCCAGCACCAGTTCTCGTTTCGGTTCTAAGGGGGGAAAGAATTTTTATTTTCTCCAAGAATTTAATCTTATACGTCTTTCTTTAAAAAATTGAGAATGGGAATGATTAATACTCCTGCTCGCTAAAATTATAAAGCATCATTGCATNNGTCTAGTTGGCTATGACGTCGCCTTCACACGGCGAAGATCTCGTGTTCGAATCACGACGGGCCCATATCAGGTTAAGACTGGTATGTGCCGGTATATTTTTTAATAAATGTAAGGGAAAATCTGTACTGAAAACTGTTTTTGCACTACTTGAGGAAAATCTTGCAGGTCACCCCCACTATCCATGCCATCAGGCATTCGTTCAGGATCCCGATCGCACCTGGGATTACCTTTGACCGTTTCGTGTATTCGTATGTCGTCTATGGGGACACGATTATCCTTATCGATACAGGTGTAGCGGGTTGTGAGAACCAAATCTTTGAGCATATCCGATCCACAGGCCGGGATCCCTCAGAAATTGCTCTTGTAATACTGACACATTCCCACCCGGACCATATAGGAGCGGCGCGGGCAATTCAGCAGACATTTGGGTGCAGTATAGCGGCGCACCCGGCCGAAAGGAATTGGATTGAGGATATCGATCTCCAGAACCGTGAGCGCCCGGTGCCCGGGTTCACCGACCTGTTGGGAGGACCAGTACATGTCGATCACGATCTTGTGGACGGGGATATCATTGAAGCGGATGAGGCAGGGGCTGGTGAAATGCTCGTATTCCATACCCCGGGCCATTCCAATGGTTCGATTTCTCTTCTCCTGCAGAGCGAACGGGCACTCTTCTCAGGTGACGCAATTCCGGTTGCGGGAGACCTGCCGGTCTACGATGATGCCGCACTGTCGGTGAAGTCGATAAAAAGGCTCCGGGGAGTTGCCGGCATACGGGTCCTTTTGTCATCGTGGGACGATCCCCGTCTGGGGGATGCGGCATACCAAAGAATTAATGAAGGTCTTGAGTACCTCCGGATAATCCACGAAGTAGTGCTCACATCACACAATGAGGGAATTACCGATCTAATGGAACTTACAAAAAGAACCGCCGCAGCACTCGGACTCCCGCCTCAGGCAGTCAACCCTTTGCTGGCAAGAACCCTTGCAGCAAATCTCCAGATAAAGGACAGTAAGAACCTGCTGGAGGATTATTAAGAACCAGAGAGAAAATTTAAGGTCACCCCTATTATTCATCTTTCCGCACATCAATCAGCCACTCATCAAAATCCTTATAAAAGCGGGCCATCCACATCATTTCATCCGGGGTACGCGATCCAACCTTTTGAATATTATAACGTGCCCGGTCCTCTACCTGCCAGTGATCTTTCTCGTCGTAGGTTAAGCGCGAGTCACCCTCGTCCTGTTCACAGCCGGGCTCATCTGCCAGACAGTGACAAAACGCTGTCTGCGCATCAGAGTTCAGCGGTTTCACAGCCCATCTCATTTCAGAGTACCCATCCCAGTGATCATTCACCGGGAATCCAGCTTTTACCAGGGGATGATCCCACGTCGCATCTACCAGTATCCATCGGCACCCGACCTGCACGCGGCAGGCAAGATGGTACGCTACCGGAACACGTTTGGCAAGTTTCCGAAGTTCTGGTGGGTAGTGAAGATCCTGATCGTTCCATAAAAAAGCGATTGTTGCATACACCACATGCAAATTCAGTTTCCTGAACATCTCCGCGAGCAGGTAGTGCTTGGGATCGCAGGATCCTTTACCTGCCGCGAGTAACCGTTCCGTTGAAGTCTCGGGATTAGACTGGGGTATCCTCAGCGAGTAGGGAATATCGCGGATATGTGAAAAAACCGAGATCATACTCTGGCGGGTATCAAGCCCCTCTGTCCATTCTGTAAATGCACCATTCACCAGCGAAGTCATACCTGATTTGCCCATAACGGAGATTTGCATGACCCGGTTAATCCAGCCAGTACACTCCGACGTTCACGAATCTGGGAATTGATACTATTCATTTCCCGGAGAGACCGAAATAGTTCTTTCCCCGGATAACCGTACTGTTATCAGACCAGAAATAAACACCCTAAGGCATCACTTTTTTGCCTCAGGAGAATTCCTGCCAGGTGCCGGGTTCGGGCGGTTCACAAAATACAATAACGGTTTAGCATGTTTGGTATCCGGAAAAAACAGATCGCCATCCAAGATCGTGAGTCAGATGGATAGGGGTAAAGATATATGCAGTCCGGATGCCGGCCTTCCGGCATGCAGACGGACTGCGTGCAATAGCAAAAGTGAATTATGCGTTTTTCATCTTGGCTTTCGCGACGAATCCGTCCTTGCCAACATAGTACATGAAACCGGATTCTTTTGCGATCTTTTCAGTGCCGACTTTCTTCTTCTTGCCGGTCTTGTTGTGCTTCATCGGGGCAGCCCAAACATAGCCGTCTTTTCCAATGAAGTAAAGGTATCCCTTTTCACGTTGAATCTTTTCTTTTCCAATTTTGCTTCCCATTTAGACACCTCAAAACCTCTATCGGGTTTTGATAATGAGAGTTAACGCCTGATTATATAAAAGGTTTCCGTCGGATGTCCGTCGAAATCTGAATTTTTACCAAAATTTTGAGGGTATTTTGGATATTGTGACACACTATTAAGGCCGATTAGAATCGCGTTTAAATCGCCCTTTTTTGGCTATATCGGTCAAATTTCAGTTATAATCAGCAATTGAGTCATTAATCCAGCAAAAAGGAAAAGCGCATTTTTCACCAGGCACGGGAAAGGGAGCGATCCGGGGGTCAGAGCAGTACATTTCGTTCAACCGGATAGAGGAGATGAACCGCCGGTATAGTTTATAACTCAAATGCCTTCATTCCCTCGTTGATCCAGAGGATTATAACGACACGCTGATATCCCTTAGTTTATGGAGTGCCTATACTGTCCATGAAATTTTTACTGAAATTTTCTGGGCTGGTATTACATAAGAACCGCATCCTCCTCATTTATCGTCTGTCGCGTTTCATAATGTGATGGTTTCTTGTACTACCACCTCATCCTCACCGACGACTGCAACCTCTGCTGCAGCTACTGCCGGGCACGGGCTTTTGAGAACATGGATGAGATTAAGGACGAAAGGCTTCCACAGATAGAAATCGATCCCCTTCTTCCTCCTGAATTGAACTTCAGTCTGGACCTGCTCTATAGTTTCCTGCAAAAAGATCCTGCCCCCAAGCTTACCTTCTACGGAGGAGAACCTCTTCTGCGGGCGGATCTTATCGACAGGATTGTCCGGGAGGCACCCGTGAAACAGTTCATGATTCAGACGAACGGTCTCCTCCTTGACAGACTTACTCCGGAAATCATCAGCCATTTTTCAACAATCCTTGTTTCTCTTGACGGGCGGGAGGAGCTCACAGATGCAAACCGGGGTGTTGGAACATACCGGAAAGTAATGGAGAATATTAAAAAAATCTGTCTGAATGGATATAACCGGGAGCTCATTGCCCGCATGACGGTGACCGAGAGCACGGATATTGCAGATGCCGTCAGCTGGCTGTCTAACAACCCGGATCATTCCTTTTTCTCGATTCACTGGCAACTGGATGCTAATTTTGCCAATGATTTTTCCCGGCGCCGATTTACTGACTGGGTCAGGAAGAGCTACAATCCAGGCATCCTCTGTCTCATTACAGACTGGGTTGACCATATGGAGGATGACGCTGAGGTGCTGCGCTGGTATCCATTCCTCGATCCGACGGAAGATCTGCTCCTTGGGCGCAAGACCCGTCTGAGGTGCGGGTCGGGTTATGCCAACTACAGCATAATGACTGACGGGCACATCGCTCCATGCCCTGTGATGGCGGGTATGTCGCAATATTACGTCGGCCATATACGGGACGCTGACCCGCTGGATCTTGCAGTCATCACCATAAACGGGGAATGCACGGATTGTTCACTCTTCGGATTCTGCGGGGGCAGGTGCCTCTATTCAAACATCACAAAGCCATGGACGGAAGATGAGCGCCGGATAATCTGTACTACGATAGAAAATCTTTTTTTCGGCCTGACTAAGGAACTTCCCCGCATAAAAAAACTTATTGCCAAGGGGGTGATTAGTCCTGCAGATTTTTCCCATGAAAAATTCAACGGGTGCGAAATCATTCCATGAAGATGCGGGCTGCTATGCAGATGTATTTATACTCTCTGCAGAAATATTTATAGGCAGATCAAAAGCTGCATGAGTAATACAATGGAAAGAAAGAGTTTTGGTGGCCCGAGAAATTTCGGTCCCAGAGAAATGACAAAGACAGTCTGCTCAGACTGTGGAAAAGAGTGCGAAGTCCCCTTCAAGCCAACTGAGGGCAGGCCGGTCTATTGCAGAGACTGCCTCCCGAAACACCGGAAACCCCGGTTCTGATCTCATAATTTTTTTCTTTTTTCAAGTGTTTTAACCGCGATCTGATGTGTTGATAAAAAATCGGATCTTAAGGGAAGACTCATCTTTTTGCCCAACCCAGCTGATAGTATGGCAAAATCATGGAAAGATGCAAAGGAATGCGCTGCACGAGAGGGACTTCCTCAGGTCTTTCATGATTGCGATGCAGATATATATGGCGCATGCAGACCCGGGGAAAAACAAGGATCATTCAGCGAAGGTACTTTTGTTGAACACCGTTGCATTTGTATGCCAGCAGACCTTAGTCCTGAAGAACTCGAGGCAAAAGAGCGAAAATTCCACCTGGATAACCCGGACTGGTAATTATTTGCTTTTATATCACAGTCAGTTCTTTTTTCTTATATCTTCCCGGAACCGGTGGATGATATCGTAGAGCATCAGCCGGAATTCAATCCCGATTTCCTCCCACGATTTTGCGTCAGTCACCGGCTGAGCCGCCTGGTACCGGGGATAATCAGGCACGACGAGTGTATCATTTCCCTCTTCACTCTTCGTTTTCGGCTGCCACCAGAGTTGACGGAGGATTGTATAATATCCGCTGAGCAATACGACAAGAAAAATGAGCGGGACAATAAGGAGCGAGATTAAGATCACCCAGAACTGTTCATAAAGGCTTGTACCGGCAACCGTATCGAGCCATTGTATTCCTCTAAGAATAAACGCGATGCAAAAAACACTTCCGATGGCTCTTACGAGAGGGGCCGGCAGGTTGAATGGGATTGGAAAGACGTCGAAGATGTCGGCCGCCAGAAGAATTACAGCGATGAGGATGAGCAGCCAGAAATTTTCATTTAAAAATGTGACCGCCAGATGATAAATACGGAAGTCATTTGAGACATAATAGGTCAGGATATTGGCCAGGACAACAATTATGAGAAAACATATAATCCCAATCATCCGGGAAACAAATACCCAGCTCAACGGTTTTTTCCTATACTGCCACATACCGCCGCCCCAAAGATGTTATACAGAATTTGTCCGGGCCGGTATATAGATTACTGCCGATCCACTCCGGCCGTCACAAAAATCTTCACCAGATTAGAAGTCATCTCTCTTCAGGGTATTCTTCGAATTCCGGATATAATGAAATTTCTGCCGTTTTCATATTGAATTTACTTAAAATCGGCCTGTTGAAAACCTAAGATTTCAACAAATTGCGAATCACTTATTATCGGAGGGGACAGTGCCTGTCCCCCCGAACCGCCCCTGCGCTTTGCGATAGTGTTGTATTACCTTCTCTGGAATTATCGCTTCAGAGGGGATGCCACAGCGGCGGGGGCGGAGGCATTACGTGCCGTAGCCCAAAAAGAGCGTTGAGAAAAATATTGTGAGGATTTCAACAAAGCCTTAAAATCATTTTTTTGGTGTGTAAGGACAGGTCTTGTGCCGAAGAGAGTTCATCAATACACAAATAAATACAACAATGTATAAATATGTACAAAATTAAACTTAGGTGTGGACCATGTTGAGGATTCCCTGTATTGATTCCGGAAACGATAAAGAAGAAAAACCGCGTCTTTCAAACCTTCACCCCCACCGGACAGGAATTGGTGATATGAAACCAGATATTACATTAAACCTCGGACTTCAGGAATATCTGACCGCAGTAAAGGACCAGCCAAAACCTTTGATCATTCCGCTCTGTGTGGAACTGCCTTGCCCGGAAATATCACCTCTTGACGTGTATACAGGCACAAGGAGCCACTTTGGTTTCCTTCTCGAATCAATGGAGGGCAGTGAAAAAATTGCACGCTATTCCTATATCGGGATCGATCCCGAATTGGTCATTACCTTCGGTAATACCGTCAAAATACAGGGAAATAAACAGTTTACCGCGATCGTAAAAGGTCCGGAGGGGGAGACACCCGTTGATCAGATTAAATCGATCCTTTCCCGTTTCAGCTATATAAATGTGAAAGCGCCCCGGTTTTTTGGCGGCATGGTCGGATATTTTGCATACGACTGCGTCTACTCCCTTTTTAAGAAAGTCCGTGAGGGAAGTAGATGCAGCCTGAATCCAGCCGGGACCCCGGAATCCGAAAACCGGGATGCCAGCTTCATGCTCACCAAGGACTGTATCGTCTTTGATCACGCTGAACAAAAACTCTACATTTTCTCAAGTCCGTTCCTCACCTACGATTCCGACATGAAATATGAATATGAACAAAGCTTTTCCAAGATACAGGAGCTTCGGGATCGTATAGCAATCCTTACATCCTGCAACCATACCTGCGGCAGGAAAAGGCAGGAACGGAATAAAAAAAAGGTGGAGTATATACCATCAGTGTCACAGAAATCCTTTGAGAAATCGGTAAGAAAAATACAGGAAAACATTGCTGCAGGAGACATCTTCCAGGCAGTTCTCTCACGCAGGATAGAGTGTGAAGTATCCAGAGATCCATTCGCGATATATGCAGCGCTCCGTGAGATCAATCCCAGTCCATACATGTATTATATCGATTTTGGCGACGAGCAGGTGATAGGGGCGAGCCCCGAGATGCTCGTACGGGTGGAGAAGAGGCGGGTAACAACGGTGCCAATTGCCGGAACCCGCCCCCGGGGACGCGATTCCCGGGAGGATGCAGAGTATGCGCAGGATCTTCTGGCGGATCCCAAGGAGAGGGCTGAGCATACGATGCTCGTTGATCTCGCAAGAAACGATCTTGGACGGGTATGCCGGTTCGGTTCCGTGGAAGTTGAAGAATTCATGGGCATCGAGAAATTTTCCCATGTCCAGCATATTGTATCTACGGTCAGGGGTGTGCTCAAAGACAACCTTGACTGTTATGATGCATTCAAATCCTGTTTTCCTGCCGGTACCGTTTCGGGAGCCCCAAAAATACGGGCGATGCAGATCATCGATCAGGAAGAGAGCCAGAGCCGGGGGCTTTATGCCGGAGCAGTAGGCTATATCGGTTTTGACCGGAATCTCGAGTTCGCTATTGCGATCCGGACGGTGATTGTCCGTAAGGGAATTGCATCCGTCCAGGTAGGGGCAGGTATTGTCGCAGATTCAATCCCGGAAAATGAATGGAGGGAAACCGAAAGCAAAGCATCAGCAATGCTACGGGCGATTGAACGTGCAGGAGTGTCATCATGAAAGTCCTGATCGTGGACTGCTACGACAGCTTCACCTTCAACCTGTACCAGCAGGTCGGTAAACTCGGAGGCAATCCGGTTGTTTTACCCTGCGATACCCCTCTTGAACAGCTGAAAAAGACCGGGTGCGACCGTATCATTCTCTCTCCGGGACCGGGGACACCCCGCGATTCCGGTGTCTGTCCGGAAGTGCTTGAAACCATGAGCAGGACGATCCCTACCCTCGGTGTCTGTCTCGGACACCAGGCTATATGTACGACATATGGCGGGGAGGTCATCCGGGCGGGGCACCTGATGCATGGGAAGACATCTCTGATCCAGCATGATGGCCAGAGAATTTTTACGGATATGCCGGCACCATTTACCGCGACACGATACCACTCCCTTGTTGCCAAAAAAGACTCACTCCCGGCAGATCTGGAGGTTTCAGCAACCAGTCTCGATGATCATTATGTGATGGGAGTCCGTCATACCCGCTACCCGATTGAAGGTGTGCAGTTTCACCCGGAGAGTATCCTGTCCCAGGAAGGCGATCGGATTATCAGGAATTTCCTGTCTGAAAACCTGGGGGTACCGTAATGTTCAAAGAAATTCTCACAAAACTTGCCGGACAGCGGGATCTCACCCCTGCTGAAGCTGCGGGAGTAATGAGAATAATAATGGAGGGCAAAGCGTCGCAGGCCCAGATTGGTGCGTTCCTTCTTGCGTTGCACATGAAAGGTGAAACTGCGAGCGAGATAGCTGCATTTGCCCAGGTGATGCGGGATAACGCGATCACCGTAAACCCGAGGACCGGGCGGATGCTTGTCGACACCTGTGGTACCGGGGGGGACGGAGCACAGACCTTCAACATCAGCACGGCATCGGCCATTGTTGCTGCAGGAGCCGGCTGTCCGGTTGTCAAGCACGGAAACAGGGGTATGAGCAGCAGGTGCGGATCCGCAGATGTTCTCGCAGCTTTGGGAGTGAATCTTGCCATTGATCCGGCAGTACAGGCAGATATCGTGGAACGGGTTGGTATTGCATTCTTCTTTGCACCAACATACCACCCGGCGATGAAACATGTCCTTACTGCACGCCAGGAGATCGGGTGCAGGACCGTCTTTAACATCCTCGGTCCGCTCGCAAATCCGGCTGGAGCTCAGGCACAAGTGCTGGGAGTCTATCATCCTGACCTCACCGGGACCATCGCAGAAGTGCTCCGGTTACTGGGAATCTCGCGGGCAATGGTCGTGCATGGATCAGGACTGGACGAGATTACAACAACAGGTGAGACAGCGATTGCTGAGCTCAGCAGCGGTACGATTCACACGTATACGATCCGGCATGACATGTTCGGTATCGCATCCGCACAGCTTGAGGATCTCGCGGGCGGAAGCCCACAGGATAATGCCGGGATAATCCGTGATATCCTGGATGGGGAACGCGGTGCACCCCGGGATATCGTACTCATGAACGCAGGAGCCGCACTCTATGTAGGTGACCTGGCACCAGATCTTCATGAAGGGATCCGGCTCGCCGCTGCTTCCATTGATTCGGGTAATGCATCGGCCCGGCTCGGTGCCCTGGTTGATGCAACACGAGGTGTGACATGATCCTCGATGAGATCATCATTCGAACCCGGAAAAGGGTTGCCCTGCTGCCGGCAGTATTTCCGGAGAACGGTACCCGCTCTCATGCAAGTCTGATTGGTGCGATACGGAGCAGGGAGAGCGGAAATGCTGTGATTGCCGAGATCAAATGCTCTTCGCCCAGCCGGGGCATCATCCGCCGGAACGTGGACATGACAATGATGGCAGGAACGCTTGCCGCAAGGGGATGTGTTGCTCTCTCGGTGCTGACTGAGCCCTACTACTTCGGGGGATCCGGGCAGGACATCGCTCGGGTGAAGTCAGCGGTGCGTATTCCGGTTCTCCGCAAGGACTTTGTTATAGATGAGCGGCAGATCGCGGAATCCCTGGCACTCGGTGCTGATGCGGTACTCCTGATAGCGGCAGTGCTCAAAGAGCGCCTGCCCGTATTCGTCAGTCTTGCGCAGGAATACGGTCTTGAACCGCTGGTGGAGGTGCACAGCAGAAGTGAAGTGGAGGCTGCCCTGTCTACTGAGGCAGATCTTATCGGCATCAACAACAGGAATCTGTCGACATTCAGGATAGACCGGTCCACAACGCGGCTCCTGTCGGGTAGTATTCGATCCGCAGGGAGAACGATTATATCTGAGAGCGGTATAATGACAGGCGACGACATCCGGGAGATGAAACCCTATTGCGATGCTTTCCTTATCGGCTCATCGATTATGGCGCACGAGCGCCCGGAAAAGAAACTGGAGGAGTTCGTATGCGCGTGAAATGCTGCGGAATCACACGGGCAGAGGATGCCCGTTTTGCAGAAGCCTGTGGTGCAGACGCGATAGGAGTGGTGGTATGTTCTCCCCCTTCAGCCCGGTCAGTCTCATTGGAGCAGGCTCAGGAAATTTTTGAATCGGTCTGGCCTTTTACCACTACAGTCGCAGTGACCCACACCACATCACACGCAGATCTCGAACAGATCCTTGCACTGCGACCAGATGCGCTCCAGATATCGCATCCGTTTACCTTCAATGAAAAACCGGGCCCGAAAGTGATACGGGTAATCGGGCGAAATGAGCCGCTTCCTTCTGACGGTGATGCGCTCATTGTGGATGAGAGCCATGGCAGCGGGAGAGCATTCGATCTCAACTATGCCCGCCAGATAGTGATGAGTTCCCGGGTACCGGTTATACTCGCCGGAGGACTGGATCCGGGGAATGTTGCAGCCGCCATCCGTCAGGTGCACCCGTATGCTGTGGATGTTGCCAGCGGAATCGAATCTGCTCCGGGCATTAAGGATCCCAGGAAAATTGCCGCATTTATCACGGCAGCACGAGGTGTATGACATGACACGGAGAGGAAGATATGGAAAATACGGTGGCCAGTATGTCTCTGAAACCCTCATGGGCGCGCTCATCGATCTCGAGAGCGCGTACGCACAAGCGGCCACCGATCCGGAATTCGCCCGTGTTCTTGCTGGATACCAGGCTGAATATGCCGGACGTGAGACTCCCCTTACCTTCTGCCCGAATGCATCGGACAAACTGGGTTGTAAGATATATCTCAAGCGGGAGGATCTCGTGCATGGGGGTTCCCACAAACTGAATAATACCCTTGGGCAGGCACTGCTTGCAAAACAGATGGGAAAGAAACGGCTGATTGCCGAGACCGGTGCAGGCCAGCACGGGGTTGCAACCGCAATTGTCGGGGCGGCACTCGGGATGCCCGTCGACGTATATATGGGCGAGGTGGACACGCAGCGGCAGGCACTCAATGTCTTTCGCATGGAACTGATGGGGGCACGGGTGATCCCGGTCAGGTCCGGGACACGAACGCTCAAGGATGCGATCAATGAAGCGCTCCGCGACTGGGTGGCAAACGTACGTGATACCTATTACTTAATCGGCTCTGTTGTCGGCCCACACCCGTATCCCCTTATCGTCCGAAACTTTCAGTCTATAATCGGCAGGGAAGCACGGGAGCAGATCATGAGGAAAGAAGGGCGACTTCCTGATGCGGTTGTTGCATGTGTAGGAGGGGGATCAAACGCAATCGGGATCTTTTATCCGTTCCTTGCGGATGATGTGGAATTAATCGGTGTAGAAGCAGGGGGTGAAGGGATTGAAACAGGCAGACATTCTGCCACTCTTTGTGCAGGAGATGCCGGGGTGTTGCACGGCACACTCTCCTATCTCCTCCAGGATGAGCACGGGCAGGTGCTTCCCACCCATAGCATCTCGGCGGGCCTTGACTACCCCGGTGTGGGACCCGAGCACGCGATGCTCAGGGACAGCCGACGTGTCACGTATGCTGCGGTAAATGACCCGGAAGTGCTGGATGCATTCAGGTTCCTTTCAAAGACTGAGGGTATCATACCGGCACTGGAGTCAGCTCATGCGGTGGCATATGTAATGGAGAACGCAGAACGTTTCGATAAGGATGACATCGTGATTATCAATCTGTCCGGGCGTGGCGACAAAGATGTTTCTGAAGTGGCGGCTATGAAGGGGCTTTCCTGATGGGGCGAATTGAGAAAGTGTTTGCCGAGGGAAAAAACCCGGCATTCATTGGTTTTACTGTCGCAGGAGATCCGGACAAAACCACCTGTATCCGGATCGCCAGGGCGCTTATCGCGGGGGGGACGGATATTCTTGAACTGGGTATACCATTCTCGGACCCGGTTGCAGATGGACCGGCCATACAGAAAGCCGATGAGCGGGCACTCGGGGCCGGAACCACCCCCTCCAGCGTATTTGAGATTGTCAGGGAGATTCGCAAAGAATCCGACGTGCCAATCGTATTCCTCACGTACTACAACATCGTCTACCGCCGTGGAATCGATCGGTTTTATCGTGAAGCACATGATGCCGGTGTCGATGGCATCCTGATCGCCGATATGCCGGTCGAGGAATCAGGCGAGGCCTGCAATGCTGCTCAGCGATATTGTATTGACCCGGTCTTTCTTATCTCTCAGACAACTTCTGATACACGGATCGGAACGATTGCAGCAGAGGCACGAGGGTACCTCTATCTCGTCGCGGTGCTTGGGGTGACCGGTGTCCGTAATCAGGTTTCTGAGGGAGCAATCGATCTTCTGGAGCGGGTCCGCAGGCATACTTCGCTTCCGCTTGCAATCGGCTTTGGTATTTCAACACCCTTACAGGCACAGACATGTATCCGTGCCGGTGCCGATGGTATAATTGTCGGCAGCGCACTTGTGGAAATTGTCGAACGGAACCTTAACAATCCGGCTGCGATGGAACAGGAGCTTAAGGACTATGTTTCTGCTATGAAAAATGCAATTGTCATGAGTCATCCGGTATAACTGACATTCATGTATCTCCATTATTGAGGTTCTCACGAGATGCAGGAAATTCCGCAATGGCGGGAACAGTGCCGCTATTTATAGAATAATCGGCTGGTATGAAAAACATCTTACGATTATGAATAGCACCTGCCAGAAATGACACATATTCATACCTGAATACAGGGTGCCTTCACCATTACGAGATTTGATAGTTGCAGGCAAAGTGGAACGATACATACAATCTGGTACCCGTACTCTGAGCACACTCATCTATTCATGACCACAACCAACCTCTGTAACAGGTTCTGAACCTAAGCCGAAATTGATCTTTTCTGCCTATAGCTGATCAATTATTTCAGGAACTGAGTAATGAAGGATTCCATACACTTGTCTTTCATGCTCATCTATGAGCCCAGTGACTCATAGCACGCTCTGTTGAAACCTTAAGATTTCAACAAAAATTCGAATCACCTGTTATCGGAGGGGATAGTGCCTGTCCCCCCCGAAGGGGTATCCCCGCGGCGGATCAGCGTCTATAAGTACATTTGTAAACACCGCACTGCCCCGCCGTGCCTCGGAGAGGCCCTGAGGCGGGGAGCCCTCATAGAATTACATAGTTTAATGATTTTCATGGTTCGGGTGTGAACTCCGGTTCATGTGTGTTTCAACAAAGCCGGATAATCAGGACGATGGTTTTTCCGTTTATTTGACCGGATCGCCGTAATACCCATGCGCTTTGAGAATGGCAACTACAGTGTCTGCCCATGCTGAATCATCTGCGTGGGATCCGTGAATGTGCGACTCTGTGTCGGGATACCTGTGCTTGTGCGTGACAGGGTAAGTGTCGCGGGAAGCGGGAGGAGGCAGATGAGCAACCTTTTCCTTCCAGAGGGTTGACAGGACTTCATCACCGGTCTTTAATTCATTGCGCCCGATTACCCGGCCACATAGTTGATGTTCAGTGTTATAGATCACCATCCGGTAACACTGGAATTCACGGCAGATGTGAGGACGCGACGGATAAATTGCACAGGTAAAACCATCACCGTGACTGTCCTTCTGAAGAAAAATGCATTTTTTCCGGTTTTTATCACCTCCGCTTTCTCCATCCTCATATGCTTCAGCAATTGCATCAGCATGTTCCGGCTGGACATGGACAAAAAAAAGCTCACGGGTGATGCCAAATCTGCAGTAATAATCACGGTTGTTGATCTGCCGTTCGATGGTAATGAATTCCCCAAAGCTCCTGCAGCACTTACCACACCGATCGCATTCAAACTTCACGGCATTAACACATCTTGTATGACACAGATATTACCATTAAACATAAGGTATTTTTGTCCAGTGATATATCAGATAACTAAAAAAATCAAGGATTAAGAAAAACTTCATTTGAAAGGAAAATTACCCTGTAGGATAGTGCATCAGTACCTGAAGAGGAGATCCTGACATAAAAACGGTTTGTTGAAAGGCCTGTGATACTCCCATAATCAAAAAGAGAGCGCAAAATGAACGATAAAATCCGTGTTTTATTTATCTGTACGGCAAATGCTGCCCGTTCCCAGATGGCAGAAGGACTGCTGCGATCGAAGTATGGCGACCGTTTTGAGGTATTCAGTGCCGGAACCCGCCAGTCCCGCGTAAGTCCCCGGGCAATCGAAGTGATGAAAGAGGCCGGGATTGATATCTCGGATCACCATTCAAAAACCCTCAGTGAAATCTCCGACATGACCTTTGATCTTGCTGTCACTCTCTGCGATAATGCTCACCAGGTCTGCCCTGTTGTTTCTTGTGCACACGAAACTGTCCACCAAGGCTTTCCCGATCCGCACCTGACACCCGGAAGTGAGGAGGACATCCTTAATGGTTACCGGGACGTGCGGGATATGATAGCAGCATGGATTGACATGAAATTTACACCTTAAGCATCACGTACTACATCACATACTTTTGTCATCAAAGCATGATGCCGCCTGTTGTGATCCAAATATGCCAGGCTTCGCACCGCGCCTGGCATCGATCTCCACTCGATCCCACAATCGGTTTCCCAGAGTATCAGCCCTTCTGCGGGGGCGGGCTGGAGAGCCTTTTGTCCTTCACATTCCAGCAGTGATGTGATAAAAGTCTCATCCTTTTCACCTTCACCTACCTGAAAAAGAGCCGCGGCCATGCATCTCACCTGGTGCCACAAAAAACTCTCAGCCTTCACCTCGAGATACGTAAAATCCTCTTCTTCCCCTATGGTGATTCCAAGAATATTCCGCCACGGATTCTTTCCCCGGACACGGGCAAAGTTTGTGAAGTTATGAGATCCTACCAGGAACCGGGCAGCCAGTTCCATCGCGGCTACATCACGGGGAGGGGTCGGGAAATAGTATCGGTACGTCCTGGACCTTGCATCATATCGCGGGTGGAACTCCATTGGCATTTCTGCATACCCGGTACACCAGCAGTCCGGGGGAAGCCTGGCATTCAGTGCCTGAATGGCACGGTCAGGGGTATCGGTTGTAAAGGCAACGACCTGCCCGCATGCATGGACGCCGCGGTCGGTCCTTCCCGAAAAGAGAAACCCGGCTTCCCGCCAGTCAGTGAACAGGCCCAGGTGCTGGCATGAAGCGATAAACTCCCCTTCAACCGTGCGGCACCCTGCCTGTATTTGCGAGCCAAAAAATCTGCTGCCCAGATACGATACCCGGAACGCCAGCCTCATCGGAGCTGCACGCGCCGCGTGAACCGCTTGATCTTTCTCCATGTACTGTTCAGCGACTGATGCGTGTAGGTTCGCAACGGGGTCTGCCTGCCACCACAGGTAACTTTTCCGGCCCGTATAGCACTCAGGATCGAGCTGACGTCCCGCTCTGCATCAATGAAAGTCCTGCCGAAACCGACAAACCGGGCATGATGTGCATCACTTCCTGCTACACAGGGCTTTCCCAGTCTCTTTGCGATGCGTGCAGCCTTCCTGTTTGCTGAACCGACGATATACCTGCTGTTGAATGTTTCAATGGCATCGACTGCAGCCATGCCAACTTTCTTCCTGCGTGCAACACCGTGTCTCCAGACATGGTAAGGGTGCGGGAGGATCAGGAGCGCCCCCATTTTTCGTGCGATCTCGACCGTATCGATTACGTCAAGCCCCGCCGGAATCAGCTCGGTCACTCCCAGAACAAGGAGGTGCCCCTGCTTCGTGGTTACTTCGATACCCGGAATTACCAGGACCGACGTTTCGCACGAAAGTGCTTTTTTCGCTCCGTCAATCGAGTCATGATCGGTAATAGCGATCACGTCGAGACCGACTACCTCGGCTCGTTTGAGGATATCTTCAACACTGCTCTCACCATCTTTCGAAAAATTGGTATGCACGTGCAAATCGCAGGTCAGCATCTGATCATAGTGTTTTTATCTCTCTGGTATTAAGGGAACTTATGCGCATCCTCCTGCCCACGGGTGCTGCAACCGAAGAAATCGTGAAATGTGCAGCGGCGGACTATGATGCTGATGTCGTAGTTACCGGTGAGATTGCATCATTTCTTACACCTCACACACTTCACATGCTGATCAGGAAAGGCCGGTACGATATGGTAATTGTATCCGGCATGTGCACTGCGTCATTTGAGCAGGTTGAACGTGAAACAGGTATCCCTGTTTTCAGGGGCCCACGGCACGCAGCAGACCTTACGCTTATCCTTCCTCTCCTGGATAGCATTACCCTTTCGCGTACAATTCCTGCTGATGATTTCCTTACCCGGGAGAAAGCAAAAGATGCATTTAAACAAATCGGGGAACTGGAACGAAAAGCCGGATTCGATTTCTTAATCCGTAATACCAAAATCGGCGGGGGCTCACGGATCAAGGTACTTGCCGAAGTGATGGATGCCCACAAGTGTGAAAATGTCCGTAATGTCGTTGAATACTTTATGAGTTTGGGTGCGGATGTTATTGACCTTGGATTTGGCTTTGATGCAACACCGGATGATGTTTCAAGAGTCTTTTCTGAGCTGGATGATATCGATCACCCGCTCGCAGTTGACTCCCAGAATCCGGACCTGATCCGTCCTGCCCTTGTAAGGGCTGATATTGTGCTCAGCCTGCAGGAGACAAATATTCCAAAGGCAGGAGCGTGGGTAGCTGACGCAGGAGCTGCAGCTGTAGTTGTTCCGGGCAACAGCACGCTCAAAAAGAACCTTGCGATGGCAAAGCGAGCAGGTATTGAATGTCTCATTGCAGATCCCCTGCTCCAGCCGGTCGGCTCCGGTCTTGTCGCCTCACTGAAAGGGTTCAAAGACCTTGGGTATCCGCTCTTTTTTGGTGCCGGGAACGTTACGGAGCTGATCGATGCAGACTCGGTGGGTGTAAACGCCCTCCTTGCCGGCATGGCATACGAAACCGGCTGTTCCCTGATCTTTACCAGTGAACACTCGGACAAGACCTGTGGATCGATTTGGGAGATGCGGCGGGCAACTGAGATGATGTCCCTTTGTAATGACCGTCCTTACCCAAAAGATCTCGGCATCGATCTGCTCGTCCTCAAGGAAAAACGACGCCGAAGGGAACCTCCGATTGATTATGACACAATAACTTCTGCAAAAAAAATACCGGGAGAGCTGGAATATGACCCGAAAGGAAATTTCCGGATAGGTCTTGAAGGAGACGAGATCGTTGCAGTAATTCATGGCAGGGCGATACGAGGAAGGCACTGGGAAGATGTATTGTATACAATCCTTTCACACAACGAGGTAACGCTGCTGGATCATGCGGCTTATCTGGGAAAGGAATTATACAAAGCTGAGATGGCAATCCGGTACGGAAGAAGTTTCGAGCAGGACGGGGAGTTCTGAAACAGAACCATTATCTCCGGCAAAATGAACGTGTACTGCATGGCTGTTCAGGCACGTGCATCCCATATTCTTGTCAAAACGGAAGAGGAAGCAAACAGGATACTCAAACGGATTAACGATGGCGAAGACTTTGCTGCAGTCGCAAAGCGTTTCTCCTCCTGCCCGTCGCGAAAGAACGGTGGAGACCTTGGGTGGTTCGGAAAGGGTCAGATGGTTCCCGAGTTTGAGAAAGTTGCATTCGAGAACGATGCCGGTAAAGTCATAGGTCCGGTCAAAACCCAGTTCGGTTTCCACGTCATCAAGGTGACCGGCAGGAAATAATAATAATAAGGCATATGGTCATGGACACGAGGTTTTTCCTTGGTTTAGGTCTTGCAATAGTGCTCGTCTTCAGCGGTGCAGTGATTTATTCAAATTTTACCAAATTGCCAGCTGCTTCTGCCGTCCCGGAAGATCGTGAGACACTCTATCAGGTCTCGACAATCGATGCCCTGATGCAGGGTGTGTTCGATGGCATCCTGCCGATCAGCGAACTGAAAAAACACGGGGATTTCGGAATCGGTACATTCGATGCACTCGAAGGCGAGATGATCGTGCTTGACGGAAAGGTATACCATGCAAAAGCTGACGGCAGGGTGTACTCAGTCATGGACAACGCCACGACACCGCTTGCTACGGTGACGTACTTCACCAGTGACTTTTCAGAAACCACCGGCCAGCCCATGAACTTCTCGGTCTTCTCAACGGAAATGAGTGCCCATTTACCTTCACCGAACATGATCTACGCGTTACGGATGCATGGCACATTTCCCCACATGACGGTGCGGGCGATACCGGCACAGCAGAAGCCGTATCCAACGCTCACTGATGCAGCAAAGAATCAGTCGGTTTACTCGTATACGAATACCACCGGCACCGTGGTAGGTTTCTACCTCCCCGTTTTTTTCAAGGGACTCAATGTCGGGGGTTACCATCTCCATTTCCTCAGTGATGACGGGAATACCGGAGGTCACATTCTCGATCTTGAAATCCCGGCAAATACCACTGCAGAGTATGACATAACACCTGAATTTGAGATGCACCTCCCGACAAGCGGAGCGTTTATGGGAGTCGATCTCTCACAGGACCTGAGTCAGGAACTTGCACGGGTTGAATCGTAGCTTCAGTTTTTCTTATTTTTTTCCGAGCTTTTTTTGACAAGCAGCACTCATATGATCGGTACAACGCCCATACACGCGTGCAAGGTTTAAAACCATGAACATCCGCGGAATCAAAAATGAACTTCTCCAGCTGCTCCTCGAACTGGGGCGTGGCTCCCATCCCAACGAGTTCGTCGCACTGCTCCGGGAAAAAAACGGCGTGATCGAAGAGCTGGACATGGTCCCCGGCACTATCACCGGTGAAGACTCTGCATCGGTCTTCTTTGATATGATGCCCCTTGACACGCACCTTGCGGGAAGTGCCCACAGTCACCCGAATGGTGTTCTGCGGCCATCAGACGCGGATATGCATTTCTTCCCCAGGGCCGGGCGGTTCCACCTTATCATCGGCTACCCGTATCGCGGGAGCGACTGGCAGTGTTTTACTGCCGACGGGGTCCCATGCACCATTGAGGTGATCGCGTGACCATCCGGCGCGTCGTTGCTACCGGGACCTTTGATCTCCTTCACCCCGGGCATCTCTACTATCTCGAGGAATCGAAAAAACTGGGTGACGAACTCTGGGTAATTGTTGCACGCGATGCAAATGTCAGGCACAAACCTCGTCCGATCATTCCGGAAGAGCACCGCCTCCGAATGGTTGCTGCTCTAAAACCTGTCACCCATGCAATTCTCGGGGATAAGACTGACATGTTCCGCCCGATCAGGGAGATCAATCCTACCCTTATTACCATAGGGTTCAACCAGCACTTTGATGAAACAAAACTGCATCAGCAGCTCTCGGAACGCTGTCTGACACCGGAGATCGTCCGTATCGGGAAATATGAAGACGGAGATCTCTGCAGCTCTCGTTTCGTTGTGCAGCGGATCATCGAAGTGCGGGGAAAAAACGATACATGTAATGAAGAGAGCGGATAGCTATCCCTCACATTCAGGAATACGCCAACCTCCGGATACTCACGGGAAAATTATACCATAAGAGTATCTCCTGGGAATTTCTCCACTGTCATCGGTATTGTTTGCACGTATTTTCCTTTTGATCGGTACATCAGTTCCGTAATATCACCAGATGCAGTAGCGGAAAAGGAGCGGTGAATAAACTTTTATTGATTCCTGTTCATCCATTCCATACAGGTGACGAGTATGGTCAGGGAGATTTCTGCAGAAATTGAAAAACTTACAGAGATTGCACGCGAACGGGGTGCGAAAGTCAGGATTCTGACACCGGAAAAAATTGTTGTATCACAATGGGTCCGTTTCAAATGCCGGTACGGCTGCAAGGGATATGGCAAACATTTCGGCTGCCCTCCCTATGCCCCGCTGCCCGATGAAACACGCAGGATGGTTGACGAGTACTCCATCGGACTTTTGCTCAGGTTTGATGGTGTGCCCGGGAAGGGGTCGTTTGGGCCGGATGATATCCCGGATGACTTCCACGAGTGGTTCAGAGATCTTATACTCTGGGTGAATGGAACGGTCCACATGCTTGAAAAGACGGCATTCTACGATGGTTTTTACAAGGCATTCGGATTTGGCGGTTATCCCTGTATATATTGTGAGCACCAGCACTGCGTTGCTGAGGAAGCTCCGGGGGTTGTGGATGAAAGCCTGCGGCGGAAGTGCAGGCATATGGATATGGTACGTCCGAGCATGGAGGCGGCGGGCATGGATGTATTCGCAACCGCAAAAAATGCCGGCTGGATTCTTGAAACAATACCGTGCAGGGACATGGAGTATGGAAAGATTATGCATTCCGATATTCATTCGATAGGACTTGTGCTGATCGAATAATCAGCGACCCGTATGAACCCGGTGCGGGGGAGACTTTTTCCTTCCCAGATTGAGGATCCCTCGTCGGATGGTACTGCTGTACTTTGCAGTAAATGATCCGATAATCGATGTTACGACCACCATGGCTGCAATTGTCGTCCCTACAAGAGGCGAACCATAAAGAACAGCGATTGCTATAGAAAATTCTCCCCTCGCAATCGTATTCCCCCAGATTTCAAGGCCGGAAAGAGCTGAACCATGCATTAACAACCCGGTTATTACACCCGATATAAGCTTGCTGACGATGGCCAGGAGGCAGATAACGGTAATCATATACCAGTTCACCCCGCCAGAAAAATCAATAGTCACCCCAAAGAAGACGAAAAAAACCACCAGAAAAACATCTTTAAAAGGGCGTGCGTGCTGCTCAAAGGCATCCGGATCCGTAGTTGCAAATGCAACGCCCAAAGCGATCACCATCATGGTTTCGGGTATACCAAGATACATCGAGAACGACGCAGTTGTGAGCACAGCAGCAAACGTGAAGAGAATAGGAAGCTCATCCTCCCGGTCAAGAATCGAGATGAGAAATTCCTTGCCATAAAGGGCAAGTGCATAGAGAACTGCAAGAACCCCAAGAATCTTCAACAGGAAAATGATCAGATTCTGGTTACCTGCAGAAATGAGGGCTAAGAAAATGATCAGGATCAGATCTTCAAAGACCATGAGCCAGACGACTGTTTCAGCTTCGCGGAGCATCAGCTTCCGGTTCTCAACAAGCGAGGTGATCGCCATCGCGGTGCTTGAAATGTAGAATGCAGAAGCAACAATAACCGACTCGTTGATTGAGAATCCGAGTATATATGCGGCAACAAATCCGATTATCATGTTGACATTAAGATCGATGATACCACTGGTAAAGACTGCAGAGCGGTTTGCCACAATCCGCTCGGTTTTCAATCCAAGACCCATGAAAAAGAGTAAAAAAATCAATCCCATCTGTGAGAAGAAATGACTGATCTCATCTGATGTTACCAGTCCAAGCCCGGCCTTTCCGAGTAAAATCCCGGCTAGAATGTAAAAGGGGATGGCAGGAACCGACAGGTATTTCGAGATGAGCGCAAGGATCAGGCAGAGAAAGAGCGCAAGGACAATCCCTTCCATCAATCCACCGTAATTTCGCGCTCAAATTTTTTGATCTGGTCGGTCTCGCCGATAACCAGTGCTGCGTCCCCGGTTTCGAAGATGAATGAAGGGGGAGGATTGATGATATTTCTGTCGTGCCGACAGACAGCGATTACCGTCGCGCCGGTCTTTGCCCTGATCTGAAGATCTTCAATCGTTCTTCCGGTGATCGCTTTGGGGATAAGGAATGAATGAATGGTTACCCGCAAGTCAGCAAGAGCTGAGAACGCGATTTCAACACTCTCCTGGTCTGCCTCAATGATCGCACCGGTAAGGATATTTCCCAACCGCCTCGCCTCGACAGGGGTCATCTCTGCGGCACTAGGGGTGTTGCAGCCTTTCTGGAGAGTATACATCTGGATAGTCCCGGTTTTCGTGAAAAAAATTGCTACCGTATCACCCTTATCGGTCTCGAATTCATATTTTGTTCCAACCCCGGGGAGATTGAGCGAGCGAAGAGACATAGCTGACATTAGAGAAATGATCCTGAAATATATTATGATATGTTACAGGATGCACTGACGTTTCAGGTGAGAAGGAAATAATGAAAGAAAAGAGGAATTGAAGGGTTTGGTTCTTCTAAGGTTTTTGAGGGTGGGAGGAGCGAGGAGTTCAGTGCTGAACCAACACCGCATTCTTCTCAGGGGTTTGTTCCTCCCCAATACCTTGTTGATACAATGTGCCTTTAAACACATAACCGGGCGGTGTGAAAGTAACAGGACAAGATGACGTTTGTGTGCGCCCGTGGTCGGGAAAGATATGATACTTTTTTCATGAGCCGTTGATAATAAATAATGATAGTTCCGCGATCTCTTTTCGCGTCTACCAGTCTATTTGATATCACTTCAGGAGTTGAATACTATCGCAGAAATTCCCAAAGAAGAATACGTGCTGAAGTGCACATCAGCATGCGCCGGTTGCAGCGATTCGCTAGCGCTCCGGTACGTGCTCAAGGCAGCGGGACCTGACACCGTTCTTGTCGTGCCGGCATGTTGCACCAGTGTCATCCAGGGCATCTACCCGAACACCGCTTTCAATATTCCCGTGTATAATATCGCTTTTGGGGCTGCTGCCGCATGCGCATCGGGAATGTCAAACGCATTCCGTGCTACCGGGAAAAAAACAAATGTAATCGTGTATGCCGGTGATGGCGGCACACTCGATATCGGCATCCAGGCGATGTCCGGGGCTTTTGAACGGGGGACTGATTTCCTCTATATCTGCTATGATAATGAGGCATATGGCAATACGGGCATGCAGCGATCCGGAGCAACGCCGATGGGTGCCCGTACAACCACGACACCCACGGGAAAAATCGATGCAAAAAAGGACATCGATGCAATAATCGCAGCCCACAATCCGCCTTATATGGCGACTGCTGCTGCAGCCTACCCTCAGGATCTTTTCAAAAAAGTTCAGAAAGCTCTCACATTCCGTGGACCTTCCTTCATCCACATTCTCGCACCCTGCCCGCCGGGATGGAGGTTCTCTACAGAAAAAACAGTCGAGATGGGCAAGCTTGCGGTAAAATCGGGCATGTGGGTCCTGTACGAGCGCGAGTTCGGGAAGCTGTCCATAAACCCCCAGTCCAAAGCGGCAATGAAAAGACCCATTCCTCTCGAGGAATATCTGGCACCCCAGGGTCGGTTCAAGGGTATTGATGCAAAGATCCTTGAAACACTTAAGCAGAACCTGGCGAAAAATATCAGGAAATTGTCCGCCGAGGAGGTCGAAGAATGAAAAAGATCGCAACAGGGAACAAGGCTGTCGCAGAAGCAGTAAAACAGGTCCAGCCTGTGGTCGTCGCTGCTTACCCGATCACCCCCCAGACGGAGATTGTCGAACAGATCGCAGAGTTTGTTTCATCGGGCGAACTTAAAAGTCGTTACATCCCGGTTGAAAGCGAACACTCGGCAATGGCTGCCTGCATTGGGGCAAGCGTCACCGGAATACGGACGTTCACTGCAACAAGTTCCCACGGTCTTCTGTATATGCATGAGATGACAAACTGGGCAGCAGGGGCACGACTTCCTGTTGTTATGGCAAACGTGAACCGGTCAATCGGCCCCGGCTGGAATATCTGGGCCGAACATACCGATGCGATGCAGGAACGCGACACGGGCTGGCTTCAGGTTTTTGTGAGTACTGTTCAGGAAGCCTATGATACGACCCTTATGGCATTCCGCATCGCAGAGCATAATGATGTGCTGCTGCCGGTAATGGTGAACCTCGATGGCTTTACGTTAAGCCATATCATGCAGCCGCTCGATACGGTCGAGACTGGTGATTTTATACCCCCGATGTACCTTCCCCATGCAATTGATCCTAAGAATCCGGCGGGATACGGGGGACTTACCGGTCCTGACCAGCATTTTAAATTCCGCTGGGATATCGAACGGTCGATGCGTGATTCGGTAAAAATAATTGAGGAGACTGAGAAGGATTTTGCAGACCGTTTTGGCAGAAAATACGGGTTCACCGAGGACTACCGGTGCGAAGACGCTGAGGTGGTCGTTGTATCTATGGGGACTCTCGGCAAGGAGGCGGAGGTCGCCATTGACCAGCTCCGGAAGGAGGGCATCCGGGCCGGTTCTATGCGCCTGCGCTGGTTCCGCCCGTTCCCGAGACTCAACCTCAAAGGAAAAGAGGTCGTCGTTATCGACCGCGATTACTCCTTTGGCTTCGGGGGTGTGCTTGCAAAATCAATTCAGGCCCAACTGAAGACAGATGTATTCAGTGTGATTGCGGGTCTTGGCGGGCAGGAAGTCACCTATGAAGACATTGCGGATTTCGTCCGGAAGCGCCGGATTGGAGAGGAATCCTGGTTCGGGGTGAACGCCAATGTTTGAGATCCGGATCCATTCACGGGGCGGGCAGGGAGGTGTAACAGCCGCACGCCTTCTGGCACTTTCGGCAATCCATGACGGGAAATACGCTACAGCGTGCCCGTTCTATGGAGCTGAACGCAGGGGCGCCCCAATTGTCTCATTTGTCCGGATAGATGACACCCCGATAAAGATCTACAGCCAGATAAAAAAACCTGATATGGTTGTGGTACTCGATGCGAGTGTCATGGATGTTGTCGATGTACTCCAGGGATTAAAAAAAGGCGGGAAGGTCCTGATTAACAGCACTCAGAAAAAGGAGTTTGCAGGATTTTCATCCAGCCATGTCGATCTCACCGGTATCGCGCTCCGGGAGAATCTCGTGGTTGCCGGGAGCCCGATCCTGAACACCCCAGTCCTTGGCGCACTTGCAAAGATGGGTGTTATTTCTGTCGATTCGGCAAAAAAGTCAATCCGTGAGATGTTTTCTGATGAACGTAATGTCAAGGCAGCTGAAGCTGCTTACCGGGAGATGAGCGCATGAGTCAGAGTCGTCAGCGCCTCGCAATAAGCAAACCGACCGAAGGGGCAGCCGGGAAGACCGGGACATGGCGGGTCTTTAAACCGGTCGTCGATAAAGAGAAATGCAACCAGTGCGGGCTCTGTGCGATGTATTGCCCTGACTCTGCGATAGATGCCGATCTCAATGTTGACTTAACGTTCTGCAAGGGCTGTGGTATCTGCGCGAACGAATGCCCGAAGAAAGCAATCGAGATGGTGCGGGAAGAGAAGTAACGAATCCGCCTACGCCTTTTTTTGACGGTTCACGTTGCCGCGCTTTATCACATCGGCTGATGTTCACTGGCAGGAGTATTCTCCCGTCCCACATTGAGTTCATCTTTTGCCATGTACTCAAGATCGAATTTATAGAAATGCGTGAACCCGCAGTTCCTGCAGCGGACAGTAAAATGCCGGCATCCAATCGTTATGTCATGAAAACCGTTCACGTGGCAGTTTCTGCAATCTGCGGTTTTCTGAAGGTTCCAGACGTCGTAACACCCGATTTTTGTAAATGTACCTGGCTGTGTTACATCCTCGATACGGGGGATAAAAACCCTTGTTGCGCCACAATTATCGCATGCCACTTCGGCTTTGTAGGGGACAGCTTTAATGATCTGATCTGCAATCTGTTTGCAGTGATAGCAGTCAGTCCGATACCTTGTGAAGATAAACTGGTCGCTCATGCCAGGTACTGGATGCGTATGGGTTCATTAATCTGTTGCATGACCCGCAGCAGATGTGGACCTGCAACAGTAAAACAATACATGCTTCCGAATAGGGAACTAAAAGAATAAAATTCCTGAAAAATGAAGATACGTTGAAAAATGTTTTTTTTTGGGTTAGTAGTCGCCCATGCCGGGGGGCATACCGCCCATTCCACCCATTCCGCCCATTCCGCCGGGGGGCATGCCGCCTTCGGGCGCGTGGCTCTTGGATGATGCAATGACATCGTCAATGCGCAGGATCATAATTGCGGCTTCGGCTGCTGAAGAGATTGCCTGTGTCTTGACGCGGAGCGGCTCGACAACTCCGGCTGCCTTCATATCGACTGCCTTGCCCTCGAACACATTCAGGCCATGGGTCTTTTTGCCCTTTTCGTGAGCGGCACGAATTTCCACAAGCATGTCGATGGGATCCAGTCCTGCATTTTCTGCAAGGGTGCGCGGGATGATCTCGAGCGCCGATGCGAATGCTTCGATGGCGAGCTGTGCCCTGCCACCAACGGTCGCGCCGTATTCGCGGAGACGGAGGGAGAGCTCGGTCTCAGGTGCACCCCCACCTGCAACAACTTTCTTGTCTTCAACAACGACTCCGACAACACGGAGAGCATCGTGAATTGCACGTTCGAGCTCATCGACGACGTGTTCAGTACCGCCCTTGATGATAATTGATACTGCCTTCGGGTTCTTGCACTGCTCAACAAAGGTCATCTCTTCGCCGGAAACCTTGCGTTCCTCAACGAGTCCTGCCTTACCGAGCTCTTCCTTGCTGATCGCATCAATCGATGAGACGAGGCTTGCACCGGTCGCACGGGCGAGCTTCTCCATGTCACTCTTCTTGACCCGGCGGGTTGCAAAGATGCCTGCTTTTGCAAGATAGTGCTGAGCGATATCATCAATACCCTTCTGGCAGAAGAGGACGTTTGCGCCGCTTGCGACAATCTTGTCAACAATACCTCTGACCATCCGCTCTTCCTCATCGAGGAATGCCTGGAGCTGGTCGGGACTGGTGATGTTGATCTCTGCGTCAACTTCGGTCTTCTTGAACTCAACTGCTGCGTTCAGCAGCAGGATCTTTGCATTGGTGACCTTCTTTGGCATCGTCGGGTGAACTCTCTCCTTATCGATAAGTACTCCCTCGATGATCTCTGAATCCTCAATGCTTCCACCGGTCTTCTTTTCGACCTTGATGTTCTCGATGTCAACCGTGCCATCGTCATCGGTAACCATCGTTATTGCCTTGACAACAAGGTCGCAGAGCTTGTCCTTGGCTGCTTCTGCTCCTTTACCGGTCATCGCGGTTGCCGCGATGTTTTTAAGCATGGTTTTATCGGTCGCTTTTACATCAAAGGCAATCTCTTTTAAAAGAGCCTGCGCCTTCTCGGCTGCCTGGCGGTACCCTGCGGCAATGATCGTCGGGTGGACGTCCTGCTCCAGGAGATCCTCTGCCTTTTTGAGAAGTTCGCCGGCAATGACGACTGCGGTTGTGGTACCATCTCCGACCTCATCGTCCTGAGTCTTGGCAACCTCAACCATCATCTTCGCGGCCGGGTGCTCGATGTCCATTTCCTTGAGGATCGTGACACCATCATTCGTGATTACGACATCGCCGATTGTGTCGACGAGCATCTTGTCCATTCCCTTGGGACCGAGTGTGGTCCTGACTGCACTTGCCACTGCCTTTGCGGCGGTGATGTTCATACCCTGAGCGTCGCGGCCCCGGGTACGGGTGCTGCCTTCTTTAAGAATAAGTATCTGCTGTCCTCCAAGTTGCTGTGACATAAAATCACCACTTTTCGCACTAAAATTGGTTTGTGGTTCTATATAAACGTTGTTGAAAAAGAATCATTCGCCAATCATATCGAGGAGCTAGA
>DADT01000012.1:18515-22171 GCA_002495065.1 Methanoregula sp. UBA471 | reverse complement strand
TCGCGGCGGGCACCAATCATTGAGTCAGCCTTCATGATGATGTAACCGAACTTGCTGGTCTTGATGCCTTCCCACTCCTTCTTGGTGGTCACATCATCAGTAATGATAACTACCGGGATACCTGCTGCAGCGAGTTGTTCGCGGGCATTTGTTGGCCCGGGAAGAACTCCGTTCGGTGATACGACAATACAGAAATCCGGTTGATATGCCTTCAAGTTGGATACCACACGGTCAACATCCGCCGGCTCGAGTTTAGTACCGCTGGTAGCCATGAATGTCTGCATATCTTCACGGTCTGCTCTCTCATCGAGAAGCAGCTCTGCCATCACACCACTTGCAATGTTGCCGAGTTTAGCAACTCCTACTTTAACAACCATTTTAAATCACCTAAGTTTTTTTTTACACGTTATTATGACCCGGTATTCATATAAACATTTTGAAATGTCATTTTCCCTCGAAAAAAATGATAAAAAATTATTGTTTGGTAAAAAATTACACTTTAGCGATTATTAGAAAATTGCATCAGGTTTGCGACAGAGTTAACGAAAAGTGTTTAAGTTTGTATATAAGATTTGATAGTATGAAAGATGGGCTGCTCACCGAACGACAGATGGAGGTTCTCAGGTACCGCAAACAAGGGCTGACCCAGCAGCAGATTGCTGATATTATCTCCACGTCAAAGGCAAATGTCTGCACTATTGAAAAAAGTGCGATGGAAAATATACGAAGGGCTAAAGAAACACTTGACTTTCTTTACACACTGGATGCCACGCATTTGTGTACAATTCCTTCAGGAACCGATTTGTTTGACGTCCCTTCCATTATTTTTGGAGAAGCTGAAAAAATTAACATAAAAGTAATGTATGATACCATTTCATTGATTAACCGGCTAAGAGAGTCACGCCCCCAGTGCTGCAAAGCACGTTGTGTCTGTGAAGATATTGTTGTATATATCACCGATCAGGGAGAACTCTATTTTGGATGATGTAATGAAATATTATAAAAACTGATATTTTCGATTATTATCCGAATAACATTGGCATATATTTATATTCTTTTTTATTCAATGATTAAGGAAGCCGATATGAGGATATCCCCTGTTGTATCTTTGTGCTTGCATAATGAATAGCACAATCTTGTTACAACATTACGGCGGAACCAGACTTCCGGACACAGGAAAGAATGTTGTGCCGTGGGAGATCCTCGATTGGTGAACCTCGCAGAAATGCGGGGGGCAACCCGAGAAGGAGTTGTGATTCGTCACAACAGGCTGACAGAGTAGGAACTGACAGGTACGCATGGGTCGACGTTCGTGCAACGAGCCCGTTCCCGCTGCTTCAATAATGGGCAGAAGGATGCGTTATTGTCAGGATCTTCTTCCGCGAGACAGGAATGCTGGTGCACATCAGCTCATGGATGAAACATCATCCACATGTCTGTAAGCTACAGAAAACAGGGATATTCAGTACTACATGAAATCCGCTTGCCGCGGATCCTCGTTGTACTTGAGTTACCTCGTTTTTTCGATGGCGTCGCGTGTTGGCTCATTAAAACTAACAGGTATCACACGGTCTCGGATTAATCGTAATTCGTGTCGAATTGGGAATAACCTACACGCAGAAAAAGGATTGATTAACACATGCCAAAAATAAACAGACCACGCCGTGGTTCTCTTGCATTCAGCCCAAGAACGCGTGCAAAGAGCCCGATCCCGAAATATCAATCGTGGCCTCTCTATACCGGGGCACCGATACTCCAGGGGTTCGCTGGATATAAAGTGGGTATGACGCATGTTATCATGGTGGATGATCACAAGAGCAGCCCCACGGAGGGAAAAGAAATCATGGTGCCTGTCACCGTTATTGAAATACCCTCAATGAAAGTCGCTGCAATTCGTGCTTATTCAAGAGATACCTATGGTAAACATGCTTTGACAGAAGTCTGGGCAGATCAGCTCGATAAAATTCTTGGGCGCCGCATCACCTTACCAAAGGACTATGACCAGGAAGCCGCCCTGAAAAAATTTTCTGAAGCTGTTGCTGCCGGCACTGTTGCGGAGATCTACGCGGTTTCCTACACGCAACCTGCAATACTCACGGGCGTCCCGAAGAAAGTGCCCGATCTCATGGAGATCAAAATTGGTGGCGGGGACATCAAAAAGCAGTGGGAGTACGCACAGGGGCTCCTTGGAACCGAAGTCTCCCTTAACAATGTCATCCAGACTGGTGCGTATGCCGATATAACCGCAATCACCACGGGAAAGGGAACGAATGGTGCTGTAAAGCGTTGGGGCATCGCATTGCGAAAGCGAAAACACTCCGTTGGAGGAAAAGAGCGGCACCTTGGTACTCTCGGACCCTGGAATCCCCATCATGTCCGGTGGCAGGTGCCTCAGATGGGCCAGCTGGGATACCAGCAGCGAACTGAATTTAACAAGCGTATCCTGAGGGTCAGCGAAAACTCCAGCGAGATCACACCAGCCGGGGGTTTCCTGCACTACGGTGTGCTTAAAAGCCCTTATGTCCTTGTCAAAGGTTCGATTCCGGGCCCGGTGAAACGGCTTATACGCATTCGTCCGGCAATGCGCCTGGGTGAACATGTCGTCAGGATGCCGACAATCCAGTTTGTGAGCGTCCAGAGTAAACAGGGATGATCAGAGATGAAAGCACAGGTTAAAACACTTGATGGCGGAATCGTAAAAGACATCGAACTTCCGGAACTCTTTTCGGAGGAATACCGCCCCGATCTGATCAAAAAGGCAGTATTAGCCCTTCAGAGCACACGGCGGCAACCCCACGGAACGAACCCGTTTGCAGGTATCTGTTCATCAGCTGTCGGATGGGGAAGTGGTCGCGGCTCGTCACATGTGCCACGTATCAAAAATGGTTCACGAGCGGCAAAGGTCCCTCAGGCCAAAGGTGGTCGTGAAGCACATCCTCCGAAAGTCGCGAAAATTCTGATTAAGGAAATCAATCAGAAAGAAAAACAGAAGGCCTTTCGTTCAGCAGTAGCTGCCAGCATATCTGCGGATCTTATCCGCGGCCGTGGTCATATGTTCGATGGAGCAGTTCCAATAATTTTTGAAGATACGTTTGAGGCACTTATCCGGACGCAGGACGTCATAACTGCACTGACAGCCGCTGGTGTCTATCATGATATCGAACGGGCAAAGGAGAGCAAGAAGGTCCGTGCCGGAAGAGGCAAAATGCGTGGTCGCCGGTTCAAGCAGAGAAAAAGCATCCTCATTGTCACGGCCGAACAGCCGCTGCGTGCAGCACGCAATCTTTCCGGCGTTGATGCCGTGACCGTTGACCAGCTGAACGTTGAGCATCTTGCACCAGGTATGCTGGCGGGACGTTTGACGGTCTGGACAGAGAGCGCACTTGTACGGCTGGAGGGGAGATAAATGGCTTTGAAATACCCGTTTGTTACGGAAAAGGCAATGGTACTTTTAGAGAATCAGAGCAAGCTCCAGTTCCTTGTCAGCCGTGAAGCCAGCAAGAGGCAGATCAAACGTGAAATAGAAAAATCGTTTGGACAAAACGTCAAAAGCATCCGGACGCTCATGACCATGCACGGAGAAAAGAAGGCAATCGTGAGTTTCGAGAATGAAAAAGCCGCAGAGGAAATACTCAGCCGGCTTGGCATTATGTAGG
>DADT01000012.1:0-18506 GCA_002495065.1 Methanoregula sp. UBA471 | reverse complement strand
ACCATCCCACCGGTACAAGGCCGAACTGAAGCACATCGGTGATGATTCACAGACAATCACCGGAAGTGTCATTGATATCGAACATGATCCAGCACGAAATGCACCAATCGCCGTTGTGAAACTTGAAGATGGTGCAAAAGTCTACATGCTGGTCACTGAAGGCCTGGGCATTGGAGAGACAATCACCTGGGGATCTGATGTTGAGGTAAAGAACGGTAACACACTCACTCTTCAGCACATTCCTACAGGCACATACATCTGCAACATCGAGTCGCGCCCGAACGATGGAGGCAAGTTTGTCCGTTCTTCCGGAGTACAGGCAGTTGTTATTGACAAGATCGAAGACCGGGTCGGTATCCGGATGCCTAGTGGAAAGACCAAATGGTTTAACGCACGATGCCGGGCAACCATCGGAATTGTAGCCGGCGGTGGTCGTGTAGACAAACCGTTCGTGAAAGCAGGCAACAAATACCACAAGATGCAGAATACAGCGTCAAACTGGCCACGCGTCCGAGGTGTCGCGATGAACGTAATCGACCATCCGTTTGGTGGCGGAGGTCACCAGCATACTGGTCGGCCGAAGACTATCGCCCGAGGCACTTCACCAGGAAGAACCGTTGGTCATGTAGCTGCACGCAGGACAGGTAAGAGCAGGAAGTGAACGGTATGGCAGCACCAAAAAAGACTCAGAAAAGAATGCCACGAAGGCGTGAAGAGTTCACCTATCGTGGATTTAAGATCGACGAGCTGAAGGCGATGGGGATGAGTGAACTACTCCCTCTCATGCCAGCACGTGCACGTCGCAAAATAGTAAGGGGTTTCTCCCGGGGTGAAGAGACCTTACTCGCAAAGGTCCGTGAAGGTGACGAGAAAATAAGAACTCACCTGCGTGAGATGATCGTCATGCCGGAGATGGTAGGCCGATCAATTGAGATCTACAATGGCAAGGAATTCATGAAAGTCGAATTTCAGCCGGAGTCCGTCTTTCACTATCTCGGAGAGTTTGCATTGACACGAAAGAGGGTTTCTCACGGCAGTGCCGGTATCGGTGCGACAAGAGGCAGCAAATACGTCCCGCTGAAGTGATGAACATGGCACGAATTGAATATTCACAGAAGATAAGTGGCGATACCATAGCAAAAGCGAAGGCCAACGAACTTAATATGTCGCCCAAGCATTCGATCGAGATTGCCACGTTTATCAGGCACCAGCGTGTAAACGACGCAATTACGTATCTGAATGATGTTATAGGTTTAAAGAAAGCCATCCCTTTCAGACGATTTAACCGGAATGTGGCACACAAACGAGGTCTCCCGGGCAACTGGGATGCCGGAAGATATCCGGTAAAAGCATCCAGAGCTTATATCCGTGTTCTGGAATCCGTGAAGAAAAATGCCGAATACATCGGTCTTGACGCCGATAATCTTGAGATCATCCACGTGTCGGCAAACCGCGGACGGGCCCAGAAGTCTTTCTTCCCACGCGCAATGGGACGTGCGACGCCGAAGGTCCGTGAGACTGTAAATATCGAAATCGTTGTCCGTGAGGTGGCGTAATGGCCGTTGAGAAGAAGTTTATTTCAGAAGGGGTGCGGAAAGCCCGTGTCGAAAAATATCTGTCGAAAGAACTCAAACGGGCAGGATACGGCGGAATGGATATCGCAAGAACCCCGCTGGGCACACAGGTTACTATCTTTGCCGAAAAACCCGGGATTGTTATCGGCAAAGGAGGAAAACTGGTCCATCAGTTGACCCTGGACCTCGCTCAGAACTATGGAGTTGAATCACCCCAGATTGAAGTTCAGCAGGTTACTAACCCCAGCTTCAACGCTCAGATCATGGCAGAAAGGTTGGCAAACGCTCTTGAACGCGGGTGGTACTTCCGCAAAGCGGGATCAAGCATTCTTCGTCGGGTTATGGATTCCGGAGCCTTGGGATGTGAGGTTGTTATCGCCGGAAAACTGACCGGCGCACGAGCCCGTACCCAGAAGTTTACCGAAGGATACATCAAACACTGCGGCGAACCGAGCAACACAATAGTTGAGAAAGGCTATGCGGTTGCTATCAAGAAACTGGGTGTCATAGGCGTTCAGGTCAAGCTGGTTCCTGCAGGTGCGAAACTGCCGGATCACTTTACCGTAATTGAACAGGAAAAGAAGCGCGTGGCACCTAAGGTTACCGTAACGGACATCAGCGATATTGATTCGGATGAACCCGCACTTCCCGATGAAGTGCCATTTGTGGAGGACCAGTAACATGGCAATATTACGAGCTCGGGATGTCCAGCAGCTTTCGGATATAGAACTCCAGGAACAAATGGAAAAGTTACGAATGGAGCTTGTCCAGCATTATGGGAAAGTCAGTGCGGGTGGCGCAACAGAGAACCCGGGTCATATAGGGGAACTCAGGCGAACAATAGCTCGTCTGATAACCGAACAGAACCACAGGAGAACCGTATGATCACTCCCCAGAATGTCCTCCGGCATGAACTGATCGGACTGGACGTTCTGGTATCCGGAGCCACAAATCCCCTTCATCGGGGACTGTCAGGTTGCATTATCGATGAAACAAAAAATCTGCTGATAATCGAGACCCCCCTGGGGGTCAAACGCATCCCCAAGATGCACAGCAGATTTCAGCTGCACCTTCCAGGCAGCGAACTTGTTGAGATAAATGGATCCGTGATGGTTCTGGCTCCTGAAAAGAGAATCAACCTGCACGAGAAGAAGAGGATAAAATAATGGCACTAAACATTGGATTGGACGTTCAGGCACCAAAACAGGAATGTCAGGACGTTAATTGTCCGTTTCACGGCACTTTACCGGTGCGCGGCCAGGTGATCACCGGCAAAGTCGTGAGCGACCGAATGATGGGAACGGTAGTAGTAGAACGCAATTACCTGCATTACATCCGTAAATACAAGCGGTATGAGAAACGCAGCTCGAAACTTCACGCCCATAACCCCACCTGTATTCAGGTAAAGGCCGGAGATATGGTGAAGATCGCTGAGTGCAGACCCCTGTCGAAGAGCACCACCTTTGTAGTCGTAGAGGTGCTTCAGCAATGAAAGCAAAGCAGTCTACGATACCGCGTGCACTTTCTACAGGAACAAGGCTTGCATGCGCCGATAATACCGGCGCCAGGACAGTACAGATCATTTCTGTCTTTGGCTACCACGGTGTCAGGCGCCGTCAGCCCAAGCTGGGTCTCGGGGATCTCTGCACGGCCAGCGTCCAGAAAGGTACCCCGGACATGCGCAGGAAGCTTGTGCGTGCTGTTGTCATCCGTCAGAGAAAGGAGATGCGGAGACCGAATGGAATGCGGGTATCCTTCGATGACAACGCAGTAGTCGTCGTTGATGAGAAAAATGAGCCGAAAGGAACGGAGATCAAGGGGCCGGTCGCACGTGAAGTTGCAGAAAGGTTTCCCAAGCTCGGTTCAATGGCTACGATTATTGTGTGAGGTGCGGTAATGGTACGAATAGAAAGCGAACAGCCAAGGAAGCAGAGAAAGGCGCGCTATCAGGCACCTTTACACGTGAAAACAAAATACCTCAACGCTCCCCTCTCCGCAGCGCTCCAGGAACAATACAAGAAAAAGACACTGCGTGTGATTAAGGGCGATACTGTAAAAGTAACCCGGGGAGATTTTGCCGGTGATGAGGGGCTTGTGGATGCAGTTGATACCAAAAAGTCAAAAGTTGTTGTTCACGGGGTTTCGTCGACGAAAGCTGATGGGACTGAAGTTCCCCGCCTCATCGATGCATCAAACGTACTGGTCACCAAACTGAATCTCGCTGACAAGCGGCGGGAAGCAAAATTAGGGGAGGCTGAATAATGTCTGATCATCTGAAGCGGCTGAATGCCCCGGACTCGTGGCACATTGCTAAGAAAACTACAAAATTTATTACAAAAACCGCACCCGGTCCCCATAACGCAAATGCTATGCCGATTGCAGTCTGGCTCCGCGATCATATGGGTTTTGCCAGGAATCTGAAAGAAGTCAAGCAGATCCTCAATCAGAACGATGTTATCGTCAACGGAAGACCCTGCAGGAATCCAAAAATGGGGATTGGCATATTTGATATTATTGCCATCCCGAAAACAGGTAAATATTATCGGATGCAGCGTGGAAAAAATGGCCGCCATCTGGCTGTGGAAATTGACGCTGACGCTGCCCAGAGCAGATTGTGCAAAATCCAGAATAAAACTGTCATTGCCGGTGGCAAAGTTCAGTTAAACCTGCGCTATGGTGCCAACATCATTGCAGATAACACGTTTAACTCACACGACTCGATCGTCGTGTCACTAAAACCAGAAGACCGTTTCAAAATCATCGATCATTTCCCGTTTGTTGTAGGAAATATGGCGATGGTAACCGGTGGCCGGCATTCAGGAAAAGTTGCCCGGATCATCGAGATCATCAAGACACATGGCAGTGTTCCCAACAAGATCATCCTTATGGATGAAGCGACAGGCACACGCTTTGAAACGATTTCTCCGTATATCTACATGGTTGGGAAACAGACACCCGCAATAACAACCTGGGGGATTGAACAGTGACTTCGATGCGCGATATCTATATCGACAAGGTAGTTGTTCACATGGGAGTCGGTGAGAGCGGCGAAAAGCTCGTGAAAGCTGAAAATATCATGAAGACGATTACCAAACAAACTCCTGTCAGGAGCATTGCCAGGATGACCCAGCCGGCATTCTCTATACGGAAAGGTGCCCCGATCGGATGCAAAGTAACACTCCGTGGCAAAACAGCCCGCGATTTTTTTGCAACATCGATTGGGATCATCAATAAAACGGTCTTTGAGAGCCAGTTTGACAAGAGCGGGAATATCTCGTTTGGTATTGAAGAACATACGGATTTTCCCGGTATGTCCTACGACCCGCAGGTCGGTATCTTTGGTATGGACGTCAATGTTGTTCTCGAACGTAAAGGTATTCGGATCACCCGCAGACGCATGGAGCAGAAAAAACTCCCGGCAAAACAGCGCGTGAAGAAAGAGGATGCAATTGCATTTCTTAAAGAACAGTATCAGGTAGAGGTGCGCTAATGGCTGGAGAACAGAAGAAGATCTATGGTCGCGGTGCGAACGAATGCAAGATGTGCGGGCGTAAACAGGGACTTGTGCGCAGATATCATATCATGTTCTGCCGGCAATGCTTCCGTGAGTGGGCCCGGAAAATTGGCTTTAAAAAGATGAGCTGAAGGTGAATGCACAATGACACGAAGTAATCCAATAGCAGATGGAATGTGTTCCTTAAAAAATGCCGGTGACACCGGTAAGTCCGTGTGCATCATCGAACCAGCGAGTAAACTCCTCGGTGCCATGCTCCGNNAGGGGTGGACAGCTCAAGGTTCATCTCACGGGCAAAATTAACCGCTGTGGTGCTATAAACCCGCGGTTTTCAGTACAGATGGATGAGATGGAATACTGGGAGAAGCAGTACCTCCCGGGAAAGAATTTCGGGCTCCTGATCCTTTCGACTTCGCGCGGTGTAATATCCCACGAAGAGGCGAGAAAAGAAGGTGTCGGTGGCGAACTTCTCGGATATGTTTATTGAAGGTGCGAGAACATGTCGTCAGTCAGAATAGTTAAAGTTCCCGAGGGTGTAAAAGCGTCTCTGGATGGCTCGCAACTTCGCGTAAACGGGCCCAAAGGACAGCTCTCGCGAAACATACGGTTCCCCCAGGTTGTCGTAACCTGCGAAGGAAACGAAGTAACCATATCCACCGAATCCCGAAGAAAAGAAATGGTAGCGATGGTCGGGACCCTCGAGGCTCATACCAAAAATATGTGCCGGGGTGTCAGCGAAGGGTTTGAGTACCACATGAAAATGGTCTATAGCCACTTCCCGATCCAGCTGAAACTTCAGGGAAACCGCCTTGAAATCGCCAATTTCCTTGGTGAGAAAAAGGCACGATACGCAAGGATCGAAACGGGTGTCACAGCAAAGATCGCCAATGATGAAGTTGTGCTCACAGGGATCGACCGTGAACTGGTCGGAACCTCGGCCGCAAATATTGAGCATGCAACCCATATCCGCAACCGTGACCCGAGGGTTTTCCAGGATGGCATCTATATCGTTCAGAGGGGCTGAGATCGATGACCACTGAAATAAAACGGTTAATCCAGGTACGTGTTGATAAAGGAGCAGCGTTCAAGCGTGATGGATATGGCAAGAAACGACAGCTCTCAGATTCCTGGAGAAAACCCCGTGGACAGCATAACAAGCAAAGAGAGCAGAAGAAAGCAAAGGGAGCCCTTCCAAAACCCGGTTTCGGAAGCCCGATTGCGGTGCGCGGAATGCACCCCAGCGGTTTTTTCGAGGTGTTGATTTCCTCGGTAAAGGAACTTGAGGGAATTGATCCAAAAACTCATGCAGTCAGGATAGGGGCAACTGTCGGAGGCAGGACCCGCAGTGGTCTCCAGGAAAAGGCACTTGGTGCCGGATTCAAATTGCTGAATGCCCGTACTGTCAGGACCGAACCGAAACAGGAGAAAATCAGGGAACCGGTAAAAGAAGCTAAAAAGGATGCGGGAAAAAAGAAGGAAGAAAAGAAACCCGCAAAATCCAAAGCACCGGCAACTTCCTCCAAAAAGGAAACAAAGAAGGAAAAGGCAACCCCTGCGGCAGAAGAGAAAAAGACTCCGGTAAAAGAAATGAAATCTGTAAAACCGAAAGCGGAACAGGCAGAAAAACCGGAAAAAACTAAGGTTGCAGCTCCTGTAAAAACAACTAAGAAAACTACTAAACCAAAGACGGAAGAGCCTGCGGAAGCAAAAGCCCAACCCAAAGCAGCTGCAAAACCAAAGGCAAAAAAGAAGACCGGGACAGAGGTGAAGAAGAATGAGTGATGTCGCCAGCCAGAAACGTATCGCTGCCGCAGTATTGAAGTGCGGTGTCAACCGTGTCTGGTTTGACCCGGCCCGTATCTCGGATATAGAAAATGCAATCTCACGTGAAGATTTGAGGGGGCTTATCACTGATGGTGCAATCAAGGCACATCAGAAGAAAGGCGTAAGCCGTGGCAGGGCTCGTGCAAGGATTGCACAAAGGTCATACGGGCACCGCAAGGGTGCAGGAAAAAGGAAAGGTGCGGCAGGAGCCCGCAACCCGAGCAAAACGGCATGGGTTCAGAAGATCCGTGCTATCAGAAAAGTGCTTGTTGAACTCCGTGAAGCTGGGTCGATTGACCGGCATATGTACCGGATAATCTACCGGAAAGCGGCTGGCGGACAGTTCAGGAGCGTTGCACACATGAAGGCGCAGATGGAGATCCTCGCAGGGAGGATGAAGTAACATGGCGACAGGATCACGGTATTTTGTCCCCTTCAGAAGACGAAGAGAGGGTAAAACCGATTACTACAAGCGGACTAGGCTTGTCGTTGCAGATGCGCCACGAATGGTTGTCCGCAAGACAAACCGTCATATCATCATCCAGCTGGTTACAGCTGAGATGGATGGCGATCGCACGCTCATCGCAGCAAACTCCGCTGAACTGGAAACCTACGGCTACAAAGGATCGACATCCAGCACACCGGCAGCTTATCTGACAGGGATGCTCTTTGCCGTTAAAGCAAAAAAAGCAGATTATGGCAGGGCCGTTCTGGATATCGGGCTGAATCGTGCTACTCCCGGTGCCCGGGTTTTCGCGGCACTTAAAGGTGCTGTCGAAGCGGGACTTGATGTACCACACGGGGAGAAGATTCTCCCTTCTGACGAACGGGTCAGGGGTGCACATATCGCTGCGTATAACAAAAATGCCTCGGACATTATTTCGATTGTCGAACAGGCGGCAGACGCAATAAAAAAGGAGCTGGTGTAAATGGCTTATGAAAGAGAAGAGTGGCGCCCGGTCACCGGTCTTGGCAAACTTGTCGCTTCTGGGGAGATTAAAAGTATCGACCAGGTCCTCGAGAGCGGCAGGCCGATCAAGGAACCCCAGATTGTAGATATGTTTCTTCCTGATCTGGAAGACGAGGTTCTTGATATTGCCATGATGCAGCGGATGACCGACTCAGGTCGCCGTGTTCAGTTCCGTGCTGTTGTCATCGTAGGCAACCGGAATGGTTATATCGGATTTGGTCAGGGCAAGGATGTTCAAGTCGGTAATGCGATCAAGAAAGCGATCGTGAAGGCCAAGATGAATATCATTAAGGTCAGGCGTGGTTGCGGCAGCTGGGAATGCGGGTGTGATGTCACCCACTCGATCCCAATGCAGGTTCAGGGAACTGCAGGCAGTGTCCGTGTCACGCTCAAACCTGCACCTCAGGGGATCGGTCTTGTCACGGGAGATATCAGTAAAAAAGTGCTTGAGCTCGCAGGTATCAAGGATGTATGGACCTTTGCACGCGGACAGACGCGCACAACGATTAATTTCGCGAAAGCTACCTTCAACGCACTCAATGAGACCAACATGATAAGGACAGGGAGGTCCCTGTAAATGTACGCGGTAGTACAGGTACGCGGTGTTGTTAAAACCCGCCGGGATATCAAGGACACCCTTAAGATGCTTCGTCTTCACCACATCAATCATTGCGTGCTCGTACCGGACACTCCGGAAAATCTTGGTATGATCCGTAAAGTGAAGGATTACGTTGCTTACGGCGAAGCAGATGCAGCAACAATTGAAACTCTGCTTCTGACCCGTGGCAGGGTGATCGGCGATGCACCGCTGACCGATGAGTACATCAAATCGAATTCGACGTTCAGCAGCATTTCTGAATTTGCACGAGCACTTGCGGGTGGCGAGACAAAACTGCGTGAGATACCGGGATTAAAGCCTGTCTTACGTCTGCATCCACCGCGCAAGGGGTACAAGACCACCAAGCGTACCTTCCCACAGGGTGGAGCGCTTGGCTATTATGGTCAGGAGATCAATACTCTCCTCTATAAGATGAGGTGAAGCAGGATGCCAACCAACAAACGTTCAAAATACCGTGGATCGCGGACATGCGGTGGTGGAACTCACAAAAACAGGCGTGGTGCAGGTAACCGCGGCGGGCGGGGACGCGCCGGCATCAACGCCCATCACTTTGTCAAGTGGTATAAAGACATGGGAGGTCCTGTCTTTGGAAAAGATGGATTCTCCCATGTGCCTGCAATTACTGTCGCGGCGATAGATATCGGGATTATCGACCAGATCGTTCCATCGCTTCTTGCACAGGGTATTGCAAAAAATGAAGGGGATGCCATTGCGATCAACATTGCTGATATTGGTATTGATAAGGTGCTTGGGAGCGGGAAAGTCACAAAAAAACTGAATATCTCCGCGCAGGCATTTTCTGAATCAGCGAAGGTAAAGATCGAGAAAATAGGTGGAAAGGCTCAGATAGTCTGATCCTCCCTGTTATTTGGTGAAACAATGGGAAACCTGCTGGATCGAATGGAACCCCTGCTCGCTGCGATGCCTGCAGTCAAGAGTCCCGAAGGACACGTTCATTTCAAGAACAAACTCATCTGGACGCTGGGAATATTAATTCTGTATTTTGCCCTCACGAATATTCCTGTATTTGGTCTCTCTCCAACCAACCAGGATTTATTTGCTGCATGGCGAGCCCTTCTCGCCGGCGCAAGCGGTTCGATCGTTCACCTGGGAATTGGGCCGATCGTAACGGCATCCATCGTGCTCCAGCTGCTTAAAGGGGCAGATATTCTCCACATCGACACGAGCGAGACACGCGGACAAGTCATGTACATGGGTCTGCAGAAGATTCTCATCCTCGTCATGATCGTAATCGAGGCCGCACCAAATCTGGTCGGCAGCTTCATGGTCCCAGATCCGGTTATTGCCAACCAGTTCTTTGGTGGCAATCTCTTTGCGGTCTCTCTTCTGATTTTCCTCCAGATCTGTATCGGGGGGGTCCTCGTCTTCCTTATGGATGAAGTCGTGACCAAATGGGGCATTGGATCCGGAGTAGGTCTTTTCATCATCGCCGGTATATCACAGGCAATTGTAAATGGATTTATTAACTGGGCACCGGTTGCTGATCAGTACCCGGTCGGGTTTTTCCCGCGTCTCATTGCTATAGGTCTGGATGGAGGAAGTTATATCGCCTTCTTTGGTAAGGACCTTCTTGCATTTGTTACAACCATTGCAATTTTTTTGATAATTGTGTATGTTGAATCGACGCGCATAGAAATTCCACTCGCTCATGCGCAGGTCAGGGGTGCACGGGCCCGATTCCCGGTTAAGCTGATCTACGCGAGTGTTCTTCCAATGATCCTCGTCAGGGTTTTACAGGCAAATATTCAGATGGTCGGCATGTTCCTTTCCAATATCAATATCACCGTGTTCGGGGCATTCGACGGATCAACTCCTCTCAATGGTATCATGTATTATCTTGCACCGATCAATGGACCAACTGACTGGATGTGGTGGCTGACAGATCTCGGCCATGCTCCATGGCAGGTTCTATTACGTCTTGGAGTAGATATCACATTCATGGTGGTCGGTGGTGCGATCTTTGCACTCTTCTGGATCAAGACAGCAGGACTTGATTCAAAAGATGTTGCCCGACAGATTCAGTTATCGGGTATGTCCATTCCCGGCTACCGCAGAAATCCGCAGGTGCTTGAAAAGTATCTCGACAGGTACATCCCCCGGGTAACGGTGATAGGGGGTGTCTTTATTGGTGTGCTCAGCGTCATTGCAAATCTCTTTGGGGTTATCGGGGCTGTCAGCGGAACAGGCCTGCTCCTCACGGTAAGTATTACTTACAGGCTCTATGAGGAGATTGCGAGCCAGCAAATCATGGAGATGTACCCGTTCATGCGGACATTCTTTGGCAAAGAGTGAAACGTGGAAGGGACCAGGATGGAAGGAAAAAAGGTCATCATAACCGGAGTTCCGGGTGTCGGTAAAACGACAGTCGTAAATGAGGCGTTAAAGATCATCAAGGCAGATGGTGTCGAATATAAATCAATTAATTTTGGCACCTTTATGTTTGAAGTTGCAAAGAACGATGACGTAGTTCAGGATCGTGATCAGATGCGCACTTTGGATCGTGCAGTCCAGAAACGACTCCAGCAGCGTGCTGCGCAGGCAATTTCACAAATCCCCGGGAATGTCTTAATCGATACGCATGCATCGGTGAAGACACCAAAAGGATACCTTGCGGGGCTTCCCGAATGGGTGCTCCGGGAAATAATGCCGGATATTATCGTACTTGTTGAAACGGATGATGACCAGATCCTCATGAGACGTATGACCGATGAAACACGGTCACGGGATAAAGAGGGTTCTCGCTCGATAGCAGAACACCAGCAGTTTAACCGATCAATTGCTGCCGCATATTCGATGCTCACCGGCTGCACCGTAAAAATTGTGATAAATGCCGACTTCCTTCTCGAACGCGCCGCGGGGGATTTGGCAACAGTACTCAGGTGAATATATGGATTTTGGAAAAATCTGGGATAAGTACGGGATGTATATTGCGATTCTTTTTATGTTCCTGATGCTTTTTGCGTATAGTATTGAGTGGCTGAAAGTCGGTGTCGGACAGGCGATTAATGTCGTTTTCTCGCCCCTTGTGGACGGGTTCAACATTCCCTTTTATGTCCTTATCATTATCCTCTCTGCACTAACAGGATTATACACGTCAATTATCCAGAAATATACGATAGATTATGAGAGGATGGCTGATGTCCAGGAGAGGATGAAAGAATTCCAGGCCGAATTTCGTGAAGCACAACTTTCTCAGGACGATAAAAAGATCAAGAAACTGGAAGCAAAAAAAGAACGTGTGATGAAGGAACAGCTTGAAATGTCCCAGCAGCAGTTTAAACCGATGGCGTATATTCTGGTCGTGTCAGTACCAATCTTTTTCTGGTTGCTCTTCCGGCTCAACCAGATACAAACAACCATCACCTTTCCCTATGCTGGAACCATCGGACTTCAGGCTGCAGCAGTCTGGATCATTCCCGCGTGGATTCTCTGGTATATGATTTGTTCCATTTCCCTGAGCCAGGTGATCAGGAAATCCTTAAACATCGGGGGGCTGTAATGAGGATCACCGTGAGCGGGCTCCCCGGCAGCGGGACAACCTCTCTCTCACGGTATCTTTCAGAACGCCACGGATTTTCGATGATCTCTGCCGGAGAAGTCTTTCGACAGCTTGCAAGGGAACATCGTATGGGGCTGGCAGAGTTTGGTTCTCTGGCGCGTGAAAATCCGGAATTTGATAAAATGATTGACGCCCGGCAGAAAGAGATTGCGGCCGGGCGGGACAATATTATTGTTGAAGGCCGTCTTTCCGGCTGGATGGTCACAGATGCGGATATAAGGATCTGGCTTTTTGCCCCTATCGCCTGCCGAATAAAGCGGATTGTTTTCAGGGACCAGATTGCAGACGAAAAATCAGCTGAGCGAATTACAATCGAGAGAGAAGAGTGCGAAGCAGCACGGTATCGCAGTTATTATAACATTGATATCAACGATCTCTCTATTTACCAGATTATCCTGAACTCTGAGCACTGGAATGTCGAAGGACTTGGAGCGATTATTGATACAGCAATCATGCAACTGAATCCTCCGGAAATCCGATGATTTTTTTTATTTAAGTCTCTGTTGTTTTGGCATTAGAGAAACGTGCATGAACCTAGGGTTCGCACCCGAACGATGAAAATGTAAAGGTACGACTTCCATTCGCACAAGGGCTTTTAAGAGGCCGGGGTCGGAGTTTCCAGGTAATTGAATCGCCGCGGGGGCGTCCCTTCGGAGGTGGGGCAGGTCTCATCGCAATAGTTGGGTTGCCACTTCTGAAATTACTGAAATTGTGGATTTAATATGGAAATAGGTGACTTAACGTCTCACGCCGCGAGGGTATTTAATTTCCATTCTGTGTGCCTGTGGCCGCAGGCATCGTGAGTGTTTTCATGGGAAGTCCTCAAAATATTTTTCTTAACGATCTTTGGGGACTCGGCATGTAATACCTCCACCCCTACCGCTGTGGCACCTCCCTGGAGCGATAACTCCAGAGAGGTAACACGACACAATCGCAAAAGCGAAGGGGCTGTTCAGGGGCGGACAACCACTCTCCCCTCCGAAAACAGGTGTTTTATAATTTGTTGAGAACTCAGGGTTTCTACAAAGCCATTGTTTGATAGCTGCCAATCCCAAGATTTTTTTTGATTGACGATAATAGTAGCATGAAAATCCTCAGTACGGAAACAGGGAAGGTGATAATCCTGGAAGATACCATTGCAGTCCAGCTCGTTCAGGCATGGGATGGGGATGAGATTGCGAACCTGTACCGTGCCGGTGGATGGTGGAAGGAGGAGTACGATCCTAAAGAATTGTCCCGATTGATTCTGGGTAGTTTTCTGTTTGTCGTAGCGGCGGATCTGAAAACCGGTCGGGCTGTAGGGATGGGGAGAGTCATCGCCGACGGAGTTTCAGATGGATATATTCAGGATCTTGTTGTACTTCCGGAATATCGGAAAACCGGAATCGGCGCCCGGATTGTTTCAATATTGGTAAAAAAAAGCGTTGAACGGGGAATTTCCTGGATTGGTCTTATTGCAGAACCAGGAACTGAAAATTTTTATCTGCCTTTCGGTTTTCATCCCCTGGAAGGACATACCCCGCTGATATTCCGAAGTGATGAATGATGCTTACCCAGGAAAAATTTAAACCCGTTACCCTTGCAGACCGTGCCTTTTTCGAAAATCATTACGAGCATTATCCCCAGACACACAGTGACAATACCTTCACAAATATGGTCTGCTGGAATCATTACGCACACTATCAGTATGCCTATGAAAGAAAAAATATTATCATCGCAAGCACGATTGATGGCACAACGCGGTTCCGTCCACCAATCGGCCCAAGGGATCCTGCCCTGCTTAAATCATTGATACGACTCGCATCAGATATCAGCGATAATGAACCGATTGTTTTGATAGATCCCGAAACAGCCAGCTGGATGCGGGAAATATGTCCGGGAATAAATCTCGTCCCTGACCGTAATCATTTTGAATATGTTTACCGCTCTGATGACCTTGCAACACTCCCCGGAAGAAATTATCTGACAATCCGTCACCAGATAAATAAGTTCAGGCGTAACTGCGATAGTTCCACCGAGCCAATAACATGGGAAAACTGGGAAGAAGTTAAAAGATTTCTTATAGAATGGTGTGAATGGAAAGGGTGCGAAAATGATCAGGTTCTTGCGCATGAAAAGGAAGCGGTCTTTTTTGCCATCGATCATTTTGACGAACTTCCGATGAAAGGATTGATTATACGTGTCTTTTCAAAAATTGGTGCCATGTCTCTGTTCGAACCTCTCAATGCTGATACCGCATTAGTCCATTTTGAAAAGGGATTACCTGACTGCGAAGGGATCTATAAAGTTATCAACGCAGAAACTGCGGCATTTCTGGCACGGAAGTTTCCATACATAAATCGGGAAAGTGACTTGGGTATTGCCGGTCTCCGCGAGGCAAAGATACGCTATCATCCTCATCACATGGTAGAGGTTTTTTCTCTCAAACGCGATTCCTGAAATTGTATATTCCTTTTTATCGTAAATCCTGAGAACCAGACCTCATGATATCCTGAACACCTGCTGTTCACTGGCGAGGGAAAACGGTTATATCAGGGTGATATAGGCAAGGACACCCGATGCAATAATCTTCACGGCAATAGCGGCAACCAGCATACCAAGGACCTTTCCCATAATATCTGTCACAACTTCCCCGAGTATATGCTGGATCGTTTCTGCATAGTATAATACCAGCCAGGTGGCAAGCAGAGCGAGGGTAATTGCGATGAACGGGATAAGGATCCCATAATCTCTCGAAAGGAGCATTACGGTGGTTATCGTTCCCGGGCCGCATAAAAGCGGAGTTCCGATTACCACCCCTGCAGCTGTTTTAGAATGTTCTTTGCAATGCCCAATCTCAATTCCAAGCGCTTCCTGAATACCCAGAAGGAAAAGTAAAATTCCTCCTGCTATCTGGAAGCTCGGCATGTTGAGCCCAAGGACATCGAAGATCATTCTGTTGAAAATCAGAAACAGATACATCAGTGCCCCTGCCACTGCAACAGCGATAAATGCCTGTTTGTGAATCTCCTTGGGATTCAGACCCTTTGTCATTGCCGCAAATACGGGTACGGATAAAATCGGGTCAAGAATGATAAACAGTGCAGCAAACGAATAGATAATTCCGGAAATTATCTCTTCCATAGTCTGATTTTAAATGTACACTCTTATTGTGGATAAAATCGGGGGTTGATTTGTTATATTTCGTTCATTATTTGCAAGAGATACCCTATACCGTGAAGTAAATAATGAGGATTGCTGCTGTTGACACAGCACCTGCAGCAGACACCAGGCGGGATTTTACATCAGTCACAAGCATCCATGAGGCAAGGCAGAAGAAAATGTAAGGAATTAACGTGGCAATCACAGACACGGTAGCAAGCTGGTCAAAATGGTTGGAAAAGAGGAGGAGCGCCCCGCTGACTGCGCAACCTGCAATAAGTGCATATGCCGGAGTACCCCGTGTGTTCAAATCCCGTATCAGGGGTATGGAAAATCCGGCAGACATCGACTGGATTACCCGTGAAGTACCAATGATGTAGGCATTTATTGCAGAAAGCATAGCCACGATCCCGATGCACGCCACAATGGAACCCGAACGATTAAAAAGAATCCCGGCAGCAGTGGCTACCGGAGCTGGTGATGTGGCAAGTGTTTCCGAACCAACACTCCCGATAAGCGAAACATTGAGGAGGACATACACAGACACCACAATTCCCATGACAATGAGAAGGGACCGCCGGATAATTGCCGGATCCCGTGTCTCCTCAACCGGTATCGCGCTGATCTCAAAACCGGTAAATGGCCAGTACACAATAATAACTGTTGCGAGCAGGCCCGTTGCAGTGATCGGGGTTACGGGTTCGAAATTATGAACGTTGATAAAGGGAATGAGCAGGATAGAGATTATCACAAGAGGTATAATTTTTAGCGTAGTGAGAATATTTTCCGTTGTCCCCGATAATGAGATTCCGGTTATATTGAGCCAGCAGAAAGCCCCGATAATAACGAGCTCGATAAGAAGCACGTGAGAAACACCGAAGTACGTTATATACTGACCAATGCCAGCTGCTATGGTTGAGATCCCAAAGAGTGAAGAAATGAGGTAGAGGATGACGAGGGGTGCTGCTAGCCGTGCACCGAAAACTGTTCTGAAAAGGGAATAAAAACTGTTCGATGAAGTAAACCGGAAAGCTACGCTGGCAAGTGAAAGAAGGACACACGATGCGGATACTGCGACAATAACCCATGCAAGAAGTGACCACGGACCACTTTGTCTGGCGGCAATACCAGGGACGACAAAAATACCGGATCCGATTGTCCCTCCTACCCCGAGACTGACAAGTTCAAATAATCCCAGTGATCGTTTGTAGGTATTGACCTCTGACATGGATCGTCACATCACGCTTGCCGTATACACAATTTATAATAGCCGGAAGTATCCATCTCCCATATAATGGCTCTTCTCAGAAATAAAGAGGCTGTGAAGGGCATTACACGGGTGTGAATTTCGTATGGCAAAAGCAGCAGAAACGGTAAAGAAGAGCGCAATGATGACGGCAAAAAAACCGGCAGCAGCGAAAAAGAAACCAGCAGTAAAGAAAACTTCAGTCACAGGAAAAAAGGGTGCTGTATCAAAGAAAGGTACTCCTATGAGATACAAATGCAGGATTTGCGGATACGTCTATTCACCCCTTCGGGGTGAGCCGCATAATGGCATTCCTGCAGGTACCCCGTTTGAAGATCTCCCTGAAACGTATCTCTGTCCCGTGTGTGGATTTCAGGGAAAAGGCAAGATTGGCAAATGGGGTTTTGATGAATGGCGACCGACACGCTATATTTGTTCCATGTGCGATTATGTCTACGATGAAAAACGCGGCGAGCCCCACCGCGGGATCAAGCCGGGGACAAAATTTGAAGACCTGCCTGAAGATTATGTCTGTCCAGTCTGTGCAACCGATCCGAAAATTGTCCTGCGGTACGGGAATGTTGTCAAGCAGGGATTTTCTCCCCTCTATGACTAACACTCTTTTACTGCTTCCCTTTTAATGACCGTTTCCGATTCATTCCACAGGATTATAAAATATCCGTTTTTTTAAGTGCACTCGCAGTGCATTATCCGGCAAAACTGAAAGATTTCCCCTATTTCCTATGAACCCTCCGGTAGTTTATACATAAAAATTAGAGTGGTTATGCTGATTTTACGTACTGACAGGCATAAAATGGTCTGGAGTTTCCACGTATGCAGCTTAGCGGCGGCAGCGTCCGGTGACCAGTGATCCAGTGAACCAGTGAGACATGAATTTTGAGCATTGTTGTTCCCGAGCAATGATGAGAAGGTATTATGAATCCATGTGTGCATCGTATCATGAGCAGTATGGACAGTAAAGCAATCATGGAAAAAGCCCATCGGTTTGCGAGGATCGGGAAGTATGACGAAGCGATTTCCTGTTATGATAAAGCACTTGAAATTGACGGGAAAAATACGACTGCACTTGAGAATAAAGGAAAAATCTATTATTCTCTTGGCAGGCATGAAGATGCAATTGCCTGGTATGATAAAGCCCTTGCCATCAATAATAATCTCGCTTCTGCCTGGTTTGAGAAAGGGTATACCCTGCGAAAAATTCAGCGGTACGAAGAAGCAATTAAATGTTTTGACCACGCGCTCTCCCTCGATCCGGACTTTGTCTTCGCGCTCGCAAACAAAGGATATGCACTGAATGAGCTGGGAAAATTCAGAGAGGCAATTGTCTGTTTTGATATTATTTTAAAAACAAGTCCGAATAATCTCCGCGTCATGACAGCAAAAGGGATCTCATTGCGAGAGCTTGGTAAAAATACTGAGGCTCTCGCATACTTTGATACAGTCCTCAGTTTAAATCCTTTGAATTCTTTCGTCTGGAAAAACAGGGCTGTTGCACTCCGGAACCTTGGACGGATACACGAAGCCGAAGAATCTGAAAGGCAAAGTAAAGGGACCTCATGAAGAATAGAGGGGAAGGTTTTGTCTAATTCTCAAAGAAGCTGTAAAGCCGCTTTACAATCAAGAAGGGACATTGCCTGTCCTTTCCTTGACCAACCCTTGCGCTTGGGATGACTCTGTTGTTCCTGATATGGAGATTTCTTCGGGTTGCTTAATAAGTCGCCAGAAAGTGATTGTCCCGGAAATATTCGAAAACTATTTTTTTTAAACAGTTGCAGATAGATTTCAGAAATAAACCGAGGCGCTCTTTTCTGGCGATCCGGATCAACGAAAAAAATTAGATGAGTTTGAAGATTGGGTGGTTTTCAGCCTTGACATCGACTCCAAGAGGCCGCATTGCCTCAAGTACTGTGATATCTGTATAGGCTTGTGCCGTGATCATTGCTTCGACGTTCTCGATAGGACCGTACATGATAAGGTCTGCACCGAGCGTGCTTGCAATCATGTTGCAGCCGATATC
>DADT01000028.1:95887-120603 GCA_002495065.1 Methanoregula sp. UBA471 | reverse complement strand
GAAAAGCAAGGGAGAGTCTGTGAGCGGAGCGCAATGAAGGCGAGTGCCAGCGAGCCGGAGTGCAGCGGAGACGAACAGTCTCGACCGATATCCGGCCAACAGGACGCGATGGTTCCTGCCCTCGGCATGGTGGGCAGGACTCCTGGGTGGGCGGTCCGGGAGATTATCTGCATCGTTTGTAAGATGGAGATGGCACGCGACTTGGTAAATTGAAAGAACATTTTCACCTTCTCTAACCCAATTTCTACTCTTTTCAAAAATATAGGCGGTAAAAGAAAACGAGTGAAGAATCCGGGCTCAAAATGAATCTTAAAATACATAGTTACTCCCTACAGAATTAGATGGGGTAACTTTCATCATTTGCGCACCTGACTCGTTCTTTTTCCCGTGAAAGGATATAGATTTGTCTTAAGGTACTGCTCATCGGACGAAGACCTGTTATCAGGTCCGGAAACAATCAATGCAGTTAATACCGATGGCGTAGAGGTGTAGTGAGATGAAAAAGAACCTGCTGATGTGGGATGAAACACTCTTCCGTGACCCTGAGGTACTGGAGATTGATTATGTCCCGGAGCAGTTCGAATTCCGGGATGCACAGATGCGGGAACTGGCCTTCCAGATCCGGCCCGGGCTCCGCGGGGGAAGACCCCTCAACACTATCTGTAAAGGACTCCCCGGTACGGGAAAGACCACCAGTATCCGGAAACTCTTCGCAGAGATCGAGGAATCGACAAAAAAACTTGTGCCGGTATATATCAACTGCCAGATCGACAATACCAAGTTCGCAATAATTTCCCAGATCTACAGGAAACTTGTCGGGCACCTTCCTCCGTCATCCGGGACATCGTTCAAGCAGGTTTTTGACGCGGTTGCCCGCATCCTGATAAAAGATGAGATAGTGCTGCTTGTTGCTCTCGACGATGCGAATTATCTGCTCTATGAAAACGAAATAAACAAGGTACTCTACACCCTGCTCCGGTCCCATGAGAGTTACGAGGGAACCCGTATCGGTGTGATAGTTATTGTCAGTGATCTTGACGTCGATCTTACGCGTGCCATCGATGCACGTGTTGCATCTGTTTTTCGTCCTGCCGAAATCTATTTCCCCCCCTATGAGAATGCTGAAATCCATGAAATCATGAAGGCAAGGGCAATGCAGGGCCTTTTCCAGGGGGTTCTGAGCGAAGAAATGCTCGATCTTGTCGTCGGGCAGACCCTGAAGAGCGGAGACCTGAGGGTGGGAATCGATCTTCTGAAGCGTGCGACGCTTACTGCAGAGCATGCCGCCCGGCGCAGCATCGGGAGAGAGGATATCTGTGGCGCGTACGAAGTCTCAAAGTACCTCCATCTCTCCTACACAATAAAAACGCTCAAGGATGAGGAACGCCAGATACTCAATTCATTTGCCCGGAGAGCCGCACAAGAACATGAGATGAATGCCGGGGAAGTGTATAAATCAATCAAGGAATCCCTTTCTATAGGCTACACCCGGTTTTATGAAATTATCAAAAAGATGGATGCGATGCGACTGATTAACCTCGAGTACCGTGAGGGGAAAGGGAGAACACGGATTATTACACTCCGGTATGATCCGGCCAAAATCCTTGAATATCTCGCGTAACGCCGGATCCGTTTGAAAAATATTATCTGTTCCCAGACCCTCTTTTATGATGCAGGGGTTTTATAGATGCTAAGTGTTAACGAACTGGCACTGGAAATATTTGAAAATTTAGCCGAAATTCCAGAGGAATTCAACTGTTCCTATCATGAACTGGACAATGGAGCACGCATCGTTGACTGCGGTGTGAGTACCCGCGGCGGATATGCAGCTGGCAGGGCTTTTACCGAGATCTGCATGGGCGGTCTGGGAGAGGTCAACTTCCGCATGGGACACATCAATGAATTTCCCATGCCGTTTATCGACGTCATGACAGACTTCCCATCCATTGCCTGCCTTGGTGCGCAGAAAGCCGGATGGACCGTTAAGGTTGGAAATTATTTTGCTATGGGTAGCGGTCCGGCACGGGCACTCTCCCTCAAGCCGAAACACACGTTTGAAGTGATCGAATACGAAGACGAGTACGACTGTGCCGTAATCTGTCTGGAGAGCGACCACCTCCCGAATGCTGAGGTAATGAAGAAGATAGCTGAGGAATGTAATATTGACGTGGCGAATGCCTGTGCAGTTGTTGCCCCCACATCCTCCATCGTTGGCTCAATCCAGGTTTCCGGACGCTGCGTCGAGACTGCAATCTACAAACTCAACGAGCTCGGGTTTGACACCAGAAAAATCATCGCCGCGATGGGAACTGCACCAATCCCGCCGGTCAGGGGGGCAAAGCTTGCCATGGGTGTGACAAACGACGCCACCATCTATCACGGGAGAATTAACCTCACGATGAAAGCACCCGAGATCAAAGACTATCTTGAGAAGATCCCGAGTAATAAGTCCAAGGGATACGGCAAGCCTTTCAATGATATTTTCAGGGAAGCAAACTACGATTTCTATCAGATCGATACTTCCCTGTTCTCGCCAGCAGAGGTCGTCATCAACGAGCTGACCTCCGGGTCGGTGTATCATGTCGGTGCAGTGAACACTGATGTAACGCTGAAGTCCTTCGGGCTCGTCAAATAACTTTATTGCATATCCGTGTCGATTATCGACAGTCCGGTCCCTTTTTTTTCCCGGGTAATCCGCACCCGAAAGATGTTGTGGATTCGGTCAACAGCTCCAGACATCTCGTGAATCCTGTGGGAATCAAGGGTTATAAATTACACCGATCGATAGAATGTTATTCCAGAAATCATCTGAAGCTGGCCGGCCGGAAAGACCGGTGAATACGGAGTATTATGGAACTGAAAGGCAGCAAGACGGAAAAAAATCTCCTGGCGGCATTTGCAGGAGAATCACAGGCACGAACGCGGTACAGTTTCTTTGCGAGCGCTGCAAAAAAGGAAGGGTACGAACAGATATCCGCGATCTTTTCAGAGACCTCTGAAAACGAAAAAGAGCACGCGAAACTTTTCTTCAGTCACTTAAAGGGTGGCGAAGTGAAGATTATCGCAACGTATCCCGCGGGGATTATCGGGACAACCTCAGAGAACCTGAAATTATCCGCAGATGGGGAGAACATGGAATGGGGCACCCTTTATCCAGAGTTTGGACAGGTAGCAGAAGAAGAAGGTTTCCCGGAGATAGCCCATACCTTCCGGCAGATCGCAAAGGTAGAGTCGTATCACGAGCGGCGGTACAGGAAACTGCTTGACAGTCTTGCCAAAGGGGAAATTTTCAGGAAATCTGTCCCGGAATACTGGAAATGCCGGAATTGCGGGTACGTCCACGAAGGTCAGGAAGCTCCCTCGAAATGTCCCGTATGTGATCATCCAAGAGCATATTTTGAGTTGTTTTGTGAGAATTATTGAAAATTTTTTTGCGGTGCAAAAATCCTAAAAAAATTACTCTGGAGAAGTCCTCGTTATCCCTGAGGTTCCCGGTAAGGATGCAAACACATCCCCCCTGCTGGTACCCGCCGCGTCCCAAACCACATCCCCTCCCGCTTTCGGTCTTCGTAACATTGCTATATTCGACCTCATCCATTCCCGTCGGGCATCGTTGAGTAATTCCGGCCCGGTTCCGCATTTTTTCGAATAATGACCTCTAAAGTTTTGGGGGGCAGGGGAAATAAGGTACAACAGGGCTCGCAGAAGGTTCCGGTATACGAGAATTCTCTTAGGTTTTTTGACGGGTGAAAACCGCCTCCTCTGACAATATCCATCCTGGTCTTCGGTGAGATCACTTTATAAAAACAAGATTTCCCATGAAATTAAATTAAACCGATATGAGTAATGGAATATTTATTCCTCATAATTATTTGCGATGAACCCCGCCGCCCTTGATGGGGCGCCCCGCGGCGGATCAGTGCCTGTAAGCATATTTGTAAACACCGCACTGCCCCGCCGTGCCTCGGAGAGGCCCTGAGGCGGGGAGCCTCATAAAATTACAGGGTTTAATGATTTTCATGGTTCGGGTGCGAACTCGCGTTCATGCTCCGTTTCTACAGAGAAAAAAATTTGATTTACGGGTCGGTTTCGTTATCAGACAAAGTTCAACATGAAAATGAACAAGCACCCAATTTTCTTCTGATAATTATAATTTGAGAGTTCCTGGAAAATCTTATGATTACCCGCACATCCTCCATCCATAACCGTGAATCCACTTCAATGTCGATCAGAGCTGAGACTAAAACAACAACCGGGAGATTTAACTCCGGGCAACCCCTTTTTCAGGATGGCTATTCAGTTGTCCTGCGGCAGGATTTTTCTTTTCAGGCCCATCAGAGAAATGATTTATGCCATTGAAGGCTTCCATACCCCAATGGTATTGCCTTCGGTGTCCTGGATAATTGCTGTATCACCGACAGATTCGATTTTCATTTTTGGCATGATAATCCTGCCACCGAGTTTCTCTGCCTTCGCAATGATCTTGTCAACATCTTCCACCATCACGTACGGCATGAAAGGAGTCCCGGGCATCTGCCGTTTGTACATTCCCCCCATGTTCAGGGTTTTTTCCTGCGGTTCGCCAGTGATTATATCCTGGTACTCCATGGTTTTCATGTCTGCACCGGGAGTTTTCGTCGGCTCGATTATCCATCCGAATAAGGAATGATAGAATTTCTTTGCACGCCCTACGTTGTCAGCGGGCACCTCGAAATACGCAATGTTTACCATAAGGGCATGACGAATCAGGACGAATATATGATTATTGATAGTGGCAATTTTTTTGGTCCTGCAGATAAGTTAAAATTTTTTATGACATAAAAACTGTATTAAGGGCAAAGCATTCGTCCTCTTCCCGTTATCTTCGCCCCGCTTACCGCGTCTTGTATATTACAGGTGCGACATATATCTGATCCGGAGCATCTCCATACATGATTGTTATCGGTATTGACCCCGGGCTTGCGCGGATGGGATACGGCGTACTCGAGGTTACCGGAGGGGAGATTCGTGCTGTCTGTTATGGATGCCTGGAAACATCCGGGAGGGATCTTCGGGCTTCAGAAAGGATATTAAAAATACATACTGAAGTCGGGACACTCCTTGAGAAGTACCAGCCAGCGTATCTCTCTCTTGAAAAATTATTCTTTACCCGGAACATCTCTTCAGCCATGGGTGTAAGTGAAGTACGCGGGGTTATCCTTCTTGCTGCCGAACAACGGAATATCCCCGTCGCAGAATACACCCCGAACCAGGTCAAACAGGCGATTACCGGATCCGGACGGGCCGACAAGCGTCAAATGCAGGAGATGATCAAACGCCTGCTCCGGTTGAAGGAAATTCCTACCCCGGATGATGCTGCTGATGCCCTTTCGATTGCCTTATGTCATATCCATATCATGAGATAATCTGAACATGATTTACCATTATCCTTAAAGAGAATAGTGATAACCAAGTGAAGCCATATCAAGAGAGAGTACAATGATCGCACATCTCCGAGGTGAGCCGGTTCTTGCGGGTGACAAATGGGTAGTGATCGATGTCGGGGGAATAGGGTACCAGGTGCATGTTACCCAGCCGGCTCTCCAGCTGCTGGCGCATACAAAGGAACCTGTAAGACTCTTCACGCATATGTCAGTCCGCGAGGATGCGATCACCCTGTATGGCTTCATGCATCAGAGCGAACTGGAGATGTTCAGGATACTGATCGGTGTTTCTGGGATCGGACCCCAGACCGCCCTTAACCTTCTCTCCCAGATTGGGATTGAAGAGTTTGCGATGGCGATTTTGAATGAAGATGAAAAAGCTCTTACCCGGATCTCCGGCATTGGTGCCAAAAGTGCAAAACGGTTAATCCTTGAACTCCGGGACAAAATGAAGAAAGTAAGCCAGACGATGGTTTCGGGATACACAGGCAGGGCTGGTCCTGCAGTTCTCGATGCAGTAAGCGCACTGATCTCGCTCGGGTTTGCAGAAAAGGAGTCGCGGGATGCTGTCAACGATGCGGCACTCGCGCTGAAATCCCCTGCCGTGCAGGATCTTATCAAGGCTGCACTTGTAAAAATGAAGGACAGGTGAAAGGACCATGACCGAGAGGATTATCTCACCTGAACCACTCACGGAGGAAGGGGATGACCTGACCATCCGCCCGGCACGTCTGGACGAATTCGTCGGGCAGGTACAGGTAAAAGACGCCCTGAACATTGCAATCGAGGCAGCACAGAAACGCGGCGAACCTCTCGACCACATTCTGTTCTCCGGGCCGCCAGGGCTCGGCAAGACAACGCTTGCACATATCATCGCCCATGAAATGGGTGCTGATATCCGTGCGACAACCGGCCCGGTACTGGAAAAGCCGGGGGACATTGCCGCGCTCCTCACCCCGCTGAAACGGGGAGACATCCTGTTTATCGACGAAATCCACCGCATAAACCCGGTCGTCGAAGAAGTCCTTTACCCGGCAATGGAGGATTTTTTCATTGATGTAATGATTGGGGAAGGTCCGAGCGCCCGCTCGATCAAGCTGAATCTCGAACAGTTTACCCTTATCGGGGCAACCACAAAACAAGGGCTCCTAAGTGCCCCGTTCAGGGACCGATTCGGTATTATCTCACGGCTCGACCTGTATGCGCCTGGCGATCTGGTGAGGATAGTAATACGGAGTGCCTCAATACTGAAGATACCGATAACAGCTGACGGAGCAGAGGAGATCGCAAAACGGAGCCGGGGCACACCTCGGATTGTTAACCGTCTGCTGCGGAGGGTGAGAGATTATGCTGTGGTCAAAGGAGACGGTACGATAACACGGGAGATTACCTCACGTGCGCTTTCCATGATGCAGATCGATGAGCTTGGCCTTGACGAACTGGACCGGAGGATTCTCTCGGTCATAGCCCGGGATTTTGATGGCGGTCCTGTCGGTGCCAAGACTATTGCAATTTCTGTAGGGGAAGAGGTGAGAACCATCGAGGATGTATATGAACCCTACCTAATACAGATAGGTTTTCTCAAACGCACCCCGCAGGGAAGGGAGGTTACACCGGCAGCTAAGAAGCATCTCAACAATCCGCAGAAGACGCTGGTGTGAGTTATCCTTTCAACTCTTTTCTGGGCTTCACCATTCAACCCAGAACCCTTTGTATTCCCCGGTCGCAGCACACGGCGTAACCGACAGATCCCTGACCTGGATCAGCGGCTCTTCCAAGGCCCGTACCCTCCTGACAAAATCCTCAAGAGATGCACGGGAACTCTCGGCGACCATCTTCACTGAACCATCCGGCATATTCCTTACAAATCCGTGAACTCCGGTCATATGGGCACAGTTTGCCACGAAGTGCCGGTATCCCACGCCCTGGACCTTGCCTTTTGCAACTGCGGTGATCCGCTCCATACTACCGACAAGGGAATTTCTGGCATTAAATTTTGTCTTATGGCTTCTGGATTTTGCAATGGTCAGATTCGTGTGATTATTGCCGTCAGCCGGGATCGAAAAACCTGGAAACGTGGAAATACCATACCTCAGAAAATACATGTCCGGACTCATATGATCTTTTGCAAATACGATAAACCTAACATTACCTGAAAAGATAATTCTGTCAATATAAAGGAGAGGTTTCACCTGACCATACAACTTTTCAGTCCATGGACATGTGTCATTATCATTGTCACTTTACTGGTTTCCGGCTGCACGACAGTTTTCCCAAATGGAACACCTGGAACGACGACAGTAACGACAACAATCCCGCCAGGAAACCCGCCGGACTGTGGTCTTACTCCCTGTCACGGTTTGGATCTCACGTGCGGCCCGGAAATACCGGAGGTCTGTACTGCTGTATACCAGCTTGGTGACAAGTGCCGCCAGTTTACCAACTGCACTACCGATAGTAACGGGACCTGCAGGATGGTAATGAAACCGGAATTTAATACCTGCAGATCCTGTGTACTGACCTGTCTGAACGAATCCCGGAATGATCCTGCGAAATCTTTTGCATGCGAGGAGAAGTGCTGAGAAGTTTCCGATTGTTTTACCAGCGATCTGGAGGGATACCTGTATTCCGCAGGCATTCACCACTCCATCCAAAAACAGTCCTTCTTTTCCCTGCTACTGTGCTACCTCCCAAGGCACCTTCCGTTTTCCTCCAAATAGCGTACATTAGCGGCTTATACCTCGAATAAAATTACCCCGTTTGGCCCGAATCCCGAGGAAATCACAACTTTAAAAAATTGTGTAAAAGTGTACGTTTTTTGCAGGAAAATAACGAATAAGTTAGTAAACGGAGTCTGTATAGGGCTCCGATTGACCCTTCCGGCATACTCTCCGAAGAAGGTGCCAGAATCGGAGAATATTCTCCATCCCCTGACGGAGATGTGGGTTCATCTCATCTTTCAGTAAAAATATCTGACAGATTCACCGTCGTCACGGGAAGGGATTCACGCGGAATATATATACCATCAGCCCGGATCTCCAGGACGGAATCGTGGCCTGACATGAAAGACACACCGTATTTTTTAAAGGAAAACCCCGTTCCCCGGTCTTTAACGAAAATATCCCATTTTTAAGCCCGGAGAATTCTTTCCTGTGCTCACTTTTTCTTTTTCATGGTCATCAGGAACGGGAGCAGCATTACGACCGAGAGGATCGCCATGAACTGAAGGAAAAAAAACAAAAGAGCCTCGCGTCCCATGTCGTAAAACCTCAGATCAACCGACATGGTCCTGTTCCACTGGATCAAGGTAGAGTTATCTGCAAACCGCGTCACATTTGCGCCGGGACTGATCCCAGCCAGCAGCGGATTTTGTACCGCAAATTCCTGAGGGAGAGTGATATTGACATGGTAGGGGCTCTTAAAGGATGCCTGCAGGTGGTTATCCCGGAGGGGCGAGACATATGAAACCGTATAGTTTCCCCGCTCGAATGTCAGGGCCATGAAATTACTGGTAAACGTGGGCCTGGTCGTATTGAACTGGCAGGGTGAGCAGTTCCCGGAGAGCTGGACCTCGCCAACGGTAAGGGGCACGGGTTCACCGAGCATACCGGTATCGACAAACTCGTACCGTGAAGCATCCTGGATCTCTATTGACGCCCGGTATGCTGTCCCGTTGGGAAAGATCAGGTACTCTGCTGAGAGTGCAGCCCCTGGCGAGACTGCAATCAGCGCGATTATAAGTGCAGTGCAGAGAGCAATGACGGCAGATCTGCGTCGATCTCTGTCGGGGGTTCGCATTGTTTTATCACCGTATCCGGGTCCTTGAGCAGATGCCCTGTCACAACACAGATAATCCGCTCATCCCGGTCAATCTTACCCTGTTCTACCAGTTTCCGGATACCTGCAACCGAAGCTGCCGATGCGGGTTCAACACCAATGCCCTCTTTGCGGGCGAGGTCCCGCTGCATCCTCAGGATCTCCTCATCCGTGACCGATTCTGCGAGTCCCCCGGTCATCCGGATTGCCGTAAGAGCTTTTTCCGCATTCACGGGTGCCCCGATCCGTATAGCTGTCGCCACAGTTTCCGGTTGCAACTCCGGGATCACTTCCGGCAGGTTCTCACGGATCGCACGTACAACCGGGCTGGACCCTTCGGCCTGGATACCCGTCATCATCGGCAATCGATCCATGAACCCCAGTTCCTGTAGTTCCAGGAATCCTTTGTAAACCGCTGAGATATTCCCTGCGTTACCTACAGGAAGGACAAACCGGTCCGGTACCTCACCGAGCTGGTCGAGAGCTTCAAAACCGATGGTCTTCTGACCCTCAAGACGGAAGGGATTGATGGAATTTAACAGGTACAGCCCATGTGACAGACAGAGATCGTGCACCATCTCAAGAGCGCGATCAAAGTTTCCACGTATGGAAATCACCTTAGCCCCATGCATAAGCGCCTGCGCAACCTTGCCCACCGCAACCTTCCCGGCCGGGAGGAGGACAACTGCTGGTATCCCCGCCTTCGCTGCATAGACCGCAAGGCTTGCTGAAGTATTCCCTGTGCTCGCGCAGGCAACACTCTTTTTACCCAGCTGGAGTGCCATCGAGACCCCTACGGTCATGCCCCGGTCCTTGAATGAACCGGAAGGGTTCATGCCCTCGTGTTTTGCGTACAGGTGGTTTAATCCCATCTCCTTTCCCAGCCGTTTCAGGTGGTACAGCGGGGTCCCGCCTTCCTGCAGGGTAACAGGATCTATCCTTACCGGAAGCAGCTCGCGGTAGCGCCACACCGAAAGCGGTCGCTTCTCCCACAGTGCCCTTGTTACGGTAATTTCGTCCAGTGGGTACTTCACCGCAAGAAGGTGACCGCATTTTTTACAATTATAGATAATCTCGTCAGCGGGATACGAAGTTCCACAGTTGACGCATACGAGATGGTACATGGAATAGTATTGGTCTGCCGGATACATATAGGCGTGCGGTTTTACCAGTTCACCATGACAGTCCGGTGAATTTTTTTATAAGAATAAAAAACGTACAGCACCACCTGCAATGAATGAAAATTTTTACCTGAGTAGTGCCTGGTAGAGCGAATCCCGGCAGTCTCTTTCCACCGGGAATGACTCCCGTACTCTCTTTACTTCACCGGGATCAATTTCTGAGAAAAGGAGCTGCTCTGCATCATTCGCACGGCTGACAATCATCCCGTTGGGATCTGCTGTTATCGATGCACCTGAATATGTATCCACCGGTGTTTTTCCGGTGGTATTCACTCCTATAACATACATCTGGTTTTCCGCAGCCCGTGCGGTGACGAACAGCTCCCAGATCCGAATCCGGCTCCGGGGCCATGCAGAGGGTACAAAAACGGCGTGGACACCTTTATGTGCATATGCCCTGAACAGGGCCGGGAATCTGAGATCATAGCAGACTGCAATACCGCAGGTGAGTGAACCGAGGGAAAAAATACCCAGTCCAGACCCGGGAATGAACATATTTTCCTCGTGCGATGGGGAGAAGAGATGAATTTTTGCATATGAAGCAAGGATCCGGCCGTCACTTCCAATTGCCAGTGCAGTATTTTTCGGGAGCGGGGCGGATCGTTCCCTGAACGATCCGAGAATGGCGATCCGGTGATCCTGCGCATATCCCCGCAGTGCTATGACGATACTTTCTTCAGGACTCTGGATATTTTTCCGGGATGCCGGATCCCAGCCGGTTGCAAACTGTTCAGGAAAGCAGATCATCTCTGCCCCGCAGTCAGCGGCATGCTTCACGAATATTTCTGCACGGTCGAGAGATTTTTCCGGATCTTCCCAGGAGCTTGTGAACTGGGCACTGCATACCCTGACAGTATCCGGGCAGCGAATCCCATTACCAATCATAGATCATCGAAATCCCTGCACATCATCACATCACATTTTTTCAATAATTCTTCCGCGGTAGTTTGTTGGAATAATTCATGGATTTATCCTCTGGCAAACAGTGGGAAGGCAAGTCTGATCCCATTGATAACGAACTGCACAGCAATAGCGATGAGGAGCATGCCCAGGAGCCGGTTGATCGCCCGATACTCCCGCTGCCCGATTTTTGTTATGATATAATCTGAATTCCGCATCATAAAGTACGTGAGAGCAATTGAAATCAGGATAGAGAAGAACACAATACCAATCGCTATTGGTGTGATAGTGATCGCTTCGTTCATAAGCACAATCGTTGTCGTGATTGCTCCTGGGCCGGCGATCATCGGTATGGCAAGGGGCATCATCGCCACATCCTCAATATCCCGGGATTCATATTTTTCGGTTGCGGTAAGTTTTGTGCGGGAGGTTTTTGCGTAGACCATTTCCATGCCAATGCCAAAAAGCAGTATTCCTCCTGCAATACGGAATGCCTCAAGGGTGATCCCAAAAAGCTGCAGGATCCATGTTCCAAGAACGGCGACGGTAAGCAGTATGATGAGGGCAAACCTGCATGCGTCTTTTGCGATAGCGTCACGGGTAATCTGGTCCATTGACGTCGTAAAAGAAACGTAGATGAGGGTAGCACCAAGGGGATTGACAATAATAATGATGGAAGAAAGAGATAACAGCGCAAAACTGAGGACGTCCCCTGCCATTAAGGATAGTCCGGCTCTGAATAGTTATAGAGATTCCGGTTGAGTGCAGTGATGCGGATAAAAAAAGAGGTTAATATTCATAGATGATGGATTCGTCAATCCGTGTGAAGGAAACTATATCGTCCTGTCGGAAGTGGATCCCAATCTCACGGGCCGCACTCTGCGGCGAGTCCGAGCCGTGAATAACATTCCGGCCGATATCAATGCCAAAATCTCCCCGTATGGTACCGGGTGCCGCTTCCTGGGGATTGGTTGCCCCAATCAGGGTCCGGGCTATCGCAACCACGTTCCTGCCTTCCCAGACCATGAGAAAACAGGGGCCGCTCATGATATACGTTTTAAGGGATGGGAAAAATGGTTTTGCGAGGTGTTCCTGGTATTGCTCAGTTACCCGCCCTTCAGGAAGATTCTCGAACTGCGCTGCAACGAGTTTCAGTCCTTTCTTTTCGAACCGGGAAACAATTTCGCCCACAAGACCGCGTTGAACCCCGTCGGGCTTGATCATAACAAATGTGCGGTCCACGGGATCTCACTCCTTGCTTGCAGATTTTTTTCCCGCATTGGTCCACTGGACACGCCGGGGAACCCGCCCCAGCTTGTGGTTATTCTCGCATTTTGTGCCGCAGAAGTAAAAGATTGTACCGTCCTTCCGGATATACATCTTACCGGTACCTGGTTCGATCTGGATGCCGCAGAAACTGCAGGGGTGTTGTTCTACCATCTTCTTCACCGCCTTGACATCTTCTTGGCTTCCCGTTCGGTTTCGAGGAGCATGACAATATCCCCTTCGCGGATTGGACCAACCGTGTTCCGGGTGATAATCCGTCCCTTGTTGTTTCCCTCGAGGATACGGCACTTCACCTGCATTGCTTCACCGTGCATGCCGGTTGAGCCGACAACCTCGATCACTTCGGCTGGCGTTGCATCGTCTGCCATGGTGAAACCCTCAGGCCTTCAGCGCGGTAAGCTGCTTGGTAAGGTCTTCAATCGTTTCTTTTGCCTTTCCGGGCTTTACAATTGCAGCAGCAGCAGAGCCAACATCGAGACCGCTTGCAGCCCCGATATCGTTCTGTTTGTTGATGAAAATATACGGGACTTTCTTCTCGTCACACAGTGGACCAAGGTGCATCACGATCTCTTCAGGTTCCACATCCGCGCCGATCAGCACAAGCTGGGCAATGCTGCGTTCGATGGCTTTCGTCGCTTCGTTGGATCCTTTCTTGATCTTTCCTGTATCCCGTGCAACTTCAAGGGCTTCAAGCGCCTTGTTCTGAAGCTCTTCCGGAGCCTGCGTTTTAACGTAACCTTTTGCCATAACTCACCTCATTCAGGAGTAGAATGCTCCTTCATTACTCATCAGTCAGCAATGATGTAGCCATATCATTTCATCAGGAGCGGAAATAAAGGTTTGTGAATGACTGGCCGGAGACCAGAAAAAAAGCATTGTTTATTGACCAGAATCATCATGTGCCGTCATCACAATGGTCGGTAAATTTCAGTCCCCTGGGCAGAATAAATTTTCTCGAGGCCAGCTGTGGGAATTTGTACATTATACCGCTCCCGCTCTTCAGCACCGACATACAGGAGTGTGGCCTGGTATTTTTTCATGAGCGGAACGGTTTTTTCCGGCTCTTCGTAGATCGACTTTATGTCAGCGAGCCGTGAACTGAACCACCCGGTATCATCGCTCCGCCACATGTACTCGTGGAAGGGCATCCCGATTATACCGGGAATGCCGGTAAACGATGAGATCCGGGAGTAGTATGTATAGTCGCCCCCTTCTGCTTCTACAATGATCTCATTCCCGGTAAGAGTGCGCAGGTAGGCAACCGCTGCAGCATCTCCCGGGTGTGCATCATGGAGATATGCGAGCCCGTCAAGGGTTCCTCGTCCATAGTTCTGATTGACCGGGATGACAAACGGGAGGATAAAAAGTATGCTGACTACGATAACAGCAGTGATCGCAGTATATCTGACCGGAACAGGGGGTATCAGCCTGGATTCAGATACCCATTTCCCCATCATGCAGAATGAAGCAGTGCCGAGCATGAGCCATGCGGGAAGGTAGGTCTTGAAGACGGTATTCATCCTGAAAAACGTATCCCCCATGTTATCCTTCAGGTAGAAGAATTCACAGAAGAACAGGATTGCTAGCCCGAAGAATGCGAGGAGACCGGCAAAATCGAGGTCCTTTCTGGTAACAACCCGCATTGCCGTGTATCCTGCCGGGATCACGATAAGTGCCGCTGTACCATATCCCGCCAGGAGAAAGGGTACAGCAATGAGGAGCAGCCAGGGACGCCGCAGGATGTCCCGCCTGAGGACCAGGATGATAATGCCAAGAAACAGGCCGTTCACCAGCAGGAATTCAACCGGGTCTGAAGGAGAATGTACGATACCGATCCCCCCGGTATGCGTCTGGAGCTGGAGATAGAATGGCAGATAACTCAGAACAGCCAGCACCGGGACGGCCACAAGGAACTTTATTGAGAAATTTCTGTCAGCAGTATTCCAGGTCCTCCTCAGGATTAGGGCGATGACAAGTACTGTAAATGGGGCATAAATCAATACGTCCCAGGTATTGATCAGCGGCATAGATCCAAGGCTGACCGCGGTGAATATCCCCACGAGACATTTATCCCGCGTTCCCAGGCATTCCCATTTCACGTATGCGAAAAAGAGCAGGAAGATAAGGAATGCCTGGTTGAACAGCGAGATAACATGGGCGTGGACATCGCCCCACAGGAATGAGAACAGCGGGTATTCGTTGATGGTGTTCGCAATAGTCCTCGTACTATCCCAGAAAACAGAGCTCCATGCTTTCCCCTGGATAATCTGGAAAAAAAATGAGGGGTTCGGAATGAATAACACGAGCAGGGGGAGCCATCGGCATCGATCGAGTGCGAGTGTCCCTATGGCATACATCGCGAGAGCAGCCAATCCAAAAATTGTCGGGAGTGCGAGATTAAATACAATGTTCGATGGTACCCCGGTAACGATTCCAAGGCACCCGAACATCCAGTACCCGAGGTAATAGTAAACGTTCAGGAATCCTCCGGTAAACCACGGATCCAGTGGTGGAACCACCGGATTTCTCATGACTGACGCAAGGAATGCATGATCCATGAATTTTTCTGCATAGGATATGGTGGGGTTGACAAACCGCACATCCAGCATGAGAAAAAAACAGATCATGAAGAGGGTTTCCCAGCGCCATTCAGCTTTCAGCTCATCCAGGGAATAGTGATGGAAGAACAGGTGGTACGCGAGCAGTGCAATAAAGGGGAGCAGGGCGAGATGGACGGGAACGTGCACCAGTCCGCAGTACCATGAAAAGAGCGTGAATGCCAGGAGTGAAGCCGGAAATGCGACCGGGAATGCATAGCTGCCAAACGTCTTTTTTAACGACGGGTATAACGAAATCTGCAACAGCGAGAGTACGATGAGCCAGCTTATGACAGAAAAAACCTGCAGTTCAACGGTCAGACCCTTTTCCCCCGCCAAGTTTTGCATCCAGTGCAGATTTGATACTCGGGATTACCCAGTCTCCGAAGAAGTAAATGGAGACTATACCTCCTGCCAGGGTAACGAGGTTCTTGATGAGGTGATCGATTACCGCAATGAGGGTTGAGATCGCCGGGGGCACCCCCACAAGCCCGAAGATGATTGCGAGGGAAATCTCGTAGGTCCCGATTCCTCCGGGAGTAATGGGCACCGCTTTTACCAGGTTACCAACGACGACGGCGAGAACGACAACAGCAAACGGGATCTGCTGCCCAAACATCATGATGACTGATACACAAACCAGAATATCGAGGAGCCAGATAATGATCGATGAAAACCCGAGAACGATAATCGATCGGATCGAGAGAGAAGCACGTTTTATCTCGTGGAGCATGGTAAGCAGGATCCGCAAATATTTATTTTCCGCAGAAAACCTCCCGAGAAAGAATAACATGAGAAAAAAGATCACTCCGGCAATGAGGGGGACGATGACAATGGTGTAATATACCGGCGGGACATCGAGAACAAAGATCAATGCGATTGCACCGAGAATTGCCACGGTCACGATATCGAAGACACGTTCAACGACGATCGAGGAGACTCCCTCAGAATAAGTCGTGTTGTATTCATGCCTGAGAATGAATACCCGTACAAAGTCACCCAGACGTGCGGGAACAACGAGATTTGCGGTCTGGCTGACAAATATACAGGCGGTAGATACAGTGAGACTGATCTGGTAACTGAGACCGTGCAGGATAAAGCGGTATCTCCAGCCCCGGAGCCACCATGCAGCCAGGCAGATTCCCACACCGATGGCAAGATATATTGGGACCACGTGAAGGAGGGCTTCAAGCAGGTCGTCCCATACCCTGATGAGCATATAAGCGATGATACCAAAGGCAATGATGGTCGGTATGACGATCGCACTAATCTTTCGATACATGGATCTGCCACCACAATCTCAGAATCGACGATCCCATCTCAAAAACATCGTTTATTTTTACCGTTGTGCCTTTTCCGGCTCTCCAGCGAACGGGAAATTCCCGGACGATGAGTCCATTCCGCTGTGCCCGGACAAGGAGTTCCGTGTCCCAGAACCAGTGATTTGAGCGTACGGCAGGAAGTATGCGAATTACCTTTTCTTTATTAAACGCCTTGAACCCGCACTGGTGATCGTAGATCCTGCTTCCCAGAAATAACCTGACAAGAAAGTTATAGGAGCGGCTTGCTATCTCACGACCCCCGGTGCGAACAATGTCGCTGCCAGGAACGAGCCGTGATCCGGTGGCAATATCTGCCCCTTCACGGATAGCATATATCAGCTCGGGGAGATGGTGCATATCTGTTGCAAGGTCAACGTCATAATAACATACAATCGAACCGGCGGATTCACCAATTGCACGGTTAAGGGCTTTACCTCGCCCCAGGCGTTCATCACTGTGAAGGAGACGAATACGCGGATCCTTCTGTTCATACTCTTTTACAAGGCCGGCACTGCCGTCGGTGCTGCCGTCTTCTGCGACAATCAGTTCAAATTGTTCTGTAATCCGGGAAAGGGTATCGACAGATCGGGGGATGGCAGTCTCCAGGGAACAACGGTCATTGAAAACAGGTATGATCGCAGTCACCTCAGTCACCGGAACGCCTCCCGATGCATTCAGCTACTTCGGATCCCGCACGTATGGACCCTTCCATGCTCCTCTCCGGATAATTTGTCCGGGAGAACATCCCTGCCATGTAAAGTCCCCGGTGTTCATAGGCGGGGATGAGCGAGCGATATCCTGTAGTATATACCGGCCCTGCCCAGGGATCGATTGCCATCCTGTGCCAGTGGATCTCGTCTTCTGCCAGGGAAAAACGGTTACAGAAATCTGTAAGCATCTGTGTATCGAGGTTCGGTGGTACCTTGCCGGAGAAGTACGAGGCAAGGTACACGATATGTTCGCCATACCGGTCAGGAGGAATAAAATTTGTGTGGGCAACAACCGCCCCGTAGGGAGCAGGATCCTTCATGTTCAGCCAGTAAATGCCTCCGGTCACATCCCGATCAATACCAAGTGTCATGCATGCGGCCCCCTGGTAGGGAACCGGCGAAAGTACCGGGCCGCCAAAGCGTTCGAGTTCCTGGGGAGGGATGGTAGAAACAATTGCATCGTAGCGGGTACCGTTTATCTCCCATGATCCGTTCCGGTAAGAAACAGAAGAAACCGTGGTTTGCTTCTGAATCTTTCCCCCTTTTGATTCAACAGACCTTTCGAGTGCATCAATAATCTGGTGAAATCCTCCCTTCATGTATCCCAGGCGTTCCCCGGACATACCACGGTCGGAGCGGATTGCAATACGGCTGAACAGCCAGGCTGCTGAGACATCCTTTCTCCGATTCCCGAACTTACTCTTCAGGAGAGGTTCGAAAAAAGACGAATACACGTTTTTGCCGAGATGTTCTATGATATACTGATAGGCCGGAACATCATCAAGAGTTGCAAGATCTGTTTTTTTTGCCCTGAAGGTGAGCAACCCGAGTTTTATTTTATCGATAAGAGATAATTCCGGATACATGAGGATCTGCAGGGGAGTGCTGAGGGGGTAAATCCTGTTATGAGCAAAATACCCGGTAGTACCCGTTCTCCATTCAAGCCTGTCAGAAAGACCTAATTCATCTATAAGCGCAAAAAGGCGATTATCATGGGAGAAACAATGGTGGTAGTACCTCTCAATCCAGTAATCGTTCACAGTATATGATGAAAGACAACCACCGAGGTAAGGCATTTTTTCGAACAGATCGACCTCATGCTCATGCGTGAGCCTTCTGGCAGCAGTGAGTCCTGTTAACCCTCCCCCGATTATTCCGATCCTCATGGTAAGTATTCTATAGTATTTTCGGGGCGAAATGAAAAAGGCTCCGGATAATTACGGTAAATTGGATTTATACCCTCGGAGAAACTATAAGAAAGTTTTTGTATTGTCGAAATCAACCGTTATACCAGCAAATCACTTAAAAGAATATTAGATTGCAGATATCTTTGAGCCCATTGGATGGTGTCACCAGATGCGCGTATTTTTCATAGGTTTTGGTCAAGCGGGCGGCAAAATTGTCGATATGTTTATCGAGCAGGACAGGAAGCTCGGAACAACCAGTTTCAGGGGAATTGCCGTCAACACAGCGCGAACGGACCTGATGGGTTTAAAAAATATTGAGATGAAGGACAGGATACTCATCGGGCAGACCATGCTCAAGGGCCACGGGGTCGGTACTGACAACGTAACCGGGGCACGGGTCACGGCAGATGAAATTGACAGCATTATCAGTGCTATCGATACCCGCGGGACCCATGACGTTGATGCCTTCGTCATCGTTGCAGGTCTCGGGGGAGGAACCGGATCGGGTGGATCGCCGGTACTTGCACGGCATCTTAAACGCATTTACCGCGAGCCGGTCTACGCACTGGGGATTATTCCCGCACCGGAAGAAGGGCGGTTGTATTCCTATAATGCAGCCCGCAGCCTGACGACCCTGGTAAATGAGTGTGACAACACGTTTATCTTTGACAACAGTGCCTGGAAAAATGAAGGCGAAAGCGTGAAAGGTGCATTTCAGCGCCTGAATAATGAAGTTGTCCGAAGGTTCGGCGTGCTTTTCCGGGCCGGCGAGGTAAGCAAAATGGGCGTTGGCGAAATGGTTGTCGATTCAAGCGAAATCATCAACACGCTCAGGGGTGGAGGTATCACTTCCGTTGGATATGCGATCAGCGAAGTGATGAGCAGGCAGACAAAGAAAAAGCGGGGACTCGTGAGAGGCCTGAAGGACAAGTTTGGTAAAAAACGGGAGGCAAATGAAGAAGTCCTGCTCGGTGAGGATAAAACTGCTAAAATCGTTTCGCTCGTACGCAGGGCGATGCTGGGCAGGCTTACTCTTCCCTGCGACTACTCCACTGCAGAACGTGCCCTTGTCCTGCTCGCAGGACCTCCCGATGAAATGGATCGTAAAGGTGTTGAAAAGGCAAAGAGCTGGGTTGAAGAGAACATTGCGGGGGTCGAGGTGCGGGGTGGTGATTACCCGGTCAACAGCGAGTATGTTGCAGCGGTAGTCATGCTGGCGACTGTCGGAAATGCGCCAAGAATCAAGGAACTTCTCGACATTGCTAAAGAGACAAAGGAAGATGTTATAAAATCCAAGGAGAAAAAATCGACTATGTTTGAAGAGGGCATAGATCCATTATTCGAATGAGGTTTACCATGAAGGGATTAATGAAATGGACTGTTCTTATACTATTACTCATTGTGTGCACTCAGACCGTGTCTGCATTTTCTGTATCATCGATATCGATTGATCCTTCAGGGTCACTGACTCCGTCGACTCCGGTAACGGTATCATTCAAGATCGAAAATTCCGGTGTATTTGCTTCCGATAGCGAGCTCCAGCTGTTCTCCGATCTCGAAAAGCCACGATGGACCTACACCATAATCGTGAATGGTATTGAAAATCTGCGTCCTGTCATGGGAGGACGAACCCTTACCATAAGCGGATTCGAGCTCAATTACAAAACAAACGATGAGGTATCTGTCCGGGTCACTCTGGAAGGGGTCGCCCCCATTGTTACCCAGACAACTAATAAAACCGTTATCAGGATCACAGAATACGATTCAAATGGTAAAGCCCTGACCAGTACCCAGGTCGAAAAAACGGCGCTTGTCATCAACACCGGAGAAGTTGCTTCAGTGATTGCATCACGTGATGCCGACCTTCAGGTCTACAGGACGCATATCGATGAAAAGGCTGCACTCGGAATCGACACATCTGCGGCCGAGGTAAAATACAACGAAGCCAGGCAGGAACTGGACTCAGCCCGTTCCCGCCCCTCGAATGAGTATGCTGCGGCGCTGACCGATCTCAACGAATCCACCGCTGCGATAGAAGCCGGGGAAAGCGCTCTCGACAAGGCGTGGGCGGAAAATGAAGTTGCAGCTGCCCAGGTTCCCATCAGTAATGTGGATGCCATCATCGGCTGGTTTAAAGGCAACTCCAGCACGGCAAATGATAACCAGTTGCCAGCTATTGTTGCCAAACGTGAAGTCGCGGTGAGTTATCTCTCGAATGCAAACGATGATATTGCCAATGGCAAGTATCCACAGGCACGTGTAAAGGCGCAGGATGCCTACTCAAAAGGAAATGAATCCTATACAGACGCACTCGCACGCCAGAAACAGATCTCATCGGGATTTTCCCTGCCCATCCCGAATATTGGGGGAAGTTTATTTATCATCCTGGGTATCGTCGCGGTTGTCCTGATTGTCGTGGGTGTCATTATCTACCGGAAACGCTCTCAATGGGATGAACTCGGCTGATTCACCGAAATCATTATTTTCTTTTTTTAACTTTGTAGAAATCTTGTTTTTTATAGGTGCTCTCACCGAAGACCAGGCCGGATGTTATCGTCAGAGGGGCGTTTTTCACCGTAAAAAAATCCCAGGGGAATTCTCGTACACCGGAGCCTGCTACGAGCCCGGTTGTACCTTATTTCCCCCGCCCCCCCGGATTTTAGAGGTCATTATTCGGAAAAATGCGGAACCGGTCTGGAATTACTCAACGATGCCCGACGGGAGCGGGTGAGGTCGAATATAGCAATGTTACGAAGACCGAAAGCGGGAGGGGATGTGGTTTGGGACGCGGCGGTACCGGCAGGGAGAGTTCCTCACCGACAACCTCAGGAATAATGAGGAATTGTACAGAACACTTTCTTCTTTCTTTTTTACTATGTACAGGATCGGCCATGGGGCTGGTCTGGCCAAAAGTTTTCTGACATATAATGAAATACAGGTGTCAGAGAATTTCAGTATCTTACTCGCTTGCGATGGGAAAATCAGATTTGGATAAGCGATTTCGGGAAAAATTATTGCAGTATCAGATCCGGCAATGACAAAAATCATAGTGAGATTTTGAAGCATATAGTATCATTCTATGAATAGGATGGTATTATCGAATTATTTACGAGAATTCATATTCCGGAACTCCATCACGAAAAAAAAAATCAATTCTCATAGAACCTGAAAAAATCGATAGTAATCAAGGAAGGGACAGTGCCTGTCTCCCCTCTTGACTCCCCCCACCTCGACCACCCTTCCCTCCTCGTGATGAAATGCTTCAGACTCTAACAATAATGAGATCAAAACGCGATGAATACCCAAACCTCATATGGGTGGAATCAGCCGGACTCCCGCTGAATCATTGGATAGAGCATTAATCCCTCAAAAATTGATAAAATTTATGACGAATCTTCATGACCATTCATGGGGAGTAAACACATCAATATTGATACTGCCCATCCTGCCGTCCCTGTGGAGGTAATACGCTATCATCCTGTCCTCGTTGTCGTAATATGAGAACCAGTATCCGAGTTTGAAGGTTTTCTTATCATATCCTTCGATAGACGGGTAGCTTGCTCCGTCGTGGAGGATGATGACGCCGGGATTATCCTGGGTAAGTGTCTGTTCTTCGACAATATCCCCATAAAATTTGATCTTATTCCAGCGCTCCCCCCGGTAATACCAGGGAAGGGGCCAGTAATTTTTTGACGCAACTACGACATGGTCGGATGCATCGATAAGCTGCATAACTTCACGTAAATCTTCGGAATTCTGTACCTGGACTATCGGTTCGTTAATATCCGCTGGAACGAATGCCACGTGCCATGTCATGACTGCGAGGAAGAGACATCCTACGAGGGCAAACACCATTTTCTGCCAGTTCAGTTTATAGACGGCTACGATGCACATTGGCAGGAGCTGGGGGATGATCAGCCATGGCACTTTTTCCCCGACAATTGCATAAAATGCCATGACCGTAATCATCCAGTAGGCACAGAACCGGAAGAACTCGTCAGATTTTGTAGAAATAACATCCCGGCTTTTCAGCTGCTGCAGGCTGATTGCAGCAAGTTCAGCGGTGGGGACAGGAGACGACCCGCTGTATTTGATCCGGTTTTTCAGTCGTCTAATAAACAGTGACGGATTAAGTCCTTTGCCAAAGATCTGGAGTGTTCCGACTATTGCAAGAATAAATATCGGCAGTTCGTACAAAAAATATAAGGGAATATAGAAGTACAGCGGCCCCCCAAGGCGCTGCTGGTTATGCATCGCTGTCCAGTGCTCGATCGCTTTATACCAGCCGGTGGTGTTTGCTGTAAAATTCTGGCCAACCAGGGTGTCGATATGAGCACCGAATGCCGAATACAGGACACTCATGATGGCAATAACGATGAATGCCCCGAGGATAAGATCATATTTCCATTCGCGAGGCAGCGTGAATTTCCGACGATATATCGCAAAGATAAAAAATGATGCAAAGATGAGAAGGATAACGGGCATTTCTTCTTTGCAGGAAAGCGCACCTGCTGTCGCAAGTGCACCGACGATCGCGTATTTTGTCTGGCCGTATTCGAAATAATACAGGATGGCGACAAGGAGGAGGAACGTAAAAAAGAGCATGAAGATATCATGACGCAGGAAACGGGAGAAGTACACCATATCCGGAGAAAGGGCAAGGAGAAGAGCGGCAAGCAGGGTCTGTTTTTTATCGATGTAACCGATCCGGTGAATACACCATACAAGGGGGATGAGCAGGAACCCGAAGAGTGCCGGAAGTATCCGGGCGACGAGATCCGAATCTCCCAGGAAAGAGAACATACCAGCGGTCACAAAATAAAGGAACGGCCCATGATAACTCGGGTCATATGCCCATGCACCTCTGGTCAGCAGTTCATAGGAAAACCATGCATGAATCGCTTCGTCATGGTGAAGCAACTTGAGATCCAGGTGCCAGAACCGAATCAGGAATGCAATAATAAGAATGAAAAAAAACGTTCTTTCAAAAGTAAAAAAATGTTTGATTTTCTGGGAAAACCCAGCGGCCTGCTGCACGCCGCACCTTTAACTCTCTAATACAATTTCAATACCGATATCTTTTGGCACCTGGATGCGCATGAGCTGACGGAGTGCCCGTTCATCCGCATCAATATCGATGAGGCGTTTGTGGACACGCATCTGCCAGCGGTCCCATGTGGCTGTTCCTTCTCCATCCGGGCTTTTGCGGATCGGGACAACCAGTCGTTTGGTCGGAAGCGGTATCGGACCGGCCAGATTTACACCTGTGCGTTCTGCAATCTCGCGGATTCTGTCACAGACCATCTCTACTTTATCAAAATCGGTTCCTGTCAGGCGAATTCTGGCTTTCTGCATGATCAACACCACAAAAAAATTATCTCATTTGTTTTGCCTGGATAGCGATACACATTCCGGCAGCAATCGTTGAACCCATATCACGGACGGCAAACCTTCCGAGCTGCGGGAGTTCCTTTACGGTTTCGATAACCATGGGTTTTGTCGGCTTGATTACAACAATTGCGGCATCCCCGGTCTTGAGGAACGTCGGGTTTTCCTCTTTTGTCTGCCCTGAACGCGGGTCAAGTTTCTTTTTGAGTTCCACGAATGTACACGCTGTCTGGGTAGTGTGGCAGTGGAAAACCGGTGTATATCCTACGGTAAGGGCGCTCGGGTGCTGGAGCACAACGATCTGGGCAGTAAATTCATCTGCAACAGTGGGGGGTGCTTCTGCGGGGCCACAGACATCGCCACGGCGGATATCTCCTTTTCCGATNNGGGATCTCTTCGTGGTGCATCTCGATGGATTTGATTTCTCCATCCTTGTTGGCAGGCATGAAGGATACCTTCATCCCCTTCTTCATGATCCCGGTTTCAACACGGCCTACCGGCACAGTGCCGATACCGCTGATGCTGTATACATCCTGGATCGGCAGGCGGAGTGGCTTGTCGGTTGGTTTGTCGGGTGACTTGAAGGTGTCAAGAGCAGTAATGAGAGGAAGACCCTTGTACCATGGGGTTTCCGGGCTGTTTACCTTGATGTTCTGGCCACCAAGTGCGCTAATTGGTATGAAAAGAGTCTCTTCGGGTTTGTAACCGACCATTTTAATGAGATCTGAAAGGTCTTTCTTGACTTCATTAAAACGTTTCTCATCAAATTTTACTGCATCCATCTTATTGATGGCAATAATAATCTGGGAAATCCCGAGGGTTCGGGCGAGGAATACATGTTCCTTTGTCTGCTCCATTACGCCATCCGGTGCTGCTACAACAAGAATTGCAGCATCAGCCTGCGA
>DADT01000028.1:41928-95810 GCA_002495065.1 Methanoregula sp. UBA471 | reverse complement strand
CAGCCTCCTTCCGGTAACCTTCAATGATGTGTGCAGGTACTGCACCGGTCTCAAACATCATTCTTCCCACGGTAGTAGACTTACCATGGTCGATGTGTCCGATAACGGCCAGATTCATATGGGGCTTTTCAGATGCCATTTTGTTCCTCCAAATGTTGTGGGACTGTCCGCTTACAGTCAGTTTATGCGAGTATTACATATATGAGACCCATCTATATAAATTATTTCGATTCACAAATCCGGTTTTTACGATGGAAATTCTGCATCGACACTATCATATCCGATGCCCGAATATCTTTTCATTATGAAGACATTACCCTTTCATCGCGATGAAAAAAAGAGCCGGGTGACCGTTACGTGTGCCGACGGTGAAATATCAGTCTACAGTCATTGTGCGTATTGCCGGCGTTGCAAGGGAGTTTGGGTTGGAAAACGGCTCGTTCCCTCCCCTCAGACCCAGGCTCTTTCCGATCTCAAGCGGGGCTCAGCCGGGGACGACACTCTCATGAACGCCGCAATGATGTTTAATACTCTTATCAGGGACGGGTTATCCGTGGAATGCGAAGACAGTGAAAACCAGGGATTTCTCCGGCGATAATTTTTTATCTCATTCCTGGCTCGTAAAAAAAAATTTGCTGTCTTTTTTTCCGTTCGGAAATGATAACCACCTTGTTACGATTTTGATTGCGATACTTTGTCCATTGCACAATGCCCTAAATCCCACTCAGGAACGGAATCTATCCGAAGTCCCACGCTATACCGAAGTATCCCCTTTTTTCAGGATTGAAAAGAATCCAGAAAAGATTTCCCGGATTTTATACAGTACGATTGCACGAATAGGATGGCAGTACCATGACAGACAATGAACTCATGGGAATAGTCTTTTTGAGCCTTCCCGGCAACTGGTGTATAAAAATCCTGGGATATCGGCTGCACCAGAGATGAAAACTTGAACCTCTGGATATACGATTGGTGTATCGCAGAAAAAATGAATCTAAACTGCCGCCGGGTCTGTCTTTCCCGTTTTTTCCGTGATCTCCTGTAAAATATCCTTTCGGAATTTTTCAAACTGGAGATCATCAAGCTGTTCAGACAGTAATCTCCCGCTCCATGCGCGGCGATAGACCCAGTTGACGATTTTTTCGATTACGTGGATAACAAGTTCTTCATTTTCCACTTCCATCAATTCTCTGCCTATCCGGGGGTGTCTTCCCCTCCTGCCACCGACAAGGATCAGGTAGTGGCGATCGTCAGCTTTAAGGAGATCGAACGGACAGGACCGGACGCATACCCCGCACTGGACACACTTGGCCGGATCAAGAACAGAAATCCCACGTTTTACGACAATAGCTCGTTCCTTGCAGTATTCGACACAGGTCCCGCACCCGGTACAGAGCCCGGGAGTCCGCAAGGGGCGGATCCGCCCGATAATCCCGATCTCATTGAGCATGGGACTCGTACAGGCATTAGGACATCCTGATATGGCTATCCGCATCTTGACCGGCATTTCCTTACCGAACAATTTATCATCGATCTTTTTTGCGAGGTGAATGGTATCGATATTGGCAAATTTGCACCGTGAAACACCGGGACATGCAATAATATTGACAACTTCATCTCGTTCTGAACCAATCGGTGTGCCGTTTTTCTCCAGTAATTTTTCAATTTTTTTCAGCGACTTCGGATCGACATGGGGAATTTCAATTGTCTGTCGTGTAGTGCAGTGAATAATCCCTGACCCGTATTTTTTTGCTATCGCGGCAATCCCCCGTATCTGTTCAACTGACATGATGCCGGCAGCTGCCCTTATACGGACTGTACAGAAGTCCGGATCCCTCTCAGTTATCACTCCGCCCTTCATGTGGACGCCAAAAGTCGTGCGCATCAAACAGTAATGAGAAGAATTTGTTTATTAAAGATGATGTTGTGACAGGTTGTCAGATGAGTGCAAGGGCGACTATGACACATGCCCGGGTAATCTCGTTTGATGCCCCGACCACATCGCCATTCACCCCCCCGAATAATCTTCGGGAGACAAGCCAGAGAATGAGCGGACACGCAATCATAACACCGGCAGCTCCGGCTAGCTTGAATGGTGATACCGGAAGTAGTACAAGCGGTATACAGAACAGACCGGCAATGAACGGGAAGGCTGGCCGGGAGTACTGGTGAAGATAGCTGTGTATCCCCTCCCTGAATGGCGTTCCATATGCGGTGAGAAATGCCATGGAGAATTTGGCGCAGACATCCCCGATAATTATGGCGTAGATAATAGCCGGTGATGCCATCAGGCCTGCAAGCAACAGCAGCGTGACTGAAATTCCGGCGGCGATACCCCCCGCTCCGACATTGCGATCGGTAAGCGCCCGGATTCTTTTCTCACGATCCCCGTGAGCCATCAGACCATCACCGAGATCCAGGAGGCCGTCAAAATGGTGGGCTCCCGTAATCAGGAGAAAAAGTGCTACTGCGACAGCGGATGCAAGAGTCCGGTCTGCGATAAAAAAAACCGGCAGTGCAACCAGCCCGCCAATGATGTAACCGGCACACGGGTAGAGGTATGAATGCCGGGCAAAATCTGCGAGATCCTGCTGTCTGCCGAAGGGAAGTATTGTGGTAAACTGGAGCAGGGAGATGAGAGCTTTCATACACATTCGCTATAGAGCCGGGAGGTACATCCGGCGATCAGTCCTGCTACCGCGTCATCAAGAAACGGCCCGAGTTTTGATAAGATCCCGGGCTTTTTCTGATCGTAACGGGTGAACTCAAACCGGGCATAAGTCCCCCCGATACACTCTGCGATCGCCATACCAATGATTTCATCGCTCAGCAGAAAGACCGGGTCATCGGCAATTTCGGAATTTTCCCGTTTATGGAAAAGCTCATCTTCAAGCAATATCGCCCCGAGGAGCAACGAGGATACATTGGGATCGCCAAGATATTTTTTTATTTTTTTCCTGATTTCCCCTGCTGCCTGGTCTTCCGGCATCCCATGAGATACATACAACCCCATGGCTGCAGAAACAATATCATCGAGCGTGATACCTTTTTCAAGCAGCCGTTGTTCAATTTCAAACATGCAACTAGGTGTTCTGGTCAAAGGACTATTATATCATTGTGGAATTTTTTCAGGTAACCGATATCTTCAAACTGGTTAAAACGAAAATATATCCGGAGATTACCATGGGGTTCCTCTCGGAAATACCGGATATTACCTTCAGCAACCCGCTTTTCTGCGGAATTCTGGGAAATACCCTCCTGTCCACGGTACCGGGTGTTTCCGGTGCAGGGGCGACCCCGGAAAAAACCCTGCTCACGCCGGTTCTTGACGCGGAGCTGATTACCTGGGGTGCTATCACCAGCCAGCCGGTAAAACCGGATACGCCAACCGGTTGCCCGACTCCGGCATCGATCACACGGGCAATGATGAGACTCTGCGGTATCCAGCCGTTATTCATCAATGCAGGTCTCCGTCACCAGCCAACCGTTCCCTGTCTTGATGTCTATGGCACGATCGGGGACGACCCCAGGTTTCGCAACGCAGTCCCCCATGCAGGAGAGCTCGTCCGGAAGGGGGAAGTCATTGGAAAATTTCTCTCGGAAAACAGCGATCTCCTTATCCTCGGAGAATGTGTTCCCGGTGGAACCACAACCGCATTATGCGTGTTGCGGGCATTGGGATATGAGGCTTCAGTGAGCAGCAGTTTTGTAAACAATCCGGTAACCATCAAAAATGAAATCTGCAGGATGGCGCTTGAGAGGATTAGGGCAGATAAGATAACATCACCTCTCGACATTATCCGGTACGTCGGGGATCCGATGATGCCGGTTGCTCTCGGTATAGCAAAGACCTATTCCGGGACACTATTCCTTGCCGGGGGCACCCAGATGCTCGCAGTAAGTGCGGTGATAAAAGAGGAAAGAAGGTCCCTGCCGTATGTGGTCACAACATCATATGTAAGGGACGATCCATCGGCCAATGTCCGTCATATCGCAGAACAGATTGGCCTGGATATTTTCTTTGTGGACCCGGGCTTTGGAGATATAGGTCATGCAGGACTTGCACGCTATTGCATTGGTGAAGTAAAGGAAGGAATGGGTGCCGGAGGGGCGATGTTTCTTGCTTATCTTCTCGGGCACACTGCGGACGAGATCAGGAAAACCATTCTCGCTGCCGTTCGTGCCTACAGTTGAACAGTATTATAGGATTTCAGATCAAATATCAGAGCAATGCGTCCAATCTACGTGGTGAATAATTTCGGGCAGTTCAATCACCTTATTCTCCGGGCACTCAGGGACCTTGAAATTGACGCCTCGATGATCTCCAACACGACACCCCCGCACCAGGTGTCAGAAGATTGCAGGGGGATCATCCTGGGAGGCGGACCTTCGATAGAACGCGGGGGGAACTGCAGCCAGTATCTTGATCTTGGACTGCCTGTTCTCGGAATTTGTCTCGGACTTCATATCATCGCTGCAAAATTCGGCGGTATTGTTCACCAGGGACCCCGGGGCGGATACGGACCTGTCGAGGTGGAGATCTGCGAACACGATGATATCCTGTCAGGGTATCCGGAAAAGATCAGTGTCTGGTCTTCCCATGCCGATGAAGTTTTGAGAATCCCTGAGGGGTTCACCTGTCTTGCATTTTCAGACATATGCAGTGCAGAAGCGATAGCTCTTCCGGAAAAACACATCTATGGGCTCCAGTGGCATCCTGAGGTCAGTCACACGTTTGAAGGAAAACGTGTATTTGAAAATTTTGACCGGGTGTCTCTTGATTGCGGTGTATAGTGTAAACAGCTCCATGATATGTTTATGAATAAACCCTGAAAACACCCTTTCTTTTTCCTGGAATTTTCCAGAATCTGCCGGCGGTTGTATCCCTTTATATAATCTTATATACTTGACACAGGATATACGTTGTTTATGATGAACCGAATCGTAAAATCCGGTATAGTCATACTGGTACTTGCGTCATTTCTTCTCGTCGGACCTGTAGCAGCAGCCATTAACACAATCACTCAGGGTGCTACGGTATTCATTGGTGAAGACGGGCTGGATGTTACCGCAGCAATGGGGGGGGATACCCGAATAGGCTGGTGGGCATCCGGAGCCCCGGTAGCTACAAGTTCTCCCGATTATACTGTTGCGGTCCCGGATCCTGCAAATTTCTATGTCTCCCCTACCGAATTTGTATCCCACACGGGTCCATGGTACCGTCTCAGCACTCTGGGAAATGTGAGTGGAACGGCATTCACCGTTGTAGACCCCCGTCTTGTTCTCAAAATTGAAGACACGACCGTCGACGTTGATGTAACCGACAAATGGGTACCAACCGGCGATTCCATCCGTTTCAGGATTGAGACAAACCTGATCTCGATTGCCCAGAGACCAGGCGTAACATCAACTCCTGTCACCATTAAAGTTGAGTCACCAAGCGGGGCAGTATATACCTCCCTCATCAACAGTGCAGGGATGAGTACATCGACGGCTGACATTCCCGTTACCTCATCTCCGTATTTTACCGCCCCGATCTGGGATACGGGCAGGATTGATACCTATCCAATAGGAAACTACACCATATGGGCCGAATGCAATGTAAATTTCATGAATGACCGGTATGGTGAGGTTGGAAAAACCACAACGCGTGACATCAGTCTGCAGAATCAGGATCTGAACCCTCTTTATCGCACAAGAACGCCGACAGCAACTCCCACCACCGCGACCCCATCCCCGACAACACAACCCACAACCGTCTCACAAACCACGCCGGTAACAACGACTCCCACAACATCGGTACCCCCCACGACAATCACTCAGGTCCCGACGCCTTCCCCTACTCAGACACAAACTCCGGGTTTTGAAGGCATTCTGGCCGGTGCCGCGATAATTGCTGGTCTCGTCCTCTCCATAAGAAAAGAATAATCCGGCTCAGTAGAACTCCTCAAAACATTTTTATTAACGCTCTTGGGGGGCAACGGTATGTTATGCATCGGCCCCCGCCGCTGTGGCACCGTGAGTGATAACTCCGTAGAAGGTAATACGACACAATCGCAAAGCGCAGGGGCAGTTCGGGGGGACAGGCACTGTCCCCTCCGTAAACAGGTGCTTTACAATTTGTTGAAATCATAGGATTTCCCATGTAAAGTAAATTAAACCGATATGAGTCATGGAATATTTATTCCTCATAATTATTTGCGATGAACCCCGCCGCCCCCGACGGGGCGCCCCCGCGGCGGATCAGTGCCCGTAAGCTTATTTGTAAACACCGCACTGCCCCCCGTGCCTCGGAGAGGCCCTGAGGCGGGGAACCCTCATAAAATTACAGGGTTTAATGATTTAACATGGAAATAGGTGACTTAACGTTTCACCCCGCGAGGGTATTCAAATTTCCATTCTGTGTGCCTGTGGCCGCAGGCATCGTGTTCGTTTTCATGGTTTGGGTGCGAACTTCCGTTCATGCCCGTTTCTCAAAGCCGATAATCCAACCTTTTTCGGTTCATGCGAACCATTGAATGGCACATTGTTTTCCTGTTTCAGCGCCTTCACAACCTTTTATTACCTATATTTCCTATTCCGTGTATGAACGTTGTAACTACCGTAATAAAATCCCGGCACAGTGTACGGAAATTCAAATCTGATACTGTCGATGATCTGGCGATACGGGATGCATTGGAATGTGCGGCCCGTGCGCCAACGGCCAGGAACATCCAGCCTTGGATGTTCGGGGTTATCAAAAATAAAAACACACTCTCAAAAATTGCCGAAGCGACGGACGATGGAAAATTTATTGCCACGTGCCCTGTCTGCTTTGCGGTCTTTGGTGAGAAAAAAGAAAAATATTATCTTGAGGATTGTTGCGCAGCCACGGAAAATCTCATTATTGCCCTCCAGGCGTACGGAATTACTTCCTGCTGGGTAGCCGGGGAAAAGAAGACATATGCAGAAGCAGTCAGAAATCTTCTCGCTGTCCCTGAAAATTACACCTTAGTTTCTCTGGTAGCTGCCGGTTGGCCTGCCGAAATATCCATGACCGGAAAAAAAGAGACGAAAAAAATTGTTTTTTATGATGAATTTAAAAACGAATAATGTTAATAATTGCCAGGGCTCCTCACTTTTTGCTTTTCGTGACCGTGTGAGCATTTTTTTTGGGGAGCACTGATGGATCTTACCGGTCTTACCAATACTTTCCGGTACAAATCTGAAGACCGATATCTCGTAATAATTAAGCATCAGGCCAGTCACATCAGTACTCATGAAGAACGTGGTTCTGCAGGTTGCACTCGATATTCTTGAACTGAAAAGAGCTTTGCAGATCGCACGGGAGTCATGTGAAGGCGGTGCAGACTGGATCGAGGTAGGCACACCGTTAATCAAGAGTGAGGGGATGCAGGCTGTCCGGTCGATGAGGGATTATTTTCCGGATTCGATTATCGTTGCGGATATGAAGGTTGCCGATACCGGGACCATGGAAGTTGAGATGGCAGCAAAGGCAGGAGCAGATATTGTCTGCATCCTTGCAGATGCTGATGACTCGGTCGTTGCAGAAGCCGTGAGGGCTTCACGGTTATATGGGATACGGATAATGGCCGACCTGATCAATGCAAGGGATCCGATAAGCCGTGCCGGTGAACTCGAGGCGATGGGTGTTGACATCATCTGTGCCCATACAGGTATCGACCAGCAGATGAGTGGTAAAACTTCTCTTGAACTTCTTGCATCTCTGGCAGGCATGGTACATATTCCTATTGCAGTTGCGGGTGGGATCGATGCAGCGGGTGCCGGAGAGGCAGTCCGGTGCGGTGCGGATATCGTAATCGTGGGCGGCTGGATAACCCGTTCTGCAGATGTCACCGGGTCCACAAAAAAAATACGTTCAGAACTGGATAATCCATCGATTAAGCCAGTTGAAAAAAAATCACCCGATGAAGAAATACGGGCCATTCTTCTCCAGGTTTCAGCACCGAATGTGTCGGATGCGATGCACCGGAAAGGGGCGATGTCAGGCATTGTCTCGATCTGCGGCAGGGTCAAAATGGTTGGCAGGGCAGTTACGGTCCAGACATTTGGCGGGGACTGGGCAAAACCCGTGGAGGCCATTGATGTTGCGGGGACCGATGAAGTAATTGTCATCAATAACGACGGGGTTACCCACATCGCCCCCTGGGGAGAGCTTGCCACGCTGAGCTGTGTTAAAAAAGGAATCGCCGGTGTAGTCATTGATGGTGCCGTTCGTGATGTTGATGATATCAGGGAAATGAAGTTCCCGCTTTTTGCCAGGACCATCGTGCCGAACGCTGGTGAACCCAAGGGGTTTGGAGAGATAAACGCCGAAATCCAGTGTTGTGGGCAGTCCGTTCGTCCGGGTGACTGGATTACCGGAGATGAAAGTGGCGTGGTGGTCATTCCTGCGGAACGTGCATACGAGATTGCACGCAGGGCTCTGGAAATCAAGAAAAATGAAGAGAGGATCCGTGAAGAGATCCGCAGGGGGAGCACGCTCTCCAGAGTGACTGAACTGATAAAATGGGAAAAGAAATAAATCAGGATTAGTGGAATACCGAGCGTTCGAGAAGCGTTGCACCTGAGGTTTTGATCTTCTGTATCGCCTCTTCAACCATATCCACACGGAGAATGAGCACTGCACCTTCTTTTCCGGAGTATGCATAGGAATATTCGATATTGACCCCTGCATCCCCCAGGATCTTTGCAACTTCATAGAGACCGCCCGGCTGGTCTTTCATCTTTACAGCAATCACATCGGTAAAAGCGACATTGAATCCAAGGGACAGCAGTTTATCGTGCGCTTTTTCCGGGTGGTCCACCAGTGCCCTGACCACGCCAAATCCGTTTGCTTCTGCAATACTAAAGGCAAGAATATTGATCTTCTCTTCACCCAGGGCATGTGCAATTGCCGCAAGCCTTCCCGGGCGGTTCTCAGAAAATATCGAAATCTGCCTGATTACGTATTTTTGTGTGTCCATTTACAACGACCTCTTGTCGATAACTCTTTTCGCTTTTCCTTCAAATCTCGGCAATGAGCCTGGCTCAACGAGTTCGACATTGACATTCACGTTCAGTGAATTCCTGAGCCGGTGCTCAACTTTCTGCCGTACCTTCATAATATCAGTGATTTTATCACTGAATGATCCCTTGCTCAACTCGACCCGGACAAGCATATCATCGAGAGCTCCTTTCCGTTCGACCACAATCTGGAAATGCTGGCCTACCTCCGGAATACCCATCAGGGCATACTCGACCTGCGAGGGAAATACATTGATACCCCGGATAATCAGCATGTCATCAACCCTGCCCTGAATTCTCTGGATTCGCGGATGGGTCCTGCCGCAGGCACAGACCTCATCATCCATTATGGTGATATCCCCAATCCGGTACCGGATCATCGGGAGGGCTTCCTTCTGGAGCATGGTGATGGTGAGTTCACCTTTTTCACCGGATTCGAGAGATTCTCCGGTGCCGGGGTCAATAATTTCAACGAGTGCGAGGTCTGACCAGATGTGAAACCCTTTCTGTTCAGTGCATTCGGTAAACATCGGCCCGGAAAGTTCACTTGTCCCGTAGATATCATACGCTTTTATGCCCAGCCAGTCTTCGATGCGGGTACGCATCCGGTCCGTCCAGGGTTCAGCTCCCAGCACACCCGTGCGCAGTTTTGTATCTTTTCTGATATCAACGCCCATTTTCTCCGCAACCTCCCCGATATGGAGGAGGTACGAGGGCGTGCAGGCAATAGCAGTTGCGCCGAGATCCTGCATCAGTTCAATCTGGCGCTCGGTATTGCCGACGCTGGTCGGGAGCACTGTAGCACCAATCCGCTCCGCTCCGTAATGCAACCCAAGTCCGCCGGTAAAGAGACCGTATCCGTAACTTACCTGGATCACATCCCCCCTGCCAAGCCCAAGGGAGGTCAGGGCACGTGCAAGCGATGTTGTCCAGGAGTCCAGGTCATTCTGCGTGTACCCGACGACCGTCGGTTTCCCGGTTGTCCCGGACGACACATGATAACGGACCAGTTCCTCCTGGGTTGAGGTAAAAATCTTATCAGGATAATTGTCCCTCAGGTCACGCTTGAACATGAACGGGAGTTTGTTCACATCGGAAAGTTCCCTGATATCATCAGGGTGGACATTCTGTTCTTTCATCCTTTCATGGTAAAATGGAGAAAAACTGTAAAGCCTGTAGACAAGACTTTTCAACAGTTTATACTGCATTTTCCGGAGATCTTCTTTTGGCATCTCCTCGATTCTCGGGTCCCAGCTTCTCATTATTCCGCCTCTCTCCTGTCAATCACTCTCTTTGCCTTTCCTTCGAACCTGGGCAGAGAACCAGGTTCCACGAGTTTTACTGTCGTCCTGAGTTCGAGTGCATCATGGAGCTCTTTTACCACTTTTTTCTGGAGTTTCGCAAGATCGGCAAGTTCGCCGCTGAAAAACTCCCGGTTGATCTCAACTTCGACAGTCATCTCATCCAGATGATTAATTCTGTCAATATATACCATAAACTGATTGCCAACCTCGGGAATTTTAAGAAGCACATGTTCAATCTGCGACGGGAACACATTGATCCCGCGAATTACCAGCATATCATCGCTCCTTCCGGTAATCCTGGCGATTTTCTGCCCTCGTCTGCACAGGCAGCCATCCTCAATCAGGAAGGTAATATCCCCGGTGCGGTACCTGAGTAACGGCATCGCCTCCTTGACCAGCGGGGTTACGACAAGTTCACCCCGTTCCCCATCAGAGACCCGTTCTCCTGTTTTCGGATCAATAATCTCAACATAAAAACAATCATGCCAGATATGGAGCCCGTCACGCTCAGGGCATTCGAATGCCACACCGGGACCGAAAAGTTCACTTAACCCGTAGGAATCATATGCGGTCACACCGAGTCGTTTTTCGAGTGTCCGCCGAACACTTTCCGACCATGGTTCCGCACCAAATATGCCGGTCCTGAGACTCTCAAGTGACATATTCATCTCTTCTGCGATTTCCGAAAGGTGCATAGCATAACTGGGAGTACAATGGATTGTCGTCACACCAAAATCCTTAATCATCTCGATCTGACGTTTTGTATTTCCCGTTGCGCTGGGGATTACGGTCATCCCGATTTTTTCTGCTCCGTAATGAAACCCCAGACCTCCGGTGAACATGCCGTAATTCACCATGTTCTGGAAGACATCATTTTCACCGACACCAACCATGGTCATATTTCTGGCAATGAGGTCTGACCAGGCATCGAGATCCTTCCGTGTATAGCCGACGACCGTCGGTTTCCCTGTCGTTCCTGAAGTTGTGTGGATCCGAACGATTTTTTTCAGGGGAACTGCAAAAAAACCAAATGGATATCCGTTCCGGAGATCCTGTTTTTTGGTGAACGGGATTTTTTGGATATCATCCAGTGTTCTGACCGAGGATGCTTTCACTCCGGCACCAGAGAGAAGTTTCCGGTAAAAATCAACGTTTTGTACCTGCATCAGTGTTTTTTTCAGGCGTTTCAGCTGGAGTTCCCGTAATTCGTCCGGTTTTAATGTCTCTGCCTTCTTGTCCCAGAACATGTCGTGCCCCTGTTATGCTATTGCATGACAGACAATATATGGCGTTTGTTACTGTTTAAATTCACCGAAATAAAAGGAACAGGTTGACGACAATCAACAAAAAAGGGGTGAATTTAACCCGGAATTGTCTGATAGCGTAAAAACGATGAATTAATCAGGGAAAATGGTGTAGTAATCTGATCAGTTGAAAAATTATTTTTGGAGCAGATGAGTGACGGAATATCCCTGGTTATCGGTAAGCGGTTTTGGCACTCACATAAAATCCACCCAGACAAAACTAATCATCCAGAAAAAAAATTCTGTCGAAGAATATCCGCTTGATTTGATCAAAAACCTGCTTGTCATCGGTGGGCACACTATCAGCTCTTCAACCATAACAAATCTGGTAAAAAAAGGTGCATATATCTCATTTTTTGAACCTGACTGTACCCCAATCGGGATTATCCGCCCGTTCGGCGACAAGAGTGATACGGAGATCCACAGGATCCAGGAGGCTGTCCCCCACCATCGCTATGCTACTGCCATAGCCCAAGCAGCGATAAAATCCCGACTCTTTGCCATTGAACATGTCCAGGAGATGCAGAACTCCACCTTGTTTTATGAAGGCGAACAACAGTTTCTTCATACATCGGAACAAGAACTGCAGTACCTGATCAAACTGGATGAAATACGACGGTTGCACCGCCTGACAGCCGATATGTATTACGAAATCATGTCAAGGAACATCCCTCCGGATTTCGGGTACCGGAGGAGAACAACACGTCCCCAGTCGGATCCCGTCAATGCAATGCTCTCCTTCGGGTACGCGATGTTGTTCGGGAATTGTTGTGTCTCTCTCATCGGAGCCCGTCTTGATCCTGATTCCGGCCTGATGTATGAGGGAAAAGGAAGTCTCGTGCAGGATCTGATAGAACCGCTAAAGGCGGATATGATTGACCGGGTGGTATACCAGGTTGCCAGAGAATCCCTGAGCAACTCTGACTTTGAACAAATTCCCGGAAGGTGCATGCTTTCTGACGATCTCATACACCTGTTGATCGGATATTTTCATTCTTCCATAGATAATAAGAAAATTGATGAGCTGGTGTATACCCTCTATCATGCAATCATGAATACCAGCGAATTTATAATTCGGTACTAAGCCGACTTTCTCCCTTGATGATTGAAAAGTCAGTAAAGTGCATGCCGGGAATTTCTGAAGTTTTTATATCCCGGATCACTGCTCTGGGGCAGCTATAAATCATTGAAACGAATTTTTCCAGAATCATGGGTTCTGCTGATGCGTGTATACGAACTCTCCCATCGGGAAGATTTACAACCGTGCCGGTTACGTGTAAATCCGTTGCGATCCTCCGGACACATGCCCGGTATCCAACCCGCTGGACCTTCCCGCTGATAAGGATCTCGATGGACTTCACCGGTACATCCCCTGCATAAGTTTTATTGCAAGTCCAAGTTCCTCAAATACCTCATCACGAAGCGACGATTGCCGGATGTTCGTTGCAGCGTCAATTGCACAATCAAGCACCTCCTGGGACGCCTTCTCACTGCCGGAATTATGGGTCTTCATGGCAATATCGCACATTACGAAAGCCCGGTGGGAAAGCGGGCGGATTATCCCTGCCTCCTTTATGGCATTCTGTAGCATCCGGTTGGCTACTTTTTCTTTACCCGCCTTCCGTGCAAGTACTGCAAGATCACAGAATATGATTGCCTCTTTTCCCCGATCCGACACCGAACGGACCATTTTTTCAAGCGAAGCGATCTGATTTGGATGAGCTCCATTTTCCATTACTTTTTCAAAGAGGGCCCTGATTTTCTCATAGTGTGAGGGTATTTCAGAGGTATCCTTATACCCCATCTGGATTAGGCGGCGATGCCGTATCTCGACATTATCAATTGCCTTGGTGACCTCAACTGCAGACTCGAGATACATCGCCTTGTCATGCTTATGATACAGTGCAACGAACATCCGGGCAATATTATCGCGGATGGTATCGGCAATCTGGGGAATGTTTATCTTTCTGGTTAATGATTCGGCTTTCTTCAGCAAAATTACCGGGGTTTTATCATCGCTGCTCTGCATTGCGAGGGGGATGATATCAAGGAGCGCTGAAGCCTTTTCATACGGTGAAGAGATCCTGTCAACCGCTTCGGACATGCAGCTGACGATTTTGTTGCTTCGATCCCTGTCAGTCCTGATCATGCTGTATATCGCATTCAGCGATTCTATATATTCGACAGGGTCGGCGATGTTCGATGCTACCTGTAGTGAACGACTGACCAGTCCGGGATCTGGTGTGACCTCGTTCATTCTGACGATGGCAGAAATCACCCTTTTGCGGGTACTGGAATTTTCATCAGGTTCAATGGATTCTGACTGCTGAATCGCCCGGTCGAGACATTTTTTTGCACGGTCCGGGTCGATACTGCAATACAGGATAGTGAGGTTAGAAAGGATCAGTACTTTCTGGTATTCTGCCGGAATTTTTTTGAGTTCACCGCAGACATCATCCAGAATAGTCCGTGCACGTTCCAATTCGGACAGTTTGATGGCTGATTCCGCAAGGCTGCATAACCCGGAAAGCCTGATAAAAGGATTATTGATCAACTGGAGGAGCCGGAAAATCAGGCTGATCATCAGCGGATTTGATGCAGAGTGGCGGTCTCTCTGGAGGAGATATGCCATAATTTCGTAGGGATCAGTCGAATCCGGATACGTGATGTTCTCGTGCAGGTTCGAAATAATCCGGGACATCATGGCATCTCTTTCGAAGGGATTTTCGATCTCCACGGCGAACATTGCCAGCGGGATAGTATAATCCGGGTTATCGCTGACGCGTGAATACGAGATGAGGATATCAATCATCCCGGCAATCTTCAGCGATATCCATGGTGTTTTGATATTCTCTTTTATTATTGACAGACTGCGTTCGAACGGGTATATTTCTGCAGCGAAATCCTCGGCGTCTGGCCGCGATTCCGGCTCATTTAACAGAATACACCCGATTTTTACAAAGCACTCGGCAATCTTTTCAAACTGCTGGGTTTTCAAGACAGGATCGCTGATGTCAAGGGCTATCCTGAAAGCCTCTTCAAGCACTGCGGGTGATCGTCTGCTGACAGCGTACTGAATCACCCCGTCAATGATATTTGCCATTGCATTTGCCGCAAGGCTGTCCTCAAGAAGTTCGCTGCTCCAGACTCTCATCCGTAAAAGGAGGTCGAGATCCCCCTGCCGTGCGGCAAGAATAGATGCCTCATCGATAATACTGCTGAGTGTTGCAGAACGCGTTTCCTGACCCGCAATCTGGCAGGTGAGACCCACGGCTCTCTGGAGATAATCACGGTTCTTGATCTGCACCCCGATTTTTGCAATCTGGATAACGATATAGGCGATTGCCCGCTCCCTGAGGGGCTGGTCCTGAATGGATTCTGCCATTTTGATCAAAACATTGGGGTTGTGCAAGGTGAGAAATCCCCGGTCAACAAGAATAGTAATACTCTCCAGGAGCAGGGTATTCTGCTGTGGATATAAATGGATGAGTCCGCTTAAGGATTCTGCATGGGATATGATATCCTCAAACGGGTTATCCGTACACAGTTCGATAACAGCCCTGGAAAGTGAATGGTGCAGGGTATCCTGATTCAGGCGGTTGAGGACCATATCTTTGACCAGGGGGACGCTGTCCTTTAATACCGCAGTTTTAAGGAGATCTGTGAGGTTATCTGCGTACTGGGGCAGGGTCTCCGTCTCGTTACTTATTTTTCTGAATATATTGAGGGCTGAGGTAAAATCCCCTGAAGAAAGCATAATCTGGGAAAACTGGAGGTATATGCGTGACAGGAAGACCGGATCGCTGTTCTTGTCGATGATGGGAATAAGATCTGATAGTACGGGCATACTGTTTGAACGCCGTGCAACAGAAACCCCTGCCCGTACCAGTTCCCTGATCGGGTATACGTCCGTATCCAGGAAGATCCGGTGGATGGTGATTGCTGCGGAAAGGTACCACAAATCCCCTGATATTTCTGCTTTCTTCAGGAGATCGATAACAAGAGTGCCCGTGACAAAAGGCATCCGTTCGCACAGAGTCTGAAGAATGGTAATAATCTGCTGTTTGTCCTTAACCCTTTCCAGCACCTGTTCTGTAAGGGCACTGACTATCTCGAGTCGCATCTCCTCTGGCAGGTCATTGAAATTCCCGATGAAATGAGGAATATCCAGGATCTCTTTTCCGAATACAGATTTTACACCTTTTTCAATAATGGATGAAATGCATGACTGTCTCCGGATCTTCTGGTGAATTTTCGTAGCGTCGCGGATACTCTCCAGGAACAGCTGGCGATTTTTTTCAAGGATGGCTATGGTCGCCATTGCATTTGCAAGCTCTGCGTGGAGAACCGCTCGTTTTGAAATATCGCTGATCTCTTCGGTAATATGGTGAGAACGACGGAGGAGTTTTTCATCCTTTGATGCAATGGCCCATTTGATCAGGAGGGGGATGATTTCGATCATGACATCGGAACGGTACTTCCGGAAACTGATCCGTTCAAGCATGATCATACCCGTGTCAATAAATCCTGCATTTCCCTCTGAAACCCCGGCATCGATGAGGGTTTGTGCCATCAGTGCAAAAATCCGTGACTGATAACTTTTTTTACCGAGTTTATCAGACAATGCAAAAACCGATTTCAGCCATTTTTCATCCTTTGTTGTGATGAACTGCTGGACTATCCGGGAGAAAAGGTCGTCAATATCAAAGCCCGGCAGGTCCGGCAGGGCAAATAACAGCTCGGGTTTATTATTTTTTAATGCAGTATCGGTGATCAGGTTGTTAATTTCCGTTACGAGAACTTTTTGTGCCCTTCTTCCCTGTAACTGGAGAATCCTGGACAGACCACTCTCGATGATTTTCCAGTCTTCTGCAGACAGAGCCCGCTGGACTTTCCTGACAATTTCATGAGTACTTGCCATTCTTGTATCACAATGTGGGATAAACTCAATTTAACTCAAATAGTTATTATATTTTGTGATCCAGTTTAACCTCAAATTTAATTTTTTTTATCATAATAGAACAAAATTATTGATTTTTTTTAAAATATGGCATAGAATATGAAGTTATTTTTGATACGGAGCGAAATTATCAATTATTTATTAAATTTTCATTGAGTTAAAATAATAATCTAATAAAAATTTACGGTCAGGTTCGTCAGATTCTACAGGATGAAACCGGTTCTTCCCGTTTACTGCCTGCTGACCGCAGAGATATGATCCATCAGTTCACGGTGAAAATCCTGACCATACCGGGCGTTTTCTGCATCGATAATAATCCGCATAATTGGCTCTGTACCTGATGTACGGACAAGTGCCCAGGAATTTTTTCGGAAGATTTTAACACCATCTGTCAGGTCAAGTGTTTCATTCTTATAAATGTTTTTTATTTCTTCAAGCACTTCTGCTCCTTGTAATGTACTGATTTTATCCTTGATCATTATACGCCGGGGCAGCGTACCAGTCAATGCGGAGAGCTGCTTTTTTTCCTGAGAAAGGATAGAAACCATCATCGCTGCCGTCATACCCCCGTCCCTGCAGAACTGGTGGTCGGGAAAAATAAGTCCGCCATTTCCTTCACCACCAAAAACAACCCTTTTTCCTTCGTTGATGAGCGACAGCATTGTCCGGGCGACGTAGATGCTCCCGACAGGAGTATAGTGAATGGTGCAGCCCTCATTTTTCACCACCATCTCCACCATCTGCGATGTACTTACTGGTGTAACCAGTGCACCTTTTTTCTGATGGCAGATATGCCGGGCAATAAGTGCAAATTCCTGGTTTTCTTCAACAAAGCTCCCGTTTTCATCTATAAATACGGAACGATCTGCGTCACCATCGTGCGCGACCCCGAATGCTGCTCCACAGCTGACGACGAGATCAGCCAGTGTCCTGAGACCATCAGGAGAGGGTTCAGGCAACCTTTTGGGAAATGTTCCATCCATAATTCCATTGACGGTGAATACCCGGCATCCCATGCCAATGAGGATCTGCGGTGTTGTGAGGCATGAAGGGCCGGACCCGGGATCGACCACGACAGTTAATCCCGAACCGGTATTCTCAGGGAAGTGATGGACAATTGCATCGATATAGTTCCGGATAAGATGGGGAGCGAAGATTTCATGACCTGCGTGGTCCCATGGCAGGGGTGAAGGGGATGTGTCAAATACGAGATGTTCCAGTCTGATTGTTTCTTCATCCCCCATTTCCGTTCCATCAGCCTCGATGATTTTGACACCATTATATTCGGGGGGATTATGGGAGGCGGTTATCATTGCACCCCCGTCGAACTGATCTTTGACAAGATACTGGAGAGCAGGGGTCGGGAGGATCCCACAGTCAACAACATCGCAACCCATCGAAAGCAGCCCTGATTTTACAGCCTTTACCAGGGTTTCTCCTGATGTCCGGGTATCTCTTCCTACGGCAATGCAGCCTTTTCGCATAGTACCGAAGGCCTGACCGATTTTCAATACGAGGTCCGGTGTCATGTCTTTACCGACAACTCCTCGTACTCCGTTCGTACCAAACAGACGTTTCTGGAATTTAGTTGTGTGCATGGTTCTCTGGCTCCGGTTTTTAAGGGGAATAATTTTCAAAGAGGTCGATCGATGCAAGTACCTCGTCAACCGAAGGATTGGAAAGGACGCAGTTCTCAGCGGTTAAATTACCGATAACTATCTTGGGAAATGTCCGCTGTTTAAAGCCTTCAATGACAGCAAAGTCAATTCCCTGGTGAAAGAGCATACCCAGTATGTCTTCAAGGGTATTTTTCCTAAGAGCAGCTACGGCTTTTTGCGAGTCCATCCCTACAGAGATGTCTGCACCCGCATCAAAAAAAACCGTGGTATCCTTCCCCTCCTCGCACGTAAAGGTGTGATGCCCCAGATGTTTGATTACCGCCACCGTTCCCTGTTTTTTCAGTGCCGGGATAAGTTTTATGATAAATGTTGTCTTGCCTGAACCTGAGCTGCCCACAAGCTGGATTATCTTCATGCAGTATTTCTCCGATGATTGTGTGGTTCTTTCTCCCAGTTTCCGTTACTGTCAGTATTATTAAAGGCCTCGCTTGTTTACCGGATCCGTTCACGGATTCCGGAACCTTCGTAACTTTCCTGCAGTGACAGTGTTCCTTCAAGGGCAGTTTTTTTATCGATTACGGGCAGGATCTCCTGATCGATCATCACTGGCACTGCATGCGAATCTGATACAGGACGGGAGTCCGGTGTTTTTTTGCCCGACTCTCCCTCTCCGGCAGGTGACACATCACGGTGCCGTTGAGCAGTGCCATCGACGGGTATTTGTGAGGCTGGATTATCCACCGCTTTTTCCTCTTCATCCCGCGATCTGAGAATAGTTTTGGCGGCTTCTCCGACACTTCGCATCACTTTCGTTATCCGGTCCTCGATATCAATCTCTTCATCGATATCAAGGGTAGTCCCTTCAACTTCGAGAAGGAACCGGGCGACTTCGCTGGCCTCAAAGAGCAGATCATCAAGTTCATCGGTAGTGAAAAATCCGCACATCGCACCATAGAAAAAGGTGGCGCTTGACTTCCGCACTTTCTTTTTAAAAGAGTGCCGTGCCTGGTTTACCGCCTGGGGCGAATAGGTATCTTCCATAAAGGGAACGAGTTCGGGAAGATGATTTCCGATAAATGTCATCTCCGCACCCCCGGAGGTCCTGAAATCCGTGCACAGGCGTGCAAGAGCCCATTCTCTCGCGGTGATATAGGTCCGCTTGCGCAGAAACTGGTTTACCTTCCGGTACGTCGCTCCGTCTACTTTTTTGAATTTTTTATATTTGTTAATTTCCTCTCGGGCTCGTGACTCATCCATCGTCGTATCACCTGCACATGGAGTTTATCAGGGAATAGTCCAGCCCTGATGAGAACGGGATGGTTTCTGGCTGCTTTGTGTATAGCGATATATGGTTTATTACTAATAAAACTGCAGTAAATCTTCCTTGGTATTTTAACAATATCACGTCGGTAACCATGAAATAATATCAATAACGTACAATGGAGAAACTATTCAGGAGCGAAACCACCGCCCAGAGGGACGCCCGCAACGAGCAGAGATAAAAAATTCATAAAGAACTCTCTGTTCCCGCAAAGCTCCCGGAGAGTCCTTTGAAGCGGGGAATCTTCGTATAATAAGGAAAATCCATCCGGAAAAAGCGGACAAAAAAATGCTCCTTGATGGGACGATGAACGACGCCGCCCTCTATTGTTTTGCGAACCTTCAGAAGATCATGAGAATTACCTTGTGGATGAGGAGAACATAATTCTGCAGTTCTGTTGGTTTTTCCAACAAACGATAGAAATCCAATTCACCGATATCCGGGTCTCTGGTGCGTCAGGATAGATCTTGCGAATGATTTGTCCGGTAGTTTCCCGGAAGATAAAAAATCTCCGGCCTTGCTTTCAGATGCAGCGTTCGTCGTCAATGAAATGAAAGGCAGAAGTAAAAAAATTCATACCGATATTCTTCAGCAGAAATCCAGAAAAAAAAATATATTTTGGTATGCATACGAAAAAAATGTTCATCGCATCGTACCTTGATCCCGCGATTTTTTTTGAAAATTTTTTTTTTACGATCTGCTGGAAAGAGATCCGGAACGTATAACCGGTTTTTCCATTCACCACCTCACCCTTCAGGTGTCCATCGTTGAATACGCAGAGTTCTGATTACCGTGCTTCAGGATTTTTTATCCCGGGTAAATCTGAGGATCTGAATCTGATAGTGTATGAAAAGAGATTTCGCACTCTTCTTCAAACTTTTCTGCATTATGCCTGGGAGGAATCGGGATTTACGATGAATGGCCCTACTCTTGACTGTCTCCCGGTATTCCGAATGGAACCTGGTGTCTGTTACCTGGCTCTGGATGCTGAAAAATGGATAAGGGAATGAATAAATTTCAAAATGCACCCATTCAATGTCCCTTTTGTGTATAGCATCATATGGTTTATTAATAAATCCCGGGCACATTAAATTACTTTTAAAAAACCTTTTAAATCGTTTCTTCCTGGAAAATAACCTCTAAATGGAGATTTTTATTTTCTGAGCCAGGACCCGGTTGAAGAGTCTTGGGATCTGAATAATAGGCCCGAAATATTCCGGATATACGTCTTTCCTGTACCAGGCATTGAATGAGTCCCTCCTCCCGAGATCATGTTGATGTCACCAGGAGAAATTTCTAAAAAAATAAATCACCCTCATTTGTTCGATCAAGCGCAGATGTCATCAGAGAAACAAGGTTGAAACGATTTTCTAAATCTTGAAACGGAAGCTTGGAAAATCTCAAGGCTCAAAATACTGACTCGGGATCAGAGAGATCGATATCAGGGAATCCTCTGTAACCTATCAGGAATGATTTCAGCATTCTCGTTGCTTTTCACTTTCGGGTTTTCTCCCAATACAGAAATTATTTTGACACACTACACGGAAAAATGTGCATTATTTAGTTCCTGCGGATTCAGCAGCTTTTCATTTGCTTCTAATCTTCTGAAAGAGATCAGGGTAATCGTTCCGGATTTTCCCGTTCATTATTTAAAGTGAAACTGCCTGGCGTTGAACAAGTCTACGCGACAGAACATGGGAATTGTTTTCTCTGACAGTCTGGCGATCTGAAGACTATCCTTTGGTAATTTTTTTCATCACCGAAATCCCCCCAATCCAAGTTGCCGTGAAATCCGACGTCCTGCTGACCATCCAACGGTGCTTAGTGTATTGTAAACCGAGCAGATACCTGGATATCGAATCCTCTCCTTAAATAGTAAAGCGTAGTGAAAAGGGGCGTAACCATTCGAAAATGCGTACAAAATATGCCCTTTGTGTATAGCATCATATGGTTTATCAGTGGGTCCGGAAGTATTATTGATACAATTAAAAATTCTTATTTAATCACTTATTTTCGGAAAATAACCCTTTTAAATAGCATTTTTGTTTTTTATACCCAACAAGTCCGGCATCCCGGGATTTTGATTAACAGCCTGGAACATCTGGGATATTTTTACGCTACCAGGCTCCGCCATCTAATACCCTACCTCTTCATGTGAAAATCCTCAGGCAATGAACAGGTCCAACTCCAGCACAAGTATGCATTCCTTAGAAGAGCTGAGTATGCCAATCCAAATACATAATCAGCAGAAGGAACTCAATTTCTTTACCCGAATTCGCGTCCATTGATTTGATAGAGAAAAGGCTCAATCGTATTATCTGTCAATATCAGAATCACGATTGCGAAAATTTTCCAGCCAGACAAAATGTGCACAGGTCAATCGTCGAAGGAAAAAATTTTTCCTGCTGGATCCGATAAAATTTCTGATAACTCCATTCATAATCCGGTTCGAAAAACCCTCATTTTTTCCTGAAATTACCTGCTGGTCGGGCTCGGATATACATCGTTTTTCATGGAGTGAGGATGGACCCGTGAGTCAACACAAGCGGAAGGATAAGATTTGAATTTTCTGAAGAAAAAAACGAAAAAATCGGTTATGATTCCCTGTTCACGATGATAAAACCGATAAAAAAAATTGTTAAAGACAGTAATCCGCCCGGTTTTTGTATAAATCAGCAAAGAAAAATTATCAACCCTGCTGTTTTTTCAGAACTCCGTGTCGATGATTGTATCTCAAAACACGTTTCCCCGAGTGCAGAGGTAATCACCTTTTTGAATCCCGTCTATGAATATTCAATTCGGTCCAGATTCCGGATCCCTTCTGGTCTATTCAAATTAGTTCCCTTAGCGTCAGCATATTTGTTTCCATGGGGCGACGGGCCTGAAGATGTACAGCGAATCCGGTGTTAGTTTTCCCGGCATCTGAACGGACAATCGCATCAGTTTTGATACTTTTTGGGTAATGTGCAATATAAGTATCAGATGCACGTATTCGCAGCGTGAATATAACCAAAAAAAGATTCTACCAGCGATTTTTCTAACCTGAAAAATCAGATTGATTGAGAATAATTTCCTTGCTGACAATTCAATCAATTCCCTCAAAAAGGCAACGAATGAGGGGCATTACTGGTATTCGTCCGATTAGAAAGTGCCAAAAGGTGGAGAAGACCCTCCGGGTTTTCGTAAAAAAGAGCCATGAGATTAGATTGTCCATTATCATGAGGAATTCATGTGAGAAGATTTCTGTTGTCATGCAGAGAACCCGTACCCAGCTTCGATAGGGTTTACACCCAGATCTGGTTGGATCATCTGGATTCCACACTGACTACCGGGTGATGAAAAAAAGAATTTATTTACCTACGACGAAAGACGCTCATAGCGGGCTTCCGGCAGGGTTTTTACCTGATGGGGTAGGGATTGTACCCTCACATCGAAAAAAACCCATGTTTAAATGTTCTGTCAGCTGCAGTCGGGATCTCCTGAGCAGAGAAACACAATGGCAGACACTGAAAGATGAAGATCACATCTTCAGGATTACCGGCATAAAATACAAAATCTGGGCAGATTTGGAAATCAAAGTAGCGCCGAGATATGGGGATTCCGGACTTGCGCAGAATGTCTATTCTGCGCAAACCTTTATTTATTTGAGATAAAATAGAATAGAGCATGGAAAGCGGGTATTTTTCGGAGTGGCTCAAGAGCTACCGCAATTACCTCCGGATGCGCAACTACTCCCCCCGCACCCTCAACAGCTACGAGCAGGTTCTGAGGCACTTTGCATATTATGTCTGGTTGCGCCGTCACACTGAAGTCTCGAAACTGGTCATCTACTGGAAGGACTTTGAAAATGCCCGGCTCGATACCGATGTGGAAGTAACGCCGGTCATTATCAATGATTTCCTCTCGTTTGTCTCGACAACGCAGACCTACAAACCCAAGACCTTTCATCGTATCATTTCAACGCTCAGCTCGTTCTACCGTTTCCTGTACACCCAGGGCGCTGTCTCTTCCAACCCGCTGACCGGGGTCGATCGCCCGAGGATCAAACAACAGGAGGTGAAATACCTCAAGCACAACCAGGTGCTCCGACTGCTGGAGTCTATAGAAGACCTTCGGGACAAACTCATTGTCAGGACTATTTATGCCACGGGAGTCAGGGTTTCAGAACTCTGTAATATGAATATCGAAGACATCGATTTTGACGAGCATACCATACGGATTCGGGGAAAGGGTGACAAGATGCGGACTGTTTTTGTCGATGACGATACCCTTGCAGATCTCCTGAAATTTATCGGCAACAGGATTGTCGGACCGGTTTTTTTAGGCCAGCAGGGAAAAAACATCTCATCACGGGCTATCCAGCACATCTTTAAAAATTATGCACCCCCGGGGATCACACCCCATAAAATCCGGCACAGCTATGCAAGTGAACTCTACAAACGTTCGAAAAATCTCAGGGTTGTGCAGGAAAATCTTGGGCATACCTCCATAAAGACCACCGAAATTTACCTGCACACGGACATTGATGAACGCAGGCAGGTATACCAGCAATATTTTCCCCTTTCTGATAATGATGAAAAGTGATTCATCAGTATACCGGGATAGGTAAGATCCCTGGAAATTGTCATACAGTCAATATTTTCCGGCATACTGGACTTCCCTGCAATATTGTCACTATTTGCGGCTCTTTTCTTGTTTCCGGCCCAGTTAAACCGTCAAATTGTTTTTTTTATCGAGAAGATTAAATGGAGCAGATTCACGTGCATGCATTCATCATAAACCGTATGATGCTATATACAAACCCGCCTGTTTTGAGCCGCTGAAAACCTCGAAATTCGAACATCCGGATTCCCGTTTGGAACCTGGATGATGAAGGGTTTCACCATCTGCCTGACGGGGTTGATGTGAAACGATCCGGATCCTCAGCAAGGATGAACGATATAAACAGCCGTCCATTGAACGGCAGTCAGCATCTTTACCACAATCCAGCTATGGTTCCCTGGGGTCTGCCTGCTTTTTATCGGAGTAAAATGCAGGTTTGAAGTTGACTTTAATATCTCGTATATCCAAAAGTAATGGAACAAATTTTCTGAAAGGAAATTTTGTGAAGGTATTCAAAAAAATAATTCGAACCCCCGTAGTGTAGCGGTCAATCATGCAGGACTTTGGATCCGGCGACACCAGTTCGAATCTGGTCGGGGGTATCCAGACAAAAGTCAAAATCTTTTTAAAATCTTTCGATACCGGCTGATATTAGATTATGCCCGTACCGATCTTCGTCATAGTAACTGCCTCCATCCATGCTATTGATTAAATAATCACCATTTCCTTAATAGCAGGATTTAAGGAGAGGCCGATCCCCCTGAGAATGATTTCAGGAATTTTCCCTGTTCTTCAAAAATTGAAAACCCCCAAAATCCTTAATTATCATTATACCGTTATTGTGGTCGTTGGAAACCGGATGAGCTTAATTGGAAAATATGATGCAATGCCCGAAGACGCGTATGTCAGGCAGAAGCAGTCCGCCCCGGAAACCTGTGTCGTGCGGGAAAATTCAGTTTTCGGGGTAAGTGCAGCCAATGCGGCCGGCATGAAATGCATCGCCGTATCGAGCGGATATTATTCTGTTCGTGAGCCCGACGGAGAAAAGCCGGACCTTATCGTTACCTCCCCCGGGGAAAAAGAGAAGATACTGGCGGATATCCCAGGACCGGACGCTTGCGGAGTTGGTTCATGATGGCAAAGAAAATTGACTGTCCTGGTGAAGAATTGATTGTCGTCACCAGGGCAGGTTTTAGACAGCAGATGAACATCCGATTATCGTTTGCAGGACGAATGGACAAAGAGGAGGACACCCATGGAATTTGAAACAGCCGTTGCAGATATTATTCAAAGAACCCCGGAGGTTAAGAGTTTCCGGTTCAAACGGCCGGAATCCTTTCACTATGACCCCGGCCAGTTCATCTTTGTGACTATTCTTATTGACGGGCAGAAAGCAATCAAGCATTTTTCTATCTCGAGCAGCCCGACAGAAAAAGAATATCTGGAATTTACAAAAAAGATCACTGACCATGAATTCTCAGTGGGGCTTGATCATCTCATTCCAGGTGACTGGGTGTATCTCAATGGTCCGCTGGGGGAATTCACCTTCAAAGGTGAATATCCGAAGATTGCCATGATCACCGGAGGGATCGGGATCACCCCTCTCAGGAGCATCATAAAATTCTGCACCGACACCGCGATCCCATCTGACATCACCCTGCTGTACGGAAACAGGAATGAACAAAGTATTGTTTTTAAAGAAGAGCTGGATGATCTTGAAAAAATGAACCATAACCTGAAAGTCGTTCACTGCCTGTCCCGCCCGACCGATGCATGGAAAGGAAGACGGGGGCATGTTGATGTACGTTTGATACAGGATGAGATCCCGGATTATAATGATCGCATGTTCTACGTCTGCGGTCCACCCGCACTCGTAACTGACCTGGAAAAAGACATAAAAAGCCTGAATATTCCCGATGACCGCATTAAATTGGAGACCTTCCCCGGATATTAACTCACGGGATCGCGCAACCGCGGTGCCGACTGCAGAAGATCGTTCCAGCCTGCCTCCCGATTTGCCGGCAAGGAACGGGATGCAGCACGGTTACAGGATCAGAACGCAGGGTGAACCTATCGGGGCACAGATTCCGGCAAGGAACGAAAGCCAGAGGAGTGGGGTGTAATAATCTCAACACACTTTTACGAAGGTGTCATTGAGCATCTCTGCTGTTTTGATACCGGCAGAAAGAAGGATGTCACGACTATCCGGGCACACAAGGATCACGGGGACCGTTGCTGGATCGACGGCAAACGGGATGAATGTATGAAAGAGGTTCAGTGAAAGCTTGGGAAAATTATCCTTTTGTCGTCACCCATACAGAAGTTCAGGATCATTGTAACCGGAACACAAACTCCGTTCCATTCGTAGTATTGACCTCGACCTTCGCATGCATCTGGTGTCTTGCAAGGAAGTTCACCAGTTTCAGGCCGAGGGTCTTCGTTTTTGACAGATCAATTTCCGATGGAAGACCAACACCATTGTCCCTGACGATCAGCATATAGGCTCCCTCGTTCCTGGTGAGGGCCAATGAGATTGTAGGAGGGGCATGCCGGACCGCAAGACAATCAAAGGATTCGGGAAAAGCATATTTGAAGGAATTTGTCACGAGTTCATTGATAATGAGCCCTGCAGGAGTTGCCCGTGGAATATCGAGCATAATACCCTTCGCATCAACAGAAGTCATCACGGGTTTTTTCGTCCTGAATGTCTGGGCAATCTGGTCGAGAAGTGTTCTCATGTATGTTTCCATGTTGACCTGGTCGAACGTTTTTGTCCGGTACAGGGTCTCGTGGATGAGGGCCATGCTCCGGGCACGGTTCTGCAGGTCCTGCCTGAGCATTCTCCCTGCAGGGGTATCTTCACTCGAACCTTCAAGGCTGAGCAGGGAAATGAACGCGGCCAGGTTGTTCTTGACACGGTGGTGTATCTCGCTGAGGAGAATTTCTTTTTCTGCGAGGGCTTCCTTCAGACTTGCCTCGCTCCGTTTCAGGTCCTGTTCGCTTTTGGTGAGTTCTTCGAGATACTGACGCAACTTTCCCTGTGCCACCGTTAGTTTTTCGTTGAGGGCAGTGAGTTGGAAATTGTAACTGATAAGTTCGTCGTTTACCTGGCGGAGCTCCTCATGAACCGCAGTGAGGTCTTCATAGGCGGCAATGAGTTTTTCGTTTTTCTCGCGGAGTTCCCTGTCCGTGGCAGTGAGTTCCTTGTTTGCTGCATCAAGGGCACTATTTTTCCGGACCAGTTCCTGCTCGATCCGGTTTCGCTCGTGGGCGTAGCGTATCGAACGCACGAGAGAAAGTCCGGTGATCTGTCCCTTGACGAGATAGTCCTGAGCCCCCTCGTTGAGTGCGAGCATACCGGTCTCCTCGTCGTCAAATCCGGTAAGGACCACAATCGGGTGGGACGGGTACCTTGCCCGGACCTCCCGCAGCGTTGCAATTCCCTGGCTATCCGGAAGCCCGAGATCGATAAGGATAAACTCAGTCTCCCCCTTTGAGAGGATACCCCAGGCCGCGGCGAGGGTTTTCGCATTCTGCAACTCGAACGCTGATCCCTGCGGGTCAAGGAGTTCGCGGAGGATTTCCACATCAGCGGGGTTGTCTTCGACAGCAAGGATCTTCATATCCGTTTTTCAGCTCCCCGACTTTGGCGGCAGGGTAACAATAGAGAACCAGAAACTCTCGATGGATTTGACGATCTCGATGAACTCCCCGAACTTGACCGGCTTCCGGATGTAACAATTGGCATGGAGCCGGTACGACTCAAGTATGTCACGCTCATCCTGCGATACCGTCATAATCACCACAGGGATGAGCCGGAGGTCCGGATCTGCCTTGATCTCGGCAAGGACCTCACGGCCGTTCTTTTTCGGGAGGTTCAGGTCGAGAAGGATCAGGTCAGGCATCGGCTTCGATGCATGTGCGCCGGTCCGGCGGAGGTAGGCCATTGCCGCTTCACCATCGGTGACCACGTTCAGGTTGTTCCTGAGTTTGCTGTCCTGGAGCGCTTCCTTTGTGAGCGCTACATCGGCCGGACTGTCCTCGACCAGGAGAATCTCTACCGGTCGGGGTAAATCTGATTGTTGTGTTGTCGCATTCATTGTTTTTCCTCGTATCGTGACGGGAGGGTAAAAGAGAAGGTCGATCCCACACCCGGCTCGGACCGGACGGTGATCTCTCCCCGGTGACGTTCGACGATCCTCCTGCAGATGGCCAGACCGATGCCGGTCCCTTCGTACTCACCTTTTGCATGAAGCCGCTGGAAGATCTTGAAGATCCGCTCGGTATATTGAGGGTCTATGCCGATCCCGTTATCAGTTACCGAGAAGATCCAGGCATCGCCCTGTTCACGGGCAGATACGTGGATCTTCGGGGTGGCTTCCGGTTTCTGGAACTTAAGGGCATTGCCGATAAGATTCTGGAAGAGCTGGGTGATCTGGACGCCGTCAGCGGAGAGCTTCGGAAGGGGATCGGCGCTGATAACGGCATCCTTCTCCTTTATCGAAGCCTGCAGGTTCCGGAGCGCCTGCTTCAGCGAGGTGTTCATATCGATGAGTCCGAATTCGTGTGCCTTGGTCTGCACCCGGGAGTATTCGAGCAGGTCGAAGATGACCTGGTTCATCTGCTTTGTCCCGTCGATAATGAAATTGATGTATTTATCCGCCCGTTCGTCCATCTGACCCTTGTACCGTTTTTCCAGCAGCTCCGTAAATCCTGAGATAGCCCTCAGGGGTTCCTGAAGATCATGAGAGGCGATGTAGGCAAACTGCTGGAGTTCGAGGTTTGAACGGGCCAGTTCCTCGCTCTTCTCCCTGAGTTCGTCGGCAGTGGCCTTGCGTTCAGCGATCTCTTTCTCGAGAAGTGCATTCGCCTCCCGGAGCTCGATCGTCCGCTCCTTGACCCGGTCATCGAGCTCCCGGTATGCCCGCAGCAGCGCATCTTCAGCACGTTTCCGTTCGGTTATGTCCCGTGCGGCGGCAAAGACACCGGTGATCTTGCCGCCCTCGTCCTGGTACACTGTCGCGTTGTACAGGACCGGTGTTATCCGCCCGTCAGTACGGCGGATTTCCAGTCCGTAATCGGTCACTGAACCGTCACGGAATACCTGTTCGTACCCGGCTTTTGCCCTTCCCGGTTCAGTGAAGTATTTCGAAAAATCAGTACCGATCAGTTCTTCCCGAGAGAATCCGGTCACGTTCACGGTAGCAGCGTTCACGTCGCTAATGGTGCCGTCAGGATTGATAGTGACGAGCGGGTCGAGACTTGCCTCGATCAGGCTTCGGTTGTATGCACTGGCGCGCCTTGCCGCCTCTTCCGCTTTCTTCCGTTCTGTGATATCGCGGGCAGCGGCAAAAACGCCGGCCACCGTGCCGTGTTCATCTTTGAATACCGTCGCATTATAGAGCACAGGAGTAATCCGGCCGTCCCTGTGCTCGATCCGGAGCTCATAGTCCGTCACCGACCCATCCCGGAATACCTGTTCGTACCCGGCTTTTGCCTTTCCCGGTTCAGTGAAATATTTCGAAAAATCGGTACCGATCAGTTCTTCCCGAGAGAATCCGGTCACGTTTACTGTCGCGGCGTTCACATCGCTGATAGTGCCGTCCGGGTTGATGGTGACAAGCGGGTCGAGACTTGCCTCGATCAGGCTTCGGTTGTATGCTCCGGCGCGCCTTGCGGCCTCTTCCGCTTTCTTCCGTTCGGTTATATCGCGGGCAGCTGCAAAAACACCGGCTACACTACCGTGTTCGTCTTTGAATACGGTTGCATTATAGAGAACTGGTGTGACCTTCCCGTTCCTGTGCCTGATCTCGAGCCCATAATCCGTCACCGACCCGTCCCGGAATACCTGTTCGTACCCGGCTTTTGCCCTTCCTGGTTCGGTGAAATATTTCGAAAAGTCGGTACCGATCAGTTCTTCCCGCGAGAATCCGGTCACGTTCACGGTTGCGGCGTTCACGTCGCTGATAGTGCCGTCCGGGTTGATGGTGACAAGCGGGTCGAGACTTGCCTCGATCAGGCTCCGGTTGTATGCACTGGCGCGGCGGATGGTCTCTTCGGCCAGTTTCCGGCCGGTAATGTCATGGGCGATGGTCGATGCACCGGTAAGCTCGCCGTCACGGTCCCGTATCGGGGAAACCGTCAGGGAAACCTGTACCTGGTTCCCGTTTTTCCCGACCCGGACCGTTTCGTGGTGATGGACCGCCTCGCCGTGCCGGAACCTATCGAGAATTTTGTCAATGTCATCGATCTGGTCGGGCGGGACGAGTATTGAGATATGCCGCCCTATTGCTTCTGCGGCTGTGTACCCATAAAGCCGCTCTGCTCCGGCGTTCCAGCTTGTAATGATGCCATCCAGCGACTTACCGATGATCGCATCATCAGAATTGTCTACGATGGCGGCAAGACGTGTCCGTTCCTCCTCCGCTTTCTTCTGCCCGGTGATATCCCGTGCCGCAGCAAACACCCCGGCGATAGTCCCTGCCTCGTCCCGGAAGACCGAGGCGTTATAGAGGACCGGAGTGACGTTTCCGTCGCGGTGCCGTATCCGGAGCTCGTAGTCCGTCACCGAACCGTCCCGGAATACACTCTCGTAGCCGGTCTTTGCCCGCCATGGCTCGGTAAAATACTCAGAAAAGTCGGTACCGATCAGTTCTTCCCGAAAAAAACCGGTGATCTTTACCGTGGCGGCGTTCACGTCACTGATTGTGCCGTCGGGATTGATGGTAACGAGCGGGTCGAGACTTGCCTCGATCAGGCTCCGGTTGTAGGCGCTTGCATGCCGTACCTGGTCGAATGCATCCGTCACCGAACCGGAAGTATGGTTTTTTGCTGTTTTATCCTGAAGTTTTTTTCGCATATTTTCGTTAATCCCACGCCATCCCGGATCCGGGTTTGAAACAATCCGGTATACAATCCCGCCCTTGATGATGAAGTGAACATTCAGCGCAATGGAAATAAATTTTATGTTTTGGTTACGGTTAATCCCTACTCCGGAGAATCAGGTTGCCCTGGGGGAGGAGGTTGGTAAATCTTTGTTTTCAATGTGGAGAAGCAGACTAAAGATGAGTTCAATGGTTACCATTGCACCAGCTACTACGTACGAGTTAAAATAATACCCAGCAATAAGAGCAACAATTGGAATAGTAACAGAGAAAATCAGATAAATTCTGGATTGGTATAACCAGCCATACGGCAATAAATGTGCACCAAAAATCATTGCTATAATCATTAACATTTTATCCGGGACTGCAGAATACGCCCAAACTGCAATAAGCAGATATAATATTTGATTTATGGAAAAAATAATCCCGAGATTAGTCAGAGGATTATTCACATTTTGAAAATCAATGTTAAATATCCTGGAGATGAAATACGCCAGTGGCAGTAATAGTGCCGCACAACAAAATGTCAAAAATTTTTTGTAAGTATTGGCAAAACCGTCAATTGAACAAGTAAAGGAATAAACCAGATAATAATCGATGCTATAATAAAATGTATTCCTCTTTTTTGCCTGGTGGCGCAATCCTCTCGTAAATCATTTAAATTCATACTATTTCCTGATGTTCTATGTACCTTGTGACAAAAAAAGGGAATCTCTATGGAATCAGAAAAGGCAAGAAAGGTGTCCCTGCAGGATCCCAGGGCTTAGTGGAAAAATTTATTAATTCATATCTGGAATAGATTTTCCACCAGTGAATGGAAGATGATAACCGGAAATGCTATCTTGTTTTTCGGTTTGAAGACCGCAAAACTTCATGATCATAAGTCAGGATCAATAGGATAGCACTCCCTATTCTGCACGGGTTGGAGCACGGGAGTCAGAGGAATTGTATGGATCCAGGAACCATCCCCTCCATAATCCGGAACCAGGTAAAACCAGCGGTCATACTTTTTTTCCTGCTCACGCTTATCACCGGGATTTTCTATCCTCTTTTCATCACCGCCATCGCACAGCTCGTCTTTCCCGCTCAGGCAAATGGAAATCTCATTATTCACGATGGGAAGGTGGCAGGTTCAGTTCTCATCGGGCAGCCGTTTACATCACCGGGATATTTCTGGGGCCGCCCATCCGCCACATCTCCGGTGCCCTACAACGCCGGGCTCTCGTCAGGTTCAAATTTCGCCCCCTCAAATCCAGCCCTCTCCAATGCGGTGAAAGCACGGGTCGAGTCACTCCATACAGCGGATCCGGCAAACACACTCCCGATACCCGTTGATCTCGTCACGGCTTCGGCAAGCGGACTTGACCCGGATATCAGTGTGGCCTCCGCCTACTATCAGGTACATCGGATTGCTCATGAGCGTAACCTGAGCGAAGAGGATGTACGGGCACTCATAACCACTCATATCGAACCCCGGCAGTTCTTGCTCTTCGGCGAGCCGCGGGTAAACGTCCTGATGCTCAACCTCGCACTCGATGACATGACGGCAAACCATGTCGTCCCTTCATCAGCCATGCAGCCGGATCTCACGCTCCCGGACGAACCGGGACTGCGGATCCCGGACTGGATTGTGCTGGTCCTCTTTTTTGGTTTCTTTGTGGTGACCGTCGTCCCCTTGGGGCGGTTCATGGTCAGGGTAATCAGGGGGGAACCCCACATCCTCTCGCCGCTCACGGTGCCTCTCGAACACCGGCTCCTAGTATGGTCGCAGGTTGAGGCTGACGAGGAGATGGACTGGAAGACCTTTGCCATAACAATGATGGTATTCTCGCTCATCGGGATCATCTTCCTCTTTGTACTCCAGCTGGCACAGGCCGCCCTGCCATTCAACCCCGCTGGTGTTGGATCACCCTCATGGGACCTTGCGCTCAATACTGCAGTCAGTTTTGTCAGCAATACGAACTGGCAGGCGTATGCCGGGGAGACCGGTATGAGTTACCTCACCCAGATGATGGGGTTGTGCGTCCAGAACTTCACATCAGCGGCAACCGGTATGGCAGTTCTCGTCGGGCTCACGTACGGCCTCTCTCGGAGGTCATCATCCACTATCGGTAACTTCTGGGTGCTGCTCATCCGGAGCGTCATGATTCTCCTGCCGATTAGTATCATCATCGCGCTCATACTCGTATCGCAGGGCACAGTCCAGACGTTGAGCGGACCGGTTACCGTTCCGCTTCTCGATCCGGTGCGGGATGCAAGCGGTGCCTTGGTCACCACCCAGACAATCCCCCTGGGTCCCGCTGCATCCCAGATTGCCATCAAGCAGCTTGGTGTAAACGGTGGGGGTTTCTTCAACACGAACTCCGCTCACCCGTTCGAGAATCCTACGCCGTTTACCAACTTCATCGAAATAATTGCAATCCTCCTGATCCCTTCTGCACTCTGTTATTCCTTCGGGAGGATGGTCGGGGCCGGCAGGAAAGGTGTCAGCATTCTGGTGGCAATGACCCTTATTTTCGTGCCGCTTCTTGGCTTTGCCATCTGGGCGGAACTCGGGGGAAATCCTGTATTTGACAGCATGGGAATCGACCAGGCAACAACCGATCTCCAGCCGGGTGGCAACATGGAGGGTAAGGAAGTGCGGTTCGGCATCATGTCATCAGCGCTCTTCTCCGTTGTTACCACATCCGCGTCCTGTGGTGCGGTCAATTCGATGCATGACTCATTCACTCCGCTTGGCGGGCTCGTCCAGCTCCTCATGATGCAGCTTGGCGAGGTGGTTTATGGCGGTATCGGGTCCGGCCTGTACGGTATGCTCGTCTTCGTGATTATCGCGATGTTCATTGCCGGGCTCATGGTCGGCCGGACACCGGAATATCTCGGTAAAAAGATCGAACCGGGGGAAATGACGATTGCCACTATCATTATCCTCTTCCCCATCTTCCTGATCCTCCTCGGTTCAGCGGTCGCGGTTCTTGTGGATCCGGGAAAAATCGCAGTCCTTAATCCGGGTCCCCATGGTTTTTCTGAGATCCTGTATGCCTTCACTTCTGCGTCCCAGAATAACGGCAGCGCCTTTGGAGGACTGTCAGCCAACAGTGTATTCTATAATCTCATGACCGCTGCCTGCATGTTCATCGGTCGGTTCGGGATTGCCATCCTCACGCTTGCTCTTGCCGGTTCATTCGTCGTAAAAAAGATCGTCCCGGTGGGAGAGGGGACGTTGTCAGATCATCGTCCCCTCTTTATCATCTGGCTGGTCTTTGTCGTGATCATTATCGGAGTGCTCAGTTTCCTTCCCGCTCTTGCCCTCGGTCCCATTGTCGAGCATCTCATGCTCAGCGGAGGTGCGTGAACCGTGCCAAAACCTTCCGGAAAGCAATCTCCACGTACGCTTCTACCGGCGATCTACCGGCGGGCGATTATCGATGCGGTCGTTAAACTTGATCCACGCCAGATGATCAGGAATCCGGTCATGTTCGTTGTCGAAGCCGGGAGCGCCCTTACCACTCTGCTCTGGCTCCAGGCACTATCAGGAAACGGTGAAGCGCCACCCGGGTTCATCGGTGCGATCTCCGCGTGGCTCTGGTTTACCGTTCTCTTTGCCAACTTTGCCGAGGCACTTGCGGAAGGAAGGGGCAAAGCACAGGCAGAGTCACTGCGGAAGATGCGTCAGGACACGCAGGCAAAGAAGCTCTATCTCGGGTACGAGGTCGCGAAAGGCAGGGAACCTGTCATTTCAGATTTTCTTGTCGTTTCATCCGCGACTCTTCACCGGAGCGATCTTTTTTACGTAAAAGCAGGCGACACCATTCCGGTCGATGGGGATGTCATCGAAGGGATCGCATCCGTGAATGAGAGTGCGATCACGGGGGAAAGTGCACCGGTCATCCGTGAATCCGGCGGGGACCGCAGTGCTGTGACCGGTGGCACGGTCGTGCTTTCGGACTGGCTCATTATCCGGGCGAGTGCCGGCGCCGGCGAAGGGTTCCTCGACCACATGATCAGTCTCGTTGAAGGCGCGAAACGACAGAAGACGCCGAACGAGATTGCGCTGAACATCCTTCTTATCGGGCTGACTGCAATATTTCTCGTGGTTTGTGTAACGCTGTGGGCGTTCTCTCTCTACAGCGTGCAGGCCGGAGGTTCCGGCATTCCCGTTACCATTACCGTCCTCGTCGCCCTGCTTGTCTGCCTTGCACCGACCACCATTGGCGGCCTGCTCAGTGCAATCGGTATTGCCGGGATGGACCGGCTTATCCGAAGGAACGTAATTACTACTTCAGGCAGAGCTATTGAAGCGGCAGGTGACGTCGATGTTCTCCTGCTTGACAAGACCGGGACGATTACTCTTGGTAACCGGCAGGCAGTAGATCTCATCAGGGTTGACGGAACGGTGATGCTGGACCTTGCGGATACCGCCCAGCTCGCCTCACTTGCAGATGAGACTCCCGAAGGGCGAAGCATCGTTGTGCTGGTAAAAGAGAAATACGGGCTTCGCGGCAGGACCGTGGGAGCGACAGAATCCGGTACCGGAATGAAGTTTGTCCCGTTTTCGAGCCAGACACGGATGAGTGGTGTCGACTTTGGGGATGTCCAAATCAGGAAGGGTGCCGCAGATGCGATGTTCAGGCATATCGAAACAAGTGGTAATGTTGTGTCAGAAGCTTTAAGAAAAGAAGTCAAGACGATCTCGCTTGCCGGAGGGACACCCCTCATTGTCACCAGGAACGGCAAGGCGTACGGTGTTATTCACCTGAAAGATATCGTAAAAGGTGGAATAAAGGAGCGGTTTATCCAGCTCAGGAAGATGGGCATCAGGACGGTTATGATCACCGGTGATAACCGTCTCACGGCGGCAACCATCGCCGCAGAAGCCGGTGTTGATGATTTCCTTGCGGAAGCGACACCGGAGAGCAAGCTGAACCTCATCCGCGAGTACCAGACCGGCGGGCGAATGGTGGCGATGACGGGAGACGGGACCAATGATGCCCCCGCCCTTGCCCAGGCTGACGTCGCGGTTGCCATGAATACCGGGACGCAACCTGCCCGCGAAGCCGCAAACATGATCGACCTGGACAGCAACCCGACAAAACTGATAGAGATCGTCGAAATCGGGAAACAACTCCTCATGACCCGCGGGGCGCTCACCACGTTTTCAATAGCAAATGACCTTGCAAAATATTTTGTGATCATCCCCGCTGCCTTCCTCACCACGTATCCCGCCTTGTCCGTATTGAATATCCTTGGTCTCCAGAACGCGATCCTGTCTGCGGTGATCTTCAATGCCCTGATTATCGTTGCACTCATCCCGCTCGCGCTTCACGGGGTGACCTATCGGCCGATGACCGCCGAGGTCGCCCTGCGGAACAATATTGTAGTCTATGGTGTCGGCGGGATCATCGCCCCCTTTATCGGGATAAAGGTTATCGATATGGTGCTCGTACTGATGGGTGTGGGGTGATTGGGTAGTATGGTCATTGCTCCTGAATGTCGTCCCGATCCTGATGTTCTTCTTGCGAGGGTGCAGAGCGAGGAACGCACAAAGAACCGGGGCAAGCTGAAAATCCTCCTCGGGTACATTGCAGGTGTCGGGAAGACCTACGAAATGCTCAGGGCAGCACACCTCCGGCGTTCCGAAGGTATTGACGTCCAGGTCGGCTACGTCGAGACCCATGGCAGGCCGGAGACAGAGGCGCTGCTTGAAGGGCTTACTCTCATCCCCCGGAAAACAGTTGACTACCGGGGGGTCACGCTCACGGAATTTGACCTCGACACAACTCTCTGTCTCCGCCCATCACTCGTTCTTGTCGACGAACTCGCTCACACAAATATTCCCGGTTCACGACACCCCAAGCGTTACCAGGATGTCGAGGAACTGCTTGATGCAGGTATCGATGTATACACAACGCTGAATGTCCAGCATATCGAGAGTCTCAATGATGTCGTTGCCCAGATCACCGGTGTGCAGGTACGCGAAACGGTCCCTGACCGGGTGATCGATGAAGCGTCAGAGATCGAGGTGGTCGATCTTACCCCTTCGGAACTTCTCCAGCGGTTGCGGGACGGGAAAGTCTACGTCCCTGATATGGCAGCCCGGGCAATCGAGCAGTTCTTCAATGAAGGGAACCTCTTCGCATTGCGTGAACTTACCCTTCGCCGTGCAGCAGAGCGGATCGATGAGCAGATGCTTGCCTATATGCAGACCCGTTCTATACCGGGGCCGTGGGCTGCAGGAGAGCATATCCTCGTCTCTGTTGGATCGGGTCCGTTATCCGAGCGACTGGTAAGGACTGCACGGAGGCAGGCCGACAGGATGGGGGCCCAGTGGACTGCCATTTACATAGAAACACCGGCACACTACCGGCTTTCAAAAGAAGCAAAGGAGCAACTGACCCGATCTTTGCAGCTTGCCGGGAAGCTGGGAGCGACTACGGTCACCGTATTCGGGCTTAACATTGCAACGACCGTGATCGATTATGCACGCCGGCATAACATCACCCGCATCATAATCGGGAAAACACTGCGCCCCCGGTGGCAGGAATATGTTTTTGGATCCGTTGTCGATCAACTCATCCATGACAGCGGGAATATTGATATCTACGTTATCAGCAGCAGCGAAGATATCCCGCAGAAAATCGGTGACCTGGATTTCCTGCTCCCGGTAACTCTTCCCCGGGATTATCTCGCCTGCACCGGACTTGTCGCTGCTGTTACTATTATCGGCTGGCTGATAAAATCGTTCATTTCTCCGACAAATCTTGCCATGCTCTACCTTCTTGCGGTCGTCGTCGTCGCATTCCGACGGGGACTCCGCCCGGCAATTTATACTGCCATTATCGGGGTTCTGGCCTTTGATTTCTTCTTTATTCCGCCGTATTTTACCTTCAGGGTTAGCGATACCGAATACCTCATCACCTTTGCGGGTATGATCATTGTCGGTGCCCTGATCAGCCTCCTCGTGACCAGGGCACGTGAGCATGCATTTGCCGCTCAGGCGCGGGAGATTGAAACCGGGACGCTGTACGCCCTTTCCCAGGACCTCGCTGTGGCTGCCGATGCTGACTCGATTGTTTCTGCGGTTACCCGCCATATCCAGGAAATATTCCACTGGGAAAGCGTCGTTCTTCTTCCGGATGAGGAGCGTCTCACCGTTCACCCGTCAGGTTCCGGGCCGGTGCTGGATGCAGACGACATTGCAGTAGCGACCTGGGCATTCCAGCATAAGAGTATTGCCGGTTATGATACCGACACCCTCCACGGATCCCGGCTCAGGTACATTCCGCTGCAGAGTTCGGCTGGTGTTATGGGGGTCATCGGAGTGAAACCCACCGATCCGGAGGGAGTAATTACGCATGAGCAGGAACGGATCCTCACGGCTTTCGCAAACCAGATGGCACTTGCCCTCGAACGGGTGAACCTGGCCAGGACTTCCCCGTTGTAGAGTAATGGACATCGATCCTTTTCGATACCCTTTACAACGGATTTCCGGTCCGAAGCACGAACAGCGTCCACGAAACGTGGTAATGGAGAACGGGAAGGGCAGCACGCTGACGGCAGCGGACTGGTCCCATATCTTTTCTTCATCGCTACCGATTAATTTTTATTGTTCGTGAATAAGAGTCCGATAAGATGAACAGGATTTCGTTTCGTTTCCAGATCTATATCGCATTATTCCTGTGCGTAATTATTGGCGGGATGATCGCACTGATGTTCGAGGAGGGTTTCTCTTTTCTCGATGCATTCTATTTCATCATTGTCACCATTGCAACAGTTGGCTACGGTGACCTGCACCCGGTAACCCCTTTGGGTAAAATGACGGTCATCATCGTTATCCTCCTTGGGGTGGGTGTTTTTATCGGGCTTGTGGCAAATTCAATTGAATACCTCATCGATAAGCGGGAACGTGCCGAGCGCTTAAAAAAGATGAATATGATCGTCGGCGTTCTCTTTTCTGAACTGGGGATCCGCCTGCTCAAGTTGTTTGGGGGAAAGGACCCGGCTATTGGCGAGATACGTGCAGCTCTCGTTGTCGTGGACAAGTGGTCGGTAGATGATTTTAAGAAAGCGTATGGTCTGCTGGAAAACCACTCCTATGCTGTTAAAAGCCAGGATTTTGATCTTGAAGCTCTGCGGGACCACTTGAGAAAGCGGGAGGATTTCATGATCCGGCTGCTGGAAAACCCCGAGCTTCTCGAACATGAGGCCTTCACCGAACTGATGCAGGCCCTGTTTCACCTGAATGAGGAACTGGTAATCCGTGAACGGCTCACCGGTCTTCCCCAGACCGATTATAACCACCTTTCCGTTGATATTAACCGGGCGTATCGCCACCTTGCTCTCGCATGGCTGCGGTATATGCAACACCTGAAAGCAAATTACCCCTACCTCTTCTCGCTTGCAATGAGGGTCAACCCGTTCGATCTGAACGCATCGCCGATCGTGCGGTGATGCGGGATTATTCCTATTTATCAATTTCATTCAGGCTCGGGTAGTATTCTGTGTATGAGGTTTTGTCCTGAATTCTTACTCTGTGAATTCCAACCAGTCAGCGCAACGACAGATCCTGTTAATTGTATAATCTGGTATGAAGAAACGGAAGTGAAACAGGTTTGCACCCGTTTTTTCTTAGATCCGATAAGGGATGCATACTTCTTTCCACGAAATGATGAACGCCGCCGCCCCCGAAGGGACGCCCCCGCGGCGGATCAGTAACAAAAAAATCCTCTGCAACATTCTGACCCGCCGTGCCTCGGAGAGGCCCTGAGGCGGGTGATCATCATAAAATTCTACAATTTTCTGAAAAATGCGATGTATGAGCTTGTTTCTGGACAATAAAGAAAAAAAAGGCAGATTTTTTATATCAACCTGAATAAGCACCGCTGCCTATACCCCATGTAGTTTTCCCGAAATTCGATAACCCATTCAAAAAGGTTGATGAAAAAAATACCCCGGGAAATGGAGGAACCGGGGGGGAATCATCGTCATAGCCTATTAAAAAAATGGGTAACCCCAGGTTTTCTCCCACAGCTAAAATATTTTAGTGTTCCAGCACCGCAAGGATATTTTCACAACAGGGAAGATCGCTCATTGCCGGTACGGAATTATCCGTAAAGGCGATACCCGCAACAGGTTGAAGCCTGATGAGCCTTCGCAACTGCTTTTTAGACAGACGGGCAGATTCCCCTGTTTCAGCAAGCCTGTCTGCAATTGCCAGGCTCCTCGTTGTTGTTGCGATATTGAATGCAGCGTTCACATCGGCGTGTGCGACATACCCGCAGTGGGGACATTCGAACCGTTTGCGAAACCGTCTCCCATAATTACCGCAGCGACTGCACCGCTTCGACGTGTATGCAGGATTTACATAGAGGACATCGATCCCCCGCTCGTTTGCACGTTTCTCCACCAAACGCTGAAGGGAGTAAAATGATCCGTTATCGAAGGAAAAATCATACAGTCCCTGAGCGCTGTCAGGGTGCGAGTAACGTGTGGAAAAGAGCTTTTCGAATTTGATTCCCGACCCGAGCGACTCGGCAAACGAGACAATCTGGCGGGAGATGGTATTGATGGCTGTTTTGAAATTTTTCCGTTCCCGGGATTTATACTTTTTAAGTTTCCAGAGTTTACCCTCTTTCCATAATTTCGTGCAGTTCTTCAATGAATGACTGTGATTGTAGTGGATATTTTTCCCCAGTTTCATTACTTTCCCGCTGACCGGTTCGGCTGCGACCGCCACATGGCCGGTCGTGTTCAGGTCGACACCGATCCAGCGGGGTTGTATGAACATGGCTGGATGAACTTCGATCACCTTCCCATCCTTTTGATAATTCAACCGCTGTACGAAATGCCTGCAGGGTAAAACAAGTTCTGGTGAAAGCCTCCTTTCCAAATAATCAATAATCAATTCATATGGAATATATCTTTTGGTCAGAAAAGGCCCGGATTAAAAAAAAGATTGATTAACGGGCTCTGCAGAAAACCGGTTCTACCAGAATAATGGATTTCAGGTTGCCATTGGTTTCCACGGATATCGGTGGTTGATGACACAATGGTGTCAGCAGAGCTTCCGAAAGCGGCATAACATGATGATTTCCCGGCTTAGAGAAAAGCCGACCTTACGTTAGTAATCGATATTCAGGATTCTTCGGATTCCCCGTGTATCATACGGGGGGATGCCACAGTGGCGGGTGCAAGGCCCCCGAAAAACGTTAAAATGATTATTTCCCTTGTGCAAATTTCTCCAAAGTCAATTTCACCAGAGCTGATCGATGCTGATAAAATTACTCAGACAATCACAATATAGGCGACCAGCGAGAGCAGGAATGCCAGGAGGAGCATCGCAAGGGAGAGTGGTGCGACAAACACGAGCATTGCATTGACGGTGCTGGCGAGCTGGGAGATCCGGTTGGAGCCAAAAACAACGATATGCTCACAATGTGCAGTGGCTCCTGCAACTTCTGACGGCGAAAGGTTATCCAGTGCCGCCTGGAGCGCTTTCATCACCAATGGCAGGAATTCAGCAGTCCCGACATGCATTCCTACCGGGTTTTTGCCCGTGATTGTGTTCACGACATGGGAATCCGTTGTCATCACTTCGGCATGGTCAACAACTTTCAGCACCTCTTCCAGCAGTACTTCACGTACTCCCTCTGCCATGTTGTTGCCATCGATGAGCATGTATGCGGTTCGCTGCCCTTCAGTTTCGACAACCATGGCCTGCACTCCCAGGTCCCCGAATCCCTGTACCCGGCTGAACGGCATGGTATGATGGCTGACGCCGATTCGGAACGGGTAGAGCGGCGTCGTGCGGCACCTGTCCATTGCCTCCAGCGATGCCTGCTGGTACTCGGTCGCTGTCAGGGTCGCCAGGAGGACCGGTGACGAGAGATCGGTCATGCAGTTATGCGCATCCACGACTGCGACATGGGGGAACCAGCGGTGTCCCTCTGCCATTATGGTCATGCCGATCGAGAAATCAAGGTCTTCTGTCCGTTGCGGGGAACGGGTGGTCACTAAAAGAACCGAGTCACCGAACCGCTGGTAGAGGACCTGCACGGAACCAACGGTCAGGCGTTCCGCTCGCCCGGCAACACCGGAGTAGGTAATATTCTGGCGGGATTTCTGCAGCGCATCGATCACTTTGTCAATTTCCGTTTCTGAAACGAGGTTGAAGTCATGGGTTGCACACCCGTGGGCGACCAGGGTCTCGTCCTCAAAACTGTCATGCAACACCTTGGGAAGGTTGCCTCCCCCGATCTCACCCATGGGGCCCGGGTGCAGGTTGGGGACGGTGAACATTATCGGGTTTGCGGTCGAACGGCGGAAAAAGAAGCTCACCTGGGGCACAAATATCTCCTCACCGATCTCCCGGAAGAAATTTTCCATTCCTTTCGAGGACCCGTCAGTCATATGGGCGATAAATGCATTGATAAACGCGAGCCCGCGTATCTGGAAGGCACGCCTGAGCGGACGTTCGATCATCCAGATAAGGGCTGCAAAACCGAGGCCGAAGACGATATGCAGCACCAAAGCAAGAATACCGAATGACGGTGAGAAGAGGATTATACCTGCAAGGATGCCCACACTGCTCTGGGTGAACGCCGGGATAAGCATCCGGGGGACCCGGTAATCAGCGATAGCGACCAGCACAAACAGGCGGAGGCCAAAGACAAAACCAAGCGAGATTGCATAGAACAGGGGAATGAGCCTGACCGACGATGCTAGTGCGATAAATGTTATAATGACCCCAAAGACCGTGCTGGAAAGGGCAAGGAGGGCTGACCGGTTCCAGGTCATCGTTTTCCCGGTATATTCTATAATCGGTTTTGTCAGTACGAGGGCCGCTATCGCTGGTATGGTGAATGCCAGGGTGCCCGAGAACGGCAGGGCGGAGAAAGGCAGGATAACCCATGCCCGGACACCCGCACCATCGATTAGCAGGCCGAGGATGACAATCAGGAACAATGAACGTTTCCACGAGGGAGCGGTAAAAATAAAGCGGGTGAGCTGACCGAGTTTTACATCACTGTTCTGGGCCATCAGGCAAAACCCCCGAGGACCATTTCGTGACGGCCGGGGGATGACCGGATCTCACAAGTTGCGTAGGTGATCGGTCGCGAGTAAAACGGTGCATTGAGGGTGAGCGTCTCGTACTCCCCGCCTTCCCCGGCCAGGTTAATCCGGTGGACGGCAGCGACCTGCCTGAGTTTCCTGATAAGGGCCTCATCGAACCGGGCCCCCAGGAAATCCTGGTCCAGCCCCTCCGCTGCCGTGACGATGATGATTGCCTCCATGCGATCTGCGACTTCCCTGATCAGCACCTCCGTGTCCATGTGCCAGAGCGGAGTAAAAAGTTCGACCCCCAGCCGGTCGGTGATTGCCTTCACGCGGTCGGCCTGGTATCGGGATGCGACAGCCCCGGCGATCACACCTTCAACATCGAGTGCGGCAAGTCCCGCTTCGAGATCTGCAAGTTCCTCCTCCTTGCGTCCCGGTGTTGGTATCTCCACGTACTTCATCCCGGCAACCTTTGCGATCGCGGCAACGGCGTCAAGATTTGCGGAATGGAACATGTACGAATCACGGTTTTCAGGGCGGGCAGTGACAAGGTACCTGACATCTTTCCCGCTGTCTATCGCCTTCTGGACAGAAAGAATAGAGTCCTTGCCTCCGGAGGTGAGCGCCGCCCAGCTCATGATCACACATTCCCTTTGGAAGGTACTCCGAGACTACCGAAATACTGCTGGTACCGGATCTGCAGCGCGTTCCAGTCCGCAAGATGTGTCTGGCATCCTGCATGTTCCACGACAAATGAGGCGGTGACCGTGCCGATCCTGCAGCAGGTCAGCGGCGGATACCCCTTCACGTATGCAGAGAGGAACCCGGCCCGGTACGCGTCACCTGCCCCGGTAGGATCGACCAGGGTGACGGGGACGACAGGGATGAAGTGCTCTGCACCTCCCGTATACAATGTGCTCCCGTTACTGCTCATGGTAAAAATTGCGGTACCCACCTGCCTGATGATCGCATCTCTTGTCATGCCAAGAGTAGTGCACATCTGCTGCACCTCGTGCTGGTTGGCAAACAGGATATCGGTATTGGCAAGGATCGTCCCGAGCTGTTCTTTAGTGTACCAGAACACATCCTGCCCGGGATCGAACGAGGTGAACTCACTTCTTTCGGCAACCCGGCAGTTGAACTCCGGATCTGCCGTCGCCATGTGAACAAACGGGAGATGGGGAGCCTCAGAAGTGGCAAATGCCTTTGATGCACCCCATTCAAAAAAGGTCATCTGGTCACCTGCGTCGTCCGTGAACATGAATGCCGTCGGCGTATTCGCATCCGGGACGATGAAGAACTGCTGGTGGACACCGATCTTTTTCATCCAGCGGTCGTACTCGCTGCCGGCAAAATCGCTTCCTGTACAGGATATGAGGGTTACCTGCCCTCCCAGCACGGCAATGCCTGCAGCAATATTTGCCGCCCCCCCGCCAAAATAGATCTGCCGCTCGGAGATATGCGTCGAGCAGTTTTTCGCGGGAAGGTGAGGTACATGGGAGATGTAGTCTGTGGCGGTATGCCCGACGACATGGATCATATCGGCTGCACATCCAGTAGTTTCAGGGGCACTTCCCTGAGGGCTTTCCCGATCACCGATTTCGCAATACGCTCGGCATGTTCGGGGGATTCAGCCCTGAAGACCTTCATCTCGAGGACAAGGCCCACAAGGGCGGTGTCTGCAACGACAATTGCGCTGGAGAGGGTCTCTTCGCAATAGGGGCAGGTGAGAAAACCCGCCTCGACTTCCACATATTTTGCTGCAGGATTGAGCCGCTTTCCTGCCTCGCTGATGGCAATTCCGATCGCATCGTCAAGGGATTTGACATCGCGCAGGAACCATGCCGACTCCAGGGTCACAACATAATCAGGCATTACTTCTCCTCCTTACCAGATATTCCGGTGTACATGTTCTCCGGCAGCCATCCGACCGGTAAGAACCGCCGGGGGGTGCCCCTTGCCCACGGCAAGGAGCGCAACGGGACGGATATGCTGCGGCAGGTCAAGGATCCCCCGCACCTCATCGTCATTAAAAGCCCCGGTCCAGCACGAATGCAGTTTTCGTGCATGGGCCGCCAGCATCATGTAGGTACAGGCGATCACGGCATCCTCGAGTCCATACAGGATGCCCCGTTCTCCATAGCGTGACATCGACCGCACATAATTGGCGCACACCACAAAGACAGCGGCTGCCTGTTCCACGTGGGGCTGATCCAATGCAGCCTCGGAGAGGGCACTCCTGACCTCTTCATCGGTAACGACAACCACGTCCCACGATTCGAGGTTGCCGGCACTCGGTGCAGTTCCTGCACAGGCCAGGATATATTCAATTTCCTCTTCGGATAACGGCACACTTTCGTAGCTGCGGACCGAAGAACGGCTTTTGAGAAAAGCAAGGAAATCAGACGAGTCCATTTTTTTCAAGCACCTGCCAAGCTTCCTGCGCAGGGGTCGTGGATGCACTGATTGCCATGGCGACCTTTGCGGATGCCGAATCAGGCTGGTTGCTCTCGATAAGAGAGATCGCTTCACTCAGAAAATCAATCGCTTTTTTGAATTCTGACTGCCCGGTACTCTTCACGGCAAACTGGAGTTCATTTCTCACCGACTCCATCAGCAGCAGGAGCATCCGCTTTCCCCCGGCACGCTCACTGTCTGAAAAACCTGCCAGTGCAAGACATAACTGGGAGGATATGATCAGCTCGGACTTTGCCCGTTCACCAAACTGGTAACTCTTAACCGCTGTTGCAGGATCCATACTTACCATAGCAGCTGCCAATAAAAGAAAATTAGCATCGGAATAAAAAAATCAGATTCTGGTGCGAAAAAAAATGAGGGGATTGGGTTAACCCCCCTATTGTCACGGGAACAGATGTGAGCTTTACCGTGCGGACTTGGCTTTGGGTCCCAGTGCGGAGACCTTTGCCCTGCGCATGTGCCTGCGGATGAGCGGGCTTGCCGTGGACTCGTTCAGCCCTGACCCGCCGGACCGGTCGCCGCCGCGTCTTCCTCCGCGCTTGCCGCCCCGTCCTCCGCCGCCACGGCCCTTTGCCTCTTCGTCCATCGCGTTGACTTTCTTGATATTCACGCCGGCCTTGAACCGCTGGTTCGGTCCTGGTGTCTTGAGGTTGCCCTCACTTTTCGGGACAAGCCGTATCTGTCCCTTGACGCCCTTTACCTGTGCCCAGACTGTAGTACCTGTTTTACCCATAGTTAAACTCCTTATCTAATTCTGCTGCCCCACTCATAAATGTTCGCGCCCCGGCCCCAACGGATAAAAAAAATCAGGATTTTTTCCCGGAAAGTGCTTCATCAATCCCCTTTTTGAGCAGTTCGCTGACGATCTTTCCGTCAACTGACCCCCGCACTTCCTTCATGACCACTCCCATGAGCGGACCAAGGGCGGCTCTTCCTTTCTGATCCACAAACTCTGACCGGTTGGCGATAATCTTGCGAATAATGGACTCCAGTTCCTTGTCGGAGACTGCCGGGGCGAGCTTCCCGATAACATTTTCAAAAGAATCACCGGAAGCAAGCCCTTTCAGGAGATCGGGAACTGCCTCCTTTGCAATCCTCCCGCTTTCCACAGCATGCCATGTGGCAAGAAAATCCCCGTCAGTTATCTTCTCGATTAAAACGCCGTCCCTCCGGAGTTCCGTGCAGGTGGAAAGGATGGTGAATGCTGCGAGCTTGGGTTTGATCCCCTCTGTAAGTGCGCGTTCGAATAACGGGAGTTTTTCCGACAGGGCCAGCTGCGATGCATAATTATGGTCGATTGCATACTCCTGCGCAAAGCGCCGGGCTTTTACGGTGAGCAGCTCCGGAATCGTCACCCCGTTCCAGCGGTCGTCATCGACGATCACCGGAAGTACATCGGTTTCGGGATACATCCGGGCTGCACCCGGAAGCGGGCGCATGTACGCTGAGCTGCCGGTCTCCAGCATCTTCCGGGTCTCCTCCGGGACAGGTTTTTCTGACAAAGCCACCCGCGCACGGGTGATGACCTGCTGGAGGGCACACGCGGCCTGGGCATCATTTACCGCTGCGACGATTACGACGCAGTCCTGGTCACCCGCGTGCATACGTGCACGCACTGCACCAACTTCTTCGGCAGTGACACCATACGCAGGAAGTTCATCTGTGTGGAAGATCCCCCCGACGCCACATTTTTTGGCATAATCTGACAGTTCACTCCCGAGGCGGCGGTCGGGTTGAATCTCACACCCCACCAGGCCCGCAAAACCCTCGAGGCGCAGGGCATGGATCCGTTTTGCCTTTTTGAGGACCGCGGATTTTGTCGATGCGAATATATCGCTTATGTCCTGTGAAGCATCCGGGACCGATGCTTTCCTCATGAGCAGCTGCTGCCCGATGGCGAGCAGGTTTTCCTGCCGCTGCACCTCGCGCCTGACCACTTCTGCAATCAGGTCAAGTTCCTGGACTCCCTTGATCTCCACCCGGGAGCCGCCACGGATCGATATGTTCACGTCCTGGCGGATCGTGCCGATCCCCCGTTTTACCTTCCCGGTGGATCGCAGCACCATGCCGATATACTCGGCGACCTGCTGCACCTCATCCGGGGTATGCATGCAGGGCGAGGTGGTGATCTCGATGAGCGGGATACCGAGGCGGTCGAGGGAAAAAATATCATCCTTTACCCGCTGTGCCGCCTCCTCTTCGAGGCAGATAGTCTCGATCTCACCCCCGTTCGGGAGGGCACCGTTCAGGGCGACAAGGGCAGTCCGCTGGAACCCGCTGGTGTTCGACCCGTCAATGACGAGCTTGCGCATGGTATGCACCTGCCTGACCGGGGTCATGCTGAACATCCGTGCGATGGTCAGGCAGACCGAGAGGGCCTCGTCGTTCAGGGGTGCCGGCGGCTCCTCGTCATTTTCCACCAGGCAGGTGGTATCGTAGGTATAGTACCGGAATTTCCGTTCCCGCTTCATCTCTTCCTGGGCAGCCCGGTCAATCTCCCCCATCTCGCTTTCCGTGACCCTGAGATAGCGGAAAAATTCTCCGGAATGTTCCGAGCTGTCCCGGAGGAGCGTCGGGCAATGACAGAAGAGTTTTTCACAGGTATTCAGCTGCTGGTGGATCTCGATCCCTGCCGTGAGCCCGATCGCGTTATAGTCCATGGGTGCTCCTCCGGTTGCATTCGCCCTTGAGATCTTCCTGCATCAGGCAGCCTGCCCGTATTGGATCCTGCTCGTTGCCCAGCACCCACATCATCTTCACCAGGGCTACCTCCGGGAGCATATCCCCGCCTTCGATAACTCCTGCCGCAAGCAGGTCGCGCCCGGTGTCATAGACCCGGTCACAAACTCTGCCCTGCATGCACTGGGTGGTCATCACGACCATGGTACCGCTGTCAATCAGCCTGTGCAGGGATGGAATGAGCGAGGTACTGACGTGGCCAAGCCCGGTACCCGCCAGAACGAGCCCCTTGTAGCCTTCATACGCTTCCAGCAGGTCAGGCGACATACCGGGATAGAACTGGAGGAGCCCGCAGTGCTCTTCGAGCCTGTCATGGATACCGGGTTTTCGGCACCCCCGTCGTATTGCACCCCTGTTCAGGCTCACTTCTCCGGAGGGATAGGCCACCGAACCGATGGGATCTATCCCGATACTCCGGAACGCGTCACGGCGCGAGGAGTGCATCTTGCGCACGCGGGTGCCCCGGTGGATCGAGCAGGTGTCATCGCTGGTGGTAGCATGCATCACGATGGTGACCTCCCCGAGATCGCTCGTCGCAGCCCTCGCTGCGCAGACGGCATTCATCGCATTGTCACTGGACGGGCGGTCTGCGGACCGCTGCGACCCGACAAAAACGATCGGTACCGGGGAATCGATCATGAAACTGATGGCCGCTGCACTGTATGCCATGGTGTCGGTCCCGTGGGTGACGATGATACCGGCAACACCCCGTGCGATCTCTTCGTAGACAGCATGGGCAAGCTCCTGCCAGATCCGGGGTGTCATGTTCTCTGACAGGATGGAAGCAAGCGGGATGGTGCGGTAACTGGCAACCTTACCCAGCTCGGGGATCGCGGTCAGGATGTCGGCTGCATCGAACTGGCTGGTGACCGATCCGGTGCGGTAATCGATCCTGCTGGCAATAGTGCCGCCCGTTGACACGATGGAGAGCGCCGGCAGGTCGTTTTTCTGCGGAACGTGAGGCTTTTTTGCCGGGGTTTCTGCAGGATGACCGGAGAAGGTGCAGGAAACCGGGTCCACTCCGATATTGTAGCCCGAGTCCAGTTTCACGACCGCCATCCCGTCGCGGGAGGTGATGTAAATTCCCTTCCTCGTCTTCCCCCCGTACGTGCATGCAACACGGTCACCGGATGCCAGCTGCGGGCTTATGCTATCCGCCTCCTGGCCTTCGCGATGAGTTCTTCTTTTGCTTTTGAGATTTTCATGAGGTGCTGATCGATCAGTGCTGAATCCTCATCAAGGTGTTTCCTGACCTCTTCAAGGGCAATCCTGACCGCAAACGGTGCCGGTCCGCCGGGAGCCCTGCGGAGCGCAATAGAATACTGCACATCCAGCGCCTCATCGATATTCTGCTGAGTAAGCCCGTTTCCGATGAGGGATATTCCGCCTGCCTCCTGTGCAGCCGCTTCAAGCGTGAGCAGGGAAAGATCTCCTTTCTGTACGGCCCTGCCGACAATCGTATGTGCGGTGCGGAAGGGAAGACCATAATTCCTGACCAGCGTGTCGGCCAGTTCGGTTGCGGTGGAAAAACCTTTTCCTGCCTCTTCTTTCATCCGCCCGGTATCAAATGTGGCACTCGAGAGCATATCGATCAGGAGACGGAGGCTCTCCTTTGCATCCCGCATCCCCCGCCAGATATTGGGAGTAAGCTCCTGGAGGTCACGGTTGTAACTCATGGGAAGCCCCTTGACGGTCACCAGTGCGCCGGCAAATGCACCGAAAACCGATCCCGACTTCGCCCGCATGATCTCGGCGGTGTCCGGGTTCTTTTTCTGCGGCATGATGGAGGAGGTCGAACAGAAGGCGTCATCGAGTTCAACAAACTTTACAAACGATGTGCTCCAGATGACCAGCTCCTCGCAGAGCCGGCTGGTGTTTGCCATGAGGATGGAAAGGTCGGCAAGGGTCTCCAGGGCAAAGTCGCGGGTTGCCACCGCGTCCATCGTGTTCAGTACGAGCCCGTCGAAACCCAGCAGGCTGGCAGTATATTCACGGTTGATGGGGTAGCCGGTGGAGGCAAATGCCGCCGCCCCGAGCGGGGACTGGTTCACCCGTACGTAGGCATCCCTGAGGCGGTCGAAGTCACGGGAAAATGCCTGTTCGTAGGCAAGGAGGTGGTGGGCAAGCGTGGTTGGCTGTGCATGCTGCATATGGGTAAACCCCGGCATCATGCTCTCGACATGGAGCCCGGCCAGGGCAACGAGCACCTCACGCACCTTGAGGAGCGCAGACATCTGCTTGAGCAGATCCTCCCGCAGCCGGATGCGGATGCAGGTCGCGACCTCGTCGTTCCGCGACCGTCCCATGTGCATCCGTCCCCCGACTTCCACGCCAAGAGATTCCACCAGGAGCGATTCCAGGCCGGCATGGACATCCTCAAACTGCTCATCGAACACCTCCTCGGGAATTCCTTCGTCAAAGAGCCCGAGCAGGGCAGACAGGAGCTGCTGTGCGGTGTCAGGATCGATGATCTTCTGCTTTTCCAGCATCAGCACGTGGGCAAGATCGACAAGGATATCTGCCTCAGCTATGCAGCGATCTGAACGCATTGATGAGAGGAAGTGCATCATCTCTCCTGTCCTCTCACCGGAAAGACGTCCCAGCCTTACAACATCTGTTCGCATCCGTTCATCCTCCGGCTCATTTTCGTGTACTTATTGGTCGTGCACTGATTAAATCCACGCCTTCCGTGCCGCGAGCTCGATGGCACGCTGCACGGACTCGCGGGGGATGATGGTTGCAACCGGTATGCGGACCAGCTGCTCAACAACGCTCGACAGGATCGGGGCGACGACGATGGCCACCGCACCCTCGCGTTCGGCCCGGACAGCAGCCACGATCGCGTCCTCCATGGTATGGACCGGGTATTCGCGGACCCGCACACGCTTTGCATCGACCTCCGCTGTTTTTTCCTCGATTGTGTCAAGCACCGACCGGGCGACGATCAGCCCGATGAACTCCCCTTCTGTTGTCCGGTACAGGAGACGCAGGGCCCGGATGATCGCACGCAGCGTGGAAAGGTTTGGCGACCGTTTCCCGTGCATTATTTTGTATAACGAGCTTTGGGCAATCCCGCTCTTCTCTGACAACTCCCTGATGCTGATACGAAGATCGTGGCGGAGAAGGTCGTTGAGTGCGCCGACGAACTCCTCATCGGAAGCGAGCGCCGCGCGGGTGAGGCGGTCAATTGGATCCATTTGTATCATATTATAGATACAATAAGGTTAATTTATTGATATAATTTTTCTTATTGTCCTCATCCTTGCGGAAAAATGATGGAAAACAATGCTCTGGCGGCTTTCAGGATGTGGACAGTTATCGAAATAAATTTGCTCAAATATGTAATTTTATGGATAAAAATTGGACAAAAATACACATAAAATGTCCTTAAAGCGAAATATTAATTATTGACGGGACAACGTTCCCGTATGAAACAGATGAGGATTATGGCAATCGCAATCATCTCGGTTGCCCTTCTGCTGCTTGCTTCGGGCTGCACCCAGCCTGCCACGAATACCACGGTACCGGTCACCGAGATTCGTATCGGCTACCAGCCGAGCACCCACCAGGTAGCGCACATGGTTGCGATGGATAAGGGCTGGTGGCAGCAGGATCTCGCACCTTTCGGTATCGTAAAGGTCACTGACTATGTCTTCCCCACCGGTGCACCGGAAATGCAGGCAATGCTCGCCGGGGATATCGATGTCGCGTATGTCGGGGCTGCCCCCGTCCTCTCAGCGGCAAGTACCGGCCTGGATGCCAAAATTGTGGCTGCAGTGAACACAGAAGGATCAGACCTTGTCCTGCGGAGTGGGCTATCCTATACCGGCCCTCAGTCTCTCAAAGGACTGAAGATCGCAACGTTCCAGGCCGGCACGATCCAGGACACCATTCTGCGGAACTGGCTGAAAGAGAATGGCATCGATCCGGAGAAGGATGTTACTATTGTCGGTATGGGTCCCGGTGATGCGGTAACAGCGATTACTGCAGGACAGGTCGACGCAGTCTTCCTCCCCCACCCGTCGCCGTCAATCATCGAGGCAAACGGGAAGGGAATGATTATCGTCCATTCTGGAGAGATGTACCCCAATCATACCTGCTGTGTGCTTGTGGTAAGCGGGAAGCTGATCCGTGAGCACCCGGAGATTGTCGGGCAGATAGTAAAGACGCATATCAGGGCATCGGATTTCGCCAGACAGAATCTGAACGAGACCGCAGAAATTTATGCCCGGAAGAACAGCGCCAATGTTGAAGAAATCAAGGCATCGCTCAGGGACTGGGATGGCGACTTTGTTACCGATCCCAATGTTATCATCAACCCGGTGCTGGATTATGCACGGATCCAGTACGATCTTGGATACATCAAAAAGTCCCTTACCCAGAGCGACCTCTTTGACCTTTCGTTCTATGCAAAGGTCAAAGGATAATGAGTTCCCTTTTTACAAACACTCTTATTTTTAAAGATCCCACCTACTCATACATCCTGGCGCAGGGTGAAACGACCCTGACTGGGCGGGACATCTGATAGTTTGGTGCGTATGAACGGAAATAAATCACGGGAGCGATGGTTAGGTGGCCTGGCAATTGCGCTGGGGCTTATCCTTTGGCAGGGAGTTTCCGCGTATCTCGTGAAAGATCCCTTCATCCTGCCGGGCCCGGTGGATGTTTTGTCTGCCTTCACTGCGCTTTTCTGGAAGGGGACGCTCCTTTTTGATTTTGAGGCAAGCATGATCCATTTTGCCATCGGGCTGGGAGCGGCGCTTCTCGTCGGTATTCCCGTAGGGATTGCCATGGGATGGAACCGGAGGTTCGATGCTTTTCTCGATCCGGTGATCGAGATCCTCCGCCCGATTCCCCCTCTTGCATGGATCCCGTTTGCGATCGTCTGGTTCGGGCTGACCTCATATTCTGCCGGTTTTGTTATTTTCATCGGTTCTGTATTTCCGATCATGATCAATACCTATAGCGGTTTTCGCGGTGTCCCCCGGGTCTTTGTCGAGGCAGGCAAGATGCTCGGGTGCACCAAAAACCGCGATCTCATACGGTATATCGCGTTTCCCGCAGCATTGCCCTCCGTTGCCGCCGGCATCCGGATCGCGACCGGTGTAGGATGGATGTGCCTTGTCGCCGCTGAACTCTTTGGCGTTTCGAAGTTCGGCTTAGGCCAGAAACTGTGGTTCTTTTACAACCTTCACCAGATGGACAGTGTCGTTGTCTACATGATCCTGCTGGGACTCACCGGCCTCCTGCTGGACATGATATTCCGTCATTATGTTGAGGCGTATTTCCTCAGATGGAGGACGGGAGAGGTGGCCTGATATGGGGAACCTGAAAATCCAGGACCTCTCAAAGTCCTTTACCCGTGAGGACGGATCGGAGATGGCCGCCCTTGATCACCTCAGTCTTGACATCACCGATAAGGAGTTTGTCTGTGTGCTGGGGTCTTCCGGGTGCGGCAAGACCACCCTGCTGCGCCTGATTGCAGGACTTGACCAGGACAGGGAAGGGCAGATCATCCTTGATGGCGAGGAGATGCATGGCCCCAGCCCGAAAATCGGTTTTGTCTTCCAGGAATACTCCCTGTTCC
>DADT01000028.1:41578-41858 GCA_002495065.1 Methanoregula sp. UBA471 | reverse complement strand
GCCCTTGAACCGGTCCTCCTCCTCATGGATGAGCCGTTCGGGGCGCTTGATGCCCAGACACGGAACATGCTCCAGAAGGAACTGCTCGAGATCTGGGAAAAAACCAGGAAAACGATCGTGTTCATCACCCATAGCGTCGATGAAGCCGTGTTCCTTGCCGACCGTATTATTGTCCTCACTCCCCGGCCGGGCCGTGTCTGCCAGATTTTTCCCATTGATCTCAAGCGCCCGCGTGACCGTACCAGTGTTGAGTTTGCCCGGGTCCGGCGCCAGGTACTCG
>DADT01000028.1:17048-41557 GCA_002495065.1 Methanoregula sp. UBA471 | reverse complement strand
ACGCGATGGTCAGAAAACCGGCAAAGATGTACAGGAGCATTTCAAAGAAAGCCTATACGCGACGCGAATATATGGGTGGTGTTCCGGGGAGCAAGATTGTACAGTTCGAGATGGGAAATCTTTCCCAGGAATTCCCGACAGAAGTCGACCTGGTTGTTGAAGAGGCATGCCAGATCCGGCACAGCGCTCTCGAGGCAGCACGCATCACCGTCAACCGCCGGCTGATGAAAGAGGTCGGGCGGTCCAACTTCCATTTCAAGGTCAGAGTCTTCCCCCACCACGTCCTGCGGGAAAACAAGCAGGCAACCGGTGCCGGTGCTGACCGTGTCTCGGAAGGCATGCGACTTGCATTCGGCAAGGCGGTCGGTACTGCTGCACGTGTCGCTCCGAACCAGAAGATCATGACCGTCTACTCCACCCCCCAGTATCTTGAGAAGATCAAGGATGCGATGAACCACGGCGGTCATAAGCTCCCGACCCCGTCCCACCTGAAAGTGAGCGAGATCAAGGTCAGCGGCAGGATCGTCGCAGCACCCAAGCTTGTCGGTGAGAAGGTTGTTGCAGCACCGGTAGTCGAGGAGGCCGCAGCAGAACCCGCCAAGGCAGCCGAGGCACCGGCAAAGGGCGGCAAGGGCGGCAAAGGTCCGGCAGTTGCAGCAGCGAAGGGAGCAGCAGCCGCACCGGCCAAGGGTGCAGAGCCCGCCAAGGCCGAAGAGAAGAAGGGCGGCGCTCACGCAAAGGGCGGCAAAGACAAGAAGTAATTTTTTACTGTTTTTTTCCGTCTTTGGAAAAATCAACATTTTACACCGTTACCGGGGAGCTTCGCACCCGCCACTGCGTCTCCCCTACTATGATATCCACGGAAATTCCGTAAAAATCCAGATATCCGTATATCAACTTATTACGGGGTTTTCACGAGAACTTTTTCTTTAAAAAATAACACCCATTTCACATTGAAAATGGAAAAAAAAGTTATCTGTTAAACGGTTTGCTGATAATTTTTGGCAGGATGTGAGAGATGGAAAAATGCTGTTCTTATGTTGACAACGGGGGAAATCATGGAAAACAAGTGATTCTGAACAACCATTCGAAAATTCTTTATAATTCTCCTATCAAGGTTTAAAACGTTCCTTGTAAAAGCAGGGATGTGGAGAATTCAGTCATGGAGAGAAAAAGATTTTTCCTTATTTTAGCAGTCCTGATCACGGCGAGTGTACTGTTCGCGGGATGTGCCACCCAGAGCCCCCCGGTAACGCAAACCCCGGTGACAACGGTGACAACTGAAATAACAGCTGCACCAACTACCCTTGAGACTACCGTTGCACCGACGACAAACGTAACAACGGTTGCACCCACTACCATTGCAACAACCGCAGCACCAACGACGATCGTAACAACCGTCACGCCCCCCAATCAGACCGGCATGAAGAATATCGTTGAAGCTGCCGAAGCTGACGGGCGGTTCACCACCCTGGTGACTGCACTGAAAGCGGCACAGCTGGATGGCAACCTGTCCGGTCCCGGCTCCTTCACGGTCTTTGCCCCCACGGATGCTGCCTTCAGGAAGCTTCCGGATGGAACGGTCAATTCCCTTATTAATGACCCCAACAAGTTTTATCTGAAGAAGATGCTGCTCTACCATGTGGTGAATAAAAAACTGATGGCTGCGGATGTCATGAGACTCGGGTCAATAGATACACTCCAGGGAAACTCCATCCTGGTCAGCAGTTCCAGTGGTGTGGTTTATCTTAATGGTGGGACAAAAATTATTGCCACCGATATCGTGTGCAGCAATGGAGTGATTCACGCCATAGATACCGTCCTGGCACCGTAACGACAGGCAACAACAACCTGGATCCCAAAAGATATTTCATAATATCAGGATCTAAAATTGATCCTTCCCCTTTTTTTCCGTCTCTTCTGGTACTTCCGTGATCGGCCGCCGAAGCTCCCGAAGCCTGAAGGCGGCAATAATCTGAGTTATCAAAAAAAAATCAGGTGTTTTTTGCGATATGCAACAATATCCGGTTTCCCGGCGTTAAATTCACGGAAGATACCGGTACACTAAAAACCAGGTATCATGGTAAAAACAGATTTAAGGAATATCTTTGAGTGTTTGGGTGACTGTCGACTGAATATCCGCTGGGAGGAGCAGACAGCTGAGGATGCTCGGGAGGACCTTTTTCATCACCGCTCTTCCTTTTTTCGTTGAAGTAAATTCACAGATAGCTTTCTGGCCTTCAGGTGATGAGAGATACTCCCGGATCATTTCCTGTCCCTGTGGTGATGCCAGATATGTTGTGATCATATGTTTCATGGGATCGTATGCCAAACGGTGCCTCCTCTCAAATCGATTAGTGAGTTTACCGGCAATGTGTATAAAGGAACGGGAAAGGGAGGTGTTAGAAAAAATGAGATTCGAAAAGATCATTCTTCATCTGGTTTTTCTGTCAATACCAGGTACTCCCTATCACACTGGCTTATTTCAACAATTAACTGCCGGCATTTTCCAGGTGCTCCTGATTAGCTGAATCTTTCAAGACTCACACGCCATGAGGAACATTTTTGTTCCCACCATAAAGTCAATTAAATTGTCCGGTTAGCCTGAAAATCCCTGTATTGCCTTCCTTTTCAGTAATTCTTGGTTTTATAATAAAACCTCATCTCGTATCGCAATTCATGCTGGTATGTCAAAGGGCCCTGCGACAATGAAGAAAAGGAGAAAAGTAACATGAGAGAACGAACAAACGAGAAAGCCCTGGAAACAGGCATTACAAAAGGTGAAGAGAGCAAGGAACTTTCTGGAGCCAGGCCTGGTGAACAGGAAACCGGGAAGAATCCCACGGATACAATGTCGATCCGGACTGAGGGACGCAGACGTACCGCCCCAAAACTGGTCGAAAGGGTGACAGCCCTGAGAGGACAGTGTATTGCACGCCCTCAGGAACCAAAGAACATACGCCATCTCCACACCAGGATGGGCATCTTTGAAAAGGATGCAGAGATCCCCTATGTGAAGTTCGAGGCAGCCGTACGCGACCTTGTCTGCTCCCTTATGGAGCGGCAGGACCGGATGAACGAAGAGATCTTTTACAAGATCAACGATCTCTCCTATCGTATTGAGGACCTCGAACAGGTCCGGCAGGAAGACGGGGCGGGCAATGATCGAAGCGATAAAAATTCTGGGAGGAACAGTGCGTGAGTCGCGGGCCAAAGCCGTGCCGGGCTCTTAAAGCAGCAATCCCCATTGCGAAGCACCGGGGTATGATTCAGATGGCCGGAAATGGTCCGGAGAATCTGTATGATTTCGCGATAGTTTCTACCGTGCAGGTTGCATTCATCCGGGTAAAATATGCAGCACGGATCTTAGCATCGCCGGCGGAGATATCAGCGGAATTTCGTGAAGTCATCCTTGCGCTCCATGCGATCCCATCTGATACAACAATCTCGCGTGAGCTCTGGCTCTGCTCAAAGCATGGTACTTTGCGATTCTTCCGGATCCTCGCGGATCATCTTATCGAGCTGGGCATAAACGGGCAGCCACGTACCGGATGAAATTTACTAGGTTGTAGGTTTGTAAATGAGCATTGCAAAGAAAAAATCTGGAAAAATTCCTGAAAAATATCCCGGGAATATTTCCGGTTTCCGTTGTTGCGGAACAGATTGGGAACCGGGATCAGCAGCAGAGCGGATGGTCCTGCCAGATCCACTGCCAAAGGTTAAAAGGATCCTCTCTCGTTTGACGGGAAATCCCTGATCCACCTGTTCACTGTCATGGAATGACCGGATTTCGGGACAGGGTAATCTGAGCCCTGAATGGGCTCCGTTGACCCTTTTTTCCGGATCCTGAGGTCATAAATGGGAAAAATGAAGGCGAGTTTCCTGTTTTTATGCTGGTTTTCCGGCGGCAGGAATGAGGGAATATTTAGCCATAATAGGATGTGCGATCAGGTCCTGGAACGGACTCTGGATTTTGTCAGGGGCTTTGATGAACCATCAATTGCCCGCGTAAAGGAGAGGGATCCCTTTTATCCGGACTATTTTCATCGTCGGTACAGCAAAGTTCGTGGCCTGTCATGGGACTAGTCTATCAGGATTTGGTATTCCGGAGACAGTGTATTGATTGGAGACAGGGCATTTTTACACCCCCCCGATCCCTATATTATCCCGCTCTTCTTTACTATACTTGAATGAAACCTCCGGACGATATCGCGACCCACGCCGCACTCGCTGATGCCACCTTCCGGGCATACCGGGAAGCTGTCATCCGCCTCCCGCCGGATGTGCTGAAGGTCATCAGGAGGGCGGCCGAAGCAGAGACGAGCCCCGTGGCACGGGGGGAGTTTGCCAATATCCTGAAAAACATCGAAGTGGCAGATGAGCTCGGGGTGCCCCTCTGTCAGGACACGGGCATTCCGGTCGTTTACCTCACCATCCCTCCCGACGTCCCGCTCACGCAGTCCCTGTACGATGCCGTTGCCGAGGGTGTCCGGCGGGCTACAAAGGAAGTCCCGCTCCGCCCCAATGTCGTTGAGCCCCTGACCCGGCACAACACGAAGGACAATACCGGCGCCGGGATCCCGGCCATTCATGTGAGACCCGGGGACAAGTTTATGGTAACGGTCCTCCCCAAGGGTGCGGGTGCCGAGAACAGCTCCCGGACCGCAATGCTCCTGCCCTCGCACGTGTATGGCATCGAAGGGTTCGTGGTCGAAACGATGCTCCACGCAGAGGGAAAGCCCTGCCCGCCGGTCTTTCTCGGTGTGGGTATCGGGGGCACGTTTGACCTTGCCGCTGCGCTTGCCAAGGAGGCGCTCCTCCTGCCGGTCGATACCATGACGGCGTTCGAACAGCAGATCTGCACCTCGGTCAACAAGCTCGGGATCGGGCCGATGGGACTCGGCGGGGATTTCACGGCACTGGCGGTCAAGGTAAAGACGGCCGGGTGTCATACGGCATCGCTCCCGGTCGCCGTCAATGTCCAGTGCTGGGCGAACCGTCACGCAACAGTGGAGGTGAAACGATGAGCACACGACCCGTCCAGCTCCGTACCCCGCTCGGCGAGGAGGTCCTCGCCCTCCATGCCGGGGACCGCGTTGAGCTCTCCGGCATTGTCTATACTGCACGGGATGAGGCACACCTTCGTATGCAGGAGAAGGGGATCCCGTTCGATCCCAGGGGAGCGGTCATCTACCACTGTGGCCCGGTCATCCAGGACAATAAGGTCATCGCCGCCGGTCCTACCACGTCTGCCCGGATGAACGAGCTCTCCGGGTTCCTCATCGAAAAGGGTGTGCGGGGGCTTATCGGGAAAGGGGGAATGGGTGAAAATGTGAGGGAGCAACTCAGGGGAAAGGGCGTTTACTTCGCCTTCACCGGGGGATGCGCTGCCCTTGCCTCATCTCATATGTTCCTGAAAGGAGTCTTTTACGAAGACCTCGGGATGGCCGAAGCGATCTGGGTGATCGAACTCGACCGGCTCCCGCTGGTGGTCGGGATCGATGCCCATGGAAATGATATCTTTGAGGCCGCCCGGATTAATGCCGGAAAGGTGTTCCGATCATATTCCGCCACGACCTGCACGGGCAGGCAGTGATACAAAGAAGAGGTTTTTTGTAAAGCCCCCGAATATATACTACGATAGGACGCATTTCATGAAACTTGCCATTGACGAGACACGCTGCAAGGGCTGCAACCTCTGTACGAAGGTCTGTCCGTACAAGATTTTCAAGGAGGGAAAGAAAGCCAACCGCAAGGGGATCATCATCCCCGAACTCGATCGTCCCGAGCGGTGCACGAACTGCAGGCTGATGCACCTCTACGGGCGCACCCTTTGCGGTGTCTGCCAGCTTACCTGTCCTGACCAGGCAATCCATTGGGTAGAAGAACAGCCGTATGAACCCCATAAGGTGGCGATTGAATATTGACGTCGAGACTTGAGTTCTGGCAGGGCAACACTGCCTGTGCCGAAGGGGCCCTTGCTGCCGGCTGCCGGTTCTTCGGGGGATACCCCATCACCCCGTCAACAGAAATCGCGGAGCACATGGCAGTCAAGCTCCCGAAGAAAGGCGGGGTGTTCATCCAGATGGAAGACGAGATTGCGTCAATGGCTTCGATCATCGGCGCATCCTGGACCGGAGCCCGTTCGATGACAGCGACCAGCGGGCCCGGGTTTTCCCTGATGATGGAGAACATCGGGTACGCGGCGATGACCGAAACCCCCTGCGTGGTCGTTAATATACAGAGAGGCGGCCCCTCAACCGGCCAGCCGACCATGGGAGCACAGGGAGACATGATGCAGTGCAGGTTCGGCTCTCACGGGGACTACTCGGTCATCGCGTTGTGCCCGGCCAGTGTCCAGGAAATGTACGAGCTTACTGCGAAGGCATTCAACCTCGCGGATAAGTACCGTGTCCCGGTATTCCTGATGGCAGATGAGGTCGTCGGGCACATGCGGGAGAAGATCATCATCCCGGATGCGGTAGAGCAGGTCCCGCGAAAGGCACTGGTCAAGGGGACGCTCCCGTTCAAAGCTGACAGCGATGGTATTCCCGGATTTCCACAGTTCGGCAAGGGTTACGGGGTCCATGTGACCGGGCTCACCCATGATGAACGGGGATACCCGTGTGCGACGAACCCAAAACTCCACGAGACGCTTGTCATGCGGCTCGTGGACAAGATCGAGTCAGCCCGCCGCGATATGGCGGATTTTGACATTCTTAATCCCGATGCGGAGCTGGTCTTCATCGCGTACGGGGCCCCCGTCCGTACCGTCCAGCAGATCATGCACGACCATCCCGGCGACAACATCGGGTTCCTGCGGATCAGGACGGTATGGCCGTTTCCCGAGTTTGCCCTGGGGGAATTCAAAAGTGCACGACGTTTCCTTGTCCCTGAGATGAACCTTGGCCAGATCGCCCGCGAGATCGAGCGCCATACGAAGGTCCCCGTCACCAGTCTCCCGAAACTGGGTGGCGAGCTGCATACCCCTGCTGAACTGCTGGCTGCACTGGAGGCGTACCGATGAGCTTCGAGGACTGGTACCGGCAGGACCGTCTCCCGCATATCTATTGTGCCGGTTGTGGCAATGGTACCGTCGTCAACTGTACGCTTGCAGCAGTTGAGCAGATGGCATGGAAGAAAGAGGATACGGTCTTTGTCTCCGGCATCGGGTGTTCCTCCCGTGCCCCCGGCTACATAGTTACCGACTCGCTCCATACCACCCACGNNGCCTTTGCAACCGGAGTAAAACTCGCAAACCCGGACCTCCATGTCGTGGTCATCACCGGAGACGGTGACCTCGCCGCAATAGGAGGCAACCACTTCATCCATGCCTGCCGGAGGAACATTGACCTGACCGTTGTCTGTATGAACAACCAGATTTACGGGATGACCGGAGGCCAGGGTAGCCCGACCACCCCGCTGGGATGTCTCTCCTCGACCACCCCGTACGGGTGTGCCGAGACTCCCTTCGATCTCTGCGATCTCGCCATCGCAGCGGGGGCCAATTACGTCTCGCGCTGGACCTCCTATCATGTAAAAGAGCTCGAAAAAGCTGTCCTTGCCGGGCTGCAGACTTCGGGTTTCTCCTTCATCGAGGCGCTGGTCCAGTGCCCGACGGCGTTCGGGCGCAGGAACAAGTTCAAACAGGTGGCTGACCACGTGGAATACCTCCGGTCCCACTCGATGCTGAAAGCAAAACACGACCGGCTGCTGGAGCAGGGTGAACACATTCCCACAGATATGTTCATTGTGGGGGAACTTATGCGGAGGAACCGTCCCGCACTCGGGGTGAAACCATGAGACTCGAAGTAAGGTTCTCGGGGTTTGGCGGTCAGGGGATCATCCTTTCTGCCGTGATCCTGGGAAGGGCCGCCGTGATGCACGACAACAAGTTTGCGGTCCAGACCCAGGTCTATGGCCCCGAAGCGAGGGGCGGTGCGTCGATGAGCGCAGTCATCATCGATGACTCACCCATCCTGTATCCCAAGGTAGCAGACCCGGATATCTACGTGATCATGTCCCAGGAAGGTTTCGAGAAATACGGGGCACACGCCCGGAAGGATGCGGTGATGCTCATCGATTCCACGCTCGTATACTCCCGGCCGGACTGCAGATATATCGAAATCCCGGCAACCCGGGAGGCAAAACAGACGCTGGGACGCGACATCGTGGCAAATATCGTGATGCTGGGTGCACTGGCCGCCTCGACACGCGTCGTCAGCGAAGCCGCACTTGAAAAAGCGATCCTTGACTCGGTTCCCAAGGGCACCGAGGCACTCAACCTGAAGGCAATGAAAAAAGGCATTGAACTGGCCGCAGGGAGCACACCACCATGAAATTACGCGAATACGAGGCAAAAAAAATCATCCGGGAGTACGGTATCCCCGTCCCGGCAGGATTTCTCATACAGTCCGCGGATGAACTTCCGGTACATCTCGCCGAACTTGGCGAAAATATCGTCCTGAAAGCCCAGGTGGATGTTGGCGGAAGGGGAAAGGCAGGGGGTATCCTGATGGCAGACCGCAAAAATGCCGTTGCCACTGCACAGGACCTGTTCAAAAAAGAGATCAAGGGGCTGCCCGTCCGCGAGGTCCTTGCCGAGCAGCGGCTCGGGATCCAGCATGAATACTATCTTTCCATCACCGTAGACCGCTCAAGCAAACAGCCGTTGATCCTCTTCACCGAGGCCGGTGGCGTTGACATCGAGATCACGGCAAAAGAGCATCCCGAAGCGATCCGCACGGCAATCGCCAATCCCCTGATGCGGGAGATACCGCCGTTCATGCTCCGGGAACTTGTGGGCATGGCACCAAAAGAGATCGGTCCGATCATCAACAGGCTCTACCGGGTATTCCTGGAAAAAGATGCACTGCTTGCCGAGATTAACCCGCTTGTCACCACCCCGCAGGGTGTGTTCGCCGCAGATGCGAAACTCATTATTGACGATAATGCCCTGGGAAGGCAGGGATTTGCGGTCAACCGCGACCTCACCGACCGTGAACGTGAAGCAGAGAAATACGGTTTTTCCTATGTCGAACTGGACGGCACGATCGGCGTGATCGGGAACGGGGCCGGCCTCACCATGTCGACCCTTGACCTTATCGGGTTCTACGGCGGTAAAGCTGCAAACTTCCTGGACGTCGGTGGCGGTGCCGAAAGCGAGCGGGTGATGCACGCGGTCAGGCTTGTTGGCAGTGTTCCGTCAGTAAAGGTGATCGTGGTCAACCTCCTCGGTGGTATTACCAAATGCGATGAGGTGGCAAAAGGGATCATTGCCGCAGACATCCCCCAGAAAGTGATCGTGCGGCTTGCCGGGACCAACGAGGCAGAAGGCAGGGCAATGCTCTCGGAAAAAGGCTACGAGATGCTGGACACCATGGACCTCGTGGTCAGGAAAGCCGTGGAGGTGGCAGCATGATCTACGGGGATAAAAAAACCGGTGTCTTAGTGCAGGGAGCCACCGGAAAACAGGGTGAGTTTCACATCGGGCTGATGAATGCCTATGCACGTGAGGTAGGCGCACGGGGTGTCGTGGCAGGCGTGACTCCCGGCAAGGGGGGCAAAGAGGTCCACGGCGTCCCGGTCTACAATACCGTGAAAGAGGCGATGCGGGACCACGATATCTCGGCCAGCGTCATTTTCGTGCCGGCCATGGCTGCTGCCGATTCCATCATGGAAGAGGCACATGCCGGCATCGAGACCATCGTGGCGATCACCGAGCATATCCCGGTGCATGATACGATGAAAGCGCTCGCCTTCGCAAAGATGGAAGGGTGCAGTGTCATCGGCCCCAACTGCCCCGGACTCCTCTCTCCCGGAGAAGTGAAGATGGGGATCATGCCGGCGGGATTATTCCTGCGCGGTAATGTCGGGGTGATATCCCGGAGCGGCACACTGACGTACGAAGTCGTGGACGAGCTTACCCGGGCAGGCATCGGGCAGAGCACCGTTGTTGGTATCGGTGGCGATCCGGTAATCGGCCAGACCTTTGTCGATGTACTGCAGCGGTTTGAAAAAGACCCGCAGACAAAAGCCGTAGTGCTCATCGGTGAAGTGGGCGGGAACCTTGAAGAGGAAGGGGCCAAGTCCACCGATCTCCCGATCGTGTCGTATATTGCGGGAATATCAGCTCCCCCGGACAAACGCATGGGCCATGCCGGTGCCATCGTTGAAGGTGGTGAAGGTGATGCCCGCTCCAAGATCGGCCGGCTCAGGAAGCTGGGCGTGCCGGTGGCATCCCGTCCGTCTGAGATACCGGATATGGTGCGTGATTTGTTCAAGGGTCATTGCTGAATGGGAATTGATCTGAATAAATCTTGAATATCGTATTTCATCGGAGGTGAAGTGACCATTTGTGAGGGTCACCCGCCTCAGGGCCTCTCCGAGGCACGGCGGGTCAACGAAGGTGTGATGAATTTCCGTCACTGATCCGCCACGGGGGCGCCTCATCGGGGGTGGCGGCGTTCATCCTTCATTGCTTCGATGAGCTGCCGGGACCGGATTATATTTAAAATTTCGCGAAAACTTCTACATCTCTATCATGTTTCTGCACTGGGGGAGGTAGCAACCTCTTTCATAAGAGCGAATTCCTGTCTGAAATGAAAATCAGACCGTTTTTCATTCCAGGCTTTTAACGTTTTATTTCCACCCCCACCTCATTCCTCCGCAGGAACCCGGGTGTCCATGGTGCATTATACCGCATGAGTACCGGCTGTCCGGTGCCGGTAATGCCGGCTTTTTTCAGTCCCTCAAGCAGCCGGACCTTCGCAGTATTGACATCCTCCTGTGAGGCATATCCTTTAAACTGTATGACGGCGACCTCCCGCGGGGGAAGCGTGGAGATCTTCACACGCTGGTCCAAAGGAACCGGCATATCCTCCTCCCGCTTACCCTCCGGCATCACAAATGACATTGATCTCCTATCGGAAATCACCGGGGCAGTCATCTGGATCTTTTCAGAGGTGATTACCGGGGCAGTCATCGGAATTTTCGTCCGTGGTTGATTGTTCCCGGTGATATAGGAGAAAAGCACATTAAATCCCCGGTCATCTCCGTCATCCGCAACGGTCGCCAGTACCATCCGGGGGTATTTCCGGAACTCTATCTGTCCGATCTTTCCGGTAATTTCATAGGCAACGGTCTCGGTCATGCGTGCGGTCATCTCCTGTTAATGAAGTATCCATCACCGAACTGAGGGGGTGTTCCACTTTTTTAAAGTATCGCTGGTATTTAGAAATAAAAGATGAGCGGGTGATTGCAGGTGCAAAGGGTGAACTATTCCTGTTTATTGTGGCTTCACCCGCACTGTAAATGTGGCGGATTCATTCATTACCCTGACCTTCTTTTGCCATAGTGCGATTCTTTATCCTTTCCGAGGGATAACCGGTTAAAACAAATGTCAGCCACCCAGTATTTTCCCATTCCCCCGGAACTGTTTGCGCTTGCCGGTGAAACAGTCAGCAGGCGGGTTTCACGGCTGCCCTTCCTGCGAAGCGGGGTAATGGTGACCGGTGAACTGCTCGGTGTTGCCATGGAATGTCTCAATGCCGAGTTCAACAAAACCCTTGCACTCCGGACACCCCGGGATGCAGCCGTGAAACCCGATGACGGACTCGACTGCTGTATCGAATCGCGTCTCAGGATCCCGGGAAAGACCGTTGTCCCGGTAATTGTTGAGGTGCTGTGCAGTGCAGGTATTGCAGAAACTACAGAATTCCTTGACCGCCGTGCTCACCGCCCCTGCAAAGCTGTGCGGCTGCTCCCACCATGGACCTGGGATGCTGGTCCGGCGATGTCATCAGCCGTCAAACTTCCGGGTGCAGGGCATGACGACGATGCCTCCTCCTTGTCCTGGATGAGCATGTGCCCGGTGTGCCGGACCGGGATACTGAACCGGGTTGTCGGAAAACAGCTTTTCGGCATTCCCCATACGGATTTTTACATTGAATGCACGTATTGCGGGGCAAAATTTATTCCGGTCGGGACCCAGTTCCGGCTGGTGTCCATCGCTACCGTCCGCGATCCGCTCTGGAGGAAACACCTCGACCAGACATTTCCTGCAGAGACCTGGTCGGCTCTCGCGCGGGGGGCTGTTCCGGGAGGAAAACCCCTCCAACTCCCCGTGGGAAAAAAACCTGACAGCAGCCCATCCCCAAAGTTACCTGCGGGAAGCCTCACGCAGCTGAAAGACGGGTCCCTTGTCGTCCCGGTCGGGGAAAAGACGCTCTTTTTCAAACCTCTGAAACTGAATTTTACCGGGGCAGTACGGGGGGATGTCTTTGCCCGGGTACAAAAACCTCTTTCCGGGATCATGGAAAATCCCGCTTTCAGCCACCTTCTCCCCACCATAAACGCCAGGTACTCCCGTTACTTACCTTTGCAGACAGGACTCTTTTTATCTCAGCTCAAGGAACGTCAGGACCCGTTTTATCGTGAATTTCTCAACATGTACGGTGACGAAAAGTACGGTGCGTTCCGGCTCGGGGATTCCCGCGAAGGGGACAGGAACGGGGTGCTGGTTGTGGTTGTCAACCGCGGAATATACGCTGTTATTAACTGCACGGACACTATCCGCAGCATGATTAACGAGACGCTGGGGCGGATTTTGCCGGAAGACTGCCTTCTCAGCGGGGACAGTACGCGCTGCAGGATGAATGCCCTGCTCTGCAACAACAAAAAAGAGGCGGCGGTCTTTGCCTACACCAGCGGAGATGAAGGGGAGCATAAACGCATTACTGAACTCCTGAAAGGATTCATCTCCGTCTGATGAGACGGAACCGCTTTTCAGGCCGTGATCGATCCGACCAGAGAATTTTTCATATCAGATGAGAACATTATACTTATCCACTCTGGATACTAAAAAGGGAGATCACCAATGAAATGCCCCCATTGCGGAATGAATATACGGGATGAAGTAACCGACTGCGGCTATTGCGGCGGAAAAATTGTTCACGAATCCGAGAAATCCACTACCGGAGCGGGCAGACCGAATATCTCCGAAGGCAGTACGGCAGAGAAAGGGGCAGCAAAAACTATAAGATCCGGAGATGAAGAGTCGGAGACCGAGGAGGAAGGTGAAGGGGGACTTTCCGTATACCTGCAGAAAGGCGAACACGTCCTTATCGGCTCGCTCAACATCACGGTCAAAAAATTCTTTTTCCATGCATACCTCACCAACCAGCGCATCTTTTTGCTCGATACACAGGAGAAAAAGGTCAAAGTTACCGCAAAGGATATTCCACGGGATTCGATTATCGGAAGCATCGTCGAATTTTCGGATAACTCCGACCCGGTCCTTGTTCTATCCATCCGTTCCCCGGATGACGAAATCAAGACAATGAAACTTGTTTTTGTCCAGAATGGCATGGAACGGTCGGACGAGATCGACGAGTGGATCGCTCTTCTCCATGAAGAGGAGACAACAAAATCTCCCGAGCCACAGGCTGAAGAGATCCCGGTCCGTGAGGAAAAGCCGGTCCCTGCCGAACCGGAAAAACATGCAGAAAGACAGGAACTGCAGCCAAAACGGACACCGGCAAAAGACCATGAAAAGCAGCCGCCGGTCAAACGTCATCTTGCAGCCAGAAACGTGCAGGAGCAGGAAGCCCCCGTCGCTGAACCTGCCCGCCGGCGTGCACAGGTACGGGAAGTGCCGGAACAGGAATCCGGTCAGGGGGCAACCCCGGTAAAAGCTGCAGATGTCCAGGCGGTCCGCAAACGCGAAGTGCAGTCTGCGATGAAGGTCGCGATGAAGAGTGCCATGCAGCCTCTCAGGCATCCCTCCCTCCAGACCTCAAAACGCCCGGTGATCGAAGAATCAGCTGCTGCAAAGGAACCTGAAGAAAAAAAGGTATCCCCGAGGCGTCCGGTTGTTCAGGAAAAACCCGTGGAAACCCCGGTACCGGAAGAAAGTGCAGAAATCCCCCAGTACTGCCATAACTGTGGGAAAAAACTCCCCCTCGCAGCCAACTTCTGTCCCGGGTGCGGGACAAAACTGAGCCTGCACCGTACTCTTCCCCATGCCCGGGTACCGGAAGCTCCTGCTGAAAAGAAAGCACCCCATCATACGGCTCCAGCGCGCGAGAAGAAAGTCCCTCCAAAAGAGGAGATTGATGAGGAAGAAAAAGAGGATGAGACTCCTGTACCGACAAAACCCCCGATCAGGAAGGGTCCAAAGGGCAGCGAGATGACCATCCTCCACAAATTCCTGAGACGGTAGATCGACCGGTTCTTTTTTTATTGATTATTGCGTGGTGCTTTTGTGATACACGCAACATCAGATTTTCACATCCCCTTTTAACTTCCCGTCATTGTCCCGTCACCCTTTTCACCAATCCCAACAATTCCGGTACAAATGAATGCGATCGAGGTCTCCCACCTGACCAAACACTTCGGCAGGCTCGTCGCCCTCAACGACATCACCTTTTCCGTAAAAGAAGGTGAAACCTTCGGGTTCCTCGGTCCTAACGGTGCAGGCAAGACCACGACTATCCGGATCCTGACCGGCATCACGGTTCCGACCGGCGGTGATGCGCAGCTCTTTGGCAGGGATATCGTAAAAGACACAATCGCGGCCCGCAGAACCATGGGAATCGTGCACGAAACCTCGAACATCTATACCGACCTCACCGCGTGGCAGAACTTGATGTTTACCGCCCAGCTGTATGATGTCCAAAAAGCGCTCCGCGAGAAGCGGGGCAGGGAACTCCTTGAACTCTTCGGCCTGTGGGAGCGGAAGGATGACAAGACGAACGGGTACTCGAAGGGTATGAAGCGGCGGCTCACGATCGCGATGGGCCTCATCAACGACCCCCGGCTCATCTTCCTCGACGAGCCCACCTCCGGCCTCGATGTCCAGAGCAATCTCATCATCCGCGACGTAATCCGGGACCTCAACGCCAAAGGGGTCACGGTCTTTCTGACGACCCATAATATCGAGGAGGCAAACCTTACCTGCGACCGGGTTGCGATCATCAACCGGGGCATGATCGCCGCCATCGACTCGCCCGAGAAACTGAAAGGCACTATCCAGAGCGTCCAGTCGGTCGAGGTCGCGCTCGACCCGGTCCCGGCGCATGCGGAAGAAGGCCTCCGTGGGATCGCGACCGTGAGCGAAGTGCGGAAGCTTGGCGACAAGTTCCGGCTCATCACCGAAGACCCTCCGACTGTGATCGACGGCGTCATGGCATATGCGAAAGCGCAGAAGGCCCGGGTGATCAGTGTCAACACCTACGGCCCAAGCCTGGAAGACGTATTCATCAGGTTGACCGGCCTCGATGTCCGGACAAAGGGGGTAAGGACCGTTGACTGATCAGGATTGGCTCCGGCAGCTACGGGTAGAAATCATCGCAGCCTGGGCGATCGCCAAGAAGGACATGCTCATCTACTATCTCAAGCCAAACATCATCGTATCGGGCATGCTCTTCCCCCTCTTCATGTTCCTCGCGTTCGCGGTCGGGAGGCCGGGCGAGCCCTCGGTCTTAATCCCCGGCCTCATCGCGATCACCATCCTCTTCTCAGCCTCGTCTATCGAGCCGGTCTCAATCCCAATCGAGCGCCGGATGAAAACCTTTGACCGGCTCATCTCCGCCCCGGTCTCCCTGCACGCGGTCGTACTCGGTGAGAGCATGAGCGGGTTCCTGTACAGCATTGGGATCGCGTCTGTCCCGTTCCTCGCGGGTCTCATCATCTTCGGCACCCCGATTCTGCAGATTGCTCCGCTCGTCATCGGCGTCCTCCTCACTTCGTTCTGCTTTGCCACGATGGGGACCCTCTTCGCTTCGTACCCCACCGAGAGCCCGGGCGACATCATGTCGATGCTCAACGTGGTCCGGCTCCCGCTCATCTTCATCTCCGGCATCTTCATCCCCATCGACCAGATCCCGGGCATAGCCCAGTACGCGACGTATTTCTCGCCCCTCACCTACGGGAACGATCTCATCCACGCCGCATATTCCGGGACCACAAGCTTCAGCCCGGCCGTGGATATCATGATGCTGCTCGTGTTCATTTTGATCTTCCAGTTCGCTGCGAACCGGCTGTATAAGAAGTTCAACGAGTGATAGCGGCTGGTAATTTATTTTTTTTAAATTACGGCTCTCTTGAAACCCAAAGATTTCCCGTGAAAATTAATTAAACCGGTGTGAGTTATGGAATGTTTATACCTTGTAATTATTTTGCGATGGACCCCGCCGCCCTGACGACGCCCCCGCGTCAGATCGGTGTCTATAAGTATATTTGCAAAAACCGTACTGCCCCGCCGTGCCTCGGAGAGGCTCTGAGGCGGGTGATCCTCATGAAATTACATGGATTAATGATTTTCATGGTTCGGGTATGAACTTACGTTCATGCCTGTTTCAATAGAGTGCGAATCGAATGAACTTTTTATTCTTTGAATAAAAATAGATAAAATTACCTGGATGCCAACGATGCGACTAACGTTTATTTCTTTTCCATCGCCTGCCTAATCATCTTCAGGGTTTCAACCTTGTGCTTCTTGTATCCGATCTTGAACTCTTTATGCATGATTCGTTCATCGAGCTTGCGCAGTATTATTTTCTTTTTTGTCTCGTCGTCGAGGGTTTCCCAGGAGGCCATCTCAGCCCATTTGGCCTGACCCATGTGCATTTCTATTTTAGAATCTTCCATTATCATTTCGCATTAACTCCTTAGGTTTATGTTATTCCTGCTATTCTGAATGGGACTCGCGTAATCCCGACTATTAATGAAGAGAATTGACGCGTCAAACTCTTCCGGTTTTGATCTTTACCCAATGTTATGTAGCAACTCACCGCATCACTCCTCAAAAATTAATTGTCTTTTCGTCCTTTTATGCGCAAATCCAAATCAACATTGCCCGTTGTTTCAAATTTTGTAACAAAATCTGATTCATGAAGAACATGGAAACGATGATATTTTTTGGGGTGTGAAAAGCAGGTTCTGCTGCTGATAACTGACCGGACCGCCAGAGCTTTTTCTTTCCACCCGATTCCGTGCATATGCTCTGTAATGAGGTAATATATACGGTAAAATCTCTTCGTATGAATCAGATTTTCTTTGGAGAAAAAAAATTATTTTTTAATAGCCTTCTGCATTTTAAAAATGATGTCTGCGGACAGAACCTGCATATTGTGGGCGGATTCTGCATGATCAATAAATCTTCTCATCAGTTCTTGATCAGTTGCTGCCTGTGTTTCAAACGTGCAATCGATCCCGATATCCTTACACGCAAATGAGGGAATTCTCTGATGTATCCCTCCATCCTGACCGGGTTGATATCCGATATCCATACATGCCTTCTCCTGCGCAAGACCGATTTTATTTCCCATCATAACTTCCCCATCCCTTCAATTCGTGAAAATCAACAGGTAATTTTTGAGCGATATCGTCCGATATCGTATCGGACATCTTCAGTATCATAGTACGACAACATCCCAATCTTTCACATCTGCCAGGCATTTTCTCCCCATTATCGCCCCAATGAAAGCAGAGCAATTTTGATACCAGCCAGGTACTCGCGTGCTCTGGTTCTCGCTTGAATTCATTTTAGTAGGGGGAAGGGAAACCCGAGGGTAAGCCGACTGCCCCCCCTTCCAGTTGTTGTTATGCACGAGAACCTAATCTCATGCTGATACCGTCGCCAGTACCGAGCCATGGGCTGCAAGGGTAGACTCGGTCTTGATGATCACTCCATTCTGCAGGATCTTAACTGTCAACATCTGCCCGGATTCGTCTTTCTTCTGTACTGTTACCGATACCGGGAATATGGGAGACGAGATATCAAAGGTGGCGGTCCCTGTCCCATCAATGGTCCTGATATTGCCGCCGTTCGTTATCGATCCCTGCCACGTGCCCGAGTAATCGATCACAACCTGCATTGGAGCTACGCTGGCCGTTGTTGGTGTAGCTGTCTTTGTAGGTGTGGCAGTCTTAGTCTGTGTGGTTGTGGTTATCGGTGTAGCAGTGTTTATCGGTGTTGCTGTGTTTGTTGGTGCAGCTGTGTTAATGGTAGTCGCTGATTTATCCACGGTAGAATTTACGGTAGTTGATGACGTACAGCCTGCGATAGATATTCCGATGATCACAAACACGATTAATACGAAAACAGAAAAAGGTTTCATGACACCTTGATGCAGTGCGTGAGTATATACTCCTTTCCTGTTCCTGCAAAATATGCTGCAAAATCTGTAACAATCAAGAAATCCAGTGTTATAGCAATATTTCGTACTTGCTATGTACCAAAGAACCTATGAAAATCGCTCTTTTTCCTGTGTACACAATGAAAATGGTGAAAATAAACAAAGATTAATTTTATTTTAAAAATTTCTATCTCCATTATCTGAGGAAAGGCTACTCTCAGAAATCATCCGGCAAATGCGTATCTATTGGAAAAAAATATTATGATCCTATCAAAAAACGCTGGGCGATATTTGCAGAAATGGGTGGAGACCCCGATTTCGGGTTTGAGAAAATCCTGTTTGGGATGATATTTGTCACTGGGAAGAGTGTCACTGTGGAAGATTTCACCTCGTTTAGAGGAAATGATTCGGTTGCTGGCGAGTTTCTCCGATATGAGTCCAAACCCGTTTATCGAGAGAATGCGCACGGCGTGATCACTTTCGCTCATTCAACAACTCAAAAAATACTCAAAGAGCAGGGGCTTCATGAAAATCCTGAATTATTTATTCCTGGCAGGAAGGAAATCTTATACCTGCTCAGAAGGAGCAGCAAATCCGGATGTATAGTCTTTTCGTACATGGTGCAGTAGAAAAAATAAATTTAAATTACTGCCAATCATAAAAAAACCAAAAACTATTGTCTATGAGAAATCGTTATATGAATTCCAGTCCTTTTTATTAGTACTCAGTGTTACGAGGAAATCAATGAAGAGAAACATCCAGATTGAAGCATTAGCCCAGATTCCTCTGGAAAAACAGCGGATCGAACTCGTCGAGCGCAAGTGCATCGGCCACCCTGACAGTATCGCTGACGGTGTTGCTGAAGCGATCAGCAGGGCGCTTTGCAGGGAATATATCGAAGAGTTTGGCGTTGTCCTGCACCACAATACCGACCAGGGAGAGATTGTAGCCGGGGAATCCGACCCGAAGTTTGGTGGTGGGAAGGTTATCCGCCCGATTTTTATTCTGATTGACGGTCGTGCAACCAAACGGTTCAATGACGTATCCATCCCCACCGATGCCATCGCCGTTGAAGCCACCCGGAACTATCTCCGCGCCAACTTTACGACCCTGAACCTGGAACGCGATGTCATCATGGACTGTCGGCTGGGGACCGGGTCGACCGATCTCCGCGATGTGTTCCGGCCTCATAACGGCAGGGTCCCGAGAGCAAATGACACTTCCTTCGGTGTCGGACATGCTCCGTTCTCTGATATAGAGAATATTGTAAAAAATGTCAGCGATTTCATCGATGACAAGCTGAGGCCGAAGTATCCTGCCATCGGGCAGGATATCAAAATCATGGGGCTTCGTGACGGTGACACCATCACGCTGACCGTTGCCTGTGCAATTGTCGATAAATACTGTGCTGATATTCACCAGTACACGGAATACATGGAGCTCCTCAAAGAACAGATCGGCAGGGTGGCAAAGAAAAGCACGAAACGAAAGGTCGTCGTCCACCTCAACACCGGAGACGACATCAAGAATGGGAGCATCTACCTGACGGTAACCGGCACATCCGCTGAGATGGGCGACGACGGTTCAGTCGGGCGTGGCAACCGCTGCAATGGGCTTATCACCCCCAACCGCCCGATGAGCATGGAGGCGACGAGCGGAAAGAACCCGATCAATCATATCGGTAAGATCTATAACCTGCTCTCGACGCAGATAGCCACCGATTGTGTCTCCAAAGTAGACGAGATCGAAGAATTGTATGTCCGGCTGCTCTCCCAGATCGGACAGCCCATCGACCGCCCGCTTGTGGCAAGCGTGCAGGTCCTGCCCAAGAGCGGCGTAAAAATGCAGAAGATCCAGGGTGAAATTGAGGGGATTGTCGATCACTGGCTCGAGAATGTAACCGATATCACCGAGAGAGTAATCCGTGGCGAACTCAAGACGTTCTGACCCCCATGGCACAAAAAACAAAATCCGGGCGGAAAAAAAGCGATCCTGCCCCATTTTCACCGGTTGTCCGGCTTGCGATTCCCAATAAGGGCAGGATTGCGGTGCCAATCCTGGATCTCGTGGAAAAGAGCGGGCTTCACCTTCCCGAAGCCGGTGAGCGGCGGCTCATCACGAAAACCCTTGACCCTCACGTGGAGATCCTGTTTGCCCGTCCGGTGGATATTCCCGAGTATGTCGCAACCGGTGCAGCAGATCTCGGGATCACCGGCCACGACATGGTGGTCGAACGCCAGTCTGATGTTGAGGAGCTCCTCGATCTTCAGTCCGGGAAGGCAAAACTTGTCCTGGCTGTTCACGAGGATTCAGCAATAACCACAGTAAAGCAACTGGCTGGTACGAAGGTCGCGACAGAATTCCCGGTCATCACAAAGGCATACTTCTCGAAACACAAGGTAAAGGTCAATGTTGTACTGGTCGCAGGTGCCTGCGAGGCAACCCCGCACCTGGGTATTGCCGATGCCATCGTCGACCTTTCGAGTTCGGGGACGACGCTGAAGACCAACCGCCTCCGGGTAATCGATGACGTACTGGAAACGTCGACGTTCCTGATCGCAAACAGGGAATCACTCCGGACAAAGAAAGAGAAGATCGATGAGATACACCTCGCCCTGGAGAGTGTCATCCGGGCCCGCGGTCAGTGTTACCTGATGATGAACGTGAAGCGGTCATCCCTCGATGCGGTGAAACGAGTCCTGCCCGGTCTCTCCGGCCCGACGGTTATGGATGTTGCATCGACTGAAAACCTCGTGGCGGTCCATGCGGTCGTCAACGAGGAACGGGTCTATTGCCTGATCAACGCTCTCAGACGTGCCGGTGCAAAGGATATTCTTGTTATGGCAATCCAACGGATGATCCGCTGAGGCCTATGCGAATTTTTCCCGCTGTTGATATCCTGGGAGGACAGTGTGTCCAGCTGGTCCAGGGGAGACGAGAGAGTGCCACAGCATTCGGGGACCCGCTTTCCTGTGCTACACGCTGGCTCGACCAGGGAGCCGATGCCCTTCACGTGGTGAACCTCGACGGGGCTTTCGGGAATTCAGGGAGAAATGCCGGGCTTATCACCGATTTGGTCAAAAAAACCGGTGTGGAGATCGAGCTCGGTGGGGGTATACGTACGATCGAGGATGCCGCCCGCTGGCTGGAGACCGGTGTTTCGAGGGTCATCATTGCAACGCTTGCCACAGAAAAGCCGGAGAGTATACGAACGCTTGCCGATGAGTTCGGGAGTGAATGCGTGATGGCGGGAGTCGATGCACGGGGAGGACAGATCGCAGTCCACGGCTGGCAGGAAACAGCGGGAGATTACCTTTCGTGGGCCCGACGTTTCGAGGAGCTGGGTGCAGGCTCGCTCCTCTACACCAATGTCGATGTTGAAGGACTGCAGCAGGGAGTAAAGTTCGGACCTGTCAGGAATCTGATCGACCACGTGCACATTCCCGTAGTTGTTGCCGGTGGCGTATCTGCACGATCGGATGTGGCCGGGCTGCGGGATGCCGGGGCATCCGGTGCCGTGCTCGGGTCAGCTCTCTACAGCGGGAAGATCACTCTCAAAGAAGCACTGGAGGCGAGTACATGAGGAATGTAACGGTAAAACGGGAAACGAAGGAAACTAAAATCGCAATTACGGTGAACCCTGATGGCAGCGGGAAGGTTTCTGCTGACAGCGGGGTGCCGTTCTTTGATCACATGCTGAACGCAATGGCACGCCACGGGGGATTTGACTTTACCTGCACCGCCAAAGGCGATCTCGGTGTCGACTGCCATCATACGATTGAGGATATCGGCATTGTGTTCGGGGATGCCCTGAAAGGAGTGATCGGCGATGGGCACGGGATACAGCGGTTCGCCCATGCCATCATCCCGATGGACGAGTCTCTGGCGACGGTCGTGCTCGACTGCGGGGGCAGGGGATATCTTGCCTATACCGGCACCTTCGGGAACAAGACCATCGGGACGATCCCGGTTGATATCTTTGAGCATTTCTTTTACAGCCTCTGCACCCGGGCCGGCATCACGGCACATATCATGTTTTCCGGGAGAAATGATCACCACCAGTGTGAGGCGGTGTTCAAGGCATTCGGGATTGCACTGGGCGAAGCGTTGTCGATGAGTAAGGATACGAAACAGATCCGGAGCACCAAAGGGAAGTTTTAGAATTTTTTTGCACTTCTCAAAAAAAGTGAAATACAAATAATCACTAACGGATATCTCTTTTTTCAGGCATTGCACCATCGAATTCCTTTATGATGAACGCCGCCGCCCCCGAAGGGACGCCCCCGCGGCGGATCGGTAACTAAAAAATTCAAAAAAACCTCCTGCCCCGCCGTGCCTCGGAGAGGCCTTGAGGCTGGGGAACTCGTAAAAAAACAAAGAACATCTTCCACCTGAGTTTTAGTGTTTCATCCTCCGAATTTCATTATGATGAACGCCGTCACCCCCGACGGGACGCCCCGTGGCGGATAGGTAACGGAAATAATTCAAAAAAACCTCCTGCCCCGCCGTGCCNNGAGGCGGGTAACCCTCCCAAATAAATAATCGCCATCTGATACCTGTTTTTTAGTATTTCATCCTTCGAATTCCTTTATGATGAACGCCGCCGCCCCCGAAGGGACGCCCCCGCGGCGGATTGGTAACCGAAAAAAATCAAAAAACCTCCTGCCCCGCCGTGCCTCGGAGAGGCCCTGAGGCGGGTAACCCTCCCAAATAAAACAATCATCATCCGATACCAGTTTTTTGTATTTCATTTTCTGAATTCAATTAAGGATGAACACCGTTATCCCAAAAGAGATGCTCAAGTGCCAGATCAGAAACGAAAAAATCATCACAACTGCGTTGCCTCGTCGATCTTCGGAGAAATTCTGAAGCCGGGTGAGCTCACAAGTCCCCACTCTGCTCTAAAATATTATAAAAAAAAACAAATCCCTGAGAAAAAAATCCAGAAAACTAAACTGCCTGATGCGTATCGTGAAAAAAGAGTTGCGCTTCAGGACTTTGAAGCGAGGTCAACGTCTTCTTTCTTGATCGTCTTTCTTCCTGCGTGCTCGGCAAGCTTGTTTGCTTCCTTGGTGAGCTGGGCGATGTATTTCTCTGCCTTGACAACAAGGGCTTCAGCTGCATCGCTGCCGACTCTTTCGGCTCCGTTTTTCTTTGCAATCCTTACAACTGCGGCGATTGGTAAATCTGCCATTTTTCTTACCTCAAAAAGAAAGTCTATTGGTATATATAAATACTTTTTGGGAAAATCCTTCATTTTGCCCGGCATTATGATATCGGGGGACATACTGCCAAGCAAGCGGAAAACGAAGGGCAAAATGTCGCAGAATAATTTTATTCCTTTTTAAATCGCTCTATATCAAAAACAGGCTGATTTTGTGGATTTTAAATTATTCCAACAAAGATGCTGCGAGCAATAGCGCATTGGCATAATTTGGTGAGGCGCGCGAGGTATCCACGAAAATTCTGCTGATATTTACTACGGGCGCGCCATGCCCGTGTCCCCCTCCCAGAAAGGTGAGCGTACGGAAGACAAGATTGCCCGAAATGCCATCCGGTGCGATGATCAGTCCGCAGGTCTCAACAGCATCCTCAATCAGGATTTCGCAGTGTTCGGCATCGCCCAGCCGTGCTACCAGTTCCGCCTCGGCCATGCTCGCATCCACCTGGCTGTGCCGTCCGACATCGCCCAGCCGGCCCCCGGACAGGACACCGACCTTTTCCGCCAGACCGAATTTTTGCGCGATCCGACGTCCTTTTTTTATCAGTTCAAGTTTTTCAGGAACGGTCCAGCCTTCGTCCACTCCTACCGGCGTGAGGAGGAATTTTTTACCATACACGGTCTCGAGCAGAGCGATGCGTTCGAGATGATCCACACCTTCTGCCTTTTTCAATGCCCTGAGCGTGGAATTCGCCGGTAATGTTCCCCGGACGGCAGCATCAATCCTGCCGGCCATGAGGTCATCGATAAGGGCCTGTTCAGGATATGCGTGCTCGCGGATCTCCACGTCCATGCCGGCCGTTTTTTTATCAACGGTCCCCGGTCTGCAGTAACAGACTATCGTAAAATTTCCCGCCACGCTGTTTGCGCTGTCGATGACCTTTTGGGCATCCTCAGCGATCCCGATACCGATACGCCTTACCCCGGCAGACACGCAACGTCCTCATCAGAAAGGTGCATGATCCCGTTATCGATAAAATCAAAGACCTGCGTNNCCTGGCCGTCGTAGGTGATGCGCAGCTCCCGTGTTGTATTAACGCGTCCGATCTCGCATGCCGTCATGCCAACACCCCTGAAGAGGCGGATCAGTTCCTCTACATGCGATTGTTTCGCCGTGAGAATAAAGCCCATGCCCGGGTACATCCGGA
>DADT01000028.1:0-16943 GCA_002495065.1 Methanoregula sp. UBA471 | reverse complement strand
CATGGTCACCGAGTCCCAGTTCAGGGAACAGGACGGGTGGACACGACCCGAGAGATCTATTGCGGCAACCACACGGTCCCCTTCACGCGCCGTATGGCTGTAGATGAGCGAGTCAAGCCGTGCAGAACCGAGGATCGAGACATCGATGACACTGTAGGGTGCATCCGGGTGAAGGTGTCCCCCGACAATCGGTACCCCGAACTGTGCAGAGGCATCATGCATCCCTTTCACCACCAGTTCCTGCACGGTGGACTTGGCAATAGAGAATATATCGACCATCGCGATGGGGTGACCGCCCATTGCTGCGATATCGTGAATATTGACGAGCACTGAACAGTATCCCGCCCAGTACGGGTCTGCTTCCATGAGCCTGCTCCAGATGCCGTCGGCCGCAAGGAGGAGGGCTTCATCATTGTGCTCGATTACCGCTGCGTCCTCACCGAATGAGGCGATAACATGGGGAGCATCGATCTTCAGGGCCCTGACCATCTCACCGATGGAATGCTTCCGCCGGACCCCCTCGTATTCCCTGACTACCTGTGCAATCGTCTCTGTGGAGCAGCTGTGGACCACCGTATCACCTGAAGAATGGATTTTATGAATAGTACGTGTATCCTAGTTTCATTTCATCAGAGATAATTTATTTGATATACAGCCAACGTGTTGGTATGGACTGGGCAGAGAAATACCGGCCCGCACGGCTTGAGGATATTGTCGGGAACTCAACCGCCCTGCAGCTGATGGCGGCGTGGGCGAAGTCCTGGACCAGCAAGTCGAGGCCGCTCCTCATCTACGGGAAGCCCGGTATCGGCAAGACGTCCAGTGCGTACGCGCTTGCGAACGATATGGGCTGGGATGTCATTGAGCTCAACGCCAGCGACCAGAGGACCGCGGCAGTCATCGAACGTATTGCCGGAGCCGGGAGCACGACCGCGAGCCTCACGGGGTCATCACGGAAACTTATCGTGCTTGATGAGGCAGACAACCTGCAGGGCTCGGCGGACCGTGGCGGAGCAAAGGCGATTATTGAATGCATCCGGAAAGCGCAGCAGCCGATGATCCTGATCGCCAACGACCTCTACGGACTCTCCCCCGAACTCCGGTTCCGCTGTGAACCGGTCCAGTTCAGGGCGATCCCTGCACGCTCAATCGCCCCCCGGCTCAGGTATCTCTGCTCTGCCGAAAAGATTGCCTGCAGCGATGCCGCCATCCACGCGATCGCGGAGAGCGCCGGAGGTGATATCCGGTCGGCGGTCAACATGCTCTATGCCTCGGCCATCGGCAGGGATCGGATCGATGATATACAGGTGCATACCTCCCAGAAAGATGAACGGGTATCGATCTTCTCGCTGATCACTGCCATCTTCCACAAGACTTCGGATGAAGACCTGATGCGGCTCTCGTACGATGTTGACGATACCCCCGAAACCATAGAGCAATGGGTGGAAGGTAACATGCACCTGCTGCCATCCCCATCTGCGGTTGCAAAGGGATACCGCCGCCTCTCGAGGGCAGATGAATACCTCGGGTACACCTACCGCCGCCAGTACTACACGCTCTGGCGGTACGCAACAGCAATGATGCTGCTGGGTGTGGCCGATGCTGCTGAGGGAAAAGGAATCCATACGCGGATTATGCCACCGGAGCGGTGGCAGAAAATGTCTGCGGCAAAGAAGCAGAAAGCCATCAGGACGATTACCCTCTCCAAGTTTGCCGCCCTCATGCACATCCCGCAGAACACCCTGCGCGAGAACTACCTGGATATCATTTCCGTGCTGGTGGAGCATGATCCAGCCGCGTACGCCTCCGAACTGATGCTCGATGCCGATCAACTGAACTTCTTTCTTCACGACAAAGCCCGTTCGCAGGAGATCATAAAGTTCCTGATCAAAGAAGAAAAGGAGAAGGCACAGGCAAAAGAGCCGCAGAAAAAACCCCGGAAAGAAAAACTGCAGAAACCCGAACAACGGGAGCTGGAAGAACCCGCCCCGGCCCCTGAACCGGAGGAGAAAAAACAGCCCCCCCGCTCCCAGTCAACCCTGTTTGACGGGTTCTGATGCCTTAAAATACCGGTGGAGCAGGACGCCGCAGTCAATTCTCTCTCCCCCGTTTGCGTACGTCTCAAAACCCAGGTGATAAACGAGCAGATCACTGTTGATTGACCGTGCAAGCATAAGCAGGGGCGGGATCATCTCGATGGCAGGGCGGATCGCATAGATAACCTCCGCACCTGCGTACAGGCCGGATACCGGGGAAAAAATATCGTCAACCCTGAAGATGAGGCCTGCCGGGATTTCCCTGCCCCTGATATCGGTGCAGCGGACATGAACACCGGCATCATGCAGGAGCTGCGCCGCAGTCGCGTTCCTGCCAATCCCGACCTCAACGGCACGGGTATAATGCTGTGCGATGTATTCCCCGATACAGGTCTCAATACGTTTATAGGAACCCATTCCAACAGAATATAGCGATGCATATCCATATTTTTTGGGATTCCCTCTCCCCGCCCGGGCTCCAGGTGCCGGTCACCCGCATGATTGCCGGAATTCTTGGCGTGCCGGCGACCGTTTCGGAGAACCATGTGCGTATTATGGGATATGTGAACGAGCGCAAACAGATTGATGCGCAGGTGCTGTTAGACAGTATCCATACCTACAAACACCGTCATTCAATTGAAGAACCCATCCTTCTCGTGGTTCACCAGGACCTCTTCAGGGACGGCAGCCGTTTTGTGTTCGGGCTTGCCCGCCAGACTGCCGGCACTGCAGTCGTGTCCACCTCCCGGCTCGGCAATGAGTTTTACGGGAGGGAGGCAAATGACGACGATCTCATCGACCGTATCACCAAGGAAGGCGCCCATGAGGTCGGGCACCTCTTAGGGCTCGGCCACTGCGACAACCCGGAATGCATCATGTTCAGGCCTGACACTCTCGATGAACTGGACCGTAAGAAAAAGATGTTCTGTGAGGCCTGCCGGGAACAGCTGGAAGCTTGGCTGACACCGGACTAAACGAGGCATAGGATCCTGATGTACTTTTTCATGACAGAGCCCGGAAAAAATGAAAGGTGGATATAATGTTCAGACGCGTACTGGTTGCAACTGATTTTTCCCGGCATGCAGACAGGACCCTTGAGTGTATCGGTGAGATTCCCGGCATGGAAGAAATCCTTCTTGTCCATGTGCTCACCCCATCGCCGGTCAGGGAACGCTCTTCCCCATTTACCGGGTTTCATCCCGCTCCTGAGGAACAGGCAGGGCATGTGCTTGCAGAAAAGGGACGATATCTGGAAGAGATGACCCGGGTACCGGTAAAAACCCTGCTGGTCGAAGCGATCGGGGGAGATATTCCCGGGACCATCATCAGGACTGCAAATAATGAAAATAGTTCCCTGATTGTTGTAGGTGCACGGGGAAAAAACCTTTTTTCCGGACTGCTGCTCGGGAGTGTCTCTGAAGGGGTGATCACCCGGACCGGTATCAATGTCCTCATCATGCAGTTCCGGGGTATCGGAAGAAATGATGAGGCACAGCTGGAAAAATTCTGTACCAATGTATTTTCTCATGTCCTGTGCCCGGTCGACTTTTCACGACCGTCTGAAAAAACCCTGGAGTTTCTTAAAAGCCTTGGATCTGTCAGGAAAGTCACCGTTCTGCATGTTACCCAGGTACAAAGGCAGGGACGCGACAGGAGTCAGCCGGCACAGGATCCGGATCAGCAGCTCAGGATAGTTACTGAGGACCTTGTTCAGCACGGGATAAGGGCAACAGCGATGACCCGGTCCGGAAACCCGGTCACTGAAATCGGTCGTGTGGCTGACGAACAGGACGTATCCCTTATTATGATGGGCAGGTACGGGAAATCGGATTATGCAAAAAATATACCCCTGGGACATGTCGTGGCCGGAGTGGCTGCAAAAGCACAGCGACCCTTATTCATCGTGAGCCCGCACATCAGTCTTGCCGTCAGTGTCAGGGAGCTTGCGAAGGATGAGTTTGCCCTGGCAGAAGAGGTCTGGCTGACCTATCACCAGCAGAAAGCGGACAGGGAGACTGACCGGATCTTCGGGGTATTTGTTGAAGGCGGGCTTGCGGCTGTCGCCCGCTGCCGGCGGCATCCTGATGGCCGAGAGGTGGACGGGGTGTACGTCCCGGACGATTACCGGGACCGCGGGTATGCACGAAAAGCTGTCCAGGCCCTTGTCGATGCATGCGGGAGCGAACCCCTGTATATGCATTCGACGCTCCCTCTTGCCGGATTCTACGGTTCATTCGGGTTCCGGAAGATCGGCGAAGATGAGTTGCCCCGGAGTATCAGGGAGCGGTTTAATTTTGCAGAAGGCGATCTCGAGGGTGCAAATGTCGTACCTATGCGACGCACGCCAGGGAAATAGTGCACCGGACACCTCCCGGGGCATTATTTCCATCTCTGAATGACTGATGAAAAGTCAGAGTTCCGGCATCTTCTGTGCAATATACCATGCGTGGAGTGCCAGGATCAGGTAGATCGGGAGGAGGAGCCCGTAAGTGCCTGCTTCGCCCTCGTACCTGAAGAGCCAGACGGTTGCGGTAATATCGATCTGGAATATCATGACGCCCCACCATTTGCCGAGATACCCGTATCCCAGGCCCGGGAGCATGAAATTCAGGAACCCTGCGATGAGAGGATTTTTTCTCGTCCGGGGCCTGCGGCTCAGTCCCCTCGGGAGGTGGATCATCGAAACGCCACATTTCGGGGAAGCCAGGACAGCTTTCCAGCGTACCTCTGCATTTTCATCGGCAAGAGACCGCATCAGCACCGGAACGGCTTTCCCGTTACCTATACTCCCGAGAATCTCAATTGCCTGCATCCTGACCCCGCTGTCCCGGTCATGCAGGACATGAGAGAGCGCAGGAATTGCCGGCTCACCGATCTCCCGGACCGCCTGCCATTCCTGCAGGCCTACCAGGTTGAATGCCCATTCTTCATCCGATGCAGGTTTCCAGCCCGACTTCTGGAGTGCAGAGGCGGCACCGTAGCGGACGTATTTGTCAGGATCCCTGAGTGCCTGCACAAGGGATGCGGTGGATGCAGGGTCATTGATCTCACCCAGTGCGATCGCTGCCTCCCACCGCACCTCACTGCCCGGGTCTGAGAGCAGTCGTGTGAGCGAGGGCACAGCCCGGGGGTCCCGTATCACCGAGAGCGCTTCGATGATGCCCAGTCTTACGTTCTTATCCTTTGTCTTCAGGGCGAGGATAAGCTCATCGATCCCTTCTATACCCAGCGTACCGAGGGCCTGTGCAGCACTGGTCTGCACATCGAAATCATCATATCGCAACGCCTTGATCAGTGCCGGAATATTTTTTTGTTGCCGGAGTGTTTCGATATCCGGCCTTTTTTTCAAAAAAACGGGAAACTTCATCCGGTTCACTTCACATATCCTGCTTTTTTTTCGCGATAAAGAACGTCTGGACTGCAAACAGGGCAGTCACGGGGTACGCGATAAGGTACGGGACGAACGGGCCCAGTTGCAGCTGAGTGAGCACGAGAATACTCAGGTAACTCATGAAAACCAGGGATCCCCACCAGTACCCGAGATAATTATACCCCTGCCCAAAAAACAGGAAATTTAAAACTGCAGCCGCATACGGGTTCTGCCCTGCCCGCGGGCGCTTTGATAACCCCCAGGGAAGATGGGTGACAGGCACGCCGCAACTCTTTGCCGCCAGGGTGGCTTTCCAGCGGACAGTACTGTCCGGGTCTTTGAGCAACAGTTCACATGCCCGGTGTGCACGGGGATCGCTGATACCGCTCAGGAGTTCCACGATCTTCACCCGTGAAGCAGCATCGTGGTCCCTGAGCGATTCGATGAGTGGTACGGTTGCCGCTGCTCCAAGTCGGGCTGTTTCTGTCCAGTCTTCAAGAGCAATGGTATAATATGCCCGGTTCATATCATTTGCAGGCTCCCAGGACAGGGTCCTGAGTGCCTGTGCGGCCCCGTATCTCACGTACCGGTCCGGGTCCTTCAACGCCCGGGTGAGCGGGCCGGTTGCCTCGGGGAGTCCCAGACTGCCCAGGGCAATGGCGGCGACCCAGCGCACCTCCACGTTCTGATCATGTTCAAGCAGGAAGGTCAGGGGTTTTAACGCTCGCTGGTCACGAATGGTCCCGAGTGCTTCGATAGCCCCAAGACGGACGGCGGTATTCTCGTGGTCGAGCTCGGCGATGAGGGGCAGGGTCGCGGTGGTCCCCAGGGACCCCAGTGCGTCAGCGCTCCGCCACTGGATGTCAAAATTACGGTGGCCGAGCAGCCTGATCAGGCCCTTTGAGTCCCGTGCGGCTTTCAGTGCCTCTATGTCCGGCGGCTGCAGACTGAAAAAACCTGGGGGAATCATGGCAGGTAAAAATGTCCTGCTGAGTATCTCTGTGGGAATTATATGAACATTATGATATTATCCGTCGTCCTTCTTTTTCACGCCTTACATGCACCGGAGCCATCAAACCGAGCACAAAACGGATATGCTCATACCAGAGATAGTTTCCTGCCACGGAAGGTACGGGTTATGACACGCTGCCGGGTAATTTTTGATCCAGTCTTTGATGGGCATGACTGTCCCGGTCACCCGGAGAGCAGTTCCCGGCTGGCAGATCTGTCTTCCTGGATCCCGGGCACCATCCCCCGGCTGGCCTTCAAACCTGCAGTGCCTGGAGATGTCGAACGTGTCCACGACCCCTCGTACCTTGCATGGCTTGAGCACCGCTGCCAGGCAACTGCAACGGTCAGCTGGCTGGATCCGGACACCTATATCACCCGGCGCTCGTACAATGCAGCGCTGCATGCAGCCGGGGCAGCGGTTGCCGCGGCAGAACAGTCCCTGAACGGCGAACACTGTTTTGCCTTTGTACGGCCCCCGGGACACCATGCCGAATATAACCGTGCCATGGGATTCTGCCTGATCAACAACGTGGCAGTCGCAGCAAAAAAGGCGCTCATGCAGGTTGACCGTATTGCCATAGTCGACTGGGACGTCCATCACGGGAACGGTACCCAGCATGCCTTCTACGGTACTGACCAGGTTTTCTACTGCTCGGTGCACCAGGAGCATATGTTTCCGTATTCGGGGACACCCGATGAAACCGGCGTCGGGAGCGGTAAAGGATATACCCTGAATGCTCCCCTTCCGGCAGGATCGGCCTTTGCCGACTACTATCACGTATTTTCTGAAATTTTTGGACCGGCACTCGAACGGTTCTCGCCTGAGGTCCTGATCGTTTCAGCCGGCCAGGACATTCTCTTTGACGACCCGCTCGGCTCCATGGAGATTCACCCTCCGGACTTCGAGTCCCTGACCCGGATGCTTGTCCATGCTGCAGGTGTCCCGCTCGCACTGGTGCTGGAAGGTGGATACGGCCCTTCGCATGGGGCGGCCGTCAGGCATATATTTACGGCACTGACATCAGAAGGCGAGGTACTGGTACCTGACATGCCCTCGGAACGGACACAAAGGATGGTGAGGTTCCTGAAGGCAGAACACCACCTTCGTTGATCACCTACGGTGAAGGAAGGATAGCAATTTCCATCCGGCTGATCTTCTCGTAGGTCTTTTTTTGCTGGATGATCGGGCGGAGCTCGTACAGGATAACGGTTATTGGTTCCCACATGGAAGCCCAGCCGATAATCAGGAGGGCATCAGCAAAGAGCTGGGCAAGCAGGTGATTCTCGAGGGTGGAAACCAGCTGCCTGGCAAGCAGTGCGATGGTGAGGAACGAGAGCCCGATAATGAGACTGCCTCTCCCGTGCCGGAGCCGTGAACGGAATTTCCGGTCCGAAACCAGCACCTTGTATTCAAAATGGTTCTGTATTGCCCGGGGGATCTTCTGTGCCCGTTCCGTGGAGGCGATATCCGGAGGGAGGTAAATGATGATCTTGAACGGAGTTTTCTGGGGGAAATCCTTGACCGTTTCGACGATGTAGTGCTCCGCGGCAGAGTCGAGCTCTTTTTCGTGGAACGGGGCAGGATCGAACGAGTTGAAGAGCTGTAATACAGAAGAGAGGGTAATCTCGATAAGGATTTTGCCATCCTCTTTTTTATACAACGATTCGATATCCGCCATGCCGGTATTCTCAGGTTCTGTTAGGGCGGCAAAGTCGATAAACCTGCCTTTGACGGATCCGTTCTCCTTCACTCGGGCACTTCATAAGGGCCGGTTGTGGGTAACATCCCCGTGATTATTGTATGCTCATATGGCGTTTGATTTCTTCAAGCGCCTCGGCAATAATTTCCTGAGCCCCTTCATTTTCCATGCGGTACAGGCGCTGGAGAGGACGGAGTGCCCGCTGATCACCAATCTGTCCGAGCGCCCATGCAGCTTTCAGCCGTACACGGGAATCGTCATCCCAGAGCGTGTCGATGAGTGCCTCTACAGCAGCCGGATCCCCTGTCCGTCCCAGCACCTCTGCTGCCTTCCAGCGGGTACCCTCGTTGTCATCGGTCAGCAATTCTATGAAATGCGCCAGCCGTTCGTTCTGGTCCGGGGAGGTATCCGCAGATATCTGCTCAGGTTTTTCCTGTCCGGCAGACCTGTTTTCTGAATCCGGTGTGCCGGATACCGGGTTTTGAGAGGCGTCCTGATCATCCATGGGGTATCCCGGTGACGTATCATTTCCTTTTTTATTTAAAAATACAGTTATTCCTTGTCCCGTACATATAAAATTCCGTGAGGTTCCTTGTAGTCGGCTTTGATGACGATGGTATTTGAGATCCGGTTGAAAACCCGCAACTTGGAACCGGGCATGGCCACCCACCCAATCAGGCAGTCCAGCGGGAGGATGATAAAGAGGAACGGAAAATTCAGGAACGCTTTTGGTAAACTCTCGATTGCCGCGGTCAGGTAACTGATCTTTGAACCGTCACGGTTGACAACTTTCAGGTTCATCACCATTTTACCGATTGACTGACCCCGGAACCCCTCCAGGACGATCCAATAAGTAAAAAAGAATACGGACTCTATTCCTATTGCGATGAGGTCTATATCTGCGATTTCCCAGATATGAGGCAGTTTCAGTACGGTCAGGAACAGGCCCCGGACGATATTGAGAAAGAGGACGATGAAAATGATATCAATGAGCCACGCCCCGAACCGTGAACTCCACCTGGCAAGGTAGATGGTCTTTTCCGGGACAGCCCTGATGGAAACCGGTTCCGGTTCCGTGTTTTCTTCAGGCATCGTAAAAATTATTGGCAGCAAATATGGATGAAGTTTCCTCTCGTGCGACTAAATCTACTCTGTTGTTGTGCGCACATTTTCGGGCCTTTCGGTGGAAGATCCCAGGAATACTGAGTCACCGTCTCGAAGGCGATCTACCACGGGCACAGGCATGGTGAACAAGAACGGCAGCTAATGGTTCGGTGCTCATCGAACTCGATGCCAGCTGCCTGACGGGATTTCATCAGCGGATTTTTTCTCTGTTACCGTGTCGAGGCCATTGTTTTTTGGGATATGAAACGATGAACCTTTCATGAACTACCTGTCTCGCTTTTATTGGTTATTCACTCTTCATTATTCCATTCGCTTACGCTCATGACGCTCCTTCTCACTTCACATTTTCCCGCTGGAACTCCAGCAGTATTCCAGGAACTGCTCTCTCAGAATGGCTCCATCCATATTTTTATCGGTTCAAACGGAAAAGTGAACATATCAGTCCCACCGGTTGAAGGATGCCGAAGTGGGGTTGTACTCTGGAGAAAGGGGTGTTTCATGAACAGCTCGACGGAAAATGCTGTTTTACCCCGATACCCCGTTTGGGTAAAACCTCAATTCCCGGTAACGGATGAAAGGAGATTTTTATACATGGCTGAAGAGGAATGTATGAGTTATCCGGCGCTTGGGGAACCTGCTCCGGACTTTGAAGCTGAGTCAACGCATGGCCCGATCAGACTCTCGGACCTGAAGGGGAAATGGGTAGTGCTGTTTTCCCATCCCGCCGATTTCACACCGGTCTGTACAACGGAATTCATGGCGTTTGCCGGAATTAATGATGAACTTACAGCACTCAATGTGAAACTCGTCGGATTGTCGGTTGACAGCATCTCCGCACACCTCGCCTGGGTGCGCAACATAAAGGAGAAGATGGGTGTAACCATCCCATTCCCGGTCATTGCCGACCTGAACATGAAAGTGGCAAAGAAGTACGGCATGATCCAGCCGGCCCTGAACTCGACTGCGGCGGTCAGGAGTGTTTTCTTTATCGACGACAAGGGAATCCTTCGGGCTATGATCTACTACCCTATGTCGAGCGGGCGGTTTATGCCCGAGATCATCCGGCTGGTAAAATCGCTGCAGACAACGGACAAGTACAAGGTATCGACGCCGGCAAACTGGCAACCTGGCGACCTGGTTGTCGTCCCTGCACCCAAAACTGCTGCCGAGATGGAGAAGCGCTTAAGCGAAGGGTATGACTGTAAGGACTGGTATCTCTGCTATAAAAAAGTGTGAATGGCGGAGAGGTAATGTCAGAATGCGTTGTCATGAGCGAAGAAATACCGGGCAATGCAGGAAGCCGATGGAGAAAAGATATCTTACTCTCGGCCGGTGCAGGGATCAGGCAACACATCGTTCTTTGATGGGAGCCATATGAGTAAGACGAAAATAGTACTGAAAAGAAAGGAATGGAACGGTGAAAAACATGAAGAAAGGTTTTGCAGCAAATCTTGAAGAAGANNCACGATGATGTTGACCAGTTCTTCCGTTTCGAAGAGGGGGAAGGCGCAGTTGTGATTGATGACACGAGGCATACAGTAAAGGATGGCAGTGGCGTGATAGTTCCCTCTGGCGCAAAGCACAACGTAATCAACACATCAGGTACTAAAAATCTTAAATTGTATACCATCTACTCCCCGCCGGAACACCAGGATAAGGTCATCCGGAAGACGAAGCAGGACGCCATTGCCCGGCCAGAGGAGTACGACGGAAAGCCAACCGAAAAATAATTATCGGGACTTTTCACACTCTTTTTTTTCTGCCCACAGTGCCGGCATATTTTCACCGATAATACTATGTCCCGGCTTTTTTCAAAATCCATTGCTGGTGATTGTACTCATACATAACGCTCGGGGACTCGTTCGCGCCCGACCCTTCACTGATGCGTTCGGTAACCGGCACTCACCTGGACCTCCAAGTGAATGTATCGAAAAACGTCTTCTTTCCTGTGTCAATTCTATAATCGGATTCTTATTGCTGAAATTCATGTGCGAAATTATTCATTACGTTGAACAGCGTTTCTCCCTGCTCTCGCACAATGCCGTTCCCGCAGGGCAATCTGTATGGCAGGCTTACCGTCAATAGCTGTTCTTACACCCCTGCCTTCAACAATGACAGATGTTCCATCTGTTCGAAGGATAGCTAATTCTACCGGTAGTGTTATTTCTCCTCCGAGGTCTTTCTCCCTATTTTCCATGACCGTGTCATGGAATTCCGGCTGAATAAAATCAAGAACATTTTTCCCAAGTATTTCACCTGGATGTGTGGTGCCAAGCAGGTTGAGAGCCGCAGGATTCGCAAATACGATTTTTCCTTCCATCTGGATTAAAACAGCATCAGGAGATATGTCTACAAGCTGGCGGTATCGTTGTTCGCTCTGGATAAGCGCCTCTTCAGTATTCTTTCGATCGGTGATGTCACGGGAAATAATCGCGATCCTGGTCACTTCTCCGGTCTCGCCCATGACGGGATATGCAACCGTGTCATACCATCTGCCATCGCGTTTATCTTCAAATCGCACCATTGATTTCGTTTCTATTATTCTGGACATCAGGAGGCGTCTTGATTGTGCTAACTCTTCTGGCAGGAGATCATCAGCTAATACACCGACCAGCTCGCCGGCCGTTTTTCCGAATCGTGAAGCAGCAGTTGCATTCATTGCCAGAATAACCCCCTGCGAATTTGTTAATATGACAGAATCCGTCGGTGTATTGATAAGCGCACGTGCAGTCGCCTCACTCTCACGCAATCTATACTCTGCCTTTTTTCTGTCATTGATGTCACGAACGATAACAAGATCTGCAGGTCTTCCTTCATACACAATGACACCAGCATTCACTTCGACAAAAGACCTGCTGCCATCTTTATGCATGAGTGTTGTTTCGTACAGGGATGGAGCGGACTCACCGGATATCCGTCGTTTATAAATGTCGATAAGTCTGGGAAGAGCATCAGGATAAACGAAATCCGTGAACGGTCTTCCCATGATCTCATCGCCAGGACCTCCCCAGAGTTCCGGTAGCCGGGGATTGCACATTTTAATGACGCCATCCTGTATGACGCATATAAGATCATTCGCTCGATTGATGAGAGTCCGGTATTTCTCTTCACTCTCGCGTAATGCATGGACCGAACGTTTTTGCTCAGTGATGTCCCGGAGAGCTACCTGTATTGCAGGTCTGCCATTAATGGTTGTTTTTACTCCCCGACCCTCCACAATAACTGTTGCTCCGTCAACTCGGATCATGCGCAGTTCAAGCGGGAGAGTTGTTTCCTCGTCAAGATCTTTTTCGATATTTTTCCGGACTGCATCGCGGTAATCCGGATGGATCAAATCAAGGATTTTTTTGCCGTGGAGTTCACTGGCATCCTTCGCACCAAGCATTTTCATGGCGGCAGGATTCAGGTACGTGATTTTTCCATCCTGGTGAATGATGACAGCATCCGGGGATATTTCGACAAGCTGGCGGTACCGTTCCTCGCTTTCACGGAGAGCATCTTCCGCCTTCTTTCGATCGGTAATGTCACGGGCGATCATCGCGATGCGTGTTACCTCTCCATTGACAATGATGGGATAGGCAACCGTGTCATACCATCTGCCATCACGTTCATCCTCATACCTCACTATCTGTTTCTTTTCAATTACCCGCCCTGTCAGTTTTCGTCGGGATTGTGCAACTTCTTTGGGGAGGAGGGTGTCTGCCAGTGTACCGATCAGATGATCTCCATATTTTTTAAACTTGACAGCGGCGGTTTCGTTCAAATCCAGGATTATACCGCGGGTATCCATTAAAAAGACCGTATCTGTCGGGGAATTCATGAGTGCACGAGCCGTTGCTTCACTCTCCAGCAGCGCCCGCTCTCCCTGTTTTCGTAAGGTGATATCCTCAAGAATGATGGATACGCCCCTGCGTCCATCATCAAAAACGGTAGGTGCAATCCGGCAAAAGACGATAATACCTTTCGGTCTGAGTTCAATTTCTCCGGACCATTCACTACCGGCAACGCCCTCTTTGATCCTTTCGATGAATCCCACGAATAATTCATCAAAGACCAGTGCAACAGGCGTGTATTCAATATTTTTTCCTACCAGGTTTTTACAATCGGTCCCTGCAAACGTACAAAATGATTCATTGACAAAGATGATTCGCAGAAAGCTGTCGAGCTGTACAACTGATTCTGCAGATATGGAAAGCACGGCAGAAAGCGGGACTCTTTGTGATATCCTGTAGATTTTTGCCATCCCGAATCGGCGCAACTCTACGTGTCCCGAAATAAGCAGATTTTCGAGATATCGCCCGGCTGTATTGCGGTTGATTTTTATGGACTCCACAATTTCTGCTATACTCAGGCCTTGTGGATTTTTCTGCAACAGGTCTTTTATCTGATCAGCAATCTCTCGTTTCAGAACCATTCTTGAGAATTCTATTGGGTCGCGGGGATATATTAATTCAAATATCCCTCTACAGTTCATGTCCGATTCACGTTTTCACCAGAAAAATGGTTATCTCCGCCACAGTCCCAGGAAAATCAAAAGAGCCCCCAGCACAGGAACCATTCCGGGACCTGCCCTTTGTGTGGGCGGTGGTGTACCCGTTTGCCCGGGGTTTGTCGCAGTTGGTCCCGGCATATACATCGTCCGGCTGACTGAGCCTGCAATGCTGCAGGTTGCGGTGACTTCAATAGTATCCCCTGGCACAGGCACGACAGGGTAGGTAAACGTGAATGTATCCGGCGTCGGCTGGCCTGTGTAATGCACATCGTGTACCGTCCTGCCGTTGATCGTAACATGGACTTCCTGTATGTAGTGAGCCTGTGGATTGGGGACCTGGTGGGTAATGGTCACATTCAGTTCTTTTGAAAGTTCGTTATAGGAAAGAAACATATCCGATGGTGCATGTGCTGCTGCGGGAAGGACAATAACCCCTGCACATACAGCGATCATCAGAAAAGTCAGGATATGGTTCAGCGATACGTTATGACGATGAGTGCTCGTACTCCCGTGCATGTTCTCTTTCTCCGGTGCACAATGAGCAGGAAACCCTGTTAAAGATTTCGCTGTCTTACGGATACCCTGAGGCTTTCCCGCAGAGAAAGAAAAAAGAGAGAAGAAAGCAGTTCTGGAGAAACGGGCATAAGCGTGAGTTCACACCCCCATGAAAATCATTAACTCCTCTAATTTTATGAGGGCTCCCCGCCTCAGGGCCTCTCCGAGGCACGGCGGGGCAGTGCGGTGTTTACAAATATGCTTATAGACACTGATCCGCTGCGGGGGCGCCCCGTCGGGGGCAGCGGGGTTCATCACAAATAATTAAAAAGAAATAAACATTCCATTACTCACATCTTTTTAATTCAATTTCATAGAAAATCATCAATGTATAAGTTTCCGGGGCTTTACCCCTACCTTGGCATGCACAAATAAGATACCCGTGGAATTCAATATTTAATCTGACTATCCGTTACTCATATCAGATCCGGGATTTCCTCAAATCCAAAAAAGGCGTTAGTAAATTCAGTCGCAGCGGAGTTTTCCTGCTTTTCCTATGTTCTCAAGTTCATGCTCGTCTATCATGATCGTGACTATATCGGGGTCAACACCGAGTGTTTTCACCAGCGTACTGGTAAATTCTCTGACCACTGTGCGTTTCTGTTCAAGGGAAAATCCTTTTCGCATTTTGATGACTACTACGGGCATGGTTCAGTTCACCGTTATTCCGGAGTTATGTGCTGAACGAGTATTTAGCATAACGAGATGTGAGAGTAAAGCATTACCCTGATATGTGGATTGGACTCTGTGAAAGTTCACTATAGCCGGTGACGTTATTTGGGGGATCCAGGGCAGTGTTGCTGAGTTACCATAATCATGATTGGACTTTGTTAATGAGGTTAATTTAAATCGATGAACGGCAAAAACTAAAATTACGACCACAAAACCGTGGGATTCCTGCGACAAAGACGATATTGACGGTATGTATCCCCGGGTCAAACAATTCATCGACTGGCGCAGGGAAAGCCATGACATAGACCTCCGCCTGGAAGCTCTCCTTCACGTACGGTGACCGCAGTTGTTTGCAAGAGGAATAATCTCAGAATACCACCTGCCGGCTTTTCCCGTTGTTTTTTTTGCATTCCCCTGTTCTCCAGCCCGGCACTTTCATGCCGCGAAATATATCTCTTTAAATGCCGGCGCCGAATTATAGCACACACCAGCATGAAAAATATCATCATCAAAGGCGCACGCCAGCATAATTTAAAAAATATCAGTGTCGAGATCCCCCGTGACAAGCTCGTGGTGATCACCGGGGTCTCCGGCTCCGGAAAATCGACACTGGCATTCGATACCCTCTATGCGGAAGGCCAGAGGCGTTATGTCGAGTCGCTCTCCACCTATGCCCGCCAGTTCCTCGGCCTCATGCACAAGCCGGAGGTTGACAGCATCGAAGGGCTCTCCCCGGCCATCTCCATCGAACAGAAGACCACTTCAAAAAATCCCCGCAGCACGGTCGGGACCACGACGGAAATCTACGATTATCTCCGTCTCCTCTTTGCTCGCATCGGGATACCCTATTGCCCGGAGCACAATATCCCGATCGCTTCCCAGACTCCGGACCGGATAGCCGACCAGATCCGGGCTGAACACCCTGGCATGGTCACCGTCCTCTCTCCCGTTGTCCGCCAGAAGAAGGGCACGTACCAGCAGCTCCTCCGTGACCTGGATAAAGAGGGCTATGCACGGGTCCGGGTGAATAAAAAAATCACACGGACCGATGAAGAGATCAACCTCGACCGGTATAAAAAACAGGACATCGAGATTGTCATTGATCGCCTGGACTCCTCGGACCGCTCGCGGCTTACCGAGGCGGTGGAAAATGCCCTGAAGAAATCCGAGGGGCTTATCCTTGTCGTTGACGAAGCGGGAAAAGAATCGACCTACTCGTCGCTCATGGCCTGCCCGGTCTGCGGGATTGCCTTTGAAGAACTCCAGCCGAGAATGTTCTCCTTTAACAGCCCGTTTGGCGCCTGTGAAGAGTGTCACGGCCTCGGTGTGAAGATGGAGTTTGACCCGGACCTGATCATCCCGGACAGGAACCGCTGCATTGCAGACGGTGCGGTCGCCCCGTACCGCAACCCGATGGACGGTTTCCGGGGGCAGTACCTGGCGACGGTCGCAAAGCATTTCGGGTTTGATGTGCTCACGCCGATCAAAGACCTGTCGGAGGACCAGTACAACGCTCTCATGTACGGTTCTTCCCAGCGGATGAAGTTCTCGATGAGCATGAAGAACGGGGATGCACACTGGTCACATACCGGTGAATGGGAAGGGCTGCTCCCCCAGACAGCCCGCCTGTATGCCCAGACCCAGTCCGACTACCGCAAACGGGAACTGGAAGGCTACATGCGGGTCTTTGACTGCCCGGCCTGCAGGGGGCGGCGGCTCAAGGACAAGGTGCTGGCCGTGAGGATCAGCGGAAAATCCATCATTGACGTGACGGATCTCTCGGTCAGCGATTCTGTCGCGTTCTTTGCCCAGCTCGGTCTTACCGATAAGGAGGCAGAGATCGCACACCAGATCATCAAGGAGATCCGCTCCCGCCTTGAGTTCCTGGAAAAAGTCGGCCTTGGTTACCTGACGCTCTCCCGGAATGCCGGCACGCTCTCCGGCGGGGAGGCCCAGCGCATCCGCCTGGCCACCCAGATCGG
>DADT01000070.1 GCA_002495065.1 Methanoregula sp. UBA471 | reverse complement strand
GGCACCCGGCAATTGCCACCCGCTGCAGCTCTCCTCCGCTCAGGGAATCCACCGGGGACTGGAGGATAACTTCAAGCGAGAGCGACTCTATGATCTCGTGCTGGTACAGGGAAGAATCGAATTTGGTTGTCTGGCGTCGGAGGAACATCTCGACCGTATCAGACGTGTCAGCCTTGACGTACTGGGGTTTATAGGAGATACGAAGGGATGTTTCTATTTTGCCGGTCGTTGGTGTTTCAATGCCGGCGAGAAGTTTTGCAAACGTGCTCTTGCCCATACCATTGGCTCCGACAACTCCCAGCACCTCGCCGGACCTGATGGTGCCACCGGTAACACTCAGGTGAAAGGTCTCGTATTCCTTGGTCATTGGAGGGATCTCAAAGAGCGGTTCCCGGTGAGAACCTTTATCGTGGGCTCTCTTCTCAAAGATCACCTGCGTGTCCCGGAAACGGACATTCTCTTCGACAAGATATCCGTCGAGATACTGGTTGATACCTACCCGGACACCTTTGGGACGCGTGATGATACCAAAGACTGCCGGTTTACCATAACCGACATGCACGGTATCTGCAAGCATATCGAGGATTGCAAGATCGTGCTCCACGATCACCACGGGGTGCTCTGCTGCAAGTTCCCGGATGAGTTTTGCGGCAGCAATCCGTTGGTAGATATCAAGGAACGGGGTTATTTCATCAAAAAAATAGAGACCGGCATCCCGGGCAAGGCAGGCAGCAATTGCCACTCTCTGCAGCTCACCGCCGCTCAATGTGCTGATGTCGTGATCGAGGATCGTATCGAGTTTAAGGACAGGAAGGATTTCCGAGAGCTTTTTGCGCTCATCAGTGGTTGATAACAGCTTCCCGACGGTACCGGAAAATACACTGGGGATATAATCGATATACTGCGGTTTCGATGCGATTTTCAGGGTCTTTTTTGAGACCGTCTGGAGATAATCAAAGAGCTCTGTACCGGCGTAACGTTTTAAAATTTCTTCCCATGCAACTTCACTATCGAAGTTGCCGAGATTGGGGCGGAGCTGCCCGGAGAGGATCTTGACAGCAGTACTCTTCCCTATACCATTTGCCCCGAGAATCCCTGTCACCTTCCCTTCAACCGGTATCGGCAGGCCGTAGAGGGCAAAACCGTTCTTCCCGTACCGGTGGGTCGGGTGCTCGAGTTCTTCGGGAAGGCTTACGATATCAATCGCGTCGAAGGGACACTTTTTAATGCAGATGCCGCACCCGACGCAAAGCTCTTCTGAGATGACCGCTTTTCCTTCCTCTCCGATAATAACGGTTTCATCACCCGTCCTGACCCGGGGGCAGTAGAGGATGCATTCGGTGCCGCATTTCTTTGCATGGCAGCGGTCTTTATGAACGATTGCGATTCTCATGGCGATCCCAAAAGAGAAGATATTATAACTGTGTTGAGGTCAGCAGGATCGTCCATGTCATGAACCAGAAGGCAAAGGTCATGAATCCCTGGTAGAACCAGTCTTTTGCACCCAGTTTTGAGGTATCCATACCCATGAATATGAAGAGATGCTTCTGGATCACAATCCCGGCGAGCATAATCATGAATGCCAGGAAACCGTTTTCCTGAAGTCCTGCTGCATTGGGAATCCCGCCGGACCAGTACGACAGGCCACCGGCTATAATCCCGATTACGGAGGCTGCAAGAGTCCGTTTAATCCGGGCAACGTGTTCGGCCTGTTTTTCTGCCTTTGTCTTTTCCTTTTTTGTCAGGGCAGGTTTTTCTTCATGCGCAACTTCAGTCATCCCGCTACACCAGTAGTCTTATTTTTTAGTGCGCAAGCCATATGTAATTTGGTACAACATGGCATCCGAACAGGGAATGAGCGGGATCGATCTCAGGGAGGTGACATCAGAACTATGCGAAAAGCTGCCGCTCTGGATCGACAAGGTTTACCAGTTTGATTCCCGGACCCTGGGGATACGGCTCAACGGTGAAAACAAGGCGCGGCACCAGATGATTATCGAGGCCGGGAGGAGAGCACACCTCGTTAAGGACATGCCGGAACCCCCGAAAAATCCTCCCCAGTTCGCCATGTTCTTAAGAAAATATATCTCCGGCGGGAAGGTACTCGCTATCCGGCAGCACGGGCTGGAACGTATCCTTATCTTCGATATCGGCAAGGGTCAGAGAGTTTACCGCCTTATTATTGAACTTTTTGACGAGGGAAATGTCATCCTTGCTGATGAAAATTATACCATCATCAAACCATTGCGGCACCACCGGTTCAGGGATCGGGAGATTGTTCCGAATGCAACCTACACCTTCGGAACCGATCCCACTTCATCAGTGGATGTCATGGCCGCTATGATGAAAACAGATGACCGTGAACTTGTACGTTTCCTTGCGATCGGCTGTATGCTTGGGGGCACCTATGCGGAATACATATGCCGGAAAACAGGTCTTGATAAAACACTTCCTGCCAGTTCTGCAAACCCGGAAGCCGTCTTTGAAGCGGTTCAGGACCTCCTGAGCCAGGTGATGCATGCACCGGATCCGGTAATCTCCAAAAAACACTGTGAACCGGTAAATATTTGGGGCGGGCAGGATTCACAGCATTTCAGGACTTTTTCAGAAGCCCTTGAAGCCTTTTATCCCCTGACAAAAGCCGAGAAAAAGACCGCTGAAGCACAACCGAAGCTCAACAGGGAAGAACGGATTTTAAAATACCAGAAATCGGCGATTAAGCGGTTTGAAGAGAAGATCGAGAAGACAGAAAGTGTCGTTGCTGCCCTGTACGAAAATTATCAGTTTGTATCAGCGGTGATCAGCACACTCGACTCTGCAAGTAAAACTCTCTCATGGCAGGAGATGGAAAAACTCATACGTCAGAAAGATTCGGCGGATGCAAAAAAGATCGTTGCGTTCCACCCGGAAGAAGCAGCGGTCGAAATCGATCTCGGGAAAAGGGTTAAAATTTACGTTCACGAGGGGATCGAACAGAACGCAGGGCGGTATTACGATATAATAAAAAAATTCCGGAAGAAAAAGGAAGGGGCACTCAGGGCGATGAAAACGACCCTGCCTAAGAAAAAAGAGCAGAAGAGGGATTTTATCCCGATGAAGAAGCTGTGGTACCACCGTTTTCGCTGGTTTGTGACCAGCGATGATGTTGTCGTGCTTGGCGGACGGGATGCATCCCAGAACGAGGAACTGGTCAAAAAATACATGAGTGGCCAGGACCTGTTCGTGCATGCGGATGTACATGGGGCAAGTGTCGTGATCGTCAAAGGTAAAACAGAACGGATGGACGAAGTGGCACAGTTTGCCGCTTCCTATTCCGGGGCATGGCGGAGCGGGCACTTCTCTGCAGATGTATACAGCGCCCTTCCCTCCCAGGTGAGCAAGACCCCTGAATCCGGTGAATTCATCTCGCGGGGCTCATTTATTGTGCGGGGCGAACGGACATATTACCGGAACGTACCGCTGGCCGTCGCCATAGGGCTCATGCTCGAACCTCATACAGCAGTAATCGGCGGTCCGCCTTCTGCTATTGTACGAAAAACACCAGTCTATGTCGAACTCAGACCCGGGCAGTTCGAACCCAATGACGTGGCAAAGAAAGTGCTGCGTACCCTCAGACAGAAGGTTTCTGAAGAGGAGGAGAAGGCACTAAAGGGTATTCTGAACACGGAACACGTCGCCGCTTTCGTACCACCCGGCGGTTCAGATATCACAGGTCACCATGAAAGCTGAATACGGGGAATTAAAGGACAGGTTCGGTGAAATCCGGTTATTCCCGGAGAGCATCGATGATCTCTGGCACCTCCGGCACCTCATCGGTCCCGGTGACCTCGTATTTGCAACGACCTTCAGAAGTGTGGACACCGCCACGGATAAAATTAGGCCGGAGAAGGCGGAAAAAAGGGCGGTCCGGCTTGGGATCAGGATCGAAAGGGTGGAATTTTCTGAACATGGCATCCGGCTCCGCCTGACCGGCATTATCGAGCACGGTGTGGATACCGGTGCTTATCATACGATCAATGTCGAGACAGGATTTGAAATTTCCGTTATCAGGCAATGGCGGCCGATCGATCTCGAACGGATAGAGCGGGCGGTCAAGGCATCGGTTTACGGGGTGATTCATATCCTGACCATTGAGGAGGGAGAGGCTGAACTCTTCCGGTTGCGGCAGTATGGTCCGGAGAGTGTCATCACGATCATGGCCGGCAGCGGTAAAGGAGGCGAGACAGATACCCGGGCTGGTTTCTTCGAGCAGGTTCTTGTACCGCTCACTGCTGTTTCCGGCCCGTTAATCATCGCCGGCCCGGGGTTTATCAAGGACGATTTCATAAAATTTGCAAAAAACTGCTCTTCCCCGTTAGTTGACCGGGCAATGGTCGTCGAGACACGGCGGACCGGAAGAGGAGCGGTGCAGGAAGTAATCGGGAAGGGTGTCCTTGATACCCTGATGAACGATCTCCAGCTCTCCCGCGAAGTGAAACTGATGGACGAGGTGCTCCTGAGGATTTCACAAAACGGGGCAGTGGCGTACGGTATTTCTGAAGTCGAGGAAGCTGTTGGGTTCGGTGCTGTTGACCAGGTACTTGTCGCAGATACGCTTCTTCATGACGATGGGATTACGCAGCTCATACAAAAAGCCGAAACAATGCGGGCAACTATCGTGGTTCTCTCATCGGATTTCGAACCCGGGGAACGACTGATAGCACTCGGCGGAATTGCCGCACTCCTGCGGTACCGCGTTGCCTGACACGGGAAAGAGTCTCTGTAAGGCTATTGCTCCTCTTTTGTATATCTGGCTGTCCCGTGAACTCTTCCCGGCAAGGAAATTATTAAAAAAAGATGGGGTTCCAATCAGGCTCGTACATCAAATGCATCTTCAAGGATACCAGTCGAACCATCGGTATTTGTCAGCACCAGACTCCAGGTGCCCTGTGACAGCTTCGGGATGGTGAAGAAGCATCTCATCTGGGTGGCATCTGTACGGGATATCGTGGTTGCCACAATATCCGAGTTACCGCTCTTGGTAAGTCTTGCAGTAATCCCGTTCTGGAAATTTGATCCAAAGACCGTGATGGGGAGATACGTATCGGAGGCAGCAACGAACGTTGGATCGATGCTGGTGATACCAATTCCCCCGGAAGAAGTAGTAGTAGCCGTAGGATTGGCAGAACCGTGGATGATAAACAGGTTCGTATAGATGCCATATTGACCACTTGGATTGGTAACAACAAGATCCCATGAACCCGCAGTGGTATTCGATGGAAGTGAAAAGGTACAGGTGATCAGGGTCGAAGATACCACATTGACGTTGGTCGCAGTGATATTCGGGTTATCACTCCTCATCAGCGTCACGGTTGCTCCGCTCTGGAAATTGGTACCGGTAAGATCGGTAATCGAGATAACGTTACCGGCTGTTGCCTCATCAGGAATAATGTTCCTGATGGAGGGTTTTACGTCAGATGAAACCGTTGTCGTTGTCGCGGTAACCGTTGTAGTGGTAGAGACCGTGGCAGTGGTTGCCGGAATTGTAGGCGTACGCACCGGGATTGATGACGGCGCTTTATTGGTAATTTTCTGGGAGTACACCTTCTCCATCATGGTCCTGCTGAATTTTTCGGTTTTTGAATCCAGTCGGTATCCCCAGCTCCCGTCGGAGTTGGCGTATACGAAAGCCCGTTCATACATGTCGGTGGACGCATCATAGCCGAGAATAAGCCAGGCTGCCGTGGAACTCCCGGTAGGACTTTTAACGATATCTCCTGCAGTATACAAGGGACCCGATCCCGGAGCAGTCGTTCCTGTAGCCGACGTTGTTGCATTTGACGGGCCGGAATTATCAGTACAACCGGCGACGAGAGCAAATACAAAGAGAACGAAAATTGCCAGGCATATTTTTTTCATACTCATGTGCATGTACATGAATTAATCCGGGCACTATAAATCGTTTTATCCGGTTGAAGGATCCGGTTTGGTCCGGCTCTGCGGTTTTGGGAAAATACGGACTTTTCACGAGTAAATCATCATGACAGAGCAAATCGACAGGATCCCCATTACGAGGGGCAGGATTATCAAATAGCAGACATGTTAAAAAATTCTCAGGTATACTATTCTGTGGATTTCCTCAGTATCCCTGAGGTTCCCGGTGAGGAGGCAAACACATCTCCCTGCCGGTACCAGCCGCGTCCCAAATCACATTCCCTCCCGCTTTCGGTCTTCGTAACATTGCTATTTTCGACCTCATCCGTTCCCGTCGGGCATTGTTGAGTAATTCCGGCCCGATTCCCCATTTTTTCCGAATAATGACCTCTGAAATTCCGGGGGTGGGGGAAATGAGGTACAACCGGGCTCATAGCAGGCTCCGGTGTTCCAGAATTTTCATAGGGTTTTTTTGACAGTGAAAACCGCCCCCTCTGACGAAAACATCCGGCCGGTCTTTGGCGGGATCACTCTACAAAATCGAATTTCTCCAGAGCAAAGTATACTGCTGCTTTTATCAAAAAAATGTATTTTACATTACCAGAAAACATTGGAATTTATGAAGTTCACCCGCCTCATAAAATTACAGGTGTAATGATTTTCATCGTTCGGGTGCGAACCCCGTGTTCATGTCCGTCTCAACAGAGTCCAAAAAAAGGAAAAAACCGTATGGGATTATTCTTCTTTCTTCTCCGGCCGTTTGAAGGTCTCAACAAGCGTGATTTCTGATAATCCGCTGATTAACTCAAAACCCTCGTGGATGATCCTGCCCCGCCAGAGAAGCCAGCGGCGGTCATAGTTAATACCGGGCGGGAGAGTGACAGTTGCCCTGCCCTCATCGATCGCGATCTCCATATCTTTTCCGGCGTACAGCCGGACCAGGCCTTTCAGCTCCTCGAGCGGATCGGTAACTATCTCTTCAATCTTGTAATGGTAAGAAAGGGTCTGTCCGGCGAGAGGTGGATTGAAATCGACTATTACCTTGGAACCGATAACGTCAACGACAGTTCCTTCTCCCATTTCCTCTATCTTTACCGGCATCCCGCGAACAGGTTTTTCCTTGAACTGGTTCTTCGGGAAAGATTTGATGCGTTTGGGATCGCGATCTCCAAATGCCTTGTCAGGGGCAACGACAACGTCCCCTTCTGCACCGGCCTCCTTACCGACAAGTTCCTCGTCCAGACCGAGTATGACATGTTTCTGCCCGACACAGATAGTGACCGGGCCATATATTGCGTTCGGGCTGTGGATGCCGGCAGATTTTGCTTCAGCCTCATCGGTAGTATCAAAAATCTCTTCATGCACACTGCCCGAATAGCTCAGTTTAATAAAATCTCCTTCTTGTATCGCCATGGTTCACCTGACTATATTAAATTGCAACGAAAACAGATAAACGTGTGGCACAGTCATGCTTGAAATTGAATTAAAGGTAAGGGTTCCATCACTCGATCCGGTGCGCCGGCAGCTGGTCATGAGCAAAGCCGTTTTTTCTGGCAGAAACCATGAGCATGATGTTTATTACAATGCTCCTCACCGGGATTTTGGTGTTACCGATGAGGCGGTACGGGTCAGATATACTGACGATCATGCAGTTATCACCTACAAAGGAGCAAAGATCGGAGCATCCGGTCTCAAAGCCCGCGAAGAGCTCAATACAGCAGTCGAATCCGGCGAGGTCTTTGAAATGATACTGGACCGTCTCGGTTTTACCCGGACAGCCGAGGTAAATAAATGGCGTGAGAATTACCAGCTCGGCACTGCTGCGGTATCCCTGGATTCTGTTGATGAACTGGGAACATTTGTAGAGGTGGAAGTACTGGCTGAGGGCGATGACCATGTCGCTGCGGCAGCTCAGATAGAAAAAATCTCAAAAGAGATTGGTGTTCATGGCGAGCCAATCCTCGCCTCATACCTTGAACTGCTCCTGTCTAAATGGTCAGGAGTTCAATCCTGATATCCCGTGCCTCTGTCCCGAAATGAAGCATCGCACAATAACCGTCCATGGCAGCACCAGGGTTTACAATTTTTACGCCATCTACCTCCATGACGCCCCGCTGTTCATGAATATGAGCGCAGCAGACAAGATCAAAGGACTTCATATGCTTCCGGATACTCCGGCTTCCGACGTGTTCGCCATTGATTTTGTCGAGAGTTTCATAAGGGGGGGTGTGGGTAAGGAGGACGTTGTGAACGGTTTTTTCCATCTTTTTCATCGCAGTGTGCATTACGTCATCTATCTGCTTGTCTGTCATCTCGAACGGTGTACCGAAGGGTGTAGGATTTGACCCGCCGATACCTGCAATCGTTATCCTGCCCAGGTTAATCTGGGAGCCATGGAGACATACTGTGTCTGAGTGTTCGAGCGTTTCGAGGATCTCACGCGGGTCGCAGTTACCGGGCACTGCAAAACATGGCACATCAATGCGTGACAACACGTCATCGACCGTTTCAACCGGACCCATATTGGTGATATCGCCTGCAATAAATACCGCTTCCGGACTCAAATCCAGAAATGAATCAATTTTACCGAATTGACCATGGAGATCTGCTATCAATAGCACATCTTTCATGGTATATCATTTGAAGGGTGTCTAAAAAACCTTATCTCAGGATCATTCCATGAGCCTGTCAGTTTACCCGAATACGCAAGTTTTCCGCAGATTTTTTCGGTTTCCGGCAGGAGTGAACGCGCGGTGGTGCCGGCAAGCAGAGTACCGGGCAGGGGAAGGAACCGGTGGACATGTACCTTTCCGTACCGGGTCACCCATTGAATGAGTTCAAGGGTCATTTTCTGGTCGGTGTCGGTCTCGAACGGGAGCCCGACGATAAAGTCTACAACAGGGGTGATCGAAGCCTCGTTGCAGAGTTCAACAGCACGGATCACATCCTCAACGGTGTGTCCCCGCCTGAGTCTCTCCAGCACAACATTACTTCCCGATTGCGCTCCGAAATGGATTTTTGTATTGGAACAGTACCTGGTGACAAGCCCAAGCGATTCCTCGCAGATAAATTCAGGACGCACCTCGCTGGGGAATGTTCCGAAATATATCCTGTGCTCCAGTTTTTTAAAGAGACGTTCAATTTTTTCAAAGCGTGGGTGGATACCATCCGAGCCGTACGCAAAGGCATTCGGCGACACAAACCGTGAATCCCTGTACCGGTTCGCATACGCCGCGATCGCGTCAATAGTCCGGTGCCTCATGCAATGCCCGAATATATTCGGTGTCTGGCAATAACCGCAGGAAAACGGGCAGCCCCGGCTAATCTCAACGTATCCTTGCTTTCGGGAAAAGGGCGGATACGCATCAAGCCGGACGCAGGAATCCGCCGGTTCGTACCAGGTTCCTGTCGCAACACCGGGTATCTTCCCGTCCCTGCCACCTTCAATCTGTGCAAGAAGGCGGGGGAGGGTAAACTCTCCTTCACCGGCAACCACGTAATCAGCATATTCTGCTGTCTTATGCGGGTATGCCGTTGCATGCGGGCCTCCGACTATGGTTATGCAGTCTGCTGCAGTGATCTCGTCCCGGTACCGGGATGCATTGATCGAGTTGAGACTATAGCAGGTCACATCGTCCTGCGGGAAATCGACCGGGTGGAGAAGATACCCGTCCTGCTCGCACGCCGCGGAAAGTGCTGCGTAAGAATTTTGTGCTGCGTGAATCAGCCGCCAGTTAATACGCATATCGGGTGAGGAAAAAAAGGCTGGTTATTCAACACTGCCGTTTTCAGCCGCGGGTCCGGTATTCCCTGAGCTCATCATTTGTTTTATAGGTCTGACCATTATCCATAGTGACCCAGACTTCGATACGGTCAACCGGGCCTCTTAAGGGTCCTTCGCCCCGGGTTCCATCGAGCTCTATCTGATCCCCTTTCCTGATACCAATTGTGGCAGTCTGGACGGTTCCGTCAGCTCTCGTGAGTTTTGCATCGATCTTCTTCACGTGGATCATCCCGATACCGCCCTGAAATATGACCGGAATTTTTCCCAGGTAGTCCTTTTCCCCGACATCCACGGTTACCATGTTATAACTTGGTATTACATCTGTGGGGACAGTGGTAAGACCCGATCCTGCAACAACAGTCTGGGTCCCGGCTGGTGTCCCGGAACCTGGTGTGGGTGCAGCCGGTGATGTCTTACTGAATGTGCAACCGGCGGATGCAAGGGCGCCACAAAGAACGACCATGATTACCAGCATGACTCTGAACTGCATGGTAAAAAATGCGAGCCTGAGTTATATCATGCTTGTGCTCTCAATATGAACCCGTTCCAGCGGTATCTGGAACATCTCCTCTCTGGAAGTCCCACCGTTCCGAAACCCCAGACTTTACTTTCATCTGAATAAAGGAAGAATTCCACCGCATCCAAAAGATGCCCTCGCAACCGACCGGTTATGCAAATTCCTAAAAAACCTTCATGACCCGCCGTGCCTCGGAGAGGCCCTGAGGGGGATGATCTTCATGAATTTTTGTAATTTTCTGGAAGAACCATGTGCCTGAGGTTCGCTCCAGCATAGAATTGTCGTATGCAGATATAATCAGCAAAATGGCACATCTCCAATCCCATGCATGTAAAATGCCAAAAGAAAATGCCGTCACCAGAAGGTGTTATTTACTTTATACCTTTGATTCGATTTTATTTCCACGAACATAACTGACCAATAACAATATTCTACATTCCCACCAAATCAGCTGAGAAATAAATCCGGCAATGAGCAATTACTGTCGATTGACACAGTTTACCGGATACAAAGGATGTACACCATGCAAAAAATGATCCCACTGCTCCTCCTCATTTCACTTCTTACCTGTACGTTCATACCACTCTACAGTTCTGCAGCACCCATACCGGAACCAGGGTCCGGGTTCATTGTTGTGGCCTCTGCTCCATCAGCGGACTTTCATACGACTACCCGGTCCGGTTCCGCACCGTTACGGGTAAGCTTTTTTGATCACTCGGAAGGTACCCTGCCCCTGCGATACCACTGGGACTTCGGAGATGGCACCACCTCGGCTGAACAAAACCCGACCCATACCTTTGCATCTAACGGGGGATATACGGTGCAGCTGACGGTGACAAATTCATACGGACAGGACATTAAAACAATCCCCGACTATATCGCGGTAGGCGATCCTCCAAAGACAGACTTTTCTTTTGCTCCGTCATCCGGCATCCTGCCCCTGACCGTAGAATTCACCGACAGGACAGGCGGTGACCCGCAATCATGGGAATGGGTTTTCGGGGACGGCAGTACCTCAGCAGAGAAGAATCCGTCTCACACCTACACAAAACCCGGCATATATACCGTGACGTTATCTGCGGTGAATGAGTACGGGACAGGGTCAATAACCAGGTCCGGTGTAATCAATGCAGGTGTTGTTCCGGATGCGGAATTTATTGTCGAACCAAGGGAAGGCGATCCTCCGCTCACCGTACGGTTCCGTGATTTTTCCAGCGGCAGTCCCCTTGCATGGTTGTGGGATTTTGGGGATGGTTCTACCAGCACTGAAAAAGATCCGGTGCATACCTACCAGAAACCGGGAAGTTACTCCACCACCCTGCAGGTCGCTAATGCCTTCGGAAGCGATGTACTCACCCGTCCCAACCATGTCCGTGTCGGAATCCCCGGACCCTCCGTAACGCCGGAAGAACCGAAGGTAGAGACACCGCCAGTGGAAGAGGTTCAGCAGGGGGGCATCATAGGGCTGATCCGGCAGGCACGGGGTCCGGTAGACAAAGACCTTCCGGCCAGTGGTGTAATTCCTCCGCAGTTCATGGCGCTCGCTGCAGTGCTGACGAGCTTTTTGTTTATCCTTGTCAATCTTCTGGTCGGCAATATCGGGACGCTTGCTCATATCGGGGCGAAATTTGTAAGATTTTTTATGGATCTTGCAGGTGGCCACGCAGTCGAAAAGTTAAGTGACGCCGAAATCGAGAAGAGAAGTATCACGGTTCAGCAGAGAGTTCGCCATTTCCTTGGACTTTCGGCCGCAGAAGTCATTATTATCGAAGTGGCTGTTATTATGGTAGCTCTTGCCTTTGTCCTTGCCGATCGTGTCGACCTCACCCTTGAAAATGTCCTGATTTACATCCTGGTGGGAGCGATATCTGTCGTCCTGCACGATTTTGCACACCGCTACTTTGCAACAAAACACGGACAGGATGCCGACACTCAGTTCTGGGGTCTGGGGACAGTCATCATGTTCATCACCGCATGGTTATTCGGCAATGCATTTGCCCAGTCGTACCGTAACCTGGTGAATCGGGAGGGTGAGGATAATATCCGGGAAACAGGAATCGAAATGGTGGCCGGTCCCTGTATCAGCATTATTCTCATGATCCTGTTCCTTGCACTCACCGGGCTGGGGGGAATTTTTGCGATTGCCGGAGGTGTCGGTTTTACCATTAACCTCATCACTGCGGTCTACAGCCTGATGCCCATCGAAACGATGGACGGCAGGGCGATCTGGAAATGGAACCGTCCCGTGTATCTGGTCCTGTTTGTGACGATGATCGCATTTTACTTCTTCACGTTTATGATTGCCTGAAAACCAAAGAAGAGATCTGATAATTTCATTTTTTTATCAGGAAAATACGATATGCCCACGGCTGAAGCTCGTGGTACAATTTTGGGTTCCTGAGAAACGGATACGAATAAAAGGAATCATCCCGTATTGTGAAAATCATTTTTTGGAATAGGGGAGGATTTTTAGCACCTCCGATGAGATGAACGCCGCCGCCCCCGAAGGGAGGCCCCGCGGCGGATCAATGATGATGATTGGTGAAATACCAAAAATCTGAAAAAAACTTCACTGACCCGCCGTGCCTCGGAGAGGCCCTGAGGCGGGTGATCATCACATGTTCAATGACCTGATTCTGAAAAAATCGTAAATAATCAGATATTATAAGGTACGGCAGATCTGCGAAAAAGGTAGAACGTGACACTCCTAACGGGACGCCTCCTGCGGGAATCAAATTGCGACAGTTGGTGAATTACCAAAAAATCTGTTCTGGTGAAATCTTGTTTTTATGGAGTGATCTCATCGACGACCAGGCCGGATGTTATCGCCAGAAGGGGCGGTTTTCATAGTCAAAAAAACCCCAGGGGAATTCTGGTACACCGGAACCAGTTACGAGCCCTGTTGTACCTCATTTCCCCCGCCCCCCGAATTTTAGAGGTCATTATTCTGAAAAATGCGGAACCGGGCCGGAATTAATCAACGATGCCCGACGGGAATGGATGAGGTCGAATATAGCAATGTTACGAAGACCGAAAACGGGAGGGGATGTGGTTTGGGACGCGTTTTGGATACCGGCAGGGAGATGTTTTTTGCATCCTCACCGGGAACCTCAGTGATAACGAGGAATTCACCAGAGTAAAAAATCTGAAAAAAAATTCACTGACCCGCCGTGCCCTGGAGAGGCCCTGAGGCAGGTTGTCCTCATAATGGAATACTACTATAATATTATTAATATTCTCAGACACTTTTTAAGTATCCCTCTTTTTATACCGCAACTGCGCTATTTCCTTATTTTTGAAAGGTCTCCTGCTGGTTCATGAGAGGCGATTAAGGAATTCGGCGCTGGCAAGGCTCCATCAGAATTCAGGGAAAGTCAGATAAAAGGAAAAAATTAAGGAATTCTTTTATCATTCGCCACAGCCAAAATACCTTGAAATGGATCCATTTCTTGCCGTCATCGATATCATACTTCACTTTGACAAATACCTGCCGGGAATTATTGATGCATACGGGGTCTGGACGTACCTGATCCTCTTTGCGATCATCTTCTGTGAAACGGGTCTTGTGATATTTCCTTATCTCCCCGGAGACTCACTCCTTTTTGTCGGGGGAGCGCTTGCGGGTGCCGGCTTTCTCAGCCCGGGGATACTACTCATCACACTCATCGTCGCTGCGGTTCTCGGCGACTCAGTGAATTACTGGATAGGGCATACCCTCGGGATGAAAGTTCTTGAAAAAAAGTATAGTTGTGTCAAACGGGAACATCTGGAAAAAACGGAGGAGTATTTTACCCGGTATGGCGGTCTGACAATCGTAATAGCCCGCTTTGTTCCGTTTATCCGGACATTCGCGCCGTTCCTTGCCGGCGTCGGGAAGATGAGCTACCGCTGGTTCATTACCTATAATATCACCGGCGCAGTCATGTGGATTTGCGCGTTTGTACTTTCAGGCTATTTCTTTGGCAGCATTCCCATCGTAAAAGAGAACTTCAGTCTCATTATCTATGCCATCATCGGGATTTCACTTCTCGCCGTAGGATCCATTATTCTCGGTGTTTTCCGGTCAGTCCGGGAATGCCCGGCAGGCGACCAGCAGGAGCCGGTACACAAAGAATAACACGATCCCATCACCCGCGAACACTATCTGCTGAAAAATGTCATAAAACCAGGATAAATCCCTGGAAGTATTTTTGAATTCCTGAATGCGAGGGTATATTTCGGGATCACACAAAGTACTTCTGCGATTTACTATCAGATTCATCATCGCAGGGTTTCTGAATAATGCTCCCGCTTGATAAACTCCTTGACCTCGTCGGCAGTGCCGGGCTCAGAACATCCCAGGTTGCAGAATTCCGCCAGAGATTCGGTGCGAATGAAATGACCCCCCCCGTCAGGGAGTCACTCTGGAAACAGTACCTGAAACATTTCGATGATCCCATCATACGGATCCTTCTTCTTGCAGTGACCATATCAACGATCGTCTCGCTCATACGAGGGAGCGGGTTTCTGGATATCCTCGGGATCATTGTTGCAATCCTGCTCTCAACAGGAATTGCATTTTTCAACGAATACCGGAGCAGCAGGGAATTTGACATCCTGAACGCTACCCGCGATGATATGGCGGTGAAGGTGATCCGGGACGGTCACCCGGCCTCTGTCCCCTCGCGTGATATCGTTGTCGGGGATTTGATCCTGCTTGAGGCCGGCGATGCCATACCCGCTGATGCCTGGGTATCCGAATCCGACGATATCTTTACTGACGAGTCCGCATTTACCGGGGAGAGTGAGCCTGTCCAAAAGGAACTGCGTGAGAGGGTTTTAAAGGGTGCCTTCGTTACTGCAGGGAAAGGGCAGGCAATTGCCGGAGCGGTTGGCGACTCGACCCAGATGGGGGTGATCGCTTCATCTCTAGGCATCGATCATACAACCCAGACACCCCTTGAACAAAAACTCGAAGCGCTCGCCGGCATCATCAGCAAATTCGGGTACGCGATGGCCGTGCTTATCTCGATAAGTCTGTTCATCCGGGGGATCCTGACAGGGGAAGTAACCGGTCTGAACCTCGATTCGCTCAACTACATCCTCCACTACTTCATGCTCGCGGTAGTCGTCGTGGTTGCAGCTGTTCCCGAAGGCCTTCCGATGAGTGTCGCACTCTCGCTTTCACTAGCCATGCGCAAGATGACACGGGCAAACTGCCTGGTGCGCCGTCTTATCGCCTGCGAGACCATCGGTTCTGCCACGACCGTATGCACTGACAAGACCGGGACCCTGACCAAAAACCAGATGGAAGTGGTCGCATCATCGGCAGGTGACCCGCATCCTACAGATAACCTCCCCCGGACACCTTCAGAGTGGATCACCCTGAATGCTGCAGTAAACGGTACCGCGCATCTCGAAGATCGGGAAAACCGGGTCATTGTTATCGGGAACTCGACAGAAGGGGCACTCCTCCGCTGGCTGCGGCATCATGCGCTCGATTACATGCAGATCCGTGCAGAAACCCATGTAACAAAACAGTACCTGTTCGACGGCAACCGGAAACGAATGTCAACGGTTGTGCGGATCGATGGCAGACCTTATCTCCTGGTTAAAGGTGCACCGGAGATCCTCGCTTCCCTCTGCACAGTGACTCCCGACCTCAGCGGGATCAGCGCCCTTGCCTCCAGAGCGATGCGGACGCTTGCCTTTGCCCACAGAGAGATCACGGACGGGGATGAAAGCGAAACATCCCTTGTTTGGGATGGATATGTCGGGATACGCGATCCTCTCCGGGACAACATTGCCGAATCTGTTGCAACCTGCCAGCATGCCGGTATCCGGGTCCGTATGGTCACGGGTGATAATCCGGAGACTGCACGGGCTATCGGACAGGATTCCGGGATTCTCCGGAACGGGACGGTCATAACCGGATCGATGTTTCGTTCCCTTTCACCGGAGGAGCAGGTAACAGCGGCTCAGGGTATGGACATCATGGCGCGTGCAGAACCCATGGATAAACTTCTTCTGGTGAAGGCGCTCCAGACAACCGGTGCAGTTGTCGCAGTAACCGGTGATGGTACGAACGATGCCCCCGCCCTCAAACACGCCGATGTAGGGCTTGCCATGGGAATTGCGGGAACAGAGGTAGCACGGGAGGCCAGCGATATTATCCTGCTTGATGATTCCTTTTCGTCTATCACAAACGCCGTTTTATGGGGCAGATCGCTGTATGAGAATATCCAGAGGTTCATACTCTTCCAGCTCACGATTAATTTCTGCGCCTGTATCCTGATATTCATTGCACCGCTGATGGGCTATCCGGAACCTTTCAGCATTATCCAGATCCTCTGGATCAACATTATCATGGATACTCTTGCGGCATTTGCGCTCTGTTCAGAAGCCCCCCATGCCGGGCTCATGAACCGCCGTCCGGTATCGCATGATGCCAGAATTATCTCACCTTTCATGTGGGCATCGATCATCGTCACCGGCACATTTTTTATTATTGCGGGTATTCTCCAGATTTCCACCGCGTTCCTCGGCGGAACCACACCTGATGAGATCAATACCGTGTTTTTCGCAGCATTTATCCTGGGTGCAGTCTGGAACGGGATCAACTGCCGGGCACTGGATGGGAAGATGCCTCCTTTTTTTAAGGGAAACCCGACATTTTTTGCCGTGATGGGTGGCGTGATTCTCATGCAAATCCTTATCGTGCAGTATGGAGGGGCAGTCTTTGGCACCGTGCCGCTTTCCCTCGATCAGTGGGCAAAGATTATCGTTGTGTCAGCATCCGTGCTTATCGTCGGGTTTGTCCTGCGGGTCTCGTACCGGTATAAGAATGCCGGGAAAACAGAGAACACGATCGTTGAGACGTAAATGTGTCCGGAAATGTGTTTCAGGGATTATCGGTATTCATAATCTTTCTTTTTATCAGAGTCTGCATAAATTACACGAGCTCCTGATTGTGGTCTGAGTACTTTCGAATTTCAGGACCAGGTGCGAACTTTTTCTTCGTAACTTTTTTCAGAAAATCATAAAAATTTAAGATGATCACCCGCTTCAACGCCTCTCCGGGGCACGGCGGGTCGGGAAGTTTTTTAGAGTTTCTCGAAAATTTACCATTTGTTGAATGATGCGCCGCGGGGGCGTCCCTTCGGGGGCTGCAGCATTCATCCTTTTTTCGTATGGTGCCCATTGTGAAAGGAAATGGAGACCTCCCCCATATCTCATTGTCCTTTTATTGCGATGCGGGTTTTTCTACAACATGACAGGAGGGAACACATTCGGCTGGAATGAGCAATCCGAAAAAAAGTCAGGATGTCAGAATATTTTTTTCTTCCACATCAACAGCCCCATCGCCACCGAGATAATTACGGAAAAGCCAAAGATGGTCTCAAAGGCGAGCGGTCTGTCTGATAAGGGAAGATCAAGGACATTCATGCCATAGAAACTCGCGATCATTGTCGGAACCGCGATGATAATTGTCACCGATGCAAGGAATTTCATAACAATATTGAGATTGTTTGAAATGATGGTGGCGAATGCCTGGGTCATGCCGTTCAGGATATGCAGGTAGATCTGGGACATCTCCATCGCCTGCTTGTTTTCAATAATGACGTCTTCTAAGAATTCGGCATCCTCCTCGTACATTTTCAGCGGTTTTGAGCGAAGGATTCGTTCAAGGACCGCCTCGTTGCTCTTAAGAGAGGTGGAGAAGTAAATCAGGCTTTTTTCCAGCTCCATCATCTGGAAGAGTTCCTCGTTTTTCAGCGAGCGGTGAAGTTCAGCTTCAATCCGGGAAATAGACCTCTCCATCTGGCGCAGGTGACTGAGATAGTAAGAGGCATTCCGGTAAAAAATCTGGAACATGAACCGCGTTTTTTTCATCGTGGCAAAATGTCGTACCTTGCCGGCAACAAAATCGTCCAGCACCTGGGATCGCCGGCTGCAGACCGTGACAACATAATCTTTGGTGATGATAATTCCCAGGGGGTGCGTGGTCAGGGTCTTTATCTCTTCAAATTCCGCTGTCACCGGTATATCCATGACAATTAAAACCACATCATCCTCGGAATCGATTCGGGGGCGTTCCTCTTCATCGAGGGCTGCCTTTAAGAATTCCGTGGGAATGGCACATCTGCTGCCGACATCAGCAATTTCAGCCTCGGTTGGTTCGTATAACCGTATCCATGCCCCTTCAGATATTGTATCCACAGGTCCGGTCATGGCAGGTTCATGCCCGCATCCTGTCCTGAAAATCTGCATCATGGCCATATCCTCCCGCGTGGGTATAGTGTCCGGAGGTGAATTCCTCCGATATCCGGGCCAGGATGTGGGTAATCCTGTCCGGTTCCTCCGGTGCTCCGGAGAATAATTATCACCCGGGTTATTTATGGGGTACTGTTGACTCAGGTATCAAAAAACAAAGCTGTTTTGTTTCCTTCAGGAAAGACCGGGTCCCGGGAACTATTCAGACCGGATAGACCATTCGGGCACAACGGATTTAATCTGTCTGCCCGTCACCGGATTTCTTTTTTTCATAAAAGGTGCAGAACGAACCGCAACGGGTGCACCCCTCATTGCAGGGCTCAGTATGTATTGTAATGACTGCCCTCGGAAACTCGACGTTCAGATCGGATTCCAGATGATCGGAAAGGTCGTGGGAGTGCAGAACCGTTGCCGAGCCGGGCATGACAAGGTGGAATTCGATAAATATATCCGGTCCTGACCTTCGGGTCCTCAGATCATGAAACCCGGCATAACTGCCTGCATGCTCACAGATGATTTCCTGGATCCTGTGTTCATCACCTGCCGGGATACTGTGATCGATGAGATCTGAGAATGAACGCCGTGTGAGATCATACGCGGCTTTCATGATGACCAGGGCAACCCCAAGGGCGACGAGCGGATCAAAGAGGGTAATCCCTGTGAGGTGGATAAGGACGAGTCCGATGAAGACTCCCAGCGAGGTATACACATCCGTCCGCAGGTGCCAGGCATCGCTTTCGAGCGCAATGGACTCGGATTGTCTTGCCACCTTCATAAGCCTCCGGGAGACATACCAGTTCACCAGTGCAGAAACACCCATTACAGCGATACCGAAAATGAGCAGTTCTGGTTTAAAAAGTTCAGATGGATGTCCGAGCAGTTTCAACAGAGCTTCCCGTATGATAAGCACAGCAGCTGCAAATATCAGGAGGGCTTCGACTAACCCGGAAATGTCTTCGAATTTCCCATGGCCAAACTCATGCTGGGCATCAGGAGGTTCGGCTGATTTCCGCACCGAAAAATATGCTATTACTGCTGCGATAAGGTCCATCGATGAATGGATCGCTTCAGATATGATACTGACAGAACCGATTGAAAACCCTACCACAAATTTCATCAGGACAAGTCCGGTGTTGGAGAAGACCGACAAGCGTGCAGTCTTTGCCTTAAGCACATCCAGCGCTGCTTTGTCCATTGCAGAAGGATTCATGAATATTGTGTACTATCAGCACGCCGCTTACATCAAAGTATAGGCATTACTGATAATGAATGTAGAATTAACCCGTATTCTGTCCTGTTCTCAACCGAAGAACTATGACTTATCATAAAATACGCGAATTGATTCCATCAAATGAGGAATTCCGGGCATGGAGGGAAAATCAGATATTCTCCATGGATAATGATATGTCTGATTTGTGGAGAATATCCCATGATGAAATTTGATTTTCCGGTCGGCTACCATCCCTTCCATACCGTTACGATCATAAATTTCCAGCTAAACCGCTGGTATTCGCTGGGATACGCACGTTTTGAAGATATGTTGAAGGCCGCACAACATATCCGGACACTGGATGACTGGAAAGGTGTGATGACTGCTCTGGCACAGGAAGCCAGCTCCGAACAGCGGTGGATGAATGCTGCCTTTTACTACCGGGCTGCGGAATTTTTCACGCTGCCGTCTGACCCTGACAAGGAAAGCCTCTATGACACATTCATCGATATTTTTTACCAGAAGGTCTGCGCAGGAGAACCCCTTGAACGTCTCTGTATCCCGTACGAACATACCTGTCTCCCTGCCATTCGTGTCCCGTCTGCCTGCCCTGCCTTCAGGGGGACTATTGTTATCCACGGAGGATTTGACTCATTCATTGAGGAATTTTATTCTCTTGCGGTGTACTTCTCGGGTCATGGCTATGATGTGATACTGTTCGAAGGACCGGGACAGGGAGCTGCATTAAAAAAATCCGGTCTTCCTCTTACGTATCAGTGGGAGAAACCGGTGAAGGCGGTACTTGACCATCTTCACCCCGGCAACGTAACCCTGCTTGGGATATCCATGGGGGGCTGGCTGTGTTTCCGTGCAGCGGCATATGAACCAAGAATCCAACGGGTTATCGCTTTGAGTATTGCGTTTGATTACATGCAGATACCATCCCTTCCCGTCCGGCTGCTTGTAAAGATTCTGTTGCAGTCGAGAGGGTTGATGAATTATCTTGCCCGGTTGAAAATGAGAGGGAATTTCCAGGAGCGGTGGGGGATCAACAACCTCATGTATATCACGAAAACCTCATCACCGATGGATGCAACGGATGTGCTGCTCCAGTTCAATGAACACAACCTGCATTCGGAACTTGTGACCCAGGACGTCCTGATCCTGACGGGGGCAAAAGACCATTTCATCCCGCTGAAAATGCACTACAAACAGGTGAGCGCATTAAAAAATGCAAAGTCGGTGACCGAACGCATCTTTACCGAAAAGGACCATGCCGGGAACCACTGCCAGATAGGGAACATCGGGCTTGCTCTTGATGTTATGGAGAAGTGGCTGGAAAGCAAATCCTGAATAATCAGAGTCCTGACGAATTCTGGTATTTCAGATTGTTTATATGATGTTTGCTTATCATGAGTGCCTTACATCAGCCTGCACAATTTTATCAGGTTTAACATAGTTAATCTCCTTTGATGTATGAACTTGTCTCTCCAATAGAAGTGGGGAGAATCGGAAAATATTTCGGATACTTCCTCATGGCTCTGGGGATTATCCTTCTGCCTCCCGCAGCCTTCGCAGCATTCATACATGAAACCCATGCTGCCGTTATTTTCACCAGCGTTGCAGGAAGTACCCTGGGTGCCGGGTTTATTCTTTACAGACTCCTGCCCCGGACTGAGTTACGATTAAAAGAAGCGATCGTGCTTACGGCCATCTTTTTCCCCCTTTCATCAATCATCAGTGCCGTCCCGGTGCATCTCATCACGGGTGTGACCTACGCTGACGCACTCTTTGAATGCATTGCCGGTATAACAACAACTGGTCTCTCCGTGATGCCAAACGTATCAGATCCCCTTTTTCTTTTCTTCCGTTCTTGGCTCCAGTGGATCGGGGGTATTGGAATCATTATTGTGGTGCTCCTCATTTTCTTAAAACCCGGAACCACCACCTTCCTACTTTTTGAAACACAAAACAGTACCGATATCGTAAAGCCCGGGGTCATTGCCACCGCACTGATGTTAATCAGGGTATATATCGCCATCACACTCCTGGCATTTGGATTATTCTGGGCAGGGGGCATGATACCCTTTGACGCTATCTGTCATGCACTCAGTGCTGTTTCCACGGGTGGTTTTTCCACAAAAACCGGGAGCATTGCGGATTTTTCTGGTGTGATAATTCCCGTTGTGATGTGTGTGGTCATGGTTATGGGCGGGACTGATTTTAGTATCTTTCCCGAGCTGTTTCAGAACCCGAAAAAATTTTTCGGTGACGTTCAGCTGCGCTATTTTTTCTTCTTTGCCGCAACGGGTATAGCACTGATGGTTTTCTCTCTTGCACTAACGGTAGATGTTGTTGATGCAATCCCTGTTGCAGTATTCCAGGTTATTTCGGCTCTCACCACCACGGGATTTTCAACTATTTCCATCGGGGAACTTCCGGAAACATCACGAGCGGTACTGATTGTAATTATGGGGATAGGGGGAAGCCTGGGATCGACATCAGGTGGCCTGAAAATTTTCCGGCTGATTCTCATAGTGCAGATAATCAGGATTATTTTTATGCGGATTTTTTTACCGAGGGAGGTAGTAATACCCCTGAAGGTAGGAGAACGGGTGATAAAACCCGATGAGGTATACCAGCATGTGTCATACATTTTTCTCTACGGTATTGTCCTTGCCGTTTCATGTTTTGTCTTCATGGTTCATGGGTATGGGATGAGCAACTCTCTTTTCGAAGTGACGAGCGCTCTCGGCACTGTCGGATTATCAACAGGATTGACGTCTCCATCCCTTCCCTTCGTTCTGAAAGGAGTGCTTGCAATCGATATGCTGCTTGGACGGTTGGAAATAATCCCGTTCCTTATCCTTCTTAACCCGATGACATGGTGGAGATGGCCGATGGCTAAATCTGAAACAGTACCCTGATACAATACCGGATCAGGTGACGGTGAGAGACCCATTGCCACCCGGGGAATCTCATGCCGATAAAACAGGGTTTCAATTGCTGACGACGAATGGAGATTGATTGGCGATAGTGTAACTCAGATATATATATGATGTTAAAGGGTGATGAGTGAATGCTGCCTGCCATGTTGATCATGCAGGCAGTTACTGCAGTCTTTTAACGGGTATTGTTTGGTAAAGGCACGGAGGATGGTGGATAATGCGGGTAATAATTACCGGAGCAGGTGAACTGGGAAAACACCTTGCCCAAAAACTGGCACACCTTGGTAATGAAGTAATAGTTATAGAGAGGGACCCGAAATATGCAAAAGAACTGTCTGAATCGCTGGATTGCACCATTATCAATGGAGAGGGCACACGACCCGACATCCTTGATAAGGCACAGATTGAGAAAGCGGATGTAATTATTGCCTGCACGGATCATGACCAGGATAACATTCTTATCGGTCTCATTGCACGGAACAGGAAAGTACCAAAAATAGTCCTGCGCATCCATGACGACCAGTTCCTTGCGGTTGCAAAACAGCTGGGATTCAATGATCTGATTAACCCGTCGCAGATTGCATCCTCGATAATATCCGATACTCTTCGCGGTGTAGACACCATTGAACTGAGCTGTCTTATCCGTGGTGATGTCCAGTTTATCAGTGTCCTTGCGACTCCCAGACAGATCAATCAGCGTCTCAATGAACTGACCCTCCCCTCAAAAAGTGCCTTTATAGGAATTTACCGGGGAGATGAGTTCATCCTTTCCGGAGAGAACCCGGTGGTCAGAGAAGGGGATGAAGTGATGATCGTTACGACTGCCGGTCACGTCGAAAAAATAAGGGAATTTTTTCATGAAGCGGTAAAAACGTAATCCCCCGTCTGGAGAATGTCCATAGGTTTATTGTGTTCTGTAGTTCGTGAGAATGGGATCATTCCGATGAAAAAAGTAGTAATTGAAGTTCCAAAAGGTAAGTCCGGAACAATTGAAGCCAGATTTAAGGACACTCTTTTTTCGATCGATGAGGGGGAAAAATCTACGAGATTTACCCTCTATGTTCCCGATGAGATGCTGGATGAACTGATCACGAAAACCAATGGTTCAATAAAGGGAACATCTGGTTCCCGGCCGATCTGGACGAGTTTTATCCCTGATTATGATAGTCTGGCGGAAGCCGATGACCGTATCACTCTCATCGAAGTTTCTACACCGGATTTTGTTATCTCCCCCTTTGTAGAAAAACTCAAAGAACGATCAGAAAATTCCGGGAAAAAGGAGGAAAAAACTCCCATCGAGAAGATAATCGCCTCAACGGAATCACACATAGAATTTGATAAGGAGAAATTTATTCTCGCCGCCATTGCCGGCCTCGTAGCACTGATTGGATTATTCCTGAACAATATCGGCATTATTATCGGTGCGATGCTGATATCTCCGCTGCTTGGTCCGATCTATGCTTTGGCGGTCTATATTGCGATCGGGGATGTAAAAACGACCCTGCGCTGCATCCAGATACTGGGACTGATGGTGGTCATGCTGGTTGTTATCTCTGCCATATCCTCATTTGCACTCTCATTCATCATCGATCTGCCCCTCACACCGGAGATCCTGTCACGTACAGACCCCAATGCAATTTTCATCCTGATGGCGGTTCTCCTTGGATTTGCAACCATGATAGCCCTGTCGGAGGGAATTCCGGAAGGGATCGCAGGTGTGGCGATCGCTGCTGCACTCCTCCCTCCTGCGGTGGTGACTGGCATCACCATGGCTTTGTTTCCTGAGGGGTCCGTAAAAGCTGTTATCCTTACCCTCCAGAATGTTATCGGCCTTATCGCAGGCAGTATCATCGGAGTCGTGTTTCTCCATATCGGTCCAAGAAGTCTCTTTGCCCAGGTCCAGTCACGGCAGGTCATTATCCGTGTTGCGTGGTTCCTTGCTATCGCTATCGGATTTCTGGTGATTATCTCGTTCATTGTATAACGATAGCGCAGGTTTTTCCTTAAATACTCAGAATTACTATCCCTGTTTTTTCCAGACCGGCATGAAGTGATTTCAAATGATCGGGGACATTTTCTGGTTTGGTTTTGACGTGCCACAGCAATCCTCCCCGGCCAAAAAAGGATGCCGGGCGTTTTTCACAAGGAGAAATGGATTGTCATGTCGTGCCTGAATCGCCCGCTCCGTATTTCTATGATACCATCAACGTTGGAGTATGTGTATCCGGATTTATCCCGCTGGAGAACCCAAATCCCGGTCAGAACAACCAGGTCTTTTTTGTCTCAAAATCCGTCAGGACATGACGGTAATCATCAAACCACCGGGCCAGCGGATTGCTGCGGAACACCATGAATTTCCCGATGTTTGCAGGATCGGCCGACTGGTGATACCGCATGAAGACCTGTCCTGCAGTCTTTCCGACGACTTCAATCTTACCGGTTGCATGCGACATGACAAAACGTGCCCGTTTCGCAAGGCCGGAACAAGCCTGCCAGGATTTCTGGATAATCTCGTACGACTGTTCTACGGGAACCTGGAAGAAGCGGTTGCCCAGGGATGGCCGGCACTGGAAGACGTAATACGGTGAGATCCCTGCAAATGATAGTTTCCTGAACAGCTCGGTAAACGTTTCCGGCTCACTGTTGATACCGTTGAGGATCGGGGTCTGGCTGACGACCATGACCCCGGCTTTCTGCAGTTCGTGTGCTGCCCGCACCGATACGTCTGTCAGTTCCCGCGGGTGGTTGAAATGTGCCATCAGGTAGATGCGTTTTTCCGGTGTGCTGTAGCGTGAGAGGACAGAGCATAGATCGGTGTCGTTGAGGATCCGGTACGGGTTGTACGCAAGCATCTTGCTGCCGATACGGATAATATTGACATGCTCAATCTCACGGAGCCGGCGCAGGATCGATTCGATCCGGCAGGTTTCAAGGGTCAGGGGATCCCCCCCGGTTAACAGGACATTGGTAATCTCTTTGTGTTCACGGATATAGTCAATGCCCCCGGAGACATCCTTCACGGTCTCGCGTTCGGTATCCATGAACAGCCGTTTCCGGAAGCAGAAGCGGCATATGCCCCCGCAGACATCCGTCATGAGCAGGAGTCCGGTCTGCGCATATTTATGCTGCAGGCCGGGCTTACGGGTAAAATCTCTTTCACATGAAGGATCGAGACATCCCCCGCCCTTGAGTTCGGCAGGATCGGGAATAACAATCCCCCGTAATGGGTCGTGGTCGTCTTTCCAGTCAATTAATGACAGGTAATACTCGTTGGAGCGGAAGGGAAATTTTTCACTTACCATCTCCATTGCATCACGTTCTTTGGAAGCGAGCCCGACAAGGTTGTCAAGCTCGGATATAGTACTCAGGTATTTCGGATTCATCGGACACCTCATCTTTCAGGTTCTGCTCTGCCCTTCAGAGGGCAGGGTTTGAGTAATGCTGAAAACTCAAGATCGCCAGCAAAGAAAATTGATCGTACTGTATGCACTACTCAGTAACCTGTTACTGTGGACTCATGTTTTAAACCCTTTCTGTTCACGTTGCGCATCGGAAACTAGAACGGAGCCAGAATACAGTCCTGACAGAAAACTGCAGCTGATGATGTGCAGGAGGGGATTGGCCGAAAATGTGCAGCGATCATGAAATGTATTACATGGAGCGTTGTGTTGTGAAAAATTCCCCATATTCCGGAAATTGCCCCGTTTGGAAATATCACGCCAGCAAGGCGTGCGTTATGGCGGTATCATCTTCTCAAAGATAGTACCGATAGCAGCGTCTGGTACTGGCAGGTATTCAGACAAGCATAAGGACTTAGGATAGATTCTGATCCATCCGGATCCGGATCGTATTTTGGGAAAACATTAAGAGATCCACGGTGAAAGGCAGAGGTTATGATAGAAAAAAACGCAGCGCGGGGAAACATACTCTGGTTCCGTCTTGTTGGAAAACTAACGGAAGAAGATTACACCAATAACCTGATCCCGGAACTGGAAAGAGCCCTTGAACAGTACAAAAAAATCCGGTTGCTCATCCAGGTCGAATATTTTGGGCTGGACACAAGGTGGAGCATGGGAAGAACTGAAGGGATGGCCGCAATTCTCAAAAATCGAACGCATGGCTATCGTCGCAGACGATTCATGGGACGAATGGATGACATGGATAGTAAAAATAACCGGGATTTTTACCGGTCTTTCAGTCAGGTTCTTTAAGGCAGGGAGAATTGAAGAAGCCTGGGACTGGCTTGAGGCCATATAGAACAATTTCTTTACCATTCAAACTATTGGCAGGAACTGGCCGGGCCCGTCTGCCCTGACCCCGCGGTCCCTTTTCTCATTCCCTTATGGCACCCCGGGCGGCGAGCCACGTATTGATGAGACCTGCTACCAGTATGATGAGGTGCACCAGTGCACGTATGTACCAAATCCAAAAAACCAATTTTCCTTAATCCTGCATCTGTCAGGAAGAAAGTATTTATATTAAACTGATATGAGTAATGGAATATTTATTCCTCATAATTATTTGCGATGAACCCGCCGCCCCCGACGGGGCGGCCCCGCGGCGGATCAGTGCCTGTAAGCATATTTGTAAACACCGCACTGCCCCGCTGTGCCGAGGAGAGGCCCTGAGACGGGGAGCCCTCATAAAAATACAAGGTTAATGATTTTCAAGGTTTGGGTGCGAACTCCCGTTCATGCCCGTTTCCAAATCATCTGGAAAAATCAAACACTCAATTATGCAGACGCTTCGTCCTTCTTTTCAGGTTTTGCAGGTTTTACATAAGTGATAGCGATTAATTCAACGCTCCGGGCAATAACCGGAGATGAATACTGGGTATCCATGAAGAGACACTTCACCGGACAGGTATCGACACATGAATTGCAGACAACACAGCGGAGCCGGTCAATTTGCCAGGTCTTTGCCTCCTTACTGATGACAATTGCCTGCGACGGGCATTTTCTCTGGCAGGTCCCGCAGGATATACATCTGCTCTCATCTATCGTTACATGTCCGCGGGAAAGCGGCGTCTTTTTTGCCGGCTGAGCGGGATAGAGGATAGTGGCAGGCGTGCTCAAAAGAGTTTTTATTGCCGTCTTTGTCATCTCGAAAAATGCCATTTGTATCAGCGCTCCGTACAACTGATACAGGGGTCTATGGATAAGACAATCACCGGGACGTCGGCAAGTTCACATCCCTGAAGCATCCTGACAAGCGGAGGAATGTTCGTCAGAGTCGGTGTCCTGATCCTTGACCTGACGAGGAATTTTGTTCCATTGCCCTTGAGGTAGTGTACGAGCTCCCCACGCGGCTGTTCAGCCCGTGTGAAAAATTCCCCGTTCGGGGCACCGCTCACCTTGATATCAATGGGACCGTCAGGTATTTTCTGTATAGCCTGCCGTATCAAATCAATGGATGTGAACAGTTCCTGTGCCCGGACCGCACAGCGTCCATAGCAGTCGCCACAGCTGTCAGTGACCAGCTGGAAGTTGAGCTTCCCGTATGCCCCATACCCGGTCTTCCGCAGGTCGATGGCTACACCGCTCCCCCTCGCCGTGGGTCCGGATGCCCCAAGGTGGTAAGCATCTTCCTTTGAAAGCCTGCCGACATTCCTGAGCCGGTGCTTAATCGAATTGTCCTGCAGAAATACCGTGGTAAGATCCCTGATTTCCCGCTCGGTGGTGTCAAGATCCCGGCGCATTTCGTCGAGTTTTTCGTTAGCGATATCCCTGCGGACACCGCCGATCTTACAGGAACCCTGGATAACCCGGCCACCGGTGGTCTGTTCCATCACATCAAGGATCCGTTCCCGGATCCTCCACGCATTCATAAAGAGGTTCTCAAACCCGAAGGAATCGGCAAAAAGGCCCAGCCACAGGAGATGAGAGTGCAGCCGGGAATATTCAGACCAGATCACCCGGAGGTACTGGGCACGCTCGGGCACGTCAATGTTCATTATCTGTTCAATTCCCTGGCAGTACGTTGCGCCATGGATAAAGCTGCAGATCCCGCAGGTCCTTTCAGCAATGTAGACATATTCCGTGTACTCACGCTTCTCGACGAGTTTTTCAAAACCACGGTGGATATAGCCTATGGACGGGATAACATCAACCACCCGTTCATCCTCCAGTACGAGATCGAGATGGATAGGTTCAGGAAGGACGGGGTGCTGAGGTCCGAATGGGACGATGATCTGTTTTGTCATGGTTTTTCATCTTTGGTGAGAGTCGACGGGGCAATGCTGAACGGAAATTTCACCGCAGTGGTGAAGAGGTGGCCCTTGAAGTCGATATTCATCCCCCTGACCCGGATGCCAAAGAGGTCGTGCATTTCGTTTTCATAGATAAACGCCCCCCAGTACATGCCGGAGATACTGGGGATTTCAGTGTCTGCAGTGACCGTGATCCGGAGATTCCTGAACCTATAGTCCTTGTCAAATGAATAGTTGATTTCGTATACATCCCCTATCTTTGAGCAGTTGATCTGGACGAGCCGGTAACCCCCGTCCCTGAATTCCTCGACTTTTCCTATCAGGTTCCCTGTTTCTACGGGAACAGTTTCTGGAATTTCCGACGTCATCGGGCATCAGCCGCCCGTGCTGTTTTTGTTTTCGTTTTCATTGCCAGTCTCTTTTGTTCAAGAATCCCCAGGGCGGTGACAACCCCGTCGATAATCGACTCGGGACGTGCGGCACAGCCGGTAACATAAACATCCACCGGTATAACCTTGTCAATGCCTCCAAGAATATTGTAGCATTCCCGGAATATTCCGCCGCTTGTGGCACAGATACCTATGGCGATGACCACTTTCGGCTCCGGGATCTGTTCGTAGGTATTGATGAGCACCTGTTTATTCTGGGTGTTGACACTTCCGGTTACCAGAAAGATATCCGCATGCTTGGGATTGCCCGTGTTGATGATCCCGAACCTCTCCACATCATATAACGGTGTCAACGCCGCCAGGACCTCGATATCGCACCCGTTGCATGATGATGCATCATAGTGGAGCAGCCAGGGAGATTTTTTCAGGTAGGTCATGGTACTCCCACCATCCTGAGATAATATAAGACCCCCAGGTTTACTAACCCGAGGGTACCGGCAATGATCCAGGCACTACGGATCATGAGCTGCCATTTGACCCGGGCAAACGTGTTGTCAATCAGGATCTCGAGGAAATAGGCAATGACGATTGCCATGACGGCAATTACCGGATTCCATGCAAAGAACAGCCAGACGACACCCAGTAAGAAGACGTACTCGTACCAATGGGCAATCTCGATCTTGCCAAGGTTGGGCCCGCCAAAATCCGTGGTGACACCCTTCACCAGCTCCTGGTGGGCATGATGTGAGGTGGAGAGGTCAAACGGTGACTTCCGGAGCTTGATCGTGAGCACAATAAGATAGCCAATGAAAACCCCGGGGAGATACAGGATGACAGGTATATCCGATGTTACGATGGCGCTCACAAAGAAGCTCCTGGTGACCATGTACATGCCCACAGCTGTCAGGATGATCATCGGTTCATACGCAATGATCTGGAGCAGCTCGCGTTCCGCTCCGATATGACTGTATGGGGAATAGGACGCATACGCCCCGAGCACAAGAAAAATATGGGAAAGGGTGAAGGCGAATATGACGAGCAGCATGTCCCCTCCTGAAAAGAAAAGCGCTCCTGCAACCGCCATAAAAACAAGGTAACTTAAGACGAAAAAGTTCTGGGATGCCGTCACGACGAGGTTCTCCTTTTCAAAGAGTTTTGCGACATCATAAAATGGCTGGAGCAATGGTGGGCCGACCCGCCCCTGCATCCGTGCAGTTACCTTCCGGTCGATACCCGCAATAAGCCCGCCGGCAACCGGGGCAAGGAGCAGGTACAAACCAGCCCATATGACGGGCACCAGATATTCAGGTATCACAGGATCACTCCCACCAGCAGGATACCGGCAAAGAGGAGCAGCGCCCAGCACAACGATGTGCCGACCATGAAAAGCCGTTCCTCCCCAAAAAGATCGGTCATGTAATAGTTGGAGAGCACCAGTTCACGGGTCACTCCCATCGAACCGGAAAACCTCATGTGTCCCTCAACCGGCCTCCCGCCCATGTAGGGCGGGGCGTAGTGTGCACCTTTCCGGTAGAATAAGAGAGAAAACGGCATGATCAGCAACAGGCAGAGCATCATCAGCATGATACTGAGATTCGCCTGCGAAAGCCGGGCTGTCTGGCCATAGATATTCAGAATGAACGGTTCGATAAGGACCGAGGATATCAGGGGGAAGATCAGGCAGACAATGACCACGAGGGCGGTCAGGATATACAATACCACCCATTTTTCTTTTTTGACGGTGTCTTCGATGACAGGCTCGTCACGCATCACCGAGATTATTTTACCCATCCACTTGCTCCAGAAGAATACGGTTGCCGACCCTCCGAATGCAAGGATCGCGATAAAGATTAAACCGAATGGTGCCATGATAAACGCCTCAATCGCAGCCCATTTGGAGATGACCATACCAAAAGGAGCAAGGAACATACCCGCCATGCCGATGAACATCATGATGGCGAGTTTCGGCATCCGGACGATGAGTCCCCCCATATCCTCAATATTTCGGCTGCCGATGCGGTGCTCAACGGTTCCGACACACAGGAACATGAGCGACTTTGCGATTGCATGGAAAATAATCAGGAGTATCGCAACCCACATCAGGTTATAGGTCCCGACCCCGGCACAGGCGACGATGAGGCCAAGATTGGCAATGGTCGAATAGGCGAGAACTTTCTTTGCATTATTCTGGGAAATCGCAATAAATGAGGCCAGGGCAAAGGTGGTGCCACCAACGAGGGCGATGATAAGACCTTCAGTGGTTCCGGAAAGCACCGGTGCAAATCTCACAATCATATAAACGCCGGCCTTGACCATCGTACTCGAGTGGAGCAGGGCAGAAACCGGGGTCGGTGCGACCATCGCGCCGACGAGCCATGAGGAAAAGGGCATAAGGGCTGCTTTGGTGATTCCGGCAAAACATATCAGCACGGCAGGAACCAGCGCAACTGCCTTGCCGGAACTGATGAGGAAGTTGAGACCAAGGAGCTGTCCGGTCGGATCGATGATGACAAGATAGATTAATGCCGCCATGAACGCAACACCGCCCAGCAGGTTCATGGAAAGGGCAAGGAACGAGTTATTGGTCGCCTCTTCTGACTGCGAATACCCGATTAACAGGAAGGAACAGATCGTTGTAATCTCCCAGAAAAAGAATACCCAGAGCAGGTTATTCGAAAAGACCAGCCCGAACATGGCCGAGAGGAAAATAAACAGAACTCCGAAGAAGAGGTTACGCCGATCCCTGATTTCTGTATGGTGGTGGTGATAGGTCTCCATATATCCAACGGCATAGACACAGATCAGGCTGCCGATGATTCCGATGATCAGTGCCATGATGATTGAGAACTGGTCGAGGAACAGGTTATTCCCGATGTGCAGGTTTTCTGAAAAAACCAGCTCAAAATAAAGAAGCAGACCCGCCTGTAAAAGGATCAGGAAGACCGTCAATAATTTCCGGTGCCGGATACCAAGATAGAGGATATATACTGCAAGCACAAGCTCGATGAAGAACATTATCTGGCTGACCGAATCGGGATCTATTGAAAAAATCAGCGTTCCCCTGTCATATCCAAAAAGAAGAACCAGAAATGATACTATACCGATAGCAATAGCTGAGAGCTGAATTATCGCTTTGCGCCCGGGATCTTTTTGCGAGACCAGCATGAAGAGTGCCGTGATCAGCGGAAAAAGAATGAGATAGAGCAGAAGTTGAAGTATCGACACCAGATTCTTTCCTTCCGGATTATTCGTTTTTTTACATTATTAATCATATTGAATTTGTTTTTGGGGGCAGATTATCGTGGTATTTTCACCTGACCAGGACCGGACGGAGTACTCGGGTATATGAATAAACTGCTGTGATTTCCGTTTACCCGGATCCAGTGACTTCGGAGAACTCTGCCGGGCAGATCTCTTGAGATAGCTGTTCGCCGCTTGGTTGTACGTCCGGGTTCTGGAAGAATCCTGAGGAAGTGCGGGAAGGTATTTACAAGGTACAAAAAATGGACTAACTCAATACCGATCTTAATGATAACACGGGCAGATATGTCATCCGAAATGCTGCATACATGGAGATTCAGGAATTGAAATTAGCAAATGGATTCATTTAAGGGATATTTTACCTCATTCCTGAATTATGAAGCAATCTGATGAAATATCCGCATGATATGCAAGAGGTTATTGATACGGATATTTCTGAAGACAGACGGATGATGATCTTGCTGAAACTCTTGACAGCAATACCAAAGGAGTTCGGTGAATTCCGGTTTTAACGTTGATAAAATGTTTGCAAAACAGATACGAGGGATGGCATCTTTGGCTTCAGGTGCGATGCGTAACCAGAGAGCCTTCACTGAATTTTTAAAAAGAAAACTGATTTGAAAATTGTCACCGAAAAAATCGGTATTTTTCTGAATACAGCGTGGTCAAAAACACTGAGTCATTCACCGCGAAAATTCTCATTTTTACTGACACATGGCATCATGCTCAACAAGGCGTAAGACCCCTTGCCGCGGTTATGGTCTCCCCGCGATAGTGTCCAGCCGGAACACAAATTCGGTTCCCTTGTCCCTGATGACACGGGTCTCCGCCCGGAGCTGGTGGCGGGCAAGGAAATTCACCAGCTTGAGACCGAGCGATTTTGATGCCAGGGGGTCGAGACGGTCAGGAAGCCCCCGTCCGTTATCCGCCACCGAAAGTGTATAAGCCCCGTCGTGCGATCTCAGTATAACCCGGATCGTGCAGGGTCCCCCTCGCACCGCCAGGCAGTCAAATGCCGGCGGGAACGCGTACTTGAAGGAATTGGTGATGAGCTCGTTGATAATCAGGCCCGCCGTGGCGGCCCGGGAGAAGTCAAGTACCACTCCCCGGGCGTCCACATCCGTGCAGATCTCCTTGCTTCCTGCATAGGAAGCAGCGATCTGACCGACAAGGGTGGTCAGGTAGACCTCCATGTCAACACTCGAGAAATTCTGGGTCCTGTACAGGGTCTCGTGGATCAGGGCCATGCTTCTGGCCCGGTTCTGGAGATCCTTCATGAGACTCTTATTCCCTTCTGCGTCTTCGTAAACACCGTTGAGGCTCATCAGCGAGATGAAGGCGGCAAGGTTATTCTTGACCCGGTGGTGTATTTCGGAGAGGAGCATATCTTTCAGGGCAAGAGCCTCTTTGAGGCTGGTTGCAGTCTCCTGCAGTTTGAGTTCCTGTACGTTGAGTTTGTTGATTTTTTGCTGCAGTTCTTCCCGGGTATTCGTGAGCTTCTGATTGAGGGCGTTGAGGTGTTCATTTTTCAGGATCAGTTCCTGCTGGGCAGTATTGAGGTCAGCAGTCCGTTCCCCGACACGTTTCTCCAGATCCCTGTACAGGGCGCTCAGCTCATCTTCTGCCCTCTTACGTCCGGTGATATCCTCGGAAATCCCGAGCAGATACCTGGGGCTCCCATTTTCATCCCGTATTGGTATCTTCTTCGTGTGGAGTATTCTTTTACCCTTATTCTTTGTCTGAATCTCCTCTTCGGGGATGTCAAGCATCAGGTTATCGCGAAGGACTTCCCGATCCCTTCTGGTGAAAAAATCCGCCTCGTTTTCCGGGAAGAAATCATAGTCGCTCTTTCCACGGAGTTCGTTCAGTGAATATCCGAGAAGTTCTTCCCCGGCTTTATTGAGCCGCACATACAGGAGGTTTGCTGAATCCTTCACAAAGATCATGTCCGGAATATTCTCGATAATAGTGTCCAGAAACCGCTCGTTCTCCCGCAAGGCAGTATCAGCCATTTTGCGTTCGGTGATATCCCTGATTGATTCGATCGCTCCGATTCTCTCCCCGTTTTCATCGTACAGGGTGGATACCTTGCCCCACAGGGTGACAGCCCGATCGCCGGGCATTACAAGGTCTACCTCCGCTATGATTTGGTTTCCTTCTCTTTTGATGAGGGTGTAGTGGTTCCTGACTGTGGTGTCTGATTCAAATATCGAGTCGATAAGGATCGGTCTCCGGTATCCATAGAATGGCAGGGCATATTCATACTCGCCTTTTCCCAGCATCTCGTCTGCTTTAACACCGGTCATCTCCTCAATCGCTTTATTCCAGGCAATTACTATCCCCTCCTGGTTGATCACAAAGGTTGCATCGGGAAGGTGGTTGAAAATACCGGCAAGTCTTCGTTCCGAGTGAATCAGCACATTCCTGATCGGTTTACTCCCCCCCATATCCAAAACCCTATATTAAGATCAATATAAAAAGAGCATAACTGTTTCGTTTGGATTATGTCTTTTAACAGGGGAGTTATCACGAAGCGGCTGGTATCATGGATTTTCACTATTCTTTCTCGTCCGGAATCATGCAGGATCAGACCTTGATGGGATGGTCTTCGGAGTTCGCTCACCCGGTAATCCATGCTTTCCCGATCGGGGCTGCGTCCAAGTTTTCATAATCCGATATATCATAGACCGGCGCGGGCCAGCGGTCCTCGAGCCTGCTGACTTCACCAGCGGAGATAACCGCTGCATGATCTTGACAACAATACGGACCGGGTCGTTATGGTGGCGGGCCACCTGTGTGCTCGAACTTCACATCTGTTTTTGTTGTTGGTGTCGTGGTGTTTTCACCATACATCCATCGACTGAGAGCGTATACGTAACTGAGCGACAGGGGACGTCACGGAAAAGGTTCTGAAATGACTGGCTTAAAAAGAAACTGCGTATTTAACTTTGTGTCCAGATGCGAGGGATGGGATTCGAACCCAAGAACTCCTACGAGACTAGGCCCTCAACCTAGCGCCTTTGACCTGGCTTGGCTACCCTCGCTTTTGTGCCATAACATAGAGGTTGTCTATCTAATAAAATCTTATGTAAGTTAATTTTCAGTACAGATATCCTTATTTTCCCACGTGTCCGGCGATTTATGTTCTCACATTGGAGAGTTTCCGGGATAATCATTCATTCCAAGCAGGAATGGTGTCATTACAGCTCTGATGACAACGAATCTGCATAGATGTATATTTATATGCGTCATACCCAGTGGTGAGTATGTGGTCTGACATCATCCGTGAGTTTTCAGACTCACCTTCACAGGCCCGGGTGGTGCGGTTCCTGCTCGAGAACGGTTTTGGGGTGACCGGGGACGGGCGGATCAGTTGTAATGGGATTGAGGTGCCTGCAACCGCGGTGGCCAAGGTAATCGGATCGGATCGCCGGGTCGTCGACTCCACTGCACATCGCATCCTCAAACGCCCAGTCCTCCGCGATATCTTCCTGAATATGCGGGCGACGCCGGACCTTTCCAGAGTTGCAGAATCCCTGGGGTTTTTTGTTGTAACCATTCTTCCGAAAAATGCACGCGAGAGGGGTATTGTCGGGGGCGTCGTCAAAATCCTGACCCAGCATGATGTATCCATCCGCCAGATCTTCGTTACTGACCCGGAATTTGTCGAAGAGCCGAAGCTTGTTATTATCATTGAAGAGTCCCTGCCGGTGGGCGTCATTGAACAAATTCGTGCACTCCCCCAGGTTAAGCAGGTCATCATCTGAGTGACAGACCTGATATCAACAACCACACTCTTTTGCTTTCGGGAAAATTTTCCTTATGAAGGGAATTTCCCCTAAAGATTGCACAGGGGGACTCCCTTTTCGATGCTACTCCTCTTCCAGATTCTCGAAGAAGCGATTCGGTAGTTTCCTTAAAGGAAGCTGCTGATATCCATATCAGGTGAAGGACATTTCTGATTATTCGGTTTTTTAATGCCCGTCAGGAACTCTCCGAACGCTGTTCAGGAGGTTCCCTATCAGATTCCAGAACGTTATTCTCTGCTATACTTTTCCATTGTGCATAATTGAGCATCCCACTCATCTCCATCGCAGCATTAGATCTCATACAAAGTGCCAGGCAGAGCGGACGTCAGGGTTATTCAAAATCTGCCGGACCGTGCGTACAACCACGGGACGGGAGTTACGTCATGAAGATAATCCCCGGACGTCGCCCCTCCCAGTAGTCAACTTTCTCGCGCATGAGACGTATTCTGAAACCATTTTTTAATGACCTGCAGCTTAATTTTTTAATTATATATAATCATTTCTTTTTTTATTACAAATTATTCTGAATGATTTTTAATAAAATGAAAGTGTTATAAGGGCATAATGGTAAAATAGTAAAGTAGTGGAATGGGGTGTAGTGAAGTGTCCGGATCGATAATTTCCATTAAAACTATCTGTGTTTCGCTGGTACTGGTTTCATGCATTATGACTCTGGGTTGTACCATGACCCCCGGGGGATCTGAAGGTCCCATCCCCGTTACCTCTTTACCGGCGGCGACAACATCTCCTGTACCTGCTCCCACGCTGCAACCCACTCAATCCACGGGAGATATTCAGCTGGCAGGGAATGTCTATGCACTGTCTTCCGATCCCTTGCGGGGAATTGATACGATTACGTTCTCCCTGGGTCTGCCGGCCCATGGATCAGCTGTCGACCTGACCCGGACGGAAATTGTCTTCTCTGCACAGGACAATGACCCGGTAACCCTCGTGCGGGGCACGAGAGATTCGACCAGTATTTTTACTACCACAATTGGTGGCAACGCGGTCACTGCCCTCCTCCCCGGTGACGAGGTCGATATCTCCTTCAGGGTCAAGCCGGTTTCCGGAGGTGCCACCGTGAATATTGAGGTAAGACCACCTGGCGGTGCCGCATTACCCATATCGAGGACAGTCCCTGCTATGATCTTATCAATGAATGTCCTGTGATCAGGTATTCTCAATTTTTTTTACATCACGATCGGGAGTCTGAGATCGTGAATCCCGATACCTCGTATTCTGTTTCGGGTTCCTGAAACCAGCTGACTCTCCGGTGATCCTGGTTTCCAACACTATCCGTTGATGTGTGCTGCCGGGCATTTTCTCCTGTGCTCTTTAAATAGTTTTAAATTACAGTCGACGATATACTATCAGCAAAATGTCATATATCTTTGAGATCGTCTTCATCCTGGTGCTGATCTTCCTCAATGGCATATTCTCTATGGCAGAATTTGCCGTTGTTTCAGCAAAAAAAATACGGCTCCAGCAGCGGGCGGAAGGTGGTGACACCAAGGCAGCAGCTGCACTTGAACTTGCACACGAACCTACCCACTTCCTCTCGACGATACAAATCGGCATTACCCTTGTCGGGATCCTGGCTGGTGCATTTGGGGGAGCTACGGTAGCAAAGGAGCTCGCAGCATATCTCCAAGAATTTCCTCTCCTGGCACCCTATGGCGAGATCCTGGCAATCACCCTTGTTGTCATCGTAATTACCTACCTGACCTTAATCTTCGGAGAACTTGTCCCGAAACACCTTGCACTGAATAATGCTGAAACTATTGCCTCTTCGGTCGCAAAGCCGATGCGTCTCCTGTCTTGTATCGCATCCCCGCTTGTGTTCATTCTCAGCCGTTCAACGGAAGCCGTGCTATGGATCATGCGGGTAAAGGAAACCAAAGAACCGCCGGTGACCGAAGAGGAAATTAAAATTATGCTCGAAGAAGGGACTGAGGCGGGTATTTTTGAAAAGGCCGAGATGAGCATGGTAGAGGGCGTCTTTGATCTTGGAGACCGGCGTGTTGAATCCCTTATGACACACCGATCCGATGTCATCGCGCTTGACCTGAATGATCCCGTTTCCGATAATCTTCAGAAAATGATCAGGAGCGGTCGATCGAATTTTCCTGCCTATGAAGGAGATCTGGACCATATTGTTGGTATGGTATCGGTAAAGGATGTTCTCGCCGGGATGGTGGAGGGTGGGACACCTGATATCAGAGCCGCCGTGACAAAGCCGCTTTTTGCCCCTGAAGCAATTCCGGTCCTGAAACTCCTCGAATTATTCAAGGGAACCGGCCTCCATATTGCTCTCGTCACGGATGAATACGGGGGCATACAGGGTGTCATTTCCCTGCACGATATCCTTGAAGCGATCGTGGGTAATGTCCATACTTTCGGAGAGCCGGTGGACATCCCCATTGTAGTACGGGACGATGGCTCCTGGCTTATCAACGGGGATACACCTATCGAGGATATCAAAAAAACCCTGTCCGTGGATACCTTCCCGGAAGAGGACCAGGGCCACTACCGGACCATTGCCGGGCTTATCCTGTTTGTCCTGCAGCGAATACCAAAAACGGGGAATCATATTGAAATCAGCGGGCTGCGGTATGAGGTCGTGGATATGGATGGCAACCGGATCGATAAGGTACTGGTCACGCGGGTTCCCACGGTACCGCCCGATTGAATAAGCACCGCCTGAGAATGAATCGGGTTACAAAATATCTTTCAGATAATTCCTTTCAGTTACCGGAAAAACGCAGCCGAACCAATCCCGTATTTTAGTCGCAGAGCAGCTCAACTTCCTGTGACAGGTGATATATCCTCCGCCTTACCTTCCTTGGCAGGTAAAAGGCTGATGCGATACTCTCCTCAATGATCACCCGCTTTCTTCCTTCGATGAGGTTATCCGCGTGGGTGACAATCTTTTCCTCTGTTGTTCGTGGGATACAGTCGCGGGGAAACAGCCGGAGCAGGGTGCATTCATCAGCGGTGAGCCCGGCCCCGGTATGGCACTCGACAATCCGGGCGATCTCCTCGCTGATGCCGAGATCCCGCAGAAGGTCTGCACCCTGCTGCGCATGCATGATGGTATGGGTAGACCCCCGGCCGATATCGTGGAGCATCGAGCCTTTCCTTACCAGGTCAACCCGTACAAGGACATTGAGCACTGCGTATCCGAGCGCAACGTCCCTCACTGCCCTGCAGTGGGCAATTACCTTATCGCTGCATCCTGCTTCATGCAGCAGATCTTCACAGGACTCATCCGGTTGGTGCGGCATGACCCAGTGACTTTTTGATATCGCCAATCCGCTGTTTGAGAGATCTCAGGAGCATTTCATTGTCAAAATGCGTCACGGCTTTTCCGCAGCCCGGGCAGTTGAAATCACATCCCATTGCCTGCGGGAAGGTAAACAGGATCTGGCAGTCCTTGCAGATGAAGAAGTCATTTTCCTCTTCATACTTCTCCCGCCGTTCGAGTTTCTCTAAGACAAGGGCCATGTCTTCGCGTATCGCATCGTAGATATGATCGGTGCGGAGCTGCCAGAGATAGGTCAGCCAGCCGGTCTCATTGTTTTTTATACGGTGATACTCGGCAAGCCGTTTTTCATAGAGAGTATAGAGGGTGTGCCTCACCGAATTCAGGTTGATACCGGTCTTTGCGGCAAGATCTTCATCGCTGTGTTCACCCTCGCGCGGGAACCGTTCGATGAGATTGAGTCCTTCATCCTTCACCAGCCGGTGAAGATATGCACGCAGAGCGGGATCTTTCAGCAGGTCGTCTATGGGATCCATCATCGTATGTATTGTCGGACGGTGCTAATATGTTTATCCAGAAGAGAAACTGCCGCTTCCCGGGTCACTCCCCAGCCAAACACGCTGATCAGTGCCTGACCCTCTTCGAAAAATGTCCCGGGCCACGGGATATCAGCAACCCCAGGGGCAAGGTGTTTAAGATCGGTAGTAACGGTCAGGTCCCGGTCGGCAAAAAGGATGCTGCGGACTGCCACCTGCTGCGGGGGCATAGTGCAGGACGGAAGGTTGCCTCTGCAGGCATCGACATGATACTGGAAGACATTGCATCCATGAGCCATTTCAACGGTATCCACCGTCCCCTGGAAGCGGGGATTCACCTCAATGACAAAGGGTGTCGTTCTGCCAAGAACAAAATCAATCCCGATCGTCCCGGTGCACCCACTCGCCGCGGCTATCCGTTCTGCCATGGCAACCATTGTATCACGGAGCGGGTGATTAAGGGGCGTGACCGATCCGCAGAACCCGAACCCCGATCCTTCATTCCCCTTAAGGAGCTGCTCGTTTGCAGCAATCGCCTGTGCCTGTACGCCATCGGTGACACAACAGACACTGGCTGCAATGCCATCGGCGATTTGCTGGCAGATATAGGGAATGCCGGGATACAGCGCCTTCCAGGAAGCGAGACCGTCAGCATCCTGAACAACGGCATTCCTCCAGCCCCCGGCACCCCGTCGCGGTTTGACCATCACAGGATACGTTCCGCAGGGCACGAGTCGGGGGACCGGAACGCCGATGGTTTCAAAAAAATGCTGGGTATCCAGTTTATCCAGGAACCGGCCGATGGCGTTTTTCGGGGTCCCGCAGAGCGGGAGTGGTGTCGACAGGTCTTCTGCACCGGAGGTGGCAACAAACAGGTCGAACCGATGGCGTCTGCACAGCTGGTCTATCGCATCCGGAAGATCGGCAAGATCATCAAATTTTTCCCGGTCTGTCGTGAACCAGGAAAGGTCCTGGTCACAAAAATGATCGACGGCACACACTTCATACCCTGCCCGTGCTGCAGATTGTGCTACGTGCCGGGTTGAAAAACCGGCGACAAGCACCCTCCCTTTCATAGTTCCTCCGTCTGCTTTCCTGCCCGGGAGGGGATGATACGTATCTGGGCGTTGGGAAACTCATTATTGAATTCCTGCCCTGAAAAATAATGATCGAGAAAGAGGGCCAGACTCGATATCTCGGAGTGCGGCTGGCCGGTGACTGCAACATTATAATCTGCAAGCCCGTAGATCTCGCCGGGCACCTTTTCTGCCCCGACAATGACCAGGACTTTCCCGTGGGCTTTAACCTCGCCAATCACTTCAGGCAGGTTGAGCCCGTACATCGTGAGATGAACGACAATCCCTCCCTGTACTTTCCAGTCCCGGATACAGGAACGCCATTTTACATTGTCCTGGCAGAAGAAGTCACCCCCCCAGCGATCGGCCACATCCCGTATGCTCTTGACAACGCCCTTGTCAGCAGTGGCAAGGTACATTCCCCGTGCGCCAAGCGCCCGGGCCGTTAAGCCGACATGGGTTGTAACCCGCTGATCGCGTTCAGGGCGGTGACCGATCCTGAGTATGACGACCTCGTTTCCCGCCATGTTACATTTTTCTCTCTTTAATGACACCGTTTTCAATCGTGTACGGGAGATCCTTTGTATGCTTTATCTGGCAGAGCAGGAGTGCCTCGCTGATGGAGAGTACCCGCACCCTGCCTTCCCTGTGCTCAATCAGCATGTTTCGTTCGAGACGTTCGAGCGATTTCTCAACCGCAGGCAGGTCAAACCCGCTTGCCCGGGCAAGCCCGTCTGCCGTTGTAGAAGGACTCCTGGCAGCGAGGTGATAGATCACCCAGTCCGCATCCTCATCTTTCATCTTTATGCATTCCTCATGGGGGTGAATAAGGGTTTTTGTCCTGTAGGGTCGTATTCACCATTTTTTTATGCCTCCGCAGCCAATGTCTGGCAATGAGTACCGACCCCGCTCCAGTTCCCTACCAGGAGCTCGCAGCTCTTGCCGATCACCTCTTTGAGGCATGCGAGGATGATGTAAATTGCCTCACCCGGCGGATCGCGGCACTGGATCCCGCTTCACGAAACGAACTGCTGATCTCCGATCTTCTGAACTCATACCAGGTATTCTATTATTTTTTCCGGACACAGCCGGATGAACTGACGCAGGAGCGCCTCGAGCTGGAGCCTGCCTCATCGCTTGTCAGGGGTGTAAAGATAGACGAGATTGAGCTTTTTGAGTTGATCTTTTCTGTCGTAAACCTGGAACCGGTAATTACTGTTTCAGACGGTGAACGCCCGCTCGCCACCTACCGGGGGAAAACAGCATACGCCGAGGGGCTGAAGTTTATCGAAAATCCCCCATACTGACAATGAGAACATGGATAGCCTTCAGACTCACAATAATTTTGAGAGAACCGGCTCTGTTGGACCCTAAGATTTCAATAAATTGCGAATCACCCATAATCGGAGGGGACAGGTGCCTGTCCTCCCGAACTGCCCCTGCGCTTTGCGATTGTGTCGTATTGCCTTCTTTGGAATTATCGCTCTAGAGGGATGCCACAGCGGCGGGGATGAAGACATTACGTGCCGTAGCCTAAAAGAGCGTTGAGAAAAATATTGTGAGGATTAGAGCCAGAGAACCAGAACTTTTTATGGTTCGTTTCACCAATGATCCACGATGCAGGAGCTGGCACGAAAACTTATCCATGTAATCTTCGGCCTGGCAATTGCGGGGATGGTCCTTGTCCTCGACCATACTTCTGCACTGGCGATCCTTGCCGGCGGTCTCTTTTCCGGCCTGATCCTCGTTGATCTGATCCTCCGGGGCTATACCCTTCCGGTCTTCTCGGCGGTCCTGAACTATGTCGATCGGTGTGATCCATTACCGGGAAAAGGTGCTTTATATTTCGCTGTGAGTGCCCTTACCTGTGTAATCCTTTTCCCGACCACGTTCGTCGTACCGGCACTTGTCTCATTAGCAGTTCTCGACGGTGTTGCAGCCATAGCAGGCAAAAAATTTGGCAGGATGCGTATCTGGAACGGAAAATCCGCAGAAGGGACGATTTCCGGGATCTTTGTCACCTTCCTGTTCCTGCTCCTGTTGATTCCGGTTCATGGGGCTCTTATCGTTGCCGTCTTTGCGGGAATTATCGAAATGTTCTCACCGGTCGATGACAATCTGGTCATTCCGGTCGGCATCTGTCTGCTTTTAACGGTCATTCCTGCACTTCTCTGAAACGTACTTCCGGATTCAGCGTATCTGCCTCCGACGACATTTACCTCTGAGCCTGTTTTGAATGCAACCAGATATTCTAGATCCATTGTTCGCATGCACGTCAGGTGCCCGGGAACCTGTGGTTCCGGTGAGCGACCAGCTGATACCCGAGTATCAGTACAAACAGCCACAGGACACCGATGATATAGCTTCCAACTACATCACTTGCCCAGTGTGCCCCAAGATAAACCCGTGAAGGACCGATGAGCATGATAAGGGCACCACAGATTGCAATAACCATTAGCCGGGACAATCCGGTCTGGTGAAGCCACGCAAGGTACGCAACGAAACCGAAGAAGACGACAAAAAAGAGGACATGCCCGCTCGGGAAACTATACTGGTTTACAGAAGATAAGAAATCGGCCGGATCCATGAAAAAATCCGGAGGTCGCGGGCGGGCGACCAGAACTTTGAGAAAAGCGGTGAGTGCGAAATTACTCAGGGTGGCCAGGACAAAAAAAGCTTCCAGCGGTTGGCGCCGGACGATATACAGAGCACAAACCGCTCCTACCAGGAAAATTCCGACCCGGGTATCACCAAGTGCACTTACCCATTGCATACCTGAAGCGAACAGAGGATTTTTGACTTCCTGCAGTTCATGGGAAATCTTCAGGTCGAAGGGAAAAAACGCAAACATATGTGCTGTAAACGAGAGCGCAACTGCACAAGTGACCATGAGGAAGAACACGGTTTTTATTCGCTGGTCCATTGTACGGATCGTACACCGCCCGGATTAATATAGAGCACGTGTTGTGGTGGAAAGAAATTATTGGTTCCGGGGAAGTCACCATTCATGCACCCGGAAAATTTAGCCCCGCCGCTGTGGCATCCCCCAATATGATATCCATGGAAATCCGGAGAAATCTGTGGAAATCTGAATATCCGTATATCAACTTACTATCGGGATTTTCTCCAGAGCCGGTAATCTACCCTTTTTTTATAAGTGAAGGATGCTGCCTTAATGAAAACAGGAAATTCACCGTTTGGATTATCCTATCGTACCACAATCGCCCGAATCCACACTCTACAGAATACATGAATTGTTTTTTACTTTTCCCGCATCACCGAATTACAACCGATCTCCCGCACTGATCAGCTGTTCGTCGACCTTCGCAGGAACCAGTGGCGGGAGATTTCCCCATATCACCAGAGTTTCTCCCATGATGGCAAAAATACCTGAAACTTCTGACACGTTAATCCGTTCGAGAACAGATTGATCATCGGGCCGGATCTGGTTGCATACCGATGTTGCCCATGCATCCGCAAGCGCGACATCGGAAGAAAAAACCGTGACCGTATCTGCCATGCCAAAGGATACGGATGGTCCGACCGATGCCGATGAGGTGCAGATCCCGAGTATGTTCTTCTGCGGGGGGACGACAAAGGCAATCCGGTCCGACAGCCGCGCTTCACCGGCATGAACACCTACCCGCACGGGTCTGTCACTGATGAGGGCAATATCGCCACCGTTATCGATTACCCCGAATAACGCACCCGCATCAGCCATCGCCTCAACACCAGCCCATGCAATTGCCCCCGCCACGGCTGCCATTGGCCCGACACCTGCCCTGGCCGCTGCATCTGTCATCCTCCGGATGATCGCCTCATCTGAATCCGGCGAATACGGGTCAAAGGTGATCTGAAAAAAAGGATCGCGGGCAATATATGCTTCCAGTACCTGCCGGGCCTGGATCATGCCCTCCTTTGCCGCCGTGATATGCCTTCGGTCATCGGCTAGGACGGTTGCAAAGGTCTGGCGGAGCCGGAACGGTTCACGGATCATAGCGGAAGCGTAAGGGCCTGGTGCGGGCACGCCTCAATGCACTTGCCGCAAAGCACGCATTTCCCCTCTTCCAGTTTCAGCCGGAAGTTTTTGTCCAGCGAGAAGACTTCCCGCGGGCAGATGCTGATGCATGCCCCGCAGTCCACGCATTCGCTTTCGTTCACACTGATACCATGTTCGAGCATGTGCACCGTTGCACCAAGACGGATCATCGTATCGCTGACAAGCTTGCACTGCTCATCCGGGACATCGATCAGCGCCTCCCCCTCGGACGAATCGATCACAGCCCGTTCAACATTGATCAGGACGCCGGTGTCACGCACTGCCTGCGCGATAATCGGTTTTCTCCCCTTCTTGCGCGAGAATGTCACCAGCAGTTTCATTTCAGCCACCTNNCTCCCCCCGAAGAGTTTCCCGAGATTCATTGCCGTGAGCATGGCAATCACGTGATGCCCGCCATCAACCACCGGCAGTGCGCTGATGTTGTTCCGCTCCAGTTTCTGCACGGCGATGTCCACCGCTTCATCCGGTGTGGTCGTAACCACCTTCTTTTTCATGATATCTTTCACCAGATGCGCCTTTCCCGGGTTTGCAACCGCCTTGGATATGTCAAAGGTGGTAACAATGCCTACCAGCACACCTTCGCTGTCTATCACCGGCAGGTGGTTGGTCTCGCCCTTCAGGAGTTTCTTTGCCGCAGTGATGATCTCCACGTCCTGGCCAATACTGACAAACTGCCGGTCCATGATGTCCAGCACCCGTGGGCTCTTGATACTCTCATACATCGGCTTTGCCTGCTTTTTCGCATCGATCGGGCGGGTGGGAAGGGTGAGCTGCATGCTCCCGCGCTCAACCCAGTGTTTCAGCTCTTCAGCAACCTCCCGCGCTTTCCGGAAGCTTGAGAGGGACGATGTCCTGACCTCTTCACCATTGATCACAACGGTCCCGCTCCGCAGCTCTGCGTAGGTCACCTTCCTGACTGCCGGGCGGCTCCGGCTTGGCACACCGTAATCGAGGAGGTCCACCGCGATGTCTTCATCACGGACAGCAGTTGCACGCACTACATCAATATCGAGCACCGGGAGAGGGATGCCGAGGCCGACATTGAGTGTGACGCCGTATCCGGTCATGGTCGCTGCCCTGAGATAGTCCTGGGACATTTCTTTCAAATTCCCGGTTACCATCAGGGTCCCATATCCCCCGGCAGGTGAGTGCTGGGTACCTTCGCCAATGACCATGCCCTGCGCCCCGCATAAAAAAATGGGGACGCCACTCCCGATCAGGCGGAGTTTCGGGTCATTGGAGAGCGGGTTGAGGACGCCGGCACCGGAATAGGAGACGTTGGTGAAGTTCGGCAGCAACACTCCCATGTAGGTATGCAGTACCCGATCGGTAGAGTTGGTGGCAGCGTTATAGCGCTGGTAGGCATTGCGCGGGTTACACATAATCGCCTGGTTCAGATTCTCCAGCAGGAGATCGGTCGTTATCGTCCTTCGCGGGTAGCAGTCGGTTCCCCTTGAACTTGCACGAAGCTCGACTGATTTTCCCGACACAAGATCCTCGATCACATGCGCCCCGCCATACTCCTCTTCGCGGGTATCCGACTGCTGGGTCGCACCGATATAGGTGTCGACTGCCGCCAGCCCCCCGTATGCTTCCACGTTGTTCAGCCAGATCCTTTCCATACGGATAGGCGGTTCCGCATGCCCGAAATTGATGAATGCGCCTGAAGAGCACATCGCCCCGAAGGTCCCGGTGGTAACCACGTCCACTTCCTTAAGCGCACCCTCCTCACCCAGTTCGGCAACGATCACAGGCATCTCCTCGGCGGTGACTACGCGTGCAGTACCGTCACGGATCCGCTCATTGATCTGATCGATGGTCTTATGCATAACCAGAAATACGCTTTTATGAATATTTAAATTAATTGTTATTACTAATAGTAATATATGATATTTTAAGGCCGGGTGACTATACCCTTCTATGCATGTGCGTGCCTTCATTGAAGAGATGGAGCGGCTCGCTCCTCCTGACCTTGCCGATGATTTTGATACGGGAAAAATCGGACTCGTGGTTGAAGGCAGGGAGGATATCGTACGGGTCTGCTGTGCGCTGGATGCAACACCATTTGTCGTACAGCAGGCGGTTATGGCCTCGGCCGATATGCTGGTCGTGCATCACACGCCCCTGTGGACACCGGTCACTGCCCTGACCGGGCGGACTGCCGGGCTGATGCGTGCCCTGCTCTCCGCTCATATGAATCTCTATGTCATGCACACAAACTTCGACCGGGCACCGGAAGGTGTCAATGACGCACTCGCGGAGCTGCTTTCGCTTACGGACACCGAACCCATGGCATCAGGATTAATCGGAACCTGCACCCTGTCCCCTGCAGAGATCTCCCGGCGACTCGGAGGAAATGTCCGTCTGTGGGGAGAAATAACGAGATGCAACCGGCTCGCGATTGTCGCCGGCACTGGTTTTGATCCTTTACTCCTCGACGAAGCATACCGCAGGGGGGCGGATGCTTTCCTGTCAGCCGAGATCAAACACTCGGTTGCCCGGGTTTCCCCTCTCCCGTGTATTGAGGCGTCCCATTATGCCCTTGAAGCCCCGGCAATGCAGCGCCTCGCCGGGAAAAAGGGCTGGTTGTATATCGATGACCCTCCTCTCCTGCAGATTATTCCATGAGCGATCTCTGGCGACGGCTTGGAGAAAAAAAGGTTCTTGATGCTGGTCTCCGCTGCGAGATCGAAGAGACATTTGGCAACCGGGGGAAAAAAGCACTTGCTGCCCTTGATGCAGGAAAGATAACAAGATATTTGGATTTTTTTGTTGTTACCGGAAGGACGGCAGAATATGTGGTTGACGAAGATTTCTGCACCTGCGGGGATTTCATGTTCAGGAACCGGACCTGCTGGCACCTGCTGGCAGTGAGGATAGCGCAGGTGACCGGGATATTTGAAAGCGCGGATACCTGGTACCAGGACCGGTGGAAAAAGTAACCTGACAACCATACACTAATTACCGTTCGTAATCAAACTGTACTGACGATTAAGTGATTTTGCATGCTTGAAGAAGAATACCAGCTCGAATATTTTAAGACACAGGGGCTGACACGCAAGGTCTG
>DADT01000062.1 GCA_002495065.1 Methanoregula sp. UBA471 | reverse complement strand
GCGAGGAGCTGCATGAGGGTGCGCTGCACTTCTGCGCTTCCTGACGTCCCGTCATTGGTGCGGGTGCTGCCCACGGCATCGATCTCGTCAATAAAGACGATAGCCGGTGCACGTTCACGGGCAAGCATGAAGAGTTCGNNNNCGATCAGGGTCTTGCCGGTCCCCGGCGGCCCGTAGAGGAGGATTCCTTTCGGGGGTTCGACTCCGATGCGCCGGAAAATCTCAGGTTTGGTCAGCGGGTACTCCACCGCCTCGCGCACTTCCTTGATGACATCGACGAGGCCACCGATCTGCGCATAGCTGGTGTCAGGCGATACCTCAAGCTCCATAACCCGGATGCGTGAGTCATAGATGTTGCCAATAACCTTGACAATCGAAAGCGCGTTGTTGACGGCAACCTTGGCCCCGGGTTTTAACAGCGGGCGGAGTTCTTCGGTGGCGGTTGTCAGGTATTCCTGGTTGTTACCCTGCTGACGGAGATAAATTTCACCATTATCCAGGATATCGACGACAACAGCAACAAACAGCGGCATGCGCTTGAGCTGGTTGTTTTCCCTCCTGAGCTGGGCATTTTCCTTTAACAGCTCGTCAACCTTCACCTTCATATCGAGCAGGCTGGCCTCGAGCTCGTTGAGCTGGAGCTGGTGTTTGAGCTCGGTTGAGGGTGCAGTGTTATTGACGGAGATCTCTTCCATATCAATCTTATATCTGGTGTCTTCAAACATTTATTAGGTACGATTATGCTAATCAGGGGAAGAGGAATTGCAAAAGGGCGGGGGGAAGGTCCGCTGCTGGTGAGCCCTGCTCCCCTGTCCTTCCTTTCAGGTGTCGATCCGGCCACCGGTATTATTGTTGAAAAAGGTCATCCGCTCCAGAACCAGTCCATTGCCGGAAAGGTCCTGGCATTTCCCTACGGCAAAGGTTCCACCGTCGGATCGTATGTCCTCTATGCCTTAAGCCGGAACGGGCATGCACCTGCTGCCATAGTCAATACCGAGGCAGAATCGATCATCGCCACCGGGGCGATCATTGGCAAAATCCCGATGATCGACCATATTGAGATCCCCATGGACCGGCTTCGGAACGGTGTCCATGTTGTGGTTGACGGGGAGGCCGGTGAGATGACGTACGACGGCGAACTGGTGTGACTGCATTCCTGTTTGAAAAATCCGTGATACACCGGGATCATGCCCAAGAGAGCAGGGTCTCTGCCGGAAAATGACGTTGAATCCCTCAATAAATATAAGTAGTTGACAAATTCCTGAATGCAATCTCTTATACAATATCCCGTCAAATATTATCAGTACGTTCCGGGGTTCAGTCCGGAATACTATGAGGAAAGCATGGGTTCACAATGGGGATATGATCGGACACATTTGCGGGCAAAACATGAGGGTTACCGCTCGCGTGCGGCATACAAGCTGCTCGAGATCCAGCATAAGTTTGCCATCATCCGTCCCGATGACAATATTGTCGATCTTGGGGCAGCTCCGGGGAGCTGGTTGCAGATAGAGCGGACGCTCACCAGTGCAAAGGTTGTCGGTATCGATCTCAACCCCATCGCACCCCTTGACGGGGTAGAGACCATCGAAGGAGATCTCAATGATCCCGAGGTGCAGGAAAAGGTGCGATCCATGCTCGGGGTCGTCAATGTAGTGGTCTGCGATGCGGCTCCCAAGCTCTCCGGTCACAAGAGTTACGACCAGGCCCGCATCATTGAACTGAATGAACAGGCCCTTATGTTTGCCTGTAAAGTATTGAAACAGGGCGGAAATTTCGTAGTAAAATCTTTTCAGGGCACGGATTTTCCCGGACTCTATGCCATGACAAAGGAACATTTCTATTCAGTGAAGACCTGCATCACCAAATCAACCCGGAAAGGGAGCACCGAGCTGTACATCGTGGCAAAGAATTTCGTGGGATGAACCTGCCGTGACCCTCAGAGACCCGTATAACCGCCCGGTAAGCAACATAAGGGTAAGTCTTACCCCGAAATGCAACCTGTCCTGTATCTACTGCCACAAGGAGGGGGAAGAGTCTCCCAAAGAGCAGCTTTCCGGTGAAGAGATTGCGGAGATCCTGCGTGTCGCGGCAAAATTTGAGATCCGCAGTGTAAAATTTACCGGTGGAGAACCGTTGCTTCGCCCGGACCTGCCGGAAATCGTCCGGTCGGTGCCGGCCGGTATGGAGTCCTCGCTGACGACCAACGGGACTCTCCTTGCCGACCTGGCCTTCCCGCTCAAAGAGGCGGGACTCCGGAGAGTCAATGTCAGCCTTGACAGCCTGAATCCTGAAACCTATAAAAAAATTACCGGCATTGACCGCCTCTCCGAGGTTCTTGAGGGCATCACTGCAGCCATTGAGGCCGGGCTCACACCGGTCAAGCTGAACATGGTGGTCCTGGAGGGAATCAACGATGCGGAAATCGATGATTTTCTCGCGTACGTCCGGGGTAACCGGAATCTTGTCCTCCAGCTGATAGAACTGATGCACTTCAATGACTGCAACTATCACGGGGACCTGCACGGGCTGGAAGATTCTCTTGCATCCCGCTCAAAACAGATCATCACCCGCAGGATGCACCACCGCAAAAAATACTGCCTGGATGGCGCCGAAGTGGAGGTAGTCCGCCCGCTCCATAACACGGAGTTCTGCGCATTCTGCAACCNNTCAGGGTTACTTCTGACGGGAAACTCAAGCCCTGTCTGTTACGAACCGACAACCACGTTGACATACGGGGAAAGAAGGGAGCAGAACTCGAAGGACTGTTCCACAAGGCGGTTGCGTTGCGCGAACCCTTTTACAAATAAGGATCTTCACGAAAGGTGGTTGAAGCGGGGATTTCGCACTGGTTCTGAAGAACTTTCGATATTCCTGAGTCATACCATTATTTGTTCCCTGATTATCATCTGAACAACCGAACTGCTTATTTAAACGAGTGTTCTGGAATTCTGCATGTTCTTCATGATGAACGCCGCCGCCCCCGCGGCGGATCAGTGACAAAAAAATCTCCGGATACTCCCCTGCCCCGCCGTGCCTCGGAGAGGCCCTGAGGCGGGTGACACTCTTTAATTTTAAGATAATTTTGGGAAAGCGAGACTAAGAGATGTTATCCGAAAGAAAGGAGGATCTGAAAGATAGATATCCTATTGACATACGTTGGAATGCTATCGCCTCAATAGACATCCTTGGCGGATCAGTGACTCATATCCGGAATATTTTTATGACATCATCTTTTGTTGAATTACATCGGTTGACGATCATCTAGGTAAAATTGGCGATGTCAGCTGGGAGATTTTGCCGGAAGATAGATGTATACCGCAGAATGGGCAGAAGAAAAAATATTTCCGGAAATACATGATTGCCTCTGAAAATGGTAAAAGCCAGGTATAATTGGATGATAATCGCTGGAATCTCAGGAACGGGGATAATCCTTTGAATTTAAAAATAGACAGATTTAACTATTTTTAACGGCAAAACGGGAAACGCCGAGGTATAAATGAACCGAAACCGTCATCTGTCATGTTTTGTATCACTCGTGCTTCTTACGTGTACTTTTGCGTCACTTCTGGTGGCCGGGTGTATCGGACCAAGGACACCCATTGTGAATCCCACACCAGTACCAACATATTCAGCCAATCCGACAACGTTCGCTCCTGCAGCTCCCACCATAATTGCCGCATCCACGGCAAATTCTGTGCCTACGCCTACAAGACCCTTTAATCATTACTCGAATGCGGAGTATGGATTCAGCATCGATTATCCCAATGGCTGGCAGCAAAACGAGGTGAACACCCATGAGTCGTATGACTTGGACCGTTATGATGTGGTCGAATTTTATTCACCGTCGTTTGTGCGGTGCAATTCTGAGAAGAGCGAATGCGTGAATGTCCGGTCTGAAATCAAAGTTGAAGTTGATGACAGTCCAGGTACTGAGCTCGACACTTTTTTTGTAAAGGATGTAGCACGGATCACCACCGGGAACAATGTTGAAATTACCAAACGGGATGCCATGTTCAAATTATCAGGAGACATGGCGTACCGCCTGGACTATATTGTCAGAACCGATACCGGGGATATCAATACGCTCAGGGCGTATACCATCCGGAACGACAAGGGATACATCATTACCTTCCATGCCCACGCTCCCGTGAGGAATGAGAAGAATAACCAGTTTGAGGAGTATTACAATGATGTGATGGCCGTGTTCAAATCCTTCACCATAACTGCAGGAAACTACAAAACCATCTGATAATTTTTTCAGCCTGATATCTCCTCATTTTTTCAAACGGTTTTTTGCAGATCTCCAGAATTGACTGCCGTCGGGAATATTTTATAAAATCATGAGATCTGTTCAGTCATGAGATTTCTGCATATGCGTTCATAATTCCCAGGTATACCTCAGATGCTTTCTTAAGGCTTTCGACGGATACCCGCTCATCCACTGCGTGGAGTGCCGGGATTATACCTGGCCCGTACTGGATTACATTGAACCCGCTGAGACGGAGGTGCCGTGCATCGCTGGCTGCCCACTGGACGATGGGAAAGACCGGTCCGCCATATACCCGATCCACCTCCCGGCAGGTTACCGTCACGAGCCTCTGTGCAGGATCGGTAAAGGACGGGTCATGGGTCGTCCGGGAAACGATCTTCCCGTGCGGTGCATGGGATTCGATCCCTGCAATCAGATCCGGAATCTGGCACCCCCAGGGTACGCGGAATTCAAGTTCAAGGTCGCAGCGCTGGGCAACAACATTGGATTTCTCTCCCCCCTTGATCACCCCGGGGTTGAACATAAGTTTTGTCAGCACCTCGCTGACATCATGGATCTGGAATTCGCGTTCCAGTACAGCAGTAGAACGATCAATGATCTCTTTGAGCCGTGCATCAAGAGGATATTCCTGGTCATGCAGTCCTTTCACGTACTGGAGCAGGGACATCGCTTCCATGATGGCACTTACCCCCACTGCAGGGTAGAGTGACCCGTGAGCCGGAGTCCCATTGAACGTCATCTGGAGCCGGCAGAGCCCTTTCTGTCCAATGGACGGGTGGCGGACGGGAGTAGGCTCGGCAATAAGGCAGTCGGTGGGCGTGATCATTTTTTTTGCAAGGAGGTGACGTATCCCGTACTTACCGCCCGTCTCTTCGTCGCAGACAAAGGCACAGGCTGGCAGAACCTCCCTGCCCTGTTTAACCAGCACCGCGACAGCAGAAAGAAGGGAGGCACATCCGCCCTTCATGTCAGTTGCACCCCGCCCCCAGACAAAACCTTCCTGTATCGTACCGGAAAAAGGGGGG
>DADT01000059.1 GCA_002495065.1 Methanoregula sp. UBA471 | reverse complement strand
ATCCGCCCCGGCAGCCGGGTCACCACAGAATATCCGGAACTGACAAAGAACTATTTCTCCCAGCTGGGGATCCCGGTCCAGCTCTTCCACTCGTTTGGGGCATCCGAGGCAAAGGTCCCGGATCTCATGGATGTTGTGGTCGACCTGACAGAAACGGGGACAACCCTGCGCAAGAACGGGCTTAAGATCATCGGGCAGATCATGGAGTCCTATACGGTAATCATCGCCAACAGGGCAAGCTGGGCAGACGTGCAAAAACGCCGTGAGATCGAGGAGATCAAGACCCTGCTCTTCGGAGTAATCGAGGCGCGGAACAAGGTGCTCCTTACGATGAACGTCCCCACCCATGCCATGGAAAGGATTGTCGCTGCCCTCCCTGCGATGAAGAAACCAACCGTGGGCCGTCTCCACGGTATCGATTATTACAGCATCCAGACGGTCGTTCCGAAGAACGCGGTTAACCAATTGATTCCCAAACTCAAGGCGTGCGGGGCTGAGGATATTCTTGAGATACCGATTACGAAGATTGTGCCGTAATTGTGCAATTTTTTTAATTTTTATTCCTGAAAAAAAATACCATACATTATCTCTTTTTTAATAAAGTCAGATAAATAACCAATAATCCGTGNNACTAAAAAGAATACCAATATTTATATCTGTTGTTCACCAAATAAGCCTTTAAGGAAGAGTATGCGTAGAAATATCCCAGCCATTTTCGCCATCTCAGCACTAGTCGTCCTGATCCTGTGCAGTGCATGTACGTTCTTTCCGTCAGAAGAGAAAAAGGAGGGAGGACTGACACAGGTTACTATTCCGGTAGAGTCTTCCCGTATCAGTTTTGGAGAAGCACAACAGAAACTCGATAAATATAAAATGGATTCTCTAAATGAAACCGATGGAAAAACCATCTACTCTCTTATTGCAAAAGATGTGGATGAATCGGGAAATGCTACAAGCTGGGTCTTTGGAATAAATCAGGGGGTCGGAGCTAAGCTATTGGTATATGACAGGACAGGCTGGACGGTGTTTCCCTGGAGTACAGTGATCGCAGAAAAAATCGCCCTCGATCAAATAGTTTCTCCCGGCACCTTGTTTGCAAATAATAAAGCAACAATTACTGGTTCATCCCAGACAGTCTCTGAAAGGAGAGACCTTGAACTACAACAGGGGATCTATACCCTCACGATATATTCCGGCAGTACGAACAGGATACTTACATTTAATGCAACAACTGGGGCGTTGATTACTCAAACATGACTGATGATTCCGGAACCCTCTCCATAGATTTCATTGCAGGGTTTACTATTTTCCTGCTGGCGTTCATCTGGGTATTATCTATGATCCCGGGATTGCTGGTTAATTTGCAGGGATACACTATCGATTATGATGCGGTTGCGTACCGGACCGGTGTGATTCTTGTGGAGGATCCGGGATGGCCTGCCTCGCCCCCATGGGAATCACAGCAGAATTTCAGTGTGACACGGTTCGGTCTTGCAATTACGAGAGATACCCCTAATATTCTCTCACAGGAAAAGGTCGACAGGTTTTTCTCCGATACATCTGTATATGGTGCTTTTGCCTATCCCGATGATTACCATCAGCGGGTAATATTCGGGGACTATCCCTACCGGTTCAACATTTCACTCTTAGATGTGGAGACCAACGAGCTGCAGTCAGTAGGAGATGTTGTTCCGGAAGGCTATGGGTATATCCGACGTGTTGTCAAGATCAAAGGATTGAGCAATGCTACCGTTGATGCTCCGTTATATAAAAACCCAGACAACAATGTGACGACTCACGAATTTTCTATCCTTGTGAATAATTCCGGGTTAAAAGATCAAAAAAATCCTGCCTATGAAATTGACCCCGCCAGGGACCAGATTATGGTTAACATCACGAATCTGAGATCTAGTCTGGATGATTCTGCAATCAACATTACTCTCACGAAAATCAATGTATACAAAGTGGATGCAGGCATATTGTCCCTGGTACGAACCTTCAATACCCCTTATATCGATGGTAACAGCTCGACTACCCAGCCACCTGTCGAAGTGAAAGAAAATGTTTCACTAAAATTCTCGCCGGCATTTTTCGATATTCTGAACGCAGGAAATTCACCGGTCTACATAAACCTCTCTTTTAATCTAAATAGCCCAAGTCGTTTCTTAAACAATACGTGGACATCTCCCTTCAGTTATGATTACAATCCGGCTCATGTTACTCAGCCACGCCTCAGGGATGCCATGGTGGAGGTGGCGGTATGGTAAAAAATGACGGGGGTCAGCTCTACACCATTGAGGGCTTTGCAGCAGGACTGATCATGGTTATAACCGCGTATCTCGTCGTGAACGCGACATCGGTCTACACTGCGGGAGATACCCATATTAATGATATGCAACTGGAGGCGCTGGGAAGTGACGCACTGAAGATGATGGATGTCGCTCCGAATAGTACAAATTCAGAAACCCCTTTACAGAGAATTATCACAGGTCTTAATCCCCAAGATAGAGAAGAATTCAAAACGTTGTTTTTGAAATATACCAACACATCAGGATCAGGTCCCCTCCACGATATTCAATTTAACGCAAGTTACAGTTGTCGGGATTCTAATGATATAATTCAAAACGTCCCAATCACCAATTCTCGTGAACTAACAGGAGGAGAACATGTTGTGAGGGCGACAAAGTGGGTAATTGTGGATAAAGGTTGTTACACTGCAGCAGCACGAGATCGTGCGGTGCTTGTGGAGGTACTGCTATGGCGAGACTGAACGATGATGCACAATGGATTGTCCTGATGGGGTTCCTCGTCAGTTTCAGCTTCTTTTTCCTGGCGCTGGTTATCAACCAGTCCACGGTTGTAGGACAAACCACTGCTGAAAGTGTGATTGAATTTCCGAAAAACGACATTCGTGACGTCAGGTCGGTAATCCATCAATCATTGAATGTTGCTTCACCAGTTTTTAACGACGTGGAATCCGACATTAAGATAATTTCAATGAACCGGAAAAGTTCGGTAGTAAATTATTCATTTTTCTCCGCTGCGAATGCCACTTATATCCAGATACATTACAATAACGGGGTGACCGAATATAATGAGAACTGGACCATCGTTTAATCACCAGGATAATGAGTCTGCCGTGGCAAACATGATCGAGTATCTCCTGATCAGCGGGGTGATTATGGGGCTTTTGGTCGTACTCCTCCTGCTGGTTAACACCAATATCATGGAAGACCCGGCTAACAGGCTCGTGTATGTCGCTTTCACGGATATCGGTAATGGCGTTTCCACGCGAATGGTTGATGTGTATGCGATTGCACCCATTGAAGGCAATATGACGACACGCTTTGACATCCCTGATGAAATTGTCGGAAGAAGTTATTTCGTTACGCTCGGAACTGATCCAAATTCTGTCGATCAGGATATAACAGTATCACGGGGAAGTCTTCAGGCACGTATCTCACTTGCCGGAATCGGGGCAACGCGGGGGGTGGCCGGAAATACTACCGGCGCTGGAATAAACAGGATCAGTTATGATTCAGGAGGATATTGATGGTGGCACAGCATATCGTGGGATTGAATGACAGGGGAGTATCGGAATCAATTGGTTTTCTCCTCATATTTACTATCGTAATTGTTGGTATTGGTCTTGTGACCCTTTACGGGTACCCCCTGCTTCTGAAACAACAGGTGAGTGCGGATGAGAAGATCATGGAAAAGAACATGATCGTGTTACAGAATGATGTCAAGAGTCTTGCCTACAAGACCGTGCCCTACAAGGAGACATCCATGAAGATAGGCAGTGGATCGCTGAGTATATACAATTCGAGTCATCAGCCATCCTTCTCAAACATCACCATTAGTGACTCTTCGGGTACAATAATTTATAAATTCGAACCAGGTGAGATGCGGTATGAGTCGATCAGTGCCCAGACGGATATTTCTCTCCAGAATGGTGCAGTAATTCTTCGCCCCCGACTCTCTGGTGGATCCGTAATGCTTGCTGAGCCCCGCTGGTTCTATGATGCCCCGACACAGACAATGGTTATTAATCTCATTAACTTTACCAGTGAAGGTATCATGGCGAGAGAGGGCATTGGAACCATCCGGATGAAAATGGGTGACTACAATTACACCCAACTGACACCGGCTAATCCGGTAACGGTAATATATACACCAAACCCTTCAATGGATTATTCCGTTGCCTGGGACAACTATTTCATGAAAATCCCGGGGATGGCACATGATCAGCCACCCGGTTCGGGTACTCCAATCACGTATACCCTGCCCCCGGTTAACTCACTCGTCATTAAAACATACGAAGTAAAAATCGAATCAATCTGATTTTTTTTTAAGAAATAGTTACACCTTCAAGATTATAATCGGCATGATGCCATTGTCAACCCAAACAAGAGGATAATATCCACCTTGCTAGCAAAAGAGTTCGCCTGCGAGTTTCCATTAGAAGTCATCCCTGAAATTATCGCATGTAAAAAACTCTGCCTTGGCTGGTTTGTTCTGGCAACTAACGACGTGGATCTTGAGGCGGACACATTTCGGAAATACTACAAAGGTCAGCAATCCGTTGAGCGCGGATTCCGGTTTCTCAAGGACAAGAGTTTCCGGGTCGCTGAAGTGTTTTTGAAGAAAGCCGCATCGAAGCGTTATCCATGATCATGGTGCTCTGCTTTGTTTATGCTGCCGCTGGATGGTATGTCGCTTAAAACTCAAAGAGTCAGGGTCAACGGTCAAAAACCAGTTGAAGAAACCGGTTCAGAATCCAACCATGAAATGGATCTTTACCCTTTTTATGGACCGGCTGAGGTAATTTTTTCCGTGAATTCTCCAAGCAAACGGTTTATCGTTAATCTGTAGGAGGAAACTCTGAATCTCCTCACCGTTATGGGACCCTCTTTTAGAAATTATTATTTTGTGGTGGAGTCCTGCGAAATGTAGGATTTACCATTTCTTATTCGGCCACGAATGTGACGATGGTGAAGGATTGGATGGAGACGGAATAGAGGGCGGGGCTGTTCCCGAAATAAGTATTAGTTTAAGGAATCAGCAGTTCTCATCAGTCATCAGTAATGGATTTACGAAACACCGACAAATGCAAATTTATTGTGGGAAAAAAGAATTTACTCCAGTTTTATGTAGACTCCGGAGTTGCCAACATAACCCACATCAATAATTTGAGCATGGTTAGGAGAATCCGGAGCAAATGCCTCGACTTTTATCTGGTAATAGCCCGGAGGTAATTTTGTAATATCCATATATGCATGGTGAGTGTAAGGCATATAATCTGGAGCAATAGTAGGCGGGATACCGGCTACTGTTCCAAATTGTACCCATGTCCCATTATTAAACGAATACCACATCGTCTCAGTGGCGGTGGCAGATCCTTTATATTGCAGGTTCCAGGTTAATGGAACGTAATTGGTAATATCGCCATGCGCAAGATTTGAGACCTCCAGCATTCCACCTGAGAGTCCCACGGGTAGGGTATTGTTAACAGATTGGATGAGGGTAAGAGGAAGACGCAGGTTTCCGGGCATATCATTGTACGAAATGGTGGAACCTGGGCCGAACAAATCGATAGTCCCTTCCTTCTTTACTTTGAGCCGGAACGTTGTTTCCCACGATTGTTTAATTTTAATGGTACCAATGGAAAAATTAAGATTAAAGTCATCATTCCAGTCATCTGTTTGGTTCTCAAATGTACGCGTGCTGTTTGGCCAGAGAATTGTCGTGCGTGAATTTGGAGAAGTCATCCCGTCATTTACAACAACATAGTCAAACACGTCTCCTCCTGACCATGATGTATTACTGTTAACGGTCACATGCTCAAAGTCAAGATTCATTGATGTATTGACACCGGCAATCTCTGAAAGATTTTGTCTAATTACACCCAAGGCATCAATAACCTGGCTTGAATTTGTGCAGCAAAAATGTATGCCGTGAGCTTCTCTAGCGAGGAGCGACATGTCTTCCGTTTTGGAATTTGTGTATGTGATCCCATCGGCCATCAACTTGCAATCGGTGGATACATAACTGATTGAATAGACCCTAATACCATTATCTATCCATGTTTCCTTGACCATAAGGGGTCTTTCTCCGGGACCATAGGATGAAGCACCAAGCGTTATAATCGCTCCGACTTCGTTCGCAGGAGTTACTAATTTAGTGATTAAATTAGTAACCGCTTCATGAATGGAATCTCTTACACTAACCTCATTATTTTTCATATCCAGACTGTCAATTGATGAGTTAATTAAGGCATGATTGTAAGAAGTATTTTGGACAAGCCGCCAATAATCCATGTTATCTTCCTCACCCCACGTAACAAGTCCTACCTGATCCGAGGCATTCAGGGAACCGACAAAATATTTTGCCGCGACTTTTGCGTATTCAAATCGGTCGGGGCCACCCGGATCATCGGCCTCAGCTCCATTCATACTGTTGGTGGTATCTAAATCCAGCACCACTGATATGGGATTCGACACCATCTTGTATCCGTCGCCCGTAACCCGTATGGTAACATCTATGGTTTCATTGACAAGAACCGTTTGGGGTGTAGCATTAACGGTTACGCTTAGATAGGCAAAATTCTTCCATTCCACTAAAACCGGGACTGCATTTATCCCGCCGGATGCAGCAGATATTGTACAAAATCCTGTTGAGCTATCGCTGTCTACAGTGAATGAACCTGGATAGAAAGTCAGGATTGCATTTCCATTACCATCCGTCGGAACCATTTTTGTCAGAAGTTCGGATCCGCTCTCAAAACTTGGACCTGGGGCGGCGTTATTGGTTGCTATTGAGATACCTGAAATTGTAAAGGTGACATCAGTACTGTTTGTTACTGGATTTCCAAAATCATCGGTTAATATTGCTACCACCTTTGCTTCCCGCGTTGTCACAGCGTCACAATCCCGGCTCGCCATGGTTTGCGGGGTGACAACGAGAAGCAGCTTGGAAGGCACATTGGAACTGACAAAGCTTGCTATAAGATTATTCCTGACGCTCGAGTTATCTGCGGCAATGGCTGTAATATTAGCAGTAAGGACGGATATTTTTGGGCCGTAGGTCATCTGAATCTGCCCGAGAGAATTTGTGGTATACAATTTCGGGGTCAATTCATCAGTCAGATTTGTATTGATCCACAGGGATCGGTTTTGTAACGGGTTTCCGTAGTTATCGTATAGGTAATAATTAATGGTGAATTTATCATGACCATTTGCTGTAAGAACCCCTCCGTTCGATATACTGCCGGTCATGGACGAGGGTATTCCAGCCGCAACCGCTTCAATCGATTCGATTTTATCAGATATGCTGCCAAATGAATCTAATAGAATATTATTAGGACCCCTTATAGAGGTTAATCTTACGTTGAGATTCAGATTTCCGGTACTGTCAAGTGCCCGGGTGATATCATGTAAATTATTTTCAACAAATCTGCAGTCATCCGAACCGGGACCATGCACGTGAAGGCTGACTGTATGGATTTCAGCAGGGTTCAGGTTATCAACCCGATTTCCCCAACGGTCAGTAACTGAGAAGTTAAACGGAACTTCAGTTGCCACGTTTCCGGATAAGGGATGGGTGAACATCACGCTATAGGGGCTGTCGTGATCGATGTTCTGAATTGTTGAACCAGATAATGCCGGGATGTTTATTGTTGCAGTTATCTGTGCTGCGCCACTCTTTGTCTTTACTTTAAAGATGCTGGTTGCCTTTCCTGATTCATTCGTAGTGACTGTTATGGGACTTATAGTTCCGTATGTATCGTCAACTGCAAGATTGACCGTTACACCTTGTACATCACCACTGAAATCCGTGGGTGTTGTGGTTGTATTCGTAACGGTTACGGTTATGGTCGATTGATCAAGATTATTTGCGACGATCCATTGTTTATCGGTTGTAACAACTATTGTATCGGGAACTCCTACTGCTGCACCTACAAGCCCTACAAGGAGCATCATACCAATTATTATTAAAATCCCAGCTTGCACTCTCATAAGCATCGTCTCTTTGGAAAGATTGTCCGTAACAGTATATAAAGATTTTTATTCTTTTTAATCCCTGAATTTTTGTTTGAATTGGAATTTTTCAATTTTTCTGGTCGATTCCTTACATTCAATATATTTTTCATGATTTGATGCATTTGCGGATCGGAAAAGCGATCGGTTCCTTTGCAATATAACATGTACAGCATCATCCTTTCATTTTGTTCCTTTCAGGGGATATTTAATTCATGCAATGCACTGATGCATGGCATCATCTTGTTCTGGATCTTTCATCCTATGTGATACGTGATTTGTCTAAATTTGAGTGAAAATTTTCCAATCGTTTCCAAGAGAAATGTACATATTTTGGGGTAAATTAGTAAAAATCTCTATTCACGGATTACGCTGTCAAAAATTATATTGAAAACTCTTTACACGAAAAAAAACAACAAATTTTCACAAATAATTATTGCGCCGGAGCCATTCGACCTGCGGTCCGGTGTACCGGTAAATGATATCGCATTTTTCATCCTGGAAGTTCCACGGGATAACAATGAGAATGTCTCCTTCGCGGATCCAGACTTTCTTTTTTATTTTTCCCTTGATTCTCCCCATCCTCGTCACGCCGTCATAACAGCGGACACGGATATGGTTTGCACCCATCATGAGTTCTGCGATCCCGAACATCTCCCGGTTCCGTTTCTGGGGCAGTTTTACCCTGATGATTTCATCACCCGGAGGTGATCCCGGTTTCTTATCTGTCAGTACACCCTCTCCTCTTTTTTCTCCGATTTGTAGAAACAAGAATTTACGTGCTCAATTTTTAGTGTACGAGAAAATATAATTATTCCTTTTCAGGACAACCAGAGCGCAATAATGTGGATTGTATGAAGGTCCAGAAAAATCTGTTTTTGTTCAAAATGGAAGGATCATAGATGGATTTTCCATTGCTGGAGAATATTCATAGTTTCAACATTTATCCGACCGGTGATGTCGTTATTACAAGGAGTAGGAGCATGCCGGCACCAAAACAGGAAATAAGTATTCCTGACACGCGGTTGATCAATCCCAGATTTTCCCCGCTGATGCGGGTACGCACCGTACCGACCGATCCGCAGAGGAGCACCCACCAGACCACAGACCCGAAAAATACCCCTGAAACAAATTCAACAGCTGAGAGAACAGAATTCCCGTGAATGACAACCCCGAATCCCGGGACAATGACCATAAAAAAAAGAAGGGTCAGCGGGTTTGCAATCGCGATGGCAGCGGTAGAAAGATAATCCTTCAGATACGTTTCGTGGCCTGTCCGAGCGCTGGCGATGGCCGGAAGAGACCAAAAAACCCGTATGCCGACAAAGATCAGGACGACTCCGGCAAGGAAACGGAAGAAAAACTGATAGGATAGGATCAGTCCGGAGATGATAGTCAGGCCAAGAAAGGAAACAGCGGCATAGAATGAATCGGCGGATGCGACTCCAATACCGGATACAATCCCGTGAAGTCGTCCATCCGCCACTGAACGGTGGATACACAAAAGAGATATCGGCCCCACCGGTACGGCAAGGGTCAGCCCAATGATGATTCCCTGGATAAACAGACTGCCATCCAACGATACACCTGCATGTAAGATTGTTTTGTCAGACCGCTCCATGAGTCGACAGATTGTTCAGGACGCAGGTTATTGTCGCGTCCCGGTAACTAAATAGGATTACCCTCAATACCTGTTGATTGTTTCCCGTCTTCAATGTTCCACACGTATTCTGAAGAACAGATTTTCGGTCGCAATAACCGCGTTTTATATCCTTTCCTGAAACTCAACTACTCCCAATCGGTTTCAGAGAACAAATTCCTTATTCAGGATATGGAAATACTATAGTATGCCAGCTCCTATTGTAGGACGAAAGTTCGGTGTCGGAGACATTGCCCCTCCTGACCGTGAAAAGGTTAAAGGGATCAAGGTTACAGGCATATCCGGCTCGAGCCGCCAGCAGGCGGGAATGTCCAAATCAGAGCGGCTCCTGATGAAAGCACTTGCCCATTACGAGGACCTGGGTTGCGACACCACATTCCTCAGGCTCAAGGATCTCAAAATCTATGATTGTGAAGGGAACTATTCGGAAGATCCTTCGTATTGCACCTACCCGTGCCAATCGACGATGAAGTATCCTGACGATGAGATGCAGAAAGTGTACGATGCAGTTCTTACCTGTGACATACTGATCCTTGCCACTCCGATCCGCTGGAACAATCATTCGGCACTTGTTCAAAAGTTTGTTGAGAGGATGAATAGTATAGAAAACCAGTTTTCATGGTACGGAAACCGGATGATCAGGAACAAGGTTGTCGGCCTGATCATCATCGGCCATGTTGACGGGATGCAGCACGTTGCCGGAAACCTGCTGAATTTCTTTGCATGGTTGGGATTTCAAAGCCCGGAGGTCTCGATTGCTGCTTGGGTCGGGGAAAATGATGAAGATACAACGAAGGACTGGAACCAGATCCAGGCCAACAAATACACTCAGGAAGACCTGGACAATCTTGTCACCAGTTCTCTTAAGCTGGCTTATCATCTTAAACATACGGAGCAATGAACCGGGAGGCCGATGTAGTGAAGAAACAGATATTGTTGATACTGGGAAAGAAGCAGGTACTATGAGGAGATATGTTAGCGTATATTTCCGGGCGATGATATGCCGTATATTGGCATTAAGGCCTTAAATATTACGCTGTTTTAAAAATATGTAGAAATGAACCATACCTTGTAAAAAATTCAGGCCGCTGATCTATTTGTCTGTCAACCAAGGAGAATGTTACCTTCGAAGAATCGGGAACTGCGGTACCAGAAAAAGATATCCCGTTCTTAGGTCTCCCACCTCTCCCGTACCTGGAGCGTCCCGTTTCCCATACCGGATTCCTGTCGGCTCATGCCCTGACATGATTAACCCTAGATTCTGAACGCCTGTTCCTGGAAATCATCAGAGGAGAGTCTGGAGCAGTCCTTGTTACCTACGACGGACCAGCACATCACGTTGTAATTTGAATACTATAGCTGAAAAATACTGAGGTTCTTTTTGAGACCTCATCGTACCTCATGTACGTAAAAAGGCTCGAAATGGGAATCGGGGTTCAATGCGGGCATATTTGATTTTTTCGCGGTCCCAGGTCACCGGTCTTATTGGGGCACTTTTGATCGCCTTTCCCCGGATAACTGACCTACAGGATTGGATTCGGAAACAAACGGTTTTACCGGGAGAAAAACCGGCCTTAATATTCCCTATTGGCTGGCAGATCTATTTTCAAACAGGTTAAAGTAGGAGTACACGGGAAGAGTCTGTTTTGAAAAGATGCGAGAAGCAGGAGTCGAACCTGCGAACGCCTGCGCGAACGGATCTTGAGTCCGCCTCTGTTGACCACTTAGATATTCTCGCTCAGAATAGTATTGGTTGCAGGATAGTAAAAGGCTTTGAGTTTTATGGACTTGTGCCAGAGATAAATGATCAATTCAGACGCTGATCGTTACCGGCATGGATTCCCATTTGGCTGGATTATACGGTAAATATCATTGACATGATACGATAAAAGGAAAATTAAAACCGTCTCATGACCCTGCCGGGCAGTTCTACCCTCATATCAGCTCGTCTTTTTCTGCCTTCACAATTGAACAGTCTTCGCACTCCTCGCATTCAAATTCCAGCGTCGAATGACGGATTTGGTATTTTTCAAGGCGCTTTTTGATCTCTTTCTTCATCTCTTCAATCCTTGATGCGTCCCGCTCGCAGGAATAGACGTGTGCATCGAGAACATTGATGTCAGAGCTGAGACTCCAGAGATGGACATGATGCACTCCTGCAACATCCCTGACCGAGGTCATGTCCGCGACAACCGCATCAAAATCTACGGATCGTGGTGTGAACTGGAGCAGGATGGCGACGGTTTCGCGGAGAATGCCTGCAGCTGATATCAGGATCATAACCGTGATGAAGCCGGAAAGGATGATATCGACAACGACCTGCCCGGTGAGTGCTATCCAGATGGCAGCTGCAATAACCGCAACCGATGAGATGGTGTCCCCGATGACATGCAGGAAGGCACTCCGGACATTCAGGTTATGGCTACCGTGAAGCAGGTACACAACCGCGATGTTGGAGACGAGCCCGATCACGGCGACAGCGCCCATGAGACCACTCTGGATGGGTGCGGGGTTCAGTGATCTGAGGTAGGCTTCCCAAAGGATGAGCATGCTCATGCCGATGAGCAGCAGGGAATTGATAAATGCGGCAAAGATCTCTGCCCGGTGAAACCCGTATGTCTGCTCCTTGGTTGGGAGGCGTCGTGCAAGCGTGATAGCTCCCAGGGAGAGGAGAAGGGAAAGGGCATCGCTGAACATATGCCCGGCATCACTGACAAGCGCAAGGGAGCCCGAGATCAGGCCGCCGACCAGCTCTACGACCAGGAAGACGGTCGTGATGACCAGCGCGATCTGCAGGGATCGGGTAAAATCGCGGTGCTCGTGGACCATGGGTATGCCAGAAGAAGTATCTATACAATATATAAAAAGAATCGCAGAGGAGGTATGCAGGATTTCCATTCCATTGAAAATAGTACAGTTCCAGTAATTTCAGGTGGTGCCAATCCCGTTGCGATGGCCTGCGCCGCCCCGAATGGACGCCCCCGCGGCGCTTCAATGAGCTGAAAACTCCGCCCCTTTCCTCTCAAGAGCCTGTTACAGATAAGTCGTACCTTCACAATTTTTCGGCTCATTGTGAAATCCTCACACTATTTTTCTCAATGCTTTTGGGGGCACGGCACGTAATGCCTCCGCCCGTCAATGTGGCATCCCTTATGGAGCAATAATTCCCGGGAAGGTAATACAACGCTATCACAAAGCGCAGGGGGCGGTTCGGGGGAACAGGCACTGTCCCATCCGACTTCAGGTGATGAGCAGTCTGGTGAAACAGACATGAGCGGGAGTTCACACCCAAACCATGAAGATCATTAAACCATGTAATTTCAGGAGAGTTCCCCGCCTCAGGGCCTCTCTGAGGCACGGCGGGCAGTGCGGTGTTTGCAAATATGCTTATAGATACTGATCCGCCGCGGGGGCGCCCCGTCGGGGGCGGCGGGGTTCATCGCAAATAATTACGAGGTATAAACATTCCATTAACTCACATCTGTTTATTTCAATTTACAGGGGAAATCTTAAGGTTTCAACAGAGTTAATTTTTCATCGTTGGGTGAGAACCATTCCCGTTCGTGCCCGTTTCTCTCATTCCTCCGGATCGACTAAGACATGTTTTCAGTATCGCTGACTTTTATTGCTTATCGATTCGGATTACATGAAATCTGCAAGCCCGAGCTGCTGTTGTTTCTCCTCGCCGAACGTGGAGGTGATCGCAAGGTCAAGCACCTCGACACGTTGCTTCGTATACTCTGAAACCTTGTATTTCCTGCAGATCTCCCGGGACATTTCCAGGTATTTTTTTACGGATCCCTCATGCACGGTCGCGATGATGTTGCCATTGCAGATGCCCTTTCCTTTAAATTTCGTGCATTTCCCGGCAAGGGGCATTCGCCGATAGCTCGTATTGCACTTTGTGCACCTGAACTTCTGCTTGGAGAATGCCGAAAGATTGCCCATCAGGTCGCGAATAAAATGCGTAGTCAGGACCCTCTCTGCAACATCATCTGCATCAACAGCACGAATTTTTTCTGCCAGGACAAGTTCGGCTTCAAGCTTGTCGGTCATGGTCTTGAGCTGGGTGTACATGGATTCAATCGGTCCCGCCGAGATATCCGAAGTGTCATGAGTGAACCGGAATCCTTCGAGCTGTTCAGGGGTGCCAATCCTCTGTTCAACCCGATCGATGAGCCGGGTAATCATCTTTGGTTCGATATAGGCAAGCGCGCCTGTATAGAGTTCCAGAGGGTAATGATCACCGACATCGATGTTGAGAGATTCCTTGTCGATCTCTGCAGGGTCGATCCTGCTTGTCAGTACCAGAGGGGCATCCATGGAACCGCCCCGGTTCTGTGGAAGAAATGACCGTGAAAAATTAATCAGGCCATCGAGGAGCAGCATGATGCAGTCCTCATCACCATCGCACTGGCCGGTAAAGATCCCGTTTGCAACGAGCGTGTGATCATCCGCAACAGTAAGGCAGTATACCCTCTCTTCCGGAGACGGTACGACTTCAACGGACCGTATATGGTCGGCAATTACGTTGGCACCTTCAAGCACCGGGACAGCGTCACCGGCTTTCAGTTCCATCGCCCTGAGTTTCCGGAGATATGTTGTGTCCCATACCAGCATTGCATGATCCGGAGTAACTGCGATCTCCTTTCCCAGTGCTGTAGATATCCTGAGAAGTGTTGCCGGAGACCGGTGGATCGAGACGGAGGTGATCCTGCGGATATGCATGATCCCGGCGGTGTCGACCGTCCGGGTAAAATACGGTTGTGCCGGATCGGAATAATAGGTGCCCAGCCGGTCTATGCCCGGTCGGCTGACATCAAAATTTTCAAGGACGAATTTCCGTACAGGTGACTTCTTCCAAAGCTTTCCATCGTATACTTCGATCTCGGTATCACCGTAGAAACAGTTCCGCCTCTTTGCGGCATGGAAGAACGGGTGGGCATACCCGACATTTGCCCGGGTGAAACCGACAATCCGGGCGAGGACTCCTGCGCTTGTGTGGGGCGCAAGTCCGATGACAAGGTGCCCTAAAAGGTCATCGGGTTTCTTGACATTGTAGAATGGTTCCAGCCCGTAGCATTTCACAAGAAGGTCGTCCATGAACCGTGCAACCTCCACCATGTACTCTGCGCAGGAGTCAGAGACAAGCAGGTCCTGTGGGCGCAACTCCACAATCTGGGAACCGTTCTGGAGATCATATCCGAGATAGTCTTTCACATAACCAAGCGAGCGAAGTTTTTCCACAGGAACCCTCACTTCATCCGGACGGATGTGGGTCAGTGGCAGGTCGATCATGTCAAAACGCGTGGTCCCGTCCTTGAAAACGAAAATTTCCCGGATGGCTCGCAGGATTCCCTTCTCCATCGCCTCCACGGTTTTTTCCCGGGAGATAACGCCTTTTACCCCTTTCACGAGGGCAACACTGTCGGGTTTGAGCCCCAGCCGTTCCATTGCCTTTGCGTACTCCCCTTTCACATTCAGGGTGACCCTCTGGCTGCAGGTGGTCGGGACATCACACCCCGGACAGCGCTCCATCAGCGTTTCCCTTCCGCATTTAGGGCAGGTGGTGACAGCAACCGTGTGCGCCCCGCATTTCTCGCAGCGGTTGGTATAGGTGATCTCCTGGCATTCCGTGCACCTCCGTCTTCCGACCTCGATCTCAATTATCCCGCCTTCCTTCTGGAAATCGATATCGGTGATATTAGCATCCACTTCCGCAGTATGATTTGAGGCAGACTGGAATGAGCGGCGGGAACCCCCGGAGTCACCGAGCGGGAACAGCACATGGGGTGGCGGGTTCATTTTCCGTGGTTTGGATTTTCCCGGCCTGCCCATCCGCCCGCCTATCCGTGTACCTGCGCGTGACCGGAGTTTTATTCCGGAAAGATGCATGACAAGACCAAGAGGCGTGTCGAACTGGGCAGTGTTCCATGCATCGCGTTTTTTCAGGTTCTCGTCAAGCCCGAGGCAGGAGATACATGCACGATACGTCGTGATCTCTACATTTCCGTCCCGCACTTCATGCGGGATGAGGAGTTCTTCAAGAATTGTTTTTATTACCGGATCGTTGGGGATCTGCAGGATATCGTGGGTGATTTTTCCCCTGCCGGCAACTGCATCTGCCAATGTCAGGATCTGCTCTGTCGTGAGATCGTCCCAGAACCACGTATATGCCGGGTACAGATATCCACCGGCACCTGCAAGAGCGAGAGCTTCTTCTTCAGATTTTGGAGGCATTGTCCCGGCCCCTGCTTCAAGCTGCCACCATTCGTCACAATATCCACAGGGGACCAGAGGATGGTTATTCTCGAGGAATTCTCCGAAAGAAATGAGGATCTCGCCAACATCGAGGATTTTTTCAATACCGGGAATAAGTCGTATTGCGGTCGCCTCGTCATCAATGCGAAGTACATCACCATTCTGCATCCGGACGGTAGGACCTTCGATAGTATCAACCGGTACCACCCCGCACGCTTTGCCCGGCCTCTCGGTCTTCATCTGGGTGCCAACGGCAAGAAATTCGCCGAGGATATACAATGTTGCAGGGTGAAGCCCGGCAGCAGCAAACCCGGTATTGCGCGACCTCCCGTAACGGAGCCGGAACCCTCCTTTGCGCATCGGGTAGGAAAATACCGGTCGACCCCCGATCAGGTCGCGGAGGTACTTGTCCAGAGGTTTGATGCTGACCGTCCCTTCATCTGTTTTATTCTTTATGAGCTTGCCGAGCCAGTCCCAGCCATCCATTTTCATTTTTTCGACTTTGCTTTTCAGTTTGGGTGCCTTCCCGGCAATTCCCTCTGCGAGGACCAGGGCCATACCACCCCGCACCGTGTTTGTCTCAACCCGCTCAAGGTTGCGGTGCCCCGAGATCTCCTCCTGTTCGGTCGCCTCCCCGTCGATACAGACCGGGCAGTTCTCGACAATCAACCGGATTTCCTGTTCGCTCGGCAGATACTGCAGGTTCATTATGGAGTTGTACTGCCGGATCTCCTCGATATACCGCTCGACCTCTTCCTGACGGGGAATGTAGCGGTTGATGCCCAGCTGGCGGCGTACATAATCGCCAACAAGGACCGAGAGTGCCTGCGCAGTCCCTCCGGCACTTCTGATCGGACCGGCATAGAAGATCTTCAGGTACTGGGTTCCGTCATCATTTTTCCCGAGTCCGACTTTGGCGATGCCTTCAGTGGGTGCCGCAACCACACCTTCTGTCAGCAGGGCCATCGCGGTACGAATGGCATGGTCAAGAATCTGAATGTCCGTCGTTTCGCCAAATTTCCGGGCAACAAAATCATCACCTATGCGCAGAGCAACCTCTTCCCGGGACATCAGGGATTCAAGCTCGCGTATCCGTGCAGCTACACCGTTGATTCTGAGCAGTGCCTCGACCCTGTCCGCAAGGTCACTCGCGATGGGAATTTCAATATCTGTTGAGGGATCAAGACCGCAGGAACGGGCTTTTCTGGCTATCGCTATTGCGTGAAAAAGCGCGTCCATAAGCGATTTTTCATACGCTTCCATCGCAGGCGAAAGCACAAGCATACCGGTACGGTTTTGCACGGAGCGGATTTATCTGTTCGTGTTATGGAACTAACCGGTTGTATGAGTGAAATCCTGCCCGTTCATTCCTTTTCTTTTAGTTTATCTACCATGGATGGAAGGCCTGTTTCTCCCATCTGCCAGAGGGTGAGAGTTGCACAGGACCTGATAATTTCATCTGCATCATTGAGTCGCCGGGTAAGAGGCTCGACTGCAGGTTTTCCAATCCGGCAGAGGGCAAGAGAGAGAAATCCACGCATCTCCCGGTCATCATCTGACATCGCATCGAGTATTGGTTCAATTGCCGGCATGCCAATATTTCCCAGAGCAGCTGCTGCAAAACGTCTGAATTCTTTCTCCGGATGCACCCGGATTGCGGAAATGAGGGGAGTTACTGCAGGGGCACCGATTCCGGATAACGCAACTGCTGCATACCAGCGATGATCATTATTTTTTGCACCTGCAAGTATCTCGATCAGCGGGGAAGTTGCGGGTTCACCAATTTCTCCAAGAGCCTTTACTGCCTGGTGGCGTATGTCGATGGAGGGATCATTCAGATTGGTAATAAGACGGCGAATTTTCTCTTCAACAGGAACCTGATCCTCCATGGTATCCTTCTCCTTCATCACTGCATTCTGATCTTGTCTTTTCATTCTTTTGAGTGTTGCCGTTCCGAAGCCGGCGCACGAGAGGTTCAACGGAGGGTATCAGAATTGCATCAAGTGCGTCCGCTATTGCTTTTCGCTCTTCTTCATTTTCATTTTCAAGCATCTGGATGAGCGGCTGGATAGCCTCTGTGTCCTTCAGCTCACCAAGAGCGGATACCACTTCAAGCCGGGCAGCTCCTTCTGAAAATTTTAAAAACTGCAAAAGTGGCGTTAATGCAGGTTTCCCGATTCCCGCGAGTGCCGTAGCAGCTTCTGTCCGGACGTTCTCGTACTTGTCCGCAAGTGCCCTGATAAGCGGTTCGATAGCCCGGGTGTCACAGATTTTTCCCAGCGCGATCGCAGAACCCCACCGAAGATTGCCATCACCTTCCCGGAGTGCACGGATAAGGGGCATGACTGCAGCTTCCCCGATCAGGCCAAGAGCGTGAGCGGCACGTCCTTTGACATACCGGTCCTCGTCACCAAGCAGGGCAATGAGAGGTTCTACCGCCCTTGGATCACCGATTTCGCCCAGTGCGATCGCTGCCTTCCACCGAACATCATCATTATGGTGTTGCAGTGCACCGATAAGAGGATCAACGGCGGGAGCCCCCAGTTTGGTGAGGGCTTCTGCAGCTATCCACCGCACCCCGCTGAATTCATCGTTTTTTAATGCCTCGATCAGGGGTTCTACAGCACGGGGATCTCCGATATCCCCAAGCGCCCCCGCTGCTTCATACTGAACATCAGGATCGCTGTGATGTAAAAGTCGAATGAGTCCCCTGACATCTCGTGCAGCTTTCATCCTGGTGACACTGCTCCGGGAGGAAAATAGATTCTTTATCTGATCGAACAATGAGATTCCTGCTACGAGGATACAAAGGAGCGTTGTTCTTCCCTTTCGGGATGGTGCAACGACAGGTGCAGGGATCATCTCATGGTACTATTACGGGGAACCGATAAAAAGATCGTGGGAGGGGTATGGCCATCTTCATTCCCTGGTGCATGCTGTGTCCCGGGATAGAAATGTGCTTCCGATAGAGGGAAAGTTTATATCGCCTCCGAAGGATTAAAAACAATAGAACACCTTCTGGCGGTACCGTATGCCCCTTGACAGCGATAAAAAAATTGGAAAATTAAAAGATATTGCAATCGGGAGGTGCCGGGAACGCATAGAGCTGGCGGCATGCAAGGCAAAGGATCTCATGAATAAACCCGCACCTGAAGGACGTGAAATGATTGACAGAGGCTATGATCAGTCTCGCGGGATGACCTCATTTTTAAAAAAAAGGCACGGCCTGTAATACCGTTGAGACAGGTCCAGGGTATTTCAGCGCTGTTGAAGAATGTTGCGAGATATGATTGGTGGATTTTTTCTCTAACTGGAATTATGAGGATTTGGATGCAGAAGGTCACGAATGAAGTCTTTAGCCCCATGAGCGAAAATTAAACCGATATGAGTCATGGAATATTTATTCCTCATAATTATTTGCGATGAACCCCTTCGCCCCCGACGGGGCGCCCCCGCGGCGGATCAGTGCCTGTAAGCATATTTGTAAACACCGCACTGCCCCGCCGTGCCTCGGAGAGGCCCAGAGGCGAAGGAGCCCACATAAAATTACAGGGTTTAATGATTTTCATGGTTTGGGTGCGAACTCCCGTTCATGCCCGTTTCTCCTGAGCTCAAAATCTCATTTTTTATAGTACCGGACTGGATAAACCTTCAGATTCCCGTGATAGGTCCTGCAGGCGAGTCAGGATTTTTGTACCTTTTTCTTACGATCGATGATTTTTTTCACCTTTTTTAACCGGAAGAGATCTTCGCGCTCGCGTTCGTCGATGGTATTTTCAATATACTTTGCCTGTTTTTTTAAATCGGGAATGAGCACCTGCTCCAGCGCGTTCACCCTCCTCCGCGTCATCTGGATCTCTCCACCGAGTCTTTTCAAAGCAGTCTCAGTCTCTGCGAGCCCGATGATCAAATCCAGTTCCATCTCAAACTTTTCTGCTGTTTCGTCAATTCTCCCGCTTACCCCGATAATACTGTAACCCCGGTCCAGAACGCTTTTGGTGATCCTCTTTTTCTCGATGACCGGAACGGGAACGCCCATGATATTCTTACCCTTGATGTCGACAACCAGACCTTTTCTCGTGGCAAATGATGCCGACTTCAGGGTGACGGAATCGTCGGCTGCGAGAGCGGAAAGAAGTGAACGCTGTGCAGAGGCGGCAACACTTTCCAGATCAAGCCGTGATTTCGAAACCGACTCCATGATGTTGAAAAATTCCTGAATAAGAGCATCCATTTTCTCCCGCAGGAGATCACGCCCCTGTTCCGCGAGCTTTATCTGTGCGTTTTTCTTGATAAGCTCCATCCTTGTGGGGTTTACCTGCTCCATAGCTCATCCCTTTTTGTATGCCGGGTGATATTTACTGATATACTCCCGTTTTATTCGTTTCAGTTCATCTTCCGGCAGCATGGACATGAGGTCCCAGCCGATTTCCAGGGTCCTTTCGATACTCCTGTCCTCATCTCCCTGAGTGATGAATTTCTTCTCGAATTCATCTGCAAATTTCAGATATATCTTGTCGAGTTCGGTCAGCGCCTCTTCACCAACGATCGCAACCAGCCTCCGCAGGTCTCTCCCGTAGGCATAGGAAGCGTACAGCTGGTCAGCCACATTCCGGTGGTCTTCACGGGTTTTTCCCGGGCCGATGCCGAGGTTCATGAGCCGTGAAAGACAGGGGAGAACGTCAATGGGCGGATCCGCTCCTCTCCGGAAAAGGTCCCGTGAAAGCACGATCTGTCCCTCCGTGATATAGCCGGTCAGGTCCGGCACCGGATGGGTGATATCGTCGTCAGGCATCGTCAGGATAGGAAGCTGGGTGATCGACCCTGTCTTTCCCTTGATTCTTCCCGCACGCTCGTAGAGCGTCGCGAGATCAGTATACATATAGCCGGGATATCCTCTCCTCCCGGGAACCTCCTCCCTTGCCGTGGAAATCTCTCTGAGTGCCTCACAGTAGTTAATCATGTCCGTAAGGATCACAAGGACATGGAGGTTGTGGGTGAATGCAAGGAATTCTGCAACGGTAAGAGCGCACCGGGGAGTTGCAAGCCTCTCAATGGTCGGGTCATCGGCAAGATTCATGAAAAAGACCACGCGTTCGAGAGCACCGGTCTTTTCGAAATCTTTCATGAAGAAGGATGCCTCCTTGTAAGTAATTCCCATCGCAACAAAGACCACGGCAAAGTTCTCCCCTTCACCGAGAACCTTCGCCTGCCGGGCGATTTGGGCGGCAAGCTTGTTTGCAGGTAGTCCAGAGCCGGTAAATATCGGGAGCTTCTGACCCCTTACGAGGGTGGTTAAGGCATCGATGACAGACACCCCGGTCTGGATAAAGTCGGCGGGTTTATCCCTCGCATAGGGATTGATTGGCATTCCATTGATATCCAGACTGGCTTCCTGAATTACATCCGGACCCCCGTCACGGGGCTTTCCCACTCCGTTAAATATTCTTCCGAGCATGTCAATGGAAACATCCACTTTTGGCGGTTCCCCGGTGAACCGGACCCTTGTTTCCAGAGCGTCAATCCCGCTTGTGCCTTCATAAATCTGGATAACCGCAAGATCCTTTGAGATATCCAGTACCTGCCCGCTTCTCTCCACTCCCCCGGGAAGAGTGACCCGTACGATCTCTCCGTATCTGACACCCTTGACGGACTGGACAAAGATCAATGGTCCTGAGACATAACTGACCGTTTTGCACTCCTTTACCAGGAGGCTGGGATGTTTCATCTGTCCACCTCCACAGCAGCAATTTTTTTATCAATTTCACCCATGAGGTTCCTGACCGCATCCACTTCCCGGAGTTCCTTCATCCTCCCGATCTCGGCTTTTACTGGCAGTTTCAGGATCTTGTTCAGGGCGATGCCTTTGTTCATGGCCTCCCCCGTCCGTTCATAGAAGTTGAGGATGACTTTGAGCATCCAGTACTGCTTATCGAGGGGGCAGAACGAGTCGATCTCATGATAGGCACTCTGCTGCAGGAAATCCTCCCGGATCATCCGGGTAACCTCCAAAATTGCCTTCTCGCTCTCAGGCAGTGCATCAGGACCAACCAGCTGCACTATTTCCTGCAATTCGACCTCTTTCTGGAGCAGATACATGGTCAGGTCCCGCATCTCTTTCCAGTCAATAAAACCACTTTGCGTAAACCAGTCCTCGATGCTGTCCAGATAGAGGGAGTAACTTTTAATCCAGTTCACTGAGGGGAAATGGCGGCGGTATGCAAGACTCGTGTCGAGTGCCCAGAACGTTCCGGCAATCCGTAACGTATTCTGGGTGATGGGTTCAGAGAAGTCGCCTCCCGGAGGTGATACCGCACCGACGATTGTGATGGATCCAAAACGGCCGTCAGACCCAAGGCAGACGACCCGTCCTGCCCGCTCATAGAATGCCGCAAGTCTCGTGGCAAGGTATGCGGGATACCCTTCCTCTCCCGGCATTTCCTCCAGCCTGCCCGAGACCTCCCGCAATGCCTCTCCCCACCGTGAAGTAGAGTCTGCCATCAGGGCAACGTCAAACCCCATATCCCGGTAATATTCTGCCATCGTTATACCCGTGTAAATCGAAGCCTCCCGTGCAGCCACCGGCATATTTGATGTATTCGCGATGAGAATTGTCCTCTGCATAAGGGGCATCTTTGTACGGGGATCCACCAGCTCCGGAAATTC
>DADT01000019.1 GCA_002495065.1 Methanoregula sp. UBA471 | reverse complement strand
GTACGCGAGTCCTCGGGAACCATACCAAGCTGCTATCACCTTCCTTCCTTACACGGTATCTGTTTTATGAGAATTTGTTATGTAACGAGCGGAAGCTTTTGTTTTAATCCTGTCATTATCGATATTAGTGCGATACAGTTCGGTTCATGACCCATGTGACAGATTCCTGATATAATTCCGTATACATCATACCCTTTTCTGTACTCTATCAACCCCGTTCTTCCCGTAATGCTGGCGATGAACGCTGGTTACCTCTCTTTTCTCCCAACTGTTTTGAAAAACGTGTAGCAGAACATCCCATCTTTTTCTGTAGTGCGGTAGAGGTCTTGGATTCCCTGGTCCCAGATTTTTGGGTCTGTGAGGCCTCCTGCAATCGCAGGTTCGCGGACACCTTCTATCATCGCGATGAAGATGCATTTCACTGCTTCGGACGAGCCGGGAATTGCTGATGATGCGTATATCAGACGGGGAGAGACCGTGATATCCACAAATCCTGCGTCTGCCAGCAGGTGTCCGAGCTCCCGCCCGATGAGGGCATTTCCCCCGGCCTGCCGCTGGAGCGAAACGAGGCAGTCAATAACATGATGAGCTGCGCTGGTCTCGGGATAGAAAAGTGCTGATCCGTGATCTCCTTCGATAACCGTTATGGTGCCCCCGGGCCGCAGGACGTTTTTTAGCGCACAAAGCGCATGAAGTGGATCAGGGATGTGCTCAAGGGTAAAACAGACAAACACGTGATCGAATGTTCCCTGGCGGAAGGGCAAATTTCCGATATCTGCCTGCCGGAAAGTGACATTGGTCAATCCTTCTCCCGATACCCGCTCGCGGGCCTGTGCGAGGGACTTAGCCGAAATATCGATTGAGACGAAGTGTGCCTGGGGACTGTTGCGGGCAAGGAGCTGTGTCTGGGCGCCGACGCCACAACCCGCTTCGAGAACCGTGCTGCCGGCTGGGTACCTGGTGCCTTCATGGAGGAGGGAACCGAGTCCCGATGCCTGATCAAGTAACCGTGTAGACTCGCGGTCCGAACGCCCATGTACGTAAGATCGTTGCTTTTCAGTTATGATCTCTGCACCTCACTAGTCTGAATTCATGTATAGTGATAGGTTTGAGGAGCTGGTACTAATAACGGTATTTATACCAGGAATATTCCTTGTATGCTGGCAATTCTCTCTCTGTTGTTTAATTTACCGTATCCGATACTTTCATTGCAGTGCATCCCGATACACGCCAGCATGGCAGAACCGCTCATTCTTGTCACGGGTTCCACTGATGGTATCGGCAAGGCTGCCGCGACAGCTCTTACCCAAGGGGGCGCAGATGTAATACTCCACGGGAGGAATGAAAAAAAGGGACGGAGGATACAGAGGGAGTTGGAAACGATCACCGGCAGCCATGCCGATCTCGTGATTGCTGATTACTCCGGGCAGGACCAGATCCGATTTATGGCAGCGGATCTCATCGCACGCTACACCCGCCTCGATGTTCTTATCAATAATGTTGGAACTTATCAGAAGACACGGCACGTCACTAAGGATGGAACTGAGATGACATTTGCTGTTAACTTCCTCGGACCGTTCCTTCTTACCCACCTGCTCCTCCCGCTCCTCAAAAAGAGTTCCGGAGCCCGTATTGTTACCGTCGCATCGAGCGCTCACGAGGACGTGGATAGGATCGACTGGGAAGATCTGCCACAGGGACGACAGTACGATCCCTGGGGTGCCTACGCGCTCTCGAAGTTTGCGGATATTACCTTCACGTACACCCTCGCTAGGAATCTCGAGGGGTCCGGGGTAACCGCGAACTGCCTCCACCCTGGGATTGTCGATACAAAGCTCCTCCGCTCGTCATTTCCCGGTATCCCCGCAATTACCCCTAAAGAGGCGGCAAAGATGCCGGTCTGGCTTGCCCTGTCCCCGGAGGTTGCCGGGATATCGGGAAAGTACTTCGATGCCATGCACCCTGTCCGCTCCTCGGCCATGACGTATGACCGTGGAGTGCAGGAGCGGCTCTGGAAGATGGCAGAGGAACTGACCGGATTGAGCCGGGAGGGCAGGTGATCACCTGTTCGGAATAACGCGTTCCTGCTTTGGGTAATATCCATACAATGATAGAGACGTTTTATACCCTGCTATGAGCGGTCTCCTACGAAGTGATGCTCCCCTCTCCGGGATTGGTGACGGTAAATGATTTCATGTTCGTCTCATCACGCCTCAAGACGAGCCCTGGGGCGCAGGAACCTTACCGATGTCGGGAGCTCGTACGGCGTTCATCGTTCGGAAACGAACATATTTTGTCATGCTATTTCTGCAAATTCAAAAAAAGGAGATTTTACAGATTTCTCCGGAAGAATGCGATCATCCCGTTGTAGGCGTCCTCTGCAAAGTCCTCACGGACGAGGCTGCCATTAGCAATCATGAAACCGTGCGGTTTTCCCTGGTAAACCATGAGCTCGAAGTACTTGTCAGCGGCATCGAGCTGCATTGAGTAGTTGTATATGCTGCCTATCGGGCTTGCCTGGTCCCTTGAACCATGGATCATGAGCATCGGGACATCAAGTTCATTGATATGAGACGCGGGTGCAGTATCGTTCGTGTAGCCAATGCTGTTCGGGAACCCGTACCAGGCAACGCCGGCCCCGAACTCCTTCACCTGGGGAAGGAAGAGCATGGTGAACCGTCCACCGGCGCAGAAGCCGGTAAGGCCAATCTTAGTGCTGTCGGTATCCGTGCGTGAACTGAGGGTTGCGACCGATGAGCGGATGATCGCCTCAACCTCTGGATCCCCGGCCCGCTGGTTTATTGTCTGCCATTCAGGGGCGATGACGACGAACCCGTCACCGGCAATCCGGTTACACATATCCTTGTATCCCGGTTCAAGGCCATTGAAGGAGTGCATCAGGACGATCCCCGGATGTTTTCCCGGAGTAAGCGGTGCTGCGATGTATGCCGGGTAGGTCTTGCCATCAGCCGTAATCGTGGTCATGCTGCCGGGCACGGGACCGGATCCTCCCGCGGTGGTGGTCACCGTGGCCGGGCCTGACGGCTGTGCATTCGTGCATCCTGCCAGAAAGGCAGTCACGATCAGGATGCATGCACAGAGAATAGGAAAGAACGATTTGTTCATCTGCTTTCACCGGCTGCTTGCTCTATCCGCCACACCAGAAATATCTTGCGATGATGACAAAAAGCCGGCGGAGAAGCGTCCTTATCCAATCGGGGAGCGAGCTTACGGATGTATTTTGGAGAACTAAGTGAAACCCTGTGAACCCGTTTTCTCCATTTTCACGCCATGCTACCTTTTATTAAATAAATGACGGTGAAATTTTCTTAAGGAGGTACGTTATGCTACCCCGCGTTATTCTTCACACCGCTATGAGTCTTGATGGCCGGATCACGAACTTTCCCGCCGACCTCGAGCTGTACTATACCCTCGCTGCACGGTGGAACCCTGACGCCATACTCTGCGGGAGCGAAACGGTGCTGGCAGCATACCGGCAGGACCCCTCACTGGAAGTGCCCCCGGAACATGAACAGAGATTCTCCCCGCCGGTGAACACAGAAGTCGATCCCCGTCCGTTGCTGGTAATCCCCGACAGCCGGGGGAAGGTACGGTGCTGGGATGCTATCCGGAAATGGCCTTACATGCGGGATCTTCTTGCACTGTGTTCCCTGTCAACACCGCAGGAGTACCTCGACTACCTTACTGATCGGCGGATCGGCACCATCGTTGCCGGGGTTGACCATATCGATATGCGTCCTGCACTCGAAGCACTGAACAGGCGGTTTGGCGTAAAGGTCGTGCGGGTTGATAGCGGGGGAACGCTCAACAGTGTACTCCTGCGTGACGGGCTCGTGGATGAAGTGAGTGTGCTGATCCACCCATTCCTTGCCGGTGGGCAGCCGGATTCTACCATCTTCGACCCCGCAAAAGCGGGAATGCCGGATATATCTCTCTCCCTGACGCTTCGCCATTCTGAGATACTGGAACATGGGATTATATGGGCCTGGTATGTTCCCAAAAAAAATCTCCCGTAACTGATATCCGGAGAAAAAATTGGAAATATTTTTTATTTAATATATCTCTTTGAATTCTTCACCAACCATTAAGTATATCCACATTATCATTATTCAGGTAAGGAGCCCCTGGAATGTTTTCCGCACTCGTTGAATCGGGTATAATACTTTATAGTTTTTTTCAGGTACTTGTTGCATTCACCGCTGTTGTTCTTTCAGTGAAATGGAATAAGTACGAGTTTCTGGCAGGCTTGTCCTTCCTGCTTATCTATGCCATCGTCAATACAATTGATGTGTTCTTCTTCACCTTTGTGCATGGTGTGTTTCTTGATGTTGCCCAGTTCGGGTTTATCCTTATTGCCATTGTTTTCTTTATTATCGGGATGCACCCCACTTATGCTCCGAAACTGGTAACGGGGTTGAGGAAACGGGACAATGAATATGTACCTCATGATGAATCGCTCATATCAATTCTCAAAAAATTCTGAAGGTTCAGGCGGGTAATGACACCGGCTTAGTACATCTTTTAAAATAAATCACAGCAATACCGTGAATTATTTGACGGTAACAAAACGAACAGCCTTTGTTTGCGGCAGATTATGTTCCTGGTATGCAGGGTCAACCGGCATCTGTTGATAAGAAAGTGCTGATATGGATGGCATTTTAACTTCTTAATTCGGGTTGCGTGGAACTCAGGTCCAGATTGATGATGCTCCGCTATCATGTCCTTTTGGAAAAAAATTATGAGGGGTTATCCGGAAACCCGCATGACGAAAGAATCCTTTATGTATGTCGTTACGGGAAGAGAATACTTTCTTACCAGCGGCACCTCTGTTACCTGGACAGAAAAATGAATGATTAAATTAAAAAGAAACGTTTTTTATTTGCGCCAGAACTTGGGTTTGTTAAGCTCTGCCTCAGTTTTCTCCAGTTTTTCCTGCATTCGACGGAGTTCCTCCTTAAGCTGTTGAATTTCCATCTCCCTTGACGCCGTCGTCAGGGCAACAGCCCCGGTGATACTTTCGGACCTCTCAATCTCCTTGAGTATCGCATTAATACAGATCTCCGGCACGTTGATATTGTAATTCTTTACCGATTCCATCACCGGATGCGTTACTATCAGTTCGAGGTTTAAATGATAGTTCGAAGTATTTTCAGGCATAGTATACTTCTATACCTGTTTTTTGTGATTATAAAATAATGCGTGGCACCGGCGCCTCGCTCCGCGAAACTTTATCGTTAATCTGAACAGGGAGTTTTTCCCGTTCATTATAATTCAGAATTAACTGCCATTGTTTCAAAGAAAAAAAGGAAATTACTGGACCTTGATCTCTTTTTTCCCGGCCCAGAGGCCATGGAGGTTGCAGTATTCGACGGCATGGATAATTCCGCCTTTGGACAATTTCATCTTCAGGACAACTTCCGGTTGTGCTGTAACGGGAGTTAATGAGACCTTGGCCAGGACTACCGGGTTAAAAGCCCTTCCCTCCTCTTCAAGAGTTACCATAATCCACCGTATCGAGTGTTCAACGGTGTTCGGGTGCGGTCCGACAGTAACTTTCAGGTCAAAGGCTTCATCTGGTTTTACTCGTACTGGGGCATCAATTTTTGGGGTATGACTTTCCCGTTTGCCGAGTGCTTCCCCGGCAGCGGCATCAAAGGTATAGATCAGGTTTCCGAATGCATGTTCAACCATATCATCAGCTCATACTCTTCATCCAGGGTTAATTGATCGTCATCCGTGATTCCCACGTTTCAGGGAATGAGGGGCGAGTCTTCTGCGCACAGGTATGCGCATCTGTTAGGATCGTGTACTCCCCTATATAATTTTTCATGAATCTGGCATCAGGTTGACGGGGATGACAACTCCCGTATCCCGGTAAACCGCATATACTCAGCAGAAGGTATTTTCCCACGCATCTGATACCCTCATTTTATCTTCCCCTATTACCATAACCAAAGATAATGATCCCGAATAAGTCCGCAGACCTTCTCACTCGTCTGAAATCAAATGCACCGGACTTCAGAAAGCCGGTTTCATTGGTGCGGCAGGATTCTTCTGCGTTCATAAGCGAAATGCAGGATGAAGAATCTGAACTTCCGGCCACTGAGTCTGTAGAAATTGCCCGTGGACTGCGGGGTTACTGGATCAGCAATCCTGAAGCAGTAGCAGATCAGACCGTCCTTTTTTTTCACGGCGGGGGTGTTAATCTCGGTTCAACACAGGATCATCTGGGACTGTGCGCCCGGATTGCCAAAGCCGCACAGGCCCGTGTCTTCTCGGTCGATTACCGCCTGGCTCCCGAACATGTATTCCCGGCTCAGGCAGAGGATGCCATCACTGCATATAAATATCTCCTCTCTCACGGTTTACCGTCTCACCGGATAATACCCGCAGGTATTTCAGCCGGGGGAACGCTGGTGCTTGATCTTCTTTTATCCGCACGTGACCAGCGCTTACCCCTTCCGCCGGCAGGAGTCTGCATGTCACCTGTTGTTACTATGCTTTTTGACGGTGAATCGGTGACAAAGAACATTGATAATGACTGGCTGACCCCGGCACAACTCAATGCAATCCGGACGGCATACCTTGCCGGGCATAATCCTGAAGATCCCCTCGCTTCTCCCGTTTACGCCCGCCTTTCCGGCATCCCCCGGCTCTATATCCAGGCAGGGACACACGAACTGTTATTATCAGATATTGCCTCTTTTGTTGACAAGGCACGCTGGGCAGGTGTCCCTGTCCAGTTTGAGCTCTGGGAAGGGATGTTCCATTGCTGGCAGGCATTTGCCTGGCAGGTACCAGAAGGAGAACAGGCGATAAACCTGGCAGGGGTGTTTATCCGGGATGCGATGGTCCGGTAAATCCGGGGCCACCCGGTTACTATCCTTTATTATAATCATTATCATAACCGGATGCAGTTGATATTGAGTGAGTTTGTAATGGTCTGAACCTGATACCCGTACTTATGAGAAACCCCCAAACGATATATTTCCAGGGCACAAATCAGGAAAACCCTCTGTTCATTGTGAAAACGGTGCCGGATGCGTTACGCCATCTGACACATTCCGTGTGATAATGCCGAATCACCAGGCTCCATGGTTATACCCGGATGTATCCATAGATCCGGAGTTCAGTATTGTTCCCTTAAGCATGGATTTCCAACTGCAGTTCATCAGGAATCACGCTAAAAAATTCCCTTCTCACCGTAGCGCCCCACAGAGTGCCCAGGCGTGACATATCACCTCTGATTTTTAATAACCTTCATCTCATCTCACATCCCACACCGATCCTATGTTTGAAAGTATTGGCAGGAGTATCGAGCTGGTAAAGGCGAGCTGGAATATCCTGATGGAAAATAAAAAATTACTCGTATTCCCGATACTATCAGGTCTGGTGACGCTGGTTGTCATCATCACCTTTGCGCTGCCCCTCATTTTTGCAGAAATCCTCATGGGTCCGGCAGCGGCAGGGTCCGGTCTCTTTATGGTAATCCTGTTTGCATTTTATGCAGCGAGTTACTTCGTGGTGATATTTTTTAATACGGCACTGATAAGCTGCGTGAATGCCCACCTGAACGGTCGGGAGATGTCTGTTGGTGAAGGAATTGCCAATGCTTCGCGGCACCTTCCCGCCATTCTTGCATGGGCACTCATCTCTGCGACCGTTGGGATCATCCTGCACCTCATTGAAAGGCGGGCAGGGATCGTCGGGCGGATAGCCACCGCACTGGTCGGGGGTGTCTGGAGTCTGGTAACCTTCTTTGTTGTTCCTGTCCTTGTCCTTGAGAATAAAGGAGTGCTGGACTCGGTAAAAGAGTCCGTATCGCTTATAAAAAAGACATGGGGTGAAAGTATTGTCGGTTCCGGATCTATTATGCTCATATTTGTTGTAATCGGTTTTATTGGCGCAATTGGCGTGCTGGCAACACTGGCTCTCGGAAATATGATGCTCTTTGGAATTGCGCTGGTCCTTTTCCTCATCTTCATTGTTGTTATTGCGGTTGTTGCTTCTGCAATGCAGGGCATCTTTGTCACGGCTCTCTATTCCTACGCACGTACCGGGGTGATTCCTTCAGCGTTCAGCAGGGATCTTATCCGGCATGCCTTTGTTCCAAAACAGGCCGGGCCGGGAAATATCTGAACGATTTTTAACCGTGAATTTTTCTCGCATTCTGCACTTTTTCTTAGTCGTCAGCGGTCAGTTATTGTTTTCCGTTCGTTTTCACTCGAATTATCCGACAACAATCTTCAAAAAAACCAATCCCATGAAAATTAAATTAAACAGATTGAGTAATGGATTGTTTATTCCTCATAATTATTTGCGATGAACCCGCCGCCCCCGACGGGGCGCCCCCGCGGCGGATCAGTGTTCTAAGCATATTCGTAAACACCGCACTGCCCCGCCGTGCCTCGGAGAGGTCATGAGGCGGGAGACCTCATAAATTTCAGGGATTAATGATTTTCATGGTTGGGTGAGAAACCATTCCCGTTCATGCCTTTTCAATAGAAATAGTATTCTTCCCGAATCCTGAAGCAAAGATAAAAATTCCGGAAAAAATAATGGGAGAATTGGGTTTCGGGTATCGATACAGCTCCGCAGATTAACAAAAAAGTAAAGGAATCAATATGAAAAAATTTCTCGTACTATTACTGCTTGCGATGTTTGTTACCCTTACAGGCTGCACTTCGGAATCTGGTAATTCTTCCAGCATCTCAAATCAAACCACATCCGAAAAGCAGTTGCAAACCGTACACTGTCGTGTGTTTGATGCAATTGACAGACCTATGAGTGATGCTATTATTACAATTTCTTATGATCCATCGAAATATTCGGAGGGTTTTATTCCTGGTAGGAATACAAGTATCTGGAATACAAGGACTGACGAAAATGGCAACTTTTCAATATCTCTCAACAGATCAATAACGTATAATTTTACCATATCAGAATCTGATTTTATACCCGAACGAAATCCTTACAGCTATAGCGCGGTACTGATTCCTTTGAATAATGAATGTATATTAAAACCAACCTTTACTGCCCTCCAACCTGCTCCAGCGCCAGAGACAACAAGTGACCGGGTGAATTACCCATCGGTAGAAGAATTAAATAAACAGGCGGGTGACGCTTCAAATTGGTTTGCAAATATTGTTCACGACGTCTTTGTCAGGATATTTTAATTCACTTTACCGGTTCTTATGTATCTATTTCTTCAATAGCCATGAAAAAATATGATTTTTTTGGCTCTGTTGAACCCCTGAGATTTCAACAAAATTGCGAATCACCCGTTATCGGAGGGGACAATGCCTGCCCCCCTCAAAACCCCCCTGCCCTTTGCGGTGGTGTTTGTATTTACCTTTGTTGAAATTTTCGCTTCAGAGGGGATGCCAACAGCGGCGGGGATGGGGGGATTACGTGTCGCAATCCTAAAAGAGCGTTGAGAGAAATATTGTGAGGATTTCCCAGAAAATTAAATTAAACAGATGTGATTATTGGATTGTTTTATTTCTCTAATTATTTGTGATGAACCCCTCCCCCGACGGGGGCCCCCGCTGCGGATCCGTGTCAGTAAGCATATTTGTAAAGACCGCACTGCCCCGCCGTGCCTCGGAGAGGTCCTGAGCCGGGGAGCCCTCATAAAATTATAGGGTTAAATGATTTTCATGGATCGGGTGTGAACTCCCGTTCGTGTATGTTTCAACAGAGCCATTTTTTAATTCTTAAAAATTGCGTTATAATACGGAGAATTATCCGGGAATTATCCGGAGTGCCAAAATTCACCCCTTCTGCCGTTTTATGTGAAATTATCCAATACCTTTACTGTTCCTGACCTCCAACCTCCTTATATGGAGAAGAATGCAGCATGGGAAGCGCTTCCCGGGAGTACAACTGACGAGAAGCTCCGGTCTCTTGGTGCCATGAAGGGAAGTATGCTCGATATCCGCATGCTGGACGAGATAAGCCGGAGATATGACGTCGAAGTCTACCTGTTTTTTGAAGAAGACCTCGCACGCACGAGGACCCTGGAATCCGTGCTGGAAGAATTTGACCCGGTGCCGGAGTACGGACGACCCTTTATATCAGTCGGAAGTTTCCTTCGATTTACCCGTGAAAATGACCCGTCATTCGAAAAGACTATGCGGGACTTTCCGCTCGTGATCGAGGTCGTAAATACCGGGGAGATGCAGTCTCCCCGATATGGAACACCTGTCGGAACACCTGTTCGTTTCATCACCGGGCTGATGCCGTTTCTCGACGAAATGGATGTTGATGCTGATCCGATCCGTTGACCGGGATATTTTTCACGTATTCTGTCCCCCGATTCCTTTTAATCCCATGAAACAAAACGGGAGATTGCAGGATCTCCATGGACCGCAAATCCTTAAATCCCACTCTGAAGCGCGAACTTGGTCTTATTGAAGTAACGCTGTCAGGTGTGGGGATTATCCTGGGAGCCGGCATCTACGTTCTCATCGGTCAGGCTGCAGGACTTGCAGGAAATGCGCTCTGGCTCGCATTTGGGCTTTCCGCGATCATTGCACTCCTGACGGGGCTGAGTTACGCAGAACTCTCCTCCATGTTCACGAAAGCCGGAGCAGAGTATGACTATATCGCGAATGCATTCAATACACGTCTTGCCTTTGTCATCGGCTGGCTGGTTTTCCTGTCCGGGGTCCTCGCAGCTGCCACGGTTGCACTCGGGTTTGCAGGGTATTTCGCAGCCCTGACAAACGTCCCGCTGATAATCTCTGCAGTCGTTCTTCTCGTGCTGCTGACCGTCCTCCTCGGCTATGGTATAAAAGAGACTGCCCGGGTTGCGGTGATCTCAACGCTCATAGAAGCAGCAGGACTTGTCCTCATTATTGCACTTGGCCTGCCACATCTGGGGAGTGTCAATTACTGGGAGATGCCCCGGGGTTTTTCCGGACTTTTTGCTGCATCAGCCCTGATTTTTTTTGCTTACCAGGGATTTGAATCCATGGTAAAATTTTCAGAAGAAACACGGTCGCCCGAGACTACAGTTCCCAAAGCGCTGATCCTCGCTGTTGTTATCAGCGTTATCTTCTATGTACTGGTTGCCCTTTCCGTTGTATCTTTACTGGGATGGCAGGAGTTGTCGGTTTCCACAGCCCCGTTCTCAGATATCGTATCCGGTACGCTCGGTCCTGATGCTGCGATCGTTATCGCAGTAGTAGCCCTCTTTGCTACGGCCAATACCGCCCTGATGTCCATGTATGCATCATCACGGATCCTCTACGGGATGGCAGGGTCGTCGCGGTTAACTGCCCGCTTTGCCATGGTTCACCCGGGCAGGCGAACCCCGTGGACTGCCATAGCGTTCTGCGGTGTCCTTTCGATCGCGCTCCTGTTCTCCGGTGACATCGCCTTTATTGCCAACGTGACCAACTTCACGCTCTTTGTCACCTTTATAGTGATCAACGCGGCAGTCATTTTCCTGCGGTACCATTCTCCGGAATCTCCCAGACCTTTCCGCATCCCGCTCTCGATTGGGAGGTTACCCCTGTTCCCCCTTGCCGGACTGGTGTTTTGTATCTTCCTTCTTTTCCAGCAGGATGTACCTGTGCTTGGTTTTGGCATAGTGCTCACCGTAGTCGGCGTAATACTGCTGGTTATTGCAGAATCCGGCGGTGTAGGAAAAGCCTGACAAAGCCGTTCCGACTCATTTATTAAAAAAAGTGTCTAACCTGAGATATCCGGATCCCGTTTCCGGAAATGAGCGGAACTGACACTATGGCAAAAAAATCCCGGGCATATATCTGGCAGTTTGTTATCGGTCTTGGCTTCATATCCGGAGTCTGGACAGCGATCGGTATCGATCCTGAAGCGGTGATCCTGAATGTAGTAGGGGATATCATCGGGACCGTATATTCCGATCCCGGGTTCCGGTCACTTCTTATTATCCTGCCTACGGTCCTGCTTGTCATCTCTGTCATAGGGGCGTACCGCCGTGGAAGAGGGCTGGGGCTTATCTCCGTTATCGTGGCCTATATCTCGGGACTTGCCATCCTTGTCTCAATAATGACATCAGCCATCCTTCTCGTTGTCGCGGTCATTACCGGATATCTCGCCACCAACCGGCGCATGAGAAAAAAACTGACGGGGATATGACCTTCATCTTATAAATTCAAGCAGGACAAACTGATAAAAGCATGAGCATGTTTCCCAAAAAGAATCTTTTTTTGGTATTTGATTCCGTTCTCCCCAGCAAATACCTTCTCAAATTCAGGAACTTCATTTTTTTTGAGCCATTCCTGGGAAACGATATTGCAAACCGGGGCCGGCTTTCCCACTACGGCAGCCAGGATCGTAAAGAATTTGCAAAGTCGTTGAAAAAGATCCGGTCCGAAACGGAACTGCTGCTGGAAGACATTGAGGCATACAACATCTACATGGCCGTACGGCAGACGCAGAAAGTGCCGGGCGATATTGCTGAAGTTGGTGTGTATAAGGGAGGTTCAGCAAAGATCATCTGCTCGGCAAAGGGAGAAAAGCACCTCCATCTCTTCGATACGTTTGAAGGCCTGCCAAAAGTGGAGGATATAGATATGGTCTGGCCTTTTTACGAGGGTAAGTTTGCCGCCTCGTGCGATCTCGTAAAAGATTATCTGAAAAATGATAACAATGTGTTTTTCTATAAAGGCGTCTTCCCGGGCACATCAGATCCGGTGAAGGAAAAAATGTTTTCCATGGTAAATCTTGATGTCGATACGTATGAAAGCACCAAGCAGTGTCTTGAGTTTTTCTACTCCCGCATGAGCCCCGGTGGTATCCTCCTTTCCCATGATTACATCACCGCCCCCGGCGTGAAAAAAGCCTTTGACAATTTTTTTTACGGCAAGGCAGAACCGGTCCTCGAGACAGCCGGATCCCAGTGCCTCGTCGTCAAAGTATAATAATTATTTTCCGGTTTCTTCTCTGGCACGCTCCAGTTTTCCTGTCGTTAATCATTGACGATCAAGAGACCGAAGATGAGTACAAGAAGTCCCCCAAGCACTACGACAATCCCGATTAACCCTTTTACCGCAATTATTGCTTCCGGAAGAAAGATCCCTATTGCAAGACCGCCGATTGCAAGGAGTATAAGTCCCATGATGACCGAGATGATTCCCATCGTATCCATATTTTTTCCTCAAACTCTCTTTTTCTGTGAACCGTCCATATAAGGATATGGTATCGATCCGTTGGTCTCTCACCGTACGGCACGTTGGGACAGGGATTTCCACGGGTAGGGAAGAACAAACATAATCAGCATCGCTGCAATAATCGGGACAGGGATTGTTCCCAGTGCAGCAGCAAGCGAATAATGGTCAGCAATCATTCCATTGACCGCCACGCCAAGCCCTCCGAACCCTATTGCAAGACCCAGCATCATACCGGAGGCGAGTCCTACGTTCTGCGGAAGAAGTTCGTGTGACATCGCAACAGCGACGGCAAAGGTCGACCAGAGGAAGAACCCAAACAGGAGAATGGCAATGATCGCAATGATCCCGGTTGTTGCAAAGAAAAGGTAAAAGAAAGGAACAGCTCCGGCAAGACCGATAATCATGAACTCTTTTCTGCCGATCCTGTCGGATATCTGCCCCCCCATCACCTGCCCGGCAACCCCGGCAAGGAGCATCAGGGTCATGATGATACCTGCCGTCATAAGATCATATCCCCGGGTAACCAGGAACATGGGCAGGAAAGTGATCGCCGCAAAGACCGCCCAGGCCCTGAGAACCGATACGATCATGAGTATCACAAACGGTTTTTTCGACTGGTCATTTCCACCTGTGGATCCCAGCCTGGTATGGGACTGGCATGCCCCGGCGATCCCGCCCGGGAGAAGGTACCTGAGGGCAAGCACCATGAACAGTGCCGGGAAAATAAGGAAGAGGAGCCCGGGGAGCCCCAGCCAGAAAACAAGAAGCCCGGTGAGAACCGGCCCGATCGCATAACCAAAATTACCGCCTACCACAAAGTACGAGGTGATCCGTCCGCGGTTTTCGCTGATGCAGAGGCGGTTGACCAGGCTCAGGGCGGTCGGGTGGAAACAGGCGTGTCCCAGCGCTGCGATGATCGCAAGGAGCATGATCAGGTAGTAGTTCTGGGTAATTCCCATGAGAGCAATAAATCCTGCACTCACCAGAAGACTGATGCTGATGTTTACCGAGAAACCTTTTGCGTCCGAGAGCCATCCGACAAGAGGCTGGGTGAAGGACGAGGTGATGTTGTATGCGGTCACGAGCAGCCCGGCCGCAAGGTAGGAGTAGCCGTGAGTTGCGATGAGCAGAGGGAGAATAGCGGGCAGCACCGGCATGTAGATATCGGTGACAAGGTGTGCCGCGGCAAGTCCCGTTATGGTATTTTTTATGGTACGCGGGTGGACTGTTGTTTCCGTTTCAGGCGTAGTATCTCAACCCCGATCTCCTGCACATCCTGCGTATGGAAGGAAAAGGTACGCTTGATGGGAAAAATTCCCCCGATTTTTTCGTCAATTTCCGCCCGCTCCGCTGTGTAGGTTTCTATAAATTGGACTGAGCCTGCATTAAAGATGCTGTACGTGACTGGAGCAAGGGTCAGGGCGAGGTCGATAAACGGGCGATCGGCATGCGCTTTCTGCGCCCCGAAAGGCGGGTTCATGATCACGGTGTCAGAATATCCAAGGCGTACAGGAAGCGTCGCATCGCGTACATCAGCCACGATAAACTCAACATCGGCATCAAGCAGTTCTGCATTTTCTTTTGCCACCAGGATTGCGTTTTTGTCAATATCCACTCCCTGGACATGATCTGCACCAAGCAGGGAAGCCCCGATAGCGAGCACGCCGGTCCCGCTCCCAAGGTCGCATATCTTCTTTCCCCTGACATCCCCTTTCATCAGTGCATGGAACAACAATCGTGCGGCCAGGGGTGCCGGTGTCTGGTACTGTTCGAGAGCGGCACGCGGGCAGGAATATCCTGAAAGTCGCTGGAGTGCCATCTCAAGATTTTTGAGTTTCATACGATCTCATCAATGGCGTACTCGTCCCATGTACGTGTCCCGCAGAGGATCTCGTACTCCTGTGGTGACAGGACCGGCACCGGGAAACGCACCTGGTCATCGTACGCGAGACGGGGACAGGCCGTGTTGACGTAACAGGCAAACCCGAGGTTCAGCAATTCGTCCGGGGTGACCTCTCTCATGGTCACGATGACAGCATTGTCCGAAAGCCGCACAAGGCGCTCTGCAAGTTTCTCACGCTTCTGGCCGCTTTTGGTGCTGACGATGATACCTACGGTCCGTGCACCCCGGGCTTTTTCGATAACTGCAAAACGGCGGCGCATAAGGATATCCCCACGAACTTCCTGTGCAGTTCCTGAGAGCGGATCCAGTGCAATCACCCGTGCCCTGGTGGCGATCGCAATGCCGGTCGGGTGGAAGAGTCCCGTACCCACAAAAAGAATTTCGTCTGCCCCGCTTGCCCGTGCAGCTGCAAAACTGCACCCGAGCACCTGTCCGGGGAATGGAGTACGCCTGCTGCCTTCTCCAACGGTGCAGGTAATGCCTCTGGATTGCAGGAACGTGATCATTGCAGGGATCAGCCCGACGTGCTGGACGGTTGTGACAAGGCCAAGGGTGGTTCCCCTGAGAAAAGGAAGCGCATTTTCGAGAACTGTTACATCAAATGCAACAGCCCATGGTTCAAAAATTACCTTCGGCTGCTCGTCAACAGGGGCATGCCCGAAATGGACCAGCACATCCGAAGATCCCAGGTTCTCAAGCGCAAGATCACAGGCCCCATAACAGGGATCGCCACTTACTACCACCTCAAAACCGGCCTCCTTCAGCGCAGCAACCATCTCTGCCGAACGCCTCTTCAGGCCTTCCGGGAACTGGAGGACGACCCTCCGGGCTCCCCGTTTCTTCAGGCGTTCAATAAGGTCAGAGATGTCGTTCAACAACATACACCCGGTCTGTTACCTCAATCTTTACGAGTGATTTATACGGGCGTCCGATATCCGGGTCACCCCGCTGCACAGCAATGCAGACATCCACGACCGTGGCGCCGGCGATTTCAAGGGCTTTTAACAGGGCTCGCATCGTGCCGCCGGTGCTCACTACGTCATCAATGATTACGACCCGGTCTCCGTTGTAAACGCCATTGAGGTACAGTTCACCTTTTGAATAGCCGGTTGTCTGGTGGACGGCAATCTCTGCGGGCAATTTGTACGGCCTCTTTCGCATGATGGTCATGGGGATATCGGTCATGACAGAAAGGACCGAACCGATATGAATGCCCATCGCCTCAACTACGACGATTTTGTCTACACCGCCCAGGTCAAGCATTTTGACCATCCCTGTGCAAACCTCCCGGAGGAGTGCCGGGTCCATGATCGGTACCCCGTCGGTGATTGGATGGATGAAATAGTTATAATCTCCCCGTTTTACCATCGGGCATGTCTCAAGGGATGCTACCAGTCTTTCAAGCATACATTTCACCAGTATCTTTTATAAATGCCTCAATCCTGTCACTGTAGACGTGGGGCATGCAGACGATCCTCATGTGTCCCTGTTTTGTCCATGAGACCCTCCAGGGCTCGGGTACATCCCTGCATGCGAAGGTCGCCACATTCACGTCAGGTGCCACAGCTCGCATAATGCCGAAGGTCTCCAGACCGGCTGTCAGGCGTTCCATGTTCTTCATGCAACCGGAAACAACCGCTGTCATTCCCTCAATGCCCAGGTAGTCCAGCACAGCAAGTGCCCCGACAACAGGAGCACCCGGACGGGTACCGGCGAGTGTGTAGCATTGCTTAACCGAGAGGTACGGTGTATCGATGTTGAGCGTCTGCAGCATGTCAGGCTCCCGGGTGAGCAGGCAGCCTGCCGGGATTGTGCTCATACCCATCTTGTGCGGGTCAACGGCGATGCTGGTAACACCGGGCAGTGCAAAATCGAAGGGAATTGGATATTTCAGGAAGGGTATCACCATGCCGCCAAAGGCCGCGTCCACATGGAAGAAGAGATCGTGCGCATCGGCAATTTTTGCAAGATCAGCGATCGGATCAACCATGCCATACTCGGTAGTACCTGCCACACCGACAAGACAGACCGTGTTATTGTCGATCTGTTCTGCTGCTTTGTGTGCGTCCATCCGGAAATTGCCGTCAAGGGGTACGGTCCGCATCTCGAGGGAGAGCAGGTCACATGCCTTTCTGAATGAAAAATGTGCAGATTCGGGAACGACGATGTTCGGGTTTGCAATGTCAGTCTTTAAGACTTTTGCCAGACGAAGTGCCTGGATGTTGGACTCGGTCCCGCCGGAGGTAGCGTATCCCCCTGCCTCTTCATCATGAAACAGGGTGCCAAGCCGCTGTATGAGGAGACGTTCCAGCGATGCCGTCCCGGGAAAGAGCCCCGGGTCCCCAAGGTTTGTCTCCATGAACATCGTATGCGCCTGCACTGCAACAGGGTGGGGGATGGTGCACATGGAGCTCAGGATATACCTGTGGTCGATATCCTCCCTTTTTTTTTGGGAGAAAAAAGAGAAGAGTTCTTCTTTTGAACAACCCTTATTCAGCATCGCGGTTTCTCGCAGCCTCAAGAATAATGCGCTTTTCCGTGCGGGCAACTGCCTGTCGGATCTTGGCAATCGCATCAATGTTTGCCGAGATACTCGAAATACCGTGCTCGACAAGCCACATGGCCATTTTCGGGTCGGAGCCGGCCTGCCCGCAGATCGAACACTCGACATTATATTCCCGGCATACCTGGATCGCGTTGTGGATCAGGTGAAGTACCGCCGGGTGCTGGGGCTGGTACATGTCGGCAACATTCTCATTGTTCCGGTCGATTGCCAGCGTGTACTGGACGAGATCATTGGTTCCGAAGGATGCAAACTTTATACCGCACCGGATGAACTCCTCGATCATGATCGCGCTTGACGGTATTTCGATCATGATGCCGAGGGTAACATTCTCGACATCGACTCCGAACGCCTTCATCATCGCTTTTGCCGCGACAAACTGGTCGGGGTGGGAGACCATGGGGAACATGATGCCAAGGTTGTCATAACCCTCCTTCCAGAGACGCTTGAAGGACTCGACCTGGAGCCGGAACTGGTCAGGGCTCTGGAGGTCACGACGGATTCCCCGCCAGCCGAGCATGGGATTATGCTCATGGGGTTCGTTCTCCCCCCCCATCATGTTCCGGAACTCGTCCGTCGGTGCATCAAGGGTCCTTACCCACACGGGTTTTCCGGGGAATGCATCGAGCACGATCTTAATACCGTCGTGGAGCTCCCTGACAAAATCTTCCTCTTTGTTGTTGGCGATGAACCAGCCCGGTGTCTTGTTGAGCCCGAGGATCAGGTGCTCGATCCGGAGTAACCCGACACCGTCAGCACCGGTCGCTGCGGCCCTGATGGCCGCTTCCGGTATGGAGACATTCACCTTCACCGATGTTGCAGTAATGATAGCGGCCGGTCCGACACCTCCCTGCTGGGGAGTCGCTGCCGCGGCGGGAGCTGCGTGGGCGATCTCTCCTTCATAGATGAGCCCCATCTCGCCATCAACGGTGACCACCTGTCCGGTCTTCAGGATATGGGTAGCTGTTTTCGTGCCGACGACGGCCGGGGTACCCAGTTCGCGGCTTACAATCGCGGCGTGGCATGTCATCCCGCCTTCATCGGTCACAATGGCTGCAACCTTCCGCATCGCCGGTACCATGTCAGGGTTCGTCATCCTGGTAACGAGAATATCGCCCTCTTTTACGCTGCCAGTGTCCTTAACATCCCGTATGATAACGACCCTGCCTGAAGCGATACCCGGTGCTGCTCCCTGTCCTTTCAGAATTATGGTTGCACTCTGTTTTTCAGTGGACATGCCTTTTGCCTCTTTCCTGTTCCCGATAGTAGTTATAGGGCGGGACTGGAGGATGTATATGGTCCCGCCAACAATTGACCATTCCACATCCTGTGGGATACCATAATGGTCCTCGGCTATCTTGCCGTACATTGCCAGCTTGTCAATCTCTGCATCGGACAGCACACGGGTATCCTGCCGGGCACCTGTCACTTCCACTACCTTTGTGCCGTGGTCCCCGTCAGCGATGATCTCGACTTTTTTGTTCGAGACGAGTACGTCCATCACTTTTTGCGACCGCTGATCAAAGATGTATTTATCCGGGGATACGGTACCGGAGACAACCGCTTCTCCCAGTCCCCAGGAACCTTCAATAATCGTGAGGGGCTCTCCGGTAATCGGGTGGGAAGTAAACATGACTCCTGCTTTTTCCGAGTGTACCAGCTCCTGGACTACCACGGCAATATTCACGCTGTGGTCATCGAATCCCTGCTTTGCACGGTAATAGATCGCCCGCGCCCCGTACAGGGAAGCCCAGCACATCTGCACGGCGGTTAAAAGAGCTGACTCGCCTTTAATGTTGAGATAGGTCTCCTGCTGTCCTGCAAAACTCGCATCCGGCAGGTCTTCAGCAGTTGCGCTCGACCGGACCGCTACGATCAGATCTCCTGCAGACATTTTTTTGTATGCTTTCCGGATCTCGTCTTTCAGGATCGCCGGCATCTTTGCCTTGAGCACCATACTCTTTGCGCCGCTGGCAGCTTTTTCAAGAGCCTCATTATTTTCGACATCGAGTTTTTCGTAGGATGCAAAGATCTTCTTTTCGATACCTGTCTCGACTAGGAACCTTCGGAAAGCCTGGGCAGTGACAACAAAAGCTTTTGGGACGGGAAGACCGATGGATGCCATCTCACCAAGGGATGCTCCCTTTCCTCCGACCGAGGGTATGTCTTCTTTCCGGATCTCTTCGAGCCATAGAATATTGGGGACCTCTTTCATGCTCGCACCACTTATGATGTCGACCTCTTTTGTATAATAATTATCATCACCGGTGTTTTTTTTATATCTGGCACGGATTTTATCCTTTCAAGGGGGACTATTTAGTCCCGGCCAGGGTCTTTGCCCTCGTCAGAAGAATAACCCTCTTTAAGTATGGTGCAGATATAGTATGGGTTTTTATGGCTAACTTTAGAGTGCTCGTCAGCGATCCGCTGGCTGAAGAGGGGCTCGCGATCCTGAAAAAGGCGTGCGATGTTGATGTCAAAACCGATCTCAAAGAAGACGAACTATGCAGGATCATCGGGGACTACGATGCCCTGCTGGTG
>DADT01000064.1 GCA_002495065.1 Methanoregula sp. UBA471 | reverse complement strand
GGGGGCGTCCCATCGGGGCGGCGGCGTTGCCCCTTCAATGACCCGGGTATCAATGGAAACGAGGCATGCGTTTGGTCATGGGTGCACCGTTTGGTTTCACTCCGACGGAAAAAAAGGTCACGCACCCGTTCTGCCGGATGATTCTGGCGGATTAACCGGGTGTAGTAAAGCATTAACAATCCCTTTCTCATCCCTCTTGAATATAATCAGCAGGGATCCGGGTAGGACTGTTCTGATTCACCATCAGATAATAATCAGACAAACAAAAAAAGACCCGGGATCTATCCCGGCTAATCATCGGGAAGTAATACCTGACATAGTCGGTATAGAGTAGACGTAACTGTATCCGCTGGCTAAATTAAGATCCACGGTTTGCATTACACGGGTACCGCTTTTCACACTGGCAGTTACGATACGCTGGGCGCCGCTACCCACCCTGTTATTGGATCTTGATTCAATATAGGTATACGACAACTGGACCTGTGCGGACATTGTGAGGTCCTTTGCCGAGGGGTTGATGAACTCCACGGTTACCGTGAATTCATCTCCGGATGGATAATAACTGACGATTCTTGCTGTCGGCTGTGGAAATACCACCTCGTTTAACAACCGGGCCTCAAAGTCAACAAGACGTTGTCGTGCGAATTGGATCGATACATCCTCTTCCAGGCATATGGTTCCTGCGCAAACCCTGACGGTATGGTTCCCCTCTTCAAGCATCAGATCCAGGGGTTTATTGTGCGTCACCATGCCGACACTGGTATTATCTATTGTTACAGGGAGGTCAGCATCCCAGCTCCCGATGGTAACCCTCAATGGTCCTTTCAGTCCCGGTGTAACGGTAATATTGGATACATTGGACGCATTTGAGGCATTTGAGATAGGAGCGAACGTATTCGTAGGAGTGGCTGTTTTATTCGGTGTTTCATTGGTTTCATGTTTTATCTGGCCGACGCATCCTGTCGCCAGAATACACCAGATAATAATGATTAGAGCTATAAACCTGAAAATCTTCATAAGGAATTCACCTGGCAGGGTTACGTTTCATGGGAGAATCTAACTCCGCTTGTTAATAATTGATTTAATTTTCCGTGTTTTTATTCTTTGGGAATACGATCATACATTATGATTCCCGGGAAACCGCATACACTCCGGGACTGTATTTGCATATCCGCCTGTGACGAAATTGAGAAGATATGTTCCCATTACACCCGCGATTCAGCGTGAGGAGAAATGATCATACGGCTTTTAGTCCATGAACCACCGTGGATTGATGCGGATTAGTGTCTATATGTATTTTTACAAACACCGCACTGCCCCGCCGTGCCTCGGAGAGGCCCTGAGGCGGGAACCCTCCTGAAATTACATAGTTTAATGATTTAATAGGGAAATAGGTGACTTAACGTCTCACCCCGCGAGGGTATTCAATTTCCATTGTGTGCCTGTTGCCGCAGGCATTGTGTTTGTTTTCATGGTTCGGGTGCGAACTCCGTTCATGCCCGTTTCTGCCAACCTGTTTTTTCCAAGGACTAATTTCCAAAAAGTCGGAAAAGCACAAGGGAATAGGATATCCGTTATACGGAGAAAGTGATTATGATCCTGAAAACCTTAAAAAGCGGCAGGATCAACACAGGTTACCGGGATTCTGAGGGTGCTGAAGCGGGAGGCGTTGTAACCCTGGGGAGAGGCAGCACCGTAAAGACCGCCGTGACAACCAGGGATGCCGGGTCTATTGAGCACTGATCAACCGTGACAACCCTGTCAGTCCCCTCCGCAAGCAATGCCCCGCAGAGGCTGCATACCGGGCAGGGATTCATTGCGCACAATTCTTCGGATTCATGAGCAATGGCCTTACAGCCCTCAGAGAACTGATACCCATGAAACGTGAGTGTAACGGTATTGTCACGCCAGTTTCCGGAAACCCGTGATGCAAACTCGAATACCTCTCCGACTGTTTCACGGATGAGAACGATCAATTCATCCTCTTTATCCGGAATTACCAGTGCATTTCGTTTCCTGAGGTCCTGTATCCATGGGTCACAGGATGGGGTGATGATCAGCCCGCCGGCCCCGGATTTTGTAAACGGGTCCTTTGCTGGTATATCGCTGCCGCTGTAGGTAAGGGTCGGATTGAACTGCATCACCCGGGATTCTTTAGTGACACGAGGGGGGAGAAAATAGGCATTCCCGGTGATTCCAAGATCGGATTCTATGCTGCAGATGTTCTTACACCATTGTGCGGTAAGGGTTCCCATGTAACGGGGATCAACGGTTTCACCCCTCGTAAAGGTCAGAATAAACACTCCCGTCAGGGCGCACGCTGTCCCGGAGGTCACCAGAGCCGCGGTAACGAATTCCCCGAGGTCGGTAATAAGAGCGAGGGCAACGAGAATTACTGCTGCGGTCATCAGGAGAATTGCAGCAGTGGAGTACTTGTCGAGAATTATCTTTTTCATTTTTTTCACGGCAGAGTGCCTGGATTCCACATTCCTTTACCTAGTATTGTCTTTATCTGTTATTACAAAAGCTGTTTCCTGTTCTTTCAGACTGTAATGAAAAAATGTAACCAGGTTACTCCCCTCTGCCGCTAGTAAATACTGTATTGCAATGGTACCACACGGTTGCGGGCAGGGGTAACTGTGCACCGAATAACGGTTATTTTCATGAAAAATAAAGCCCTTTCCCCCAGGCACCCGGTCAATGAATGTGAAAAAGATTTCTCCTGGTGAATGCGGTCCGGAAAGCAACCGGGAGCAGCGCAGAGTCATCAGAAAATAAACTGCAGTCCCAGGATTTCCATGAGTTTCAGCACGATGACCACCCCTGAGAGGACAATGCCGGCAAAGATAAGAAACCTGACGTACCCCTGATAACCGGGCTTGACATATCGCAGGTCGGTAAGCACGACGATTACAAGGAACCCCATAAATCCAAGAACAAAGAAAAGCGCCACATCAAACCGCCCGGAAAAGAGCATATAAAAGGAAATGATTACAAGCCACAGGGCAAATGCAGTTATAGCGATCTGTTTGGTTCTCATGAAGATTCCCGTTCAATATATAATGTCCCTCATTTCTACAAAAGTTCACCGATCTCTGTCATGGAAGGACCGCTGTGAGGGGAATATTTTAAAAAAACCGGATGATTTATTTCTCAGGGATGCGTTGCACCTCCTAAAAATTAATCCCCGTTAGGGAATATAACCCTCCGAAAAAAAAGAGCCAGATTACGAATACCAGCAATACTAACAGGAGAACAATTTTCACAATCCCATGCCCTGCTTTAATTTCGGTTCCTCTCTGCACCCTGCCTCACCTCACTCCTCTTCACCATTCTTTTCTCTACCGTGATATATTTGATGCCTGCTCGCGGATCGTCTTATAAAAAATGAAAAAATCTCCGCAATGCAGGGGCTATCATGTATCCTGAAAAATCTGAACCGCCGGTGGATATCCCTTGTCTCCGGATCCCCGGATACCGTATTTATTGACTCTGCGTGGTGCATCCGGATTTCCCCCATCTTTTGCGGATTCGGATCTCCCCTGCCGCCCCTTCACCGATAAAACCCGAAATATCCCGAATTCCTTATCTTTCTATACCCGCTCCACTGTGCACGGAGGATACTTTTCCCACGCTAAAATACCGGCAAAATAATCAAAAAATGGATAAAACAAGTGGAGAGAAAGCACTGGGCCTGGATTTGCACCAGGATGGGTTGATCTGCAGTCAACCGCGTATCTGTTCCGCCACCCGTGCACAACAGAAAGACCCCGTGGAGATCGTTGTTCTCCGGTTTTGTGATGCGTTTGGATCTTCCTTATTTAATTAATATTTTGATTCCTATATATACGCTGGCGAGGCAGCGATGCATGGCATCTGGTATGTCGGGTGCGGTCCGGATTACCCTCTCATACCAGCTCTGCCCGGCAACCTTTTTTTCCCTGCGATGATCTTTTCCCGGCTGGTAAAACGAACTATCAGGGCCCGGCACTATGCTCTGATACTTTCACATCGGGAATCTGTCATGCCGGTGACTGGTCCCGCAAACCCGTGCTTTGTTGTCGGGAGTTTCCTGCGAAAAGGTGAGATGCACCCGATGAAATGATTGCATCTGGTATCACCGGGGGTGGTTCCGGACCCTCTGGAGGACAGCCTTTTCACTGCATGATCTTTTCCGGAGCTGAAAAAAACTATTGCGGATAGGGCATCATGGGGAAAAAATCAGGCAATATCTCATAGCAACAGCCCTCTGCCCAGGCTGCGGATTAAGCACACCCGATACCCAGCCGATATCTGATGCCCGGTGACAAAATCAGCAGAATTATGCTTGTTTCGCAGAGATTATCCCGGGAACGGTGACCATTAACCATTGTCGCATGCCGAAAGGCAGGGAAAATGACCATGCCTTTCCGCAGACATTTTACTGCGTGGCCGGTATCCGTTTGAGCCACGCCTCTTTCCAGAAGTGGAAACAGGCACGGCCACACCCTTCATGACGTTCACCATCACAATATACGCCTTCAAGGAAGATGCTGGGGGTTTTTAATTTCCTGATCTCACCGTCTGATTCCAGCTTAATGGTCCTCACAATTTTAAATACCCGGAATTTTTTCCCGCAGAATTTCTGCATTTCGGGCATGAACAACAAGCCTTTGTATTTTCTTTTATCATCCAGGGTCCGGGAAATTTCATCGATGGACAATACTTCCACCCATTCATCCTGCTGCAGGTTTAAGGGTTCTATCTCTTTGATAATTTTCTTGGGGTATACCATTTTTTTAATTTTCTTTTTCGCAGAATCCCCGTAAGCCTCAACGGCTTTCTGCATTCGGACCAGAAGCGAATCATAGGGCACGCTTGCAGCGATGACTTCAGGATAGAGAAAGTTACACGATGTGGTATCCGGTTCCATGGGTAAACCTATTGAATTTATCTGTTACATAATTTTCCTGTCCTATCCCGAAATCATTTCACAAAAATATTCAATAATTTGAGCAAGCCCACCCCTTCGGGGGTCGCTCGGCCGCCTCGTCGGGGCCTCGCCGGGCAAGAATGTTATTTCAACACTTTAATTTTGCACGGGGGTCAAGGGGACAGCACCCCTTGGGCTGCCTCCCCCTCTGGGGGAGAGAGGGGGTCACCCTCACAAGTCGGAAAAATTTGTGGCGTCTGATAGGGTTTTACCCAGCAGCAACTGAGTAACATGAATTCGGGATACCACAGTTACATAATTTTCCTGTGCATAATTCCTTTTATCACGGTCATTGATCGTGAATACCGGTAAAATTCCGGAGTGTTTCTGGAAATCACGGTATTCTTTTGAGCCACGGGTCCATCCAGAAGTGAAAACAGGCCCGGTCACAACCCTCATGGTATTCCCCGTTGCAATACACGCCTTCAAGTAACACCGGGGGTGTGGTTAATTTCCTGATTTCCATGGTCGATTCCAGTTTAACTATTTCCACCTTTTTAAAAACCTTATATTTTTTCCCGCAGAAACTTTCCATCTCCGGCATGAAAATCACGCCTTTGTATTTTCTTTTCTCATCCAGGGTCTGAGATATTTCATCAATGGACCGAACCTCCACCCATTCGCCAGGCTGAAGGTCCGGTACGGCAGAAGGTGATGCTTTATCCGACGTTGTTCCCGTCAAGGTACATTCCCCATTACTCATAGAGTATATTAAATAAGACGTATTTAACAAATCCCCCCTGTTGACACCGTTACACTGCGGATTTTTGCCAGATCAGTTGTTTTCTTATAGTCCCATTCTGAATCAGGAACCACAAAATATTTTCCCTGTCCCCGGAAATCTTCAGCAACCCCGGACTCCCTTTATGAAAGGCCGTAAGGACTTATACACCATCCACGGACAGGAAGTTATGTTTCAATCACCCTGAACGGGCAGGATTTCATAAGAAAGGCCAGGTTCAGGCCTGACACGAAATGAAAAAGTTTGAATATGTTAAGGTTCATAAAAAGTAAAACAAGTCAGGATCCTCATGACAGTAATAATTGACTATCCGTTCCTTATTTTTAATAAAAGGGATATTTTTCTGAGCGAATTCCCCTATGATACCGATGATACCTTCGATGTGGTGACATTCAGATACTGTAAAAACAAGGTCGATCTGCCGGGGTATACCTGCGAGGAGAAATTAACCGCCACCATTGATTTAACCCGGACTTCCGAGGAAATCTGGAATAACATGGACCGAAAATTACGACAGAAAATAAAAAGGGCTTCAAAAGAGAATATCACCTGGAAAATCAATGAAAATTTCGATGAATTCTATGCGATTTCAAAAGAGTTCGTGAAACAGAAAAATTTCACGCCACGCATCGGGGCCATGCTTGCCCTTGATGTACCAACGGTAAAAATAATGAAAAAGTATGGGACATTGTTTACCGCAGAGCTGAATGGAGAAATCCTGAGCGGGCATTTATATCTTGAAGACAAGGAGAACATCCTGGCGTGGATCAGTACATCAAAACGACTGGCGGTCGATAAAGAGACATCGAAATTAATAAACTTTGCAAATTGTCTCCTCCATTGGCAGGCTATCAATTACGCCAGGGAAAAATCGATCAGGACCTTCAACTGGGGCGGGATTTCCCTGGACCCGAAAAACAGCTCAATCAATACCTATAAACTGAGCTATGGAGGGCAGACAGAACCGTCATACTTCTATTCGAAAATCAACAGCAGACTATACAAAAAATTATCGTACTTCTTTGTCAATCTGAATAAAGTGCTCTTCCCTCAATAATAATCAGAAACGGGCATCCAAGAGATTCCGGCACTAATCAGTGGATCGTTTTAAGGTTGTCCACGGTCTTTTGCAGCCGGTATATCCCTTGTTTGAGGAATTCTCCGTATATGTCTTTGAAAATGGAGGAGATACATTCCGGAGCAGTCATCCTTTATTTCAATCCCGTGATCTCCCCCCGCCACTGTGGCATCCCCCGTGATATTCCGGGGAAATCCCTGGCAACCTGACTCTCTAGATCGCGGTTTTCTTCGAGCCGGATAGACTGAAATTATTTTCCGATGATTTTTCCTGCCGGGGGAAGGAATGAGTCCGGGATACCTTTCTTATCTTCTCCAGTACCTCACCGTTAAGACAGCCAGCCCGAATAATGCTATCATGACTGCCGACAGAGTGCCCGGAGATGACGGGGCTGGCGTTGGTGTCTGAGTCGGCGTGGACGTCAGAGTACGGGCGGGTGTCGGTGTACGAGTCGGAGTTGTGACCGGTGTCAGAGCAGGAGTTGATTTTGTAGCAGATGAAGAAAGGATCTGTTCGATTACCTGTTTTCGTAGTGACGTCAAATTCTTATCTTTGGATAATCCTGCAGAGACTATCGTCATGGCCGATGTATTTCCCCCTTCCTTTTTAATTAACGAGGCCACGTAGCGGGTATCATCAACACCTTCACGGAACCCTTCCCACTGGATGGTATCAATCACCCCATTGCTTGTCGGGTAGGCAAATACGTGGTCGCGGAAATGGGTTTCCCGGCTGTCGAAGTCATTCCAGATATCACCGTATTTATGCTGGTACGCAAAAGGCATCGTGCCATCATATCCCGCGATCCACAACGACATACCATAATTTCTGCGGTAAATCTCCGGGTTCTCGATCCCTGACTGCGGGTCGCCGTACATATAGATCCGTTTCCCGTTGCTGTGCCACCGCGCAACCTGGCTTGTGTCGGGAGAGCCCCCCAGCACCACGAGGTCCAGGAGGTCGGGAACAAGGTCAATTAAATCTTTATCACCGGCCACATACATTTTCCCTCCATTATTATGGACGGTCTGCCATGCTTTTCTTTGCGCGGTAACATCGGCACCCATCGCCTCATCGATTCCATAGAAGAACGTACTGGTATATCCATGGGATTCGGTAAAGTTTCTCATTGTTCTCACGATTTTTGCTGCATGGGCAAGACCGGCAGTATCTGTCGGGTTCCCGATCTGGGTATCATCCGAGCTGGCCAGCGTATAGATTTTATCTTTTGAAAATCCCATCCTGTCCCGTAATGTCAGTGACTGGTCAAGAAATTCGGTAGTATGCCAGTAGAGCGTCGGGTATGCAATCCCGTGGTCCTTCAGGTCCTGCAGTTCAAGCACCATGTTGGCGGTGGTTTTATCCGAATCTTCTATCCCGACAAAATAGGGATTCAGGTCACCCAGGTAGTACAGGGCGTATTCGATGGGTGCGGGTTCGAGGGTAAAGGGCAGGACCGTAACGCTGAGGTTCATGGCAACCGGGGTTTGGGACGGGGCGTTTATGGTGAGAGTCCCGGAATAGTTCCCGGCCGGGGTGCTGCCGGGAACATGGACGGTGATCCAGACCTGTTTGTTCTCGTTTGCCTTCAGCGAAAACGGCTGCAGGGTTGTGGCGTCGCGAAACTGGGCGGTCCGGGGAACCGCCGCTTTCGGAGAACTGATATCGATATACTGCTGGACGCCATTGAGTGTTACATTGAGGTAATTGGTCCTCGTCCCATAATCCACCTTAATAAGGCTGTCGTCCCTGAGGAGGAGTTCGGGGGTGAGATAATAGCCCGCAGTTTTAAGATAGATGGTATCGGGGGCTGCCTGGTACCATACCTTCACCAGCCGGACATCCAGCGCCGATGACGGTATGGTGTTTCCCCGGGCATCCGACAGCACCGGTACGTCGATAGTTATTCCCGACAGATCTTTCTGGGCACGGAGAATAAAAGAGGCGGGTTCAAATTCGTTCCGGCACGCCGTTATCGATAAATTATTGCCCGGAGCTGCAGGAATTTCGTAGTTAAACGGAAGGACTTTTATTGACGTGACCGGTTCCCAGGGAAACGGCAGGAGTGATTGTCCGGGATGGTTACGGATATACTCATTCTTTAATACCAGATAATTCTGCTCTGCTGCCTGAGCACAGGGAATAGTAAGGATAAAAATCGCAAGAGCGACTATGAAAAACGCTATTTTTTTCAGTGCCATCATACTTTTTTGTACTGCGGAGTTTAAAAATCAGGCATGTTGGGGATATTCACCCGGGCAAAGCATAGTGCAAGGGCAAAAATCTCCGGAGAAATCATCGTTGTATCGTTTTCGGGGGTGTTGTCCCCCCCGGTACTGTAGCATCTCCGCTGAGGATGTCCATGGAAATCCGTGGTCATATGACTATCCGTTATTCAGGTACGATCGGCCGGGAACTGTACCCGAAATTTTCCGGCGATTACCTCACGAAGGCAACCACACACTCGTATGCCCATGGAGCTGATGCACAGATCACACCGCCCGGTTTTTCGCGATATGTCTTTGACAATACGGGCTTAAAGATACGTCATTAAATATTATTCAGTCCATAGTAGTACAGATCAGATCTCTTCGGGATACCATCAACCGGATTTTTTCTTCCGGTGACCATTTGTCCCCATCATATACCATATCCAGGTCAGTACCATGAAGTATATTGTAACCGGCGGGGCAGGTTTTATCGGCTCGCATATCGTGGAAGAACTCTCACGGCAGGAGCACGAGACGGTAATTTTCGATAATTTGTTTTCCGGGAAAATGGAGAATATCCAGCCGTTCCTGAAAGAAGGAAATGTTTCGTTTGTCCAGGGCAGTGTCACCGATCTTCCCCTGCTGAAAAAAATCTTTGAGGGAGCTGACGGCATCTTCCACGAGGGGGCAATTGCATCGGTACCACGCTCGATTGCAAATCCTCTTGCTACAAATGAGGCGAATGTTACCGGGACGCTGAATGTCCTGGATGCGGCGCGTAACTGCGGCGTGCGAAAAGTCCTGTTTGCGTCCTCCTCCTCGGTCTACGGAAATACCCCCACCCTTCCCAAGCGCGAGGACATGACCCCGAACCCCCTCTCTCCCTATGCGGTATCCAAGCTTACCGGGGAGCACTACCTGAAGGTGTTTTCAGAAGTATACGGGTTAAAGACACTCTCACTCAGGTATTTCAATGTCTTCGGACCCCGCCAGGATCCCAAATCCGAGTATGCTGCGGTAATCCCGAAGTTCATCACGAAAATACTGAACCACGAGTCTCCCACCATCTACGGTGATGGCGGTCAGACCCGGGACTTTACCTACGTGAAGGATGTTGTGCAGGCAAATATCCGGGCTATGGAGAGTGATGCCGAGGGTGTATTCAATGTGGCCTATTGCAAACGGATCGACCTCAACGAGCTTGCAACTCTTATTATGGACATCATCGGCATCACCGTACCGATGCTCTATGAGCCCGCACGGACGGGTGATGTCCGGGACTCACTTGCCGATATCCGGCGGGCACAGGAGGCGTTCGGATATGCTCCGGAATATACCGTTAAGACAGGGCTGAAAGAGACCATCGCGTGGTACCGGAAATGATCTCTTCCTGCCGCACGCTCGTATGATAAAGGACCGTGCTTTTCTCATCCGTAACCGGGTACCATGGATCCTGGAATTATCGTTTTTGCCGTGCAGTTCCGTCCATTGCCACGGACCCCGCTCTGAGAGTATTCTGACCCTCCTGTTTCCATCCCGCAGGTGCCGGATTTTTGTCATGAAATTGTGCTTGAATACATTTTTCTTGAAAGGCTGATTACTATATATCAGCGATTTACTAAAACGGAGTGTATGTCGTGGTTTCAAAGAAAATCCTCAATAAAACCGTGTGCGTTTTCGGTCTGGGATACGTGGGTCTGCCCCTTGCAGAAGATTTTTCCTCCCATATCCGCACGATCGGCTATCGCAGAGACCAGAACAAAGTTGATGAGCTGAATAAGAAGCCCGGAAACACGATCGAAGCAACCACCGATCCCCGGCGGATACGGGAGGCGGATTTTGTCATTATCGCCGTACCGACCCCGGTCACCCGGGCAAAAGACCCGGACCTGGAACCGGTAATAACTGCCTCGGAGGTCGTTGGCCGGAACCTGAAGAAAGGGGCGATCGTCGTCCTGGAATCGACGGTGTATCCCGGGGTTACCGAAGATATTATGGGACCTGTCCTCGAAAGAGAATCCGGGCTCCGGTGCGGAAAAGATTTCAAAATCGGGTATTCTCCCGAGCGGATCAATCCCGGGGACGAGGAACACATTCTGAAAAATATCACCAAGATCGTTTCAGCGATGGACAGGCAGTCTCTTGACCTGCTGTCCGAGCTCTACGGGTTGATCACCAACGTCTACCGGGCGCCTGATATCAAGACTGCCGAAGCGGCAAAGGTCATTGAAAATATCCAGCGTGACCTGAATATTGCGCTCATGAACGAGCTTTCCATGATCTTTTCACGGCTCGGTATCGATACGGATGAGGTACTTAAAGCCGCAGGTACCAAATGGAACTTCCATACGTACCGTCCGGGGATGGTGGGTGGTCACTGCATCCCCGTCGATCCGTATTACCTCGTCCAGAAAGCCAAGGAAGTCGGCTATCATCCCCAGGTTATCCTTGCCGGGCGGTCCATCAATGATTCCATGCCCAAGTATGTCGCGGAGATGGCGGTCAAGGGTCTGAATAAAGTCGGAAAAACCATCAAGGGGTCCAATGTCCTCATCATGGGCCTGACGTACAAGGAGGATGTCGCAGATATCCGGGAATCTCCGGTCGAGAACATGGTGCACGAACTCCGGGATTACGACGTGAACGTGTACGGGTATGATCCCCTCCTTCCCGATTCGGTGATCGCCCATTTTGGCACGATCCCGCTCCCGAAGCTGGATAAAAAGATGGATGCGGTGATTATCTCAGTGGCTCATACGCAGTTCAGGAAGATGGGCATTGCGGAGATTTCCCGGTTTACGAATGATCATCCGGTTCTTATCGACGTGAGGGGGATGGTGGACCGGCAGGCAGCTGAAGAAAAGGGGATGTATTACCGGAAGTTATAGACATCTCGGGAATATCACCGTCACCAGGTCTTGGAACATGGATGTTGTCATAGTCGTTCATACAGAATTCGGGTATGTACATAACCGCGAGGTGGTCTATGACAAACGGGCCACTCAGGGGGTCAGCCAGGCAGTCCCTGACCTGGTCAGGGTCGCCGGTCGCTATGATGCAAAAATCACCTTTGCCGTGATGCCCGAGGTCGTGGAATATTTTCCTTCGGAGACCGGGCACGAAATCGGCCTGCACATCCATCCCGGCTGGGAGGAATTCCGGACCGGAGACCTCACCTTCCAGGTTGGTGACAGATATCTCCGTGAACACTGTGAGCAGTCCCGGTCTTCCACCGTGCTGACAGGCTACCCCTACAAGGAACAACTCGGCATGATCAGGACCGGTGCCGACGTGCTGGAGGACAAATTCGGTACAAGACCTACGACGTTTGTGTCCGGCAGGTGGTCGGTTGACAACAATACGGTCAGGGCCCTGGTAGATGCGGGCATGGAACGGGACTGCTCAGCCACCCCCCACTCACCGCCCTGCCACCATGACTGGTCCAGGCTCCCCCGCATCTGCATGCCGTACCACCCGAGCGGGGACGATTACCAGGAGAAAGGATCGGTCCCCCTGCTGATCGTGCCCGTCTCCCAGATGTTTCCCGCTCACATCGCAAGTCCGGAAGCGGCTCCCCGTATGGGGCTCTCATGGCTGAAGGCATGTTTTGATGAATATTACCGGCAGGAGATGCCCCTGTTCCACATGTGTCTTCACTCCCCGTGCATGACCGACGCATATTTTCTCCGGATCATGGATGAGGTGCTGCGGTTCATGTCCGTACATAAAAATGTTCATTTCCGGTTCGTTTCCGAAATCCCCGAATACGGTCCCGTACACCCCTCCACGCTGATAGGTCCCTATCTCCTTGGCATGAACAGGAACATGGTAACGGTGGGTGTCCGGGCTCTCCTGTCGCGGTTGCACCGAAGGTCAGCATGATCCAGCCTCTTTTTACCAGAATCATCGGGATAGTCGGGTATTTTTATGAACGGGTGTTCCACGAGAAGGTAAGCATCGATGTCGAGAAGTTCATAAAAAATCTCTCGTACCTGAGTATCGGGACGCTCATTTCGACGGTATTCTCCTTTGCCTTCAATATCCTTGCAGGCCGCTGGCTGGGACCATCGGAATATGGATTTTTCACCCTGGTGCAGTCGGTGGCCATGTTCCTGTATATCCCCATGACGCTGGGGTTCACCACCGCTCTTGTCAAGTACAATTGCGAAAAAATCGATTTTCCCCGGCAGCGAAAGATTATTTCAACCACCTTCATTCTTGTGTTCCTGTTCACGACAGTATCCGTTGTGGTGTATCTTATTTTTTCACGGCAGGTAATGGCAGTATTTTCAATATCGGAAGATATCTTTTATTTTTCCCTGGCCTTCGCTGTGTTATTTGTGTTTTATAATCTCATGGCAGAAACCCTGCGAAGCATCCACAAGATATACGAATATTCGCTGTTCAAGCCGATATACTCGGCAATACTGTTATTTTCATTTCTGGTGTTCGTCTTTGTGTTCAGGGATTTGTTCTACACATCCGCACTGTTCTCGATGCTGATTGCCTATGGAATTACCGGCGGAATACTTCTGGCATTCCTGAGAGACTATATCCGGCCGGAGTTCAGCAGGCCGTGCGCAGCAAAACTCCAGACCTACAGTATCTTTTCGCTGACAGGCGGCATCTCCGCCGCGTTTTATCAGAATATCGGTAAAATTATTTTAAACATGTACCTGCCGGTAGCGATGGTGGGAATTTACTGGGCGTACACGTTTTCCTTTACCACGATAATCCTTCTGCTTTCAACGATTTTTGTCACCGTTTTTTTCCCGGTTGCATCCATGTGCCGGAACAAGGAAATGCTTTTTGCCCGTATCAATAAGATTGTCGTCCTGTTCATTGCGGGTGGCTGGCTGTTTACCCTGATTTCCGGGTATATTATCCTGAAAATGTATGGCAGTGCGTATCCTTTTGATCTGCCTCTCACCCTGCTGTCTGCCACTGCCGGTGTCTGCATCTCAGTTGATATGCTCTATGGTCAGTTGTTGAACTCCGTGGGTGTAGCCGGGGTAAAGATCACCTCATATGCCGCGGTTGTCCTGGCCGTGCTGAGTGTCCTGCTGAGTTTCCTGTTCATTCCGATATTCGGGCTTTCCGGTGCTATGGCAGCAACAATAATTTCGTATACGGTCAGTATAGGAATAATGTTATATAAATGGCCCGACCTGATGAATCCGGGTCGGAATACGGGTGAATAACCATGCTGGAAGTTGATGAGTCGAAATTTATTTTCAAGACCAAAAAAATATGGTTCAGCGAGGCCCCTTTCGACGTAACCGGGTACGACGGAGTAACATTCTATGAATGTACCAGGGATGTCGATCTCGAAGGGTTCTCCAAAGAAGAGTTCACCACAATCGTAATCGATCTTACCCCGGACCTTGACACGATCTGGAAAAAAATGGACCGGTCCTGTAAAAAATTAATAGGGTTTGCCAAAAAGAACGGGGTAATAATCAGGATGAACGAGGATTACGATACATTCTATACGATAAATTCCGAATTCAGAAAGGCAAAAGGGTTGTCAGACTATAATCTCGATATCGGGTTTATGAAAAAGAACGGGATATTGATTGTCTCTGAATACGAAGGGAACCTGTTAGGGGGACAATTTTATATAAACGACGGAAAAAATATCCGGGGAATCCTGAATTCTTCAAAAAGACTTGAGGAAACCGGCACCATGAATAAAATCATCAGCAGTGCAAGCAGGCTGATGATCTGGGAAGCGATCTGTTATGCAAAAGAGCACGGCATGACCACCTATGACATGGGAGGATATTATACCGGAAAGGAACCCGATCCCCAGAAGGAGGGTATAAACCGGTTCAAAGACTCGTTCGGGGGACAGGTGGTCACCCATTATATTTACCAGAAAGATTATTCCCTGTTATATTATATCGGAAGGAAAATACTTTCCTTAAAACACCGGTGACCAGGATTTTTCATGGATCGGGATCCAGATTTTCCTGAAGAAACGTAAGACAAAGGCATCCGGAGCACAAGGACACACGATGAGGTATCCGTCTTGAAAATCGCTATTCTGGTTCAGTACTTCCCCCCGAAAGGCCAGGCCGGGACAGAGATCGCGACCTACTTCATGGCAGAGCAGCTGGCACGACGGGGACATACCGTGCATGTCATCACCTCTTCATCCGGGGACCTGACCGGTGAGATGGTTGAAAAAGGGTTTCATATCCACAGGATCCCCCTGAACAAGACCCGGATTTTGGGCATTCTTCTCTTCTGGTATGCAATCATCGGGACAATACGGAAGATCGGTCCCGACATTGTCCACGCCCAGAGCCTTGCAAGCGGGATACCGGCCCTGCTCTCAAAGAAACTGTTAAAGATTCCCTATGCGGTATGGGGGCAGGGTTCTGACGTATACTTTCCGAAAGGATTCTTTATTGTAACCCCGGAAAAGATTATCAGAAATGCCGATGCCGCGATAGCCCTGACTGAGGACATGAAGAGGGCAATGCAGGAAATCTGTCACCGGGACATTTTCGTCGTGCCGAATGGGATCAGCATCGTGGATCCGGTGCATGACACGAACGATGAGCGGGTTCAGGGAAACAGCATTCTGTATGTCGGCCGTCTTGAGCCGGTCAAAGGGGTCCGGTACCTTCTCATGGCGATGAAACGGGTCCATGATACGATCCCCGGTGCGAGGCTGATTATCATTGGAGATGGTACTGAGAGAGCCATGCTGGAAGCATTGTCCAGCCAGCTGGGTATACAGGACTGTGTGCGGTTTGGCGGAGAAGTGCCTCATGAGAAGGTACTTACTTTTATGCACCAGGCCGGTGTTTTTGTTCTTCCCAGCCTGTCCGAAGGCTTTCCCATGGTTATTGTTGAAGCTCTTTCCTGCGGTTTACCGGTTGTTGCCTCCCGGGTAGGCGGAATACCCGAAATCATAACGGATGGAACAAACGGGTACCTGGTTGAAGCAAAGGATGCGGGGGCTCTTGCAGAGAGGATACTGGTACTGGTGCAGGATGAACACCTGCGGAAAAAAATATCGGATACCAACAAGGAGTTCGTCAAAAAATATTCCTGGGAGCATGTTATCGTCAGGCTGGAAGAAATCTACGAATTGTCAGTTGCTCCTTACCGTTTATGAGCTGACAGGTAGTTCATGAACAGGTACTGCTCAGTTTTCTGAATAAGTATCCCGCATATGACCGCTCCGGCAAACCCGCATGTCAGGATAATCATGTCCTGGAGAGTTATGTTCCGGATAACCGAATCGGTGACGAGCGCAAACACTGCCAAAAACTGGTGGTGGAATAAGTATATTGCATAGGTTGCAAACGCAATCAGGGATATTCCTGTCATAATTTTTCCCGGGATTTTTACGAAGAGGCGGACGGCAATAAGAAGAATGATGCATAAAAAAATCATTGCACTGAATGACAGTATTTTAACGCCTGTTGCAGGCAATAACTGCAGATGAAGCTGATTAAATTTTTTTAATGCAAGGACCAGGAAAATTACAAAAATCAGGATCAGGCTGGAATGTAAAATATTCTTCAGGAAATTTTCATCAGGAATCTTTTTGGGAGAATAGACGATTTTATTGATGAATATTCCGGCTATAAAAAGTGGATAATACTCTAAGGCACCATTATGGATCAACCCGGTACATACATGGAGAATAACCAGGAACATGAAAATGAGCGATGAGGCTCCAAATATCCCGGTAAGATTTTTTGATCCGTATACGATGATCGGGTATACGAAAAAAAACAGTATGATTACCCCGACGAACCACATTGACTGTATTTCATACCAGGGAAAAATCCCCTGAAGCCCGAAGAAATGAACAAGCAGGTTGTCCGGGCTGAAATCATACGGTTGTACATGCCCGGGACTCACCTGCAATAATCCGAAAATAATAACCAGGCTTACCAAAGCGGCCCAGTATAAAGGATATATCCTGACAAACTTTTTCCGGTAAAATTTTTTTAGATCCTGCAGGGAACTGATACCAGAATCGGTTTGAGACAGCAAGAATCCGGATACAAAGAAAAATATACTTAAGACAATCATTCCATCCCAGGGACTGCCAGATTGAAGCACGTCATGACAGGAAACATAATTATCTATATGCCCGAAGACAATTCCCAGAATAGCTATAGCCTTGAGAATATCTACTTCAGGAAACCATAGTTTCATTTATCTCACCGCAACATTTTCATTGTGATGAGAATTCTTAAACTCCAGACTCACGTCTACCGTGACGATTCCCCGCAGTATTTCCGGATGCAGGATGCATACCATTCCGGCCGGTATCCGAATCAGGAGAGTACCCCTTAAAAAAAGGCTGAAAAATCCGGAAGAGTGGAGTATCCGGGCATTACGGTATGGCAATGGTCCACACTCCGAAGTTATTACTCATATACACCAGATTTATCGTTGGATCATTTTTTAAACGGATATATTCTGCATCAGTAAACGATTTCACCTGGCTTTTCCGATCTTCCTGAACGGCTTCCACAATCCGTCTCATCAGTTCTGTTGTCGTCATATACGCTTCTTTTTCCGGGATATAGGCAAATGATTCGCCAATCGTACGGTTCACGGTATATCCGAAATGTGACGGAATGACTTCCGTATATTTATTCAGATTCCGGTAAAAGGCATACTCACTCACATTGCGGGAATTCCTGATATCTGTTGCCTCGTAAAAGTATTGTGCATATTTTAAATTCGATAGTTCCTCTTTTACCACAGGAATTTCGGTATTCCGGTAGGTTAAAAGCCAGTCGACTCCGTTTTTATCCCCGTAGGTGAATGCTGAATTCGTTCCCCCGATCCATGGACTTGTGTGCAGGGTCAGTATGGTCATCATGCATACGATGGTAAGTATCACGGTAATTGAGGCCATGAGTCCGCCCACGTTCCGCTGACGATAAAAAAACAACCCGCTCAGTATTGTTGCAAAAACCAGTGCGAACGAAGCTGCCCTGATGGGTTCGGCGATGACAAAATATCCGGTAACGAGGACAATTCCCATGCAGACTGCGGCACAGAACTGGAGTGAATAGATGAAATCAGTCTCGTGCAGTTTTTTGTTCTGAAAATACTGGTATGTCAGATACAATAAGAACAACAGCGCAATTGAAAAATACAGGCAGACCGGCCCGTAAATTTTGAAAAAACGATCAATCACCAGCCAGATGGAAGCATTGGATGTCGATACCCTGTTGACCTGATGGGCAAATATTGACAGGTGAGATCCCTGCTCAAAAAGAGCCGCGGCTATCGTTTGCAGGGTATTCAGGGCCTGGCTGTTCTGAAGCCACCAGAGGGCCAGTGTCAGGGATACGATGACCACAATATTTACCGCTTCAATATTTGACTGCCGCCCGGTTGCCCGCCCTTTGAACAATTCATAAACGGTGAAAATGGAAAACATGATCAAAAGAAAAACCGATATCATCGGATGGCAGAAAACGATGAATAACGACAGGACTACCAGACAAATATAGAACCGGTTTTTCTGTGCGGGATAATCGGTAATTTTCTGATATGCGTATAAAATCAACGGAAAAATGAGCAATGCGAAGAAAAAAGGTATAAAACCATCATGGAGGTTGGAAAAAAGAAGGGGCAGGCCAAAGATGGAAACCAGGATACCCCCCTTGTGTGTGCCAAGGAGTGTTTTTCCGAGGATATAAAGTGACAGGACATACAGGATGAAAAAAACAATCGAGAAGAGCAGGGTCAGTATAATAAAATCGGGTAAAAAATGATATAAAACTGACAACCAGATGTGCATTACCGGATAGATATCTGTTACCGGCAGATACCCGGAATCTAAGATCTGACGGGCAATGAACATGTGGTGGTACATATCCCCCTCCCCGCGACTCATCGAATAATATCCCCGGATAATCGGAAGGAGTAAAATCAGAGCGTCGATGAAGAGTATCGAAAAATAGCCATAATACAGGTTCCTCATCTGGTTTTCACACGATCGGATTATGGTGTACATGCCGGAAAAAACAGTAACGGAGAGCAACACCCAGAGGACAGGGGGATACGTCTCATACAGGGAAAGTTCATACCCCGGTGCCGGTGGTGTCAGTGCAATGATCCCCACCGAAAGAAGCAGGGTCAGGCTCATGAGCAGTGTCGCAATCTGTATCCGGGATGCCGGAGGGAACGTGCTTGCCATGTTCAATGCGGATCACCGGTCATGGAGAAAAATTATTGATACGTTCGGGATTCGGGACATGTATTCCAACTCACGCATGAACGGGATCATGCAGATACCGGCAATAAGGAGAGCATTCTTTCCTGACCTTCTTGAAAATTCCTCACTGCGTTACCTCATGGAGCAGAGGGGTTTGCTGATTTTTCCCGGTATCCGCGCCCGTCTCCGGTACCTGAAAATCTCAGCCCCTCAATCAATTTCCTGCACTGCATTCCGGTGAGTTTTCCTCTCTAATAAACCTGTCCTGCTCCCCAATAAACACTCGGTTTCAAACCCGGAACCGTCACGAGGCATGATGACTTTTGCACCCTGCCACCGAATCTCTCAGGAGGATGCCGGTTCAAGGGTGAATCAGCTGCCAGAGAACAACCCGGGGGCAGCAACAGGTCCTGAATCATAATGGCAATAAAATTCACATATAAGGTGGGTAATATATCATTTCAACACCTACCACAATGACAGGGACTCACGGACAGTTATAATGACAAAAACAGTATGCCCGAAATGTAATACTCTGGCTTATGACGAGACCTCCTTTTTTTGCCATGCATGCGGCGCGAGGTTATCAGCACCTGTCCGGGTAACAACGAGTGCCGGGGAACGCGGTTCCGGTGTCAGGGTTCCAAAAAAGGAATCCATGAGTGTCCGGGATGATACGCCGCTCCTGAAAAAACCCGCTCCGATCAAACGGATCAGCCCTGTAGAAATCTGTGCCCGCTGCGGGGAACCGGTTCCTGATGAAAACAGGATATACTGCGCCAGATGTACGGCATACGTCCGCGATACCCCCTCACCGGAAGAGGTGACGGTCAATCGATCCCCCGTCCTGAAAGCCCCTGGTAAAATCGCGGTCATTCCGCCTGAAATTTATCAGGATACCGAAAACCAGCCCTTCCGGGAGCAGCACCCTGTTCCGCCCGAGGCAGCAGAAAATCCACCCCGCCCGGGTGCATCCCGATGGAAATTGCTATCTATCGCCGGTGCTATTGCCATACTGTTTTTTATGCTGGTGATGATCGTCGTGCTGATGTTCACCTTCTTTGCATCCGTCTCCTGACCCGGAAATACGGGCTGGGTTAGCCGATGGTATTTCTTCTGGTATTAACAAATAATTGAGCTGTTCTGGCATATCAGGACAACCGGATAAGGAATAAAAATAACCGTTTTCGGGGACTTTGCCCCCCCGTGGCATCCTCCGATATGATATCCGTGGAAATCCGCGACAATCCGAATATCCGTTACTCCGCTGCCCTCTGAGCATTTTTACTCCCTGGATACTATTTAAAAAAGGGTAAAGCGCTTTATAAAACCCTCAGAATAAAATTGATGTTCTGACGTAATAATAATTTATACAAATGAACTAAAAAAGCGGCTTTGGGGTAACCCTGAGTTTTCAACAAATGGTAAAGCACCACAGTACGGAGGGGACAGTGCCTGTCCTCCCGAACCGCACCTGCGCATTGTGATTGTTTTGTATTACCTTCTCTGGGGTTATTCATCCAGTGGGGGGGTGCCACAGCGGCAGGCGCGGAGGCATTACATGCCGTAGCCCCCGAAGAGCGCTAAAAAAATAGTTTGAGGATTTCCCATGAATATAAATTAAACAGATGTGAGTAATGGAATGTTTTATTCTTCATAATTATTTGCGATGAACCCCGCCGCCCCCGATGGGGCGCCCCCGCGGCGGATCAGTTTCTAAAATGTATAGCTGTAAACACCGCACTGCCCCGCCGTGCCTCAGAGAGGCCCTGAGGCGGGGCCCTCATAAAATTACAAGGTGTAATGATTTTCATCGTTCGGGTGCGAACCCTAGGTTCATGCACGTTTCTACTAAGTCAAAATATCAATGATTTAAATATCTTATTATCAAAGAACTGCTGTTACTTCATGGAGCGGTTGCCATCAGTCGATGTTTGCAGGGGAATTGCAGTTATTGGTATGGTGGCCGGGGACATTCCTACAGTCATGAATATATCCAATTATTATGAATTTTTATTTGTACCAGGTTTTTTTTTATTCATAGCCGGAGTCAGTTATGAGCTCTTTGTAATTTCACGGACAGAACGCCAGAAAAACTCAACAGTGCGTAATCTTGAAACATTCTGGAAAGCAATTATCCTCCTGGCAATTACCCAGGGCATCTTTTTTGCCGGCGTGCTGTTATTTCCATCCAGATTTGCAATGGAATTTAACTCGTCATTATTTCTCGTTATTTCAGTCGGGTATCTCCTTTCCATTGTTATTCCCGGTAAACTGGTATACCACGTACCCTTTATCATAGTTCCATTCATTTTGGTGAATTACCTGAATCCGGTACCCACGATGTTTTCTTTCCTTTTCAGCGACCCGTTTCCACTGCTCCCCTTTGTCTCCTATTTCTTCACAGGGCGGGCTGTCATGATCGTGTATGAAAAAATGAATGATCTGCCCATGAAAAACAGAAAAATTGTTATTTTTTCTGCAGTATTTGTTGCAATAATGGCACTTGGTTTCTGGTTATCTGAGATCCCGATAACAGGAGCTGCAAGAACAGAATTTCCGGGATTTCTCCTGCTGGCTGGATTAATGACATGTATTCTTTCAGTGCTGAGTTTCTGTCACGCCAGGATCAAAGGATTCGATTTTTTCCTCTCTCCCTTCGAAAGAACCGGGAGAATTGCATTTTCAGCATATTACGCTTTTTATGCCCTGGAACTATTGTTATTCCCGTATCTGAACCGGATATTTATTAAAAACCTGGACCCGGATGCCCAGATGACAGTCTACTGCCTGAGTATCATCAGTATCCTTTTTTTAACAGCGGGCATTGAAAAAATCTGGCGAAAATCCGGTTATCTGTTTGGCCTGGAATGGGCACTCCGTTCCGGATCTGCCTTTTTCACGAAATTCTTCGTGAGGGTGTCTGACCTGAAAACCCGAACATGATTTTCCTATCGTCAGAATTCAATCAGTTCTCCCCTTTTTTTCTCAGAAGGCTTTCCGACGCTGAGAACGATCTCAGGGCTGGTCACAATCCTGCGACTAAAAAATCCCATTATGTATAATAACACTTACTCACGTCGATACTCCCGGGGACTCTCTTTCGGCTCATCACCGCCACCGGGGCATCCCTCTTTTACGATAATCCTTCGTAAGGAAGATGAAATGGCCGGTATTTTTAATTCCAGGCCGGTTAGTCCCCTGATATGACCAGGAATCAATACCGGAGTGGTTCAGTTCAACGTTGCCCCGGCATCCTCATCGGGTATATCGGTAACGAAGACAATGATGCCCGCATTTCAGGACGTAACGACGAGCGGTTAACGGGATTTTTCAAGAATCCCCCGATATCGTTTCACTGCACTCTCAAAGGTGAATTCCCGTTTCAGCAGGTCCTGTGCATGCATGATAATTTCTTCGGTATCCGGGGAATCCAGTGCCCGGATGACATTTTTTTCAATCGTTTCCGGCTCATTGTTTTCCATGAGAAAACCGGTCTTCCCGTCGGTAATAAAATCCGGTATTGCCCCGACCGGTGTCGAAAGGACGGGAGTGCCGCATGCCATCGCTTCGAGCATGATATTGGACAATCCTTCTGTATCCGAGGGTAGTACAAGGAGACGTAATTCATTCAGGTACCGGGGCAGTTCATCGTGGCGGACCCATCCAATCCGCACTACCTGCCCTGAAACATCGTACCGGAGGAGGTCTGCCTGGACCTGGTCATTGAGCGGACCGTCACCGATAATGTGTATCGTAAGATTTTTCTTTTCCTTTACAATCCCGGGGAGTGCCGAAACAAAGTTCAGAATTCCCTTCTCTTCACTTAACCGCCCGACATACCCGATTACCCTATCCCGCCGGGAAAATGGTTTTGTGATCGAGAATTTTTCAAAATCCATATAATGGCGGTGGCCGATGAGTATCTTGTTCCGGTGTCTCTCGAGGTTCCACTCTTTGAGGATATGCGCCGAGTAGAGGACAATATTTTTGGAAAGAAAAAAGTTTATCCGGTCTTCTATGGTCAGAATTTTTATCAGGTACGATTTCTTTGCCTCGCTCAGTTTGCTGTTCGAGGAACCAAGAATCAGTACCGGACCTTTTCCCATCAGCCTCACGGTGAGAACAGGCAGGGTCAGACACTCGGAAAGAAAAAAGAGATAATAATCCGTTTTCTTATGAAAAACGAGGAACTTTGAGATTTTTATCTCTGTCAAAAAATAATCCAGTATCCGGTTCACGGATGACTTATTCCGTGAGCGCGACGCACCGGCGACATTAAATCCATGGCAGCGGTTTTGCCTGAGCGAATGAATGGCATCGGGGTCTTCACAGATTACATAGATGTCTCCCGTTACGATTTCATTGATGACTTTCACGAAATTCGGGATAAATCGTACTCCGATGTCATCCCCGGCGGTAATGACCGTTACAGAACCAGGTACCTGTCGGGTCTCATTCATTGAAGGAATACCCGTCATCGTTGCCTCCAGGTATTAAGGGAATGTACGATATACTTAATCCTGCATATTCTTCCCGGGTAGTTCATACTGCATCCTTTCTGATTCAACAACGAACATCCCATCCCTGTACCGCCCCCTGACCTCAACCGGCACGGGGTTTATCCGGAATACCTGCGACCTTCAGGTAGACCTGCACAATGCTGTTACTGTAATCGCCAGGCGGTAGTGCATTCATCCTCTGCTTATAATACGGGTAGTTATCCAGCAGATCCTGTACCTTATCGGTGAGGTCATCGATATTCCGGTTTTTAAAGAGGATAGTACCTTCAGGGCGGGTAACAACGTCACTGGCCACTGACGGGACCCCGAAATACAGCGCTTCCCGCAGGGAGATTGCGTCACCATCCGTATTTGTCGGCCTGATAAATACATTGCTTTTCAGCAATAAGGGGTAGAACGGGTACGGTTCTGTTACAAACAAGAAATTGTCCTGAAGGTGCAGATCGGCGATCCTCTGCTGCAGATCGCTGAAATAGTGCAGATCCCCGATCTGCGGCAGGAAAAATACAAATCCGACGGTGTCCCGGTTTTGTTTCAGCCGGGAGCATAACCCGATGCACAGATCTATCCCGTACACATCCTCATTTTTAAAAAATTTTATTTTGAATGCATTGGCAGAAATGAGCGGGTCATGGGTGCCGATAAAATCCCTTATTTCCCAAGGGAGTTCCTGTAAGTCCTTTTCCTCAGGTTCGGGCGGGATAAACGCCGGAATCAGAAATACCCTGTCAGGATCAACTCCGAGGGATACACAAAAATCCCTGATATGTGCATTTACCGCAATCAGCGAGGTCGTGGACTGCAGTGCGATCTGGATGATCTTTCTTTTGATCACATTGTAATCCTTCCATGACTTTACCAGTCGTTCACTGTGTAATGTCGATACGGTTTTTTTCCCCAGCAGACCCATAAGACCTACCAGCACCTGTCCCCGCCAGTCCGTGGTATGGTTATGGATAATTTCGGGAGAGCCCGAGAAAAAAAATTTCAGCATCCAGAGTTTCGGGTGCTGAATGCGGATAATCCGGCTGTCTTTCTGTTCGTGTTGCCCGCCTAATATATCGTACAGTACGTAATCGATGTTGTATTCATCCAGTTTTTTCATGAGTCTCTGGATATGAACGGTAACCCCGCCGTACGGTGGAGGATAGGAACCAATCAGTCCGATTTTTAATCCCGGTGTCCGTGTCCTTTCAGCGTTCAATTCTGTCCTCCCCGGTACCGTTCCCGGCCAGTGTCTCTCATCGCTCATCCCAACAAGGACCGTGATCTGCCAGTGAATGTAAAAAACCGGACAGATACCGGTATTCGATTTTCAGGCGGAGGGTATCCGATTCTGCATAAATGGACAAGAGTTTTTTTGCATAGCGATCCAGGAAGAAATCAATCAGCTGTGCATCTTTTTGATTGAAGGTGACCTGCATTTCCGAACAATATTTGCTGACAAACCGCTGGAATAACCGCTCTTCATCCCACCAGTCCAGTCTGAGAAACCTGAACTGCGGATACTGCTTCAGGAATTTCAGGTTAAATTTCCAGCGGGCGATGTCCAGGTGCGGGGTGCAGATGCATTCCCGGTCGGGAAAATCAATCAGAAAAATTCTGCCGTCGTCAATGATGAGGTTCTGGGGGGAAAAATCAATAAACGCCTGGACTTTCATGGTCAGGGCGCATCCCGACAGGTGTGTTGTGTACTGCCTGATTTCATCTTCTTCCAGGGGGCCAAGCAACGGACTGTTGATGAGTACCTCCGTGTCCCGGGGTTTCATAAAAACGGCATGAAACCGTGCCAGCGCCACTGCTGACCGATCATTATAATCATCGATCCGGCTGACAGCCGGAACTACGTTCAGCAGACAGTTTTTTACGGTATGTCCCGGGATAAACCCGATTACCATGGAGTGTCTGACCGGATCCATCAGCAGGGGTAACGGTGAGGAAACAACGGTATCGGTATTCCTCTGGTAAAAGGAATCCAGATAGAAATATTCACCCTGTGCGTCAAAGGTATTTTTCCTGCGGTATTTTTTCAGCAGGACTTCAGGAGGAAATCCCGGGTACGGGGTCGTTGTGGCTAACCGGTAGAAGGTCGAATGAAAGGAATGGTATTTCTGAACCACCCTGAATTCAATACCGGGGAACGCCTGCTGTAAATCCTTGTGAATATCTGCAGTCATGTCCATCCATTCCCGTTTTCTGCCGGAGCCGTCCTGAACCGATACCGTTGTGCATGCATCCCGTGTGGGTATCTGTGGTTATGCCTGCCGGTCACGCACCACGTTTTCAAAAATCCGCTCATAGGCAATGACATTTCCTTCAAGGCTCATCTGCTCTTCAAAAAAATGCCTCTGGGCACTGCCCACAGTATTCCTGAGCAAATCGTCATTTTTAAGCCGTACGATGGTATTTTTCAGGGCACTGACATCCCCGGGTCGTACGACAAGGTCCCGGTATATCAAATCCATCACGTAGGCCGTCTCAGATTCCGCCGCAACAATCGCGATAACCGGTTTTCTGGCAGCAAAAAGGTTGATGGTCTTGCCGGGCACGCAGGGCGCTTTCATCCTGTCGTCAAGGGAAATGAGGTTGATGTCGGATGAATTGATGATGTTATAATACTCATCACGGGGTTGCAGCGGCATCAGTTTCACATTGGTAAGATGTTCATCAGCAATCCGTTGCGCGAGGTGATCCTTGATCATGCCGTCGCCGACAACATAAAAAATCACCTCGGGGTGATCACGGAGTTGTGCGGCCACGTCAAGGATGTTATCGATCCCCTGGAACGGTGACAGGATACCGGCATAGGAGATCAAAAACCTGTTTTCGATCCCCTCCTTTGTCTTGAAGGTGTGCTGTAAAAAGTTTTTTTCGTGGTCCGAAAGGAGGAGTCCGTTATAGACATGGGATATTTTTTCCGGATTTCCTCCCCGTTGCGCAATGTAATCAATACCCCCATGAGACAACACCGTAATGTAATCCGCATTTTTATAGGCTGCACGTTCGATATACTCGAGTATTCTGATGATGAGCGGGTTTTTCAGCACCCCGACATCGGTCAGTTCCTGGGGATGAAAATCCTGGAAATTCAACACAGAGGCTGTACCGTCGTGCCGTTTGATTTTTTGTGCCAGGTAATACAGGGGCAGGGGAGGAATATAGAACAGACACACATCAAATTTTTTCCGGAGCTCCTGGTATTTTTTGAAATAATATCCGGGGAGTAAAAAATGCTCAAGACCCCGGATGATAATGTTATCCCGCGTATGAGGATGTTGTACCCGGTGGACGGAGATGCCATCCATCACCTCTTCAAGGGGAAACTCCCGTGACATGTCCGCCGTGTTCAGGTTATAGCCGCGGGGATAGGAGGTGATGATATCAACTTCATGACCTCTTTTGATAAATGCCCGTGCAAGGTCGGCATAGACATGGGCTGCGCTCCCGATCTCGGGAGGAAAATAGGCCACCACCATCAGAATTTTCATGATTCGGTTTTTCCTTCCTGCAGCATCAGCCGGACCCCCTCACCAAATGATGTGACGGGTATATGAAATTCATCCCACCACGGATATTCCGGAAATACATCACATGAGGCGAGGGAGTCCACCTGATCCGAGGTAAACTGCTGATTTCCGATTAATTTCTGGTACGTGACCATGAGAAATTTGAATACCGGGATCGGGAGAGACACGCTCATGTTGAAACCGCCAAGTTCGCGGAACACGGTGTTTATCATATCTTTATAAAATATGACCTTTCCATTGATCGAATATACTTTGTTTTCCGGAAATTCGTTGAGAAAATGAAGTATCATGCGGCAGATATCGTCAATATATAGGGGCTGTCGTGGCCACCTGCCATGCCCGGGGATAGGGAACACGGGCATTTTTTTTGCAAAATTGATCAGGTACCCGATATTCTTGTCATCGGTCGGGCCGTACATCAGCGATGGCTGTATAATGCAATAGGTCAGTCCGCTCTGCCTGACAAGTTCCTGAGCCTGTAACTTTGTATCAGCATACGGATCTTTTCTGACAGAAAGCACTGCGGCAGAACTGAAAAAGATTATTTTTGAAATACCCGCACTTTTGGCAGCCTCGAGGATATGTTCCGTTGCCCGGACATTGTTCTTCTGAAAATCCTCATCATGGAGTGAGGATATCTGTGCTGCAAGATGGATGATTACATCCTGCCCGGAAAACAGATCGTACCAGGCACCCTTTTCCGACAGGTCCGCCTCCACCGTTTTTACCCCGTACTTCTTCACCATCTGCAGGTGGTCAGCACTCTTGTCGATCACGGTGATGTTTTCTGCAGGAAGGACCCCTGCCAGAAATTTTACCAGGTTCCTTCCGACAAATCCCGCCCCGCCCGGTAGTATAATCTTAGAGTTTTTCATTCCCGATCCCTCACGCCGTTATTTTTTTTACCGGAGTGTTAAAACTCCGCACTCTTCTCAATCATATCCTTATTCCTGACAAACCAGCGGTGGGTTTCTTTGAGACCGTCCTCAAATTTCATCTCCGGACTGTACCCGAGTTTGTTTTCCGCCTTGGTGATACAGGAGAGGAGCCGCGTTTTGACATCCCAGTCCCGGCGTTCCCGGTAGACGATCCCGGCCTTGTTCCCGGTGAGCTTGTTCACCCTCTTTGCCATATCGATGACACGCTGCTCCCTGCTGGCGCCGAGATTGAATGCCTCGCCGATGGCTTCTTCCCGGATACCCATGGCAAGGAGCCCGTTGACAATATCTCCCACATAGGTCCAGTCCCGGGTCTCTGTCCCGTCACCGGTGATGGGGAGAGGCAGCCCTTTCATCGCCCAGTAAAAGAAATTCGGGATGACATTCCGGTACTTGCCCGGCACCTCACCGGGTCCAAAGGAATTGAAGAACCGTGCATTCACCGTGGGCAGGGTGTAGAGATTGTTGAAATAATTGGTATAGAGCTCCCCGAGCAGCTTGGTGACCTGGTACGGGGTATGGAGGTGGATGGAGATGTCGTGCTCCTCAAACGGCATCTTTGAATCAAGACCGTACACCCCGCACCCGGAAGAAGAATAGACAAACCTCTCCACATTCACCAGTTGTGCGTACTGCAGCACCTTTAAGATCCCGATCCCGTTCACCATCAGGTCTTTTTCGGGGTTATCTACCGAGTTCTGGTTGGCGAAGTGGGCGGCGAGGTGATACACGATATCCGGTTTTGATTTGAAGGCCCATTTCAGGTTTTCATCATTCAGGATATCCCCCCGGATGAACTGGATCTTCGGACTCTGCGGGATATTCCATTCGTACGAGGAGGACAGGTTGTCAAGGATAATGATCTTTTTTGTATCGAAACTGTCCAGAGCCCTGACAAGATTTCCCCCGATCGCTCCTGCCCCGCCTGTTACCAGCACGGTCTTGTTTCTGAATCCTTCCTGCACCTCATTCATGACACATCACTCCTGTATACGGTACAGCCATTTCATCCATTCCACGGTCCGTTTGATCCCTTTCTCAGGAGATACCTTTGGGTCGTGGCGAAGGTCCCTGACCGCCTTTGAGAAATCCATGGTTTTTACCTTCGTGGTGAAAGGTTCTGCCTCTTCATACGTCACGCGGGAGTCATCCCTTCCGACTTCTTTGAGGATGAGATCCGAGTAGTCCTTGATTTCCATCTCCCATTCAGGTCTCCCGCCCACATTATAGACCTCCCCGGGAATGAAATTGTCAGCGATATTTGCCCAGGTCCGGCAGGAATCTTCAACAAAATCGATAATCCTCTTGTGACCCCTGAATACCGTGTAGGGCTTATCATACAGTGCATGGTAGATGAATTTCGGGATGAATCCACGGTAGGGGTTGTAATGTTCATGGGGGCCGTAACAGTTGACGGGACGGACCCTTACCGTCTCAGTCCCGAACATCTTGGCAGAATTCAGGCACATGAGTTCCCCGGCCCATTTGGTTATGGCGTAATCATTCATCTGGTACGTGTCCCTGATGGGATTATTCACCATCACGTCTTCTGACATGATCCCGTCATAATCTCCATACACCTCGGCACTGGAAAAAAATATCATCCGGAATTTGAGTTTTTCCTGGAGCCGGAGCATGTGTTTTGTTCCGACCACATTCGTCTGCCAGAGGTTCTCGTAATAATCTTCACCATTCCACCTGCCATACTCGGCAGCGAGGTGATAGACATAATCGAACCGGGACTTCTCAAAAACACGTTCGACCTGTCGGAAATTACGGACATCTGCACGGATATAATGGTCACGTTCCGTGTTGTACAGGTCAAGGGCAAGGACGTCGTGTCCCCTGTTCCGCAGCTCATTCACCAGGTTTGTGCCGATAAATCCTGCACCGCCGGTTACCAGAATTTTCTTTGATTTCATAGGATCCAACCTTAATGGTATTTTTTACACCTTGCGTTCTTTCACAATCATCAGGAGTGTATTCAGCAGGAGTCCTGCAATGATCAAAAGCATTCCCATGACCAGGCCCAGCATGCTCACCATGGATATGCCAAAGGAGAATCGTGATGTGGCATAATAGTCGGAGAAGGCCAGGGAACCTGCAAGAAGACCGATAGCAACGAAAATGAATCCCGGGATCCCGAACATGATGAGGGGTCTCCGGTAAAAGATCATGTCGATTACCCGGGTGAGGACGCCCACTCCGTGGGTGACCGGGTTCTTTTTGTGTTTATTCGGTACATTGTAATTCACGGTGATCGGGACTTCCATAATCGGGAGCCCTAACTCAGAGAAGTGGGCAATCATGTCCGATTCAACATTGTAGCCGTCGGATTTGAAGTCCAGATTGCCCAGTGCCTGCCGGGAAAGTGCCCGGAATCCCGATTGTGAATCGGTAATTTTGGTCTTTGAACCGATATTGGTAAAGAGGTCCAGTGTTTTCTGCCCGAACTGGCGGTAGATGGGAATTCCCTTGTTCACATCAAGAAAACGGGACCCGATGACAAGGTCTGCCTTGCCAATGCTGACCAGTCCTGCAACCCTCTGGATCTCACTGGGTTCATGCTGGCCGTCCGCGTCGAGCATCACCGCAAGGGTGCAGCCGGTTTCCAGCGCACGCCGCAGGCCAAGGAGAAGGGCATAGGCTTTTCCGGTATTATGCTCAAGCCTGACGACATCAGCACCTGCCAGCCGTGCGACTTCTGCCGTGCGATCCGAAGACCCGTCATCAACGACGATCACCCGGTCAACATACTGCCGTGTGCGAAGGATAATGGAACCGATGACCAGTTCTTCATTGTATGCAGGCAGGACGGCATAAAGACCTTTGAAAAGATTGAGTCCGATATCATCGGTCGTAACCTCGATCATGTGAGGAGTAAAGGATGGAACCGGGCCGGTATCACTGAAGGTGCTGCCCTGCATGGTTTCCGTTGATTCTGTCGAGTTCATAGAGATCAGACTGATGTACTGAAGGGAAAGGTCTGGTACCGTTTTACGGTAACTGATAATTAATTTTTGTCATTTTCTCATGACCAGTATTCATGAGTTAATGCAGGTATTTATCCCCTTATCACTATTAAAGACTGGCAAAGCAGTGCTGCATGGCACTATTATGTTCGATGCAGATCACGATTGACACGCTCATGATAATGCACCCACATGCCCGTGGGCCGTGACAGGCAGATGATCCGGGTACTTTTTTGATCATGGCTGGTTCCGGGACCGGACAGGCATCGCGGATGCATTGCAGAGAAAAGTCCTGGCCGGATCCGTAAGAAACGGGATGGTGCGGGATGCACGGATACCCGTACCGTTTTCCCGGGATTCCGTAATCACCGTTGTTACAGGGTTCCCGTTTTTTTGCACACATCGATGATGCGGCGGGCGGCATCACCGCTCCCGAACGGGTTGTTCCAGGACCGGGGGCGGTCGATCATCTGTTTTGCCGCTGCCAGCATTTTTTCCGGATCGGTGCCGGCAAGGATATTGGACCCGGTATCTATGGTCTCCGGCCGCTCGGTATTCTCACGGAGCGTCACGCACGGCACCGAGAGGACGCAGCTCTCCTCCTGAACTCCACCCGAATCGGTCAGGATAAGGGCAGCCTTTGATTCCAGGACGAGAAATTCAAGGTACCCGACGGGATCAATCACCCGTATCCCGTCGGTCGAGAGCGAGAACTCATGCACCATTTTCTGTGTCCTGGGGTGCATGGGAAAGACCACCGGAAGTCCGAAATGGTCCGAGACGGTCCTGAGACCTTTCAGTATCTCACCAAGACGGACGGCATCATCAACGTTTTCTGCCCGGTGTGCGGTTACCAGGAAATATCCTCCCGGTGTCAGACCGAGATTTTCAAGAGGGTGCACTTTCTGGTGCCCGATCCGGATGTTCTGCCGGACGGCATCAACAACGGTATTACCGGTTACGGTAATTTTTTCTGCAGCAATCCCCTCATGGAGCAGGTTCTGACGTGAAATTTCTGTGGGGGCAAATAACTGGTCTGAGATGTGATCGGCAACGATACGGTTGATCTCTTCGGGCATGCTGCGGTCGAAACTCCGTAACCCGGCCTCGACGTGCCCGACCGGAATATGCAGCTTTGCTGCGGCAAGAGCTCCTGCGCAGACGGTATTGGTGTCTCCCTGGACAAGGACGATGCCCGGGGGGTGTTTGAGGAGTATCTTCTCAACTCCTGCAAGAATTGCTGCAGTCTGGGCACCGTGGGTCCCGGATCCGACATCGAGATTGAAGGTCGGGAAGGCGAGGTCAAGCTGTTCGAAGAAGATCTTGTCCATGGCATAGGAATAATGCTGCCCGGTATGCAGCACGGAATATTCAAGACCGTTATCTGAACATGCACGGATCACCGGAGACATCTTGATAATTTCCGGGCGTGTACCGAGGACGATAAGAATCATGTGAACCCCTGGGAAATCATAACCATCACTGTGCCTTCCTTTTTAATTCCTCTGCCCGGATCGGGCCCGGTGTGTCATACCATTGTACCCCGAAGTACGTTATTGTTTGCGATGCACATTCAATTGACTTCTTCATGCCTGATCCACAGGTTGACATTCCGGTAACTCATCCTGATCCGATCATCCCCGGCGATATCTGCGCCCGGGGGACGGTCTTTGAACAACAGGAACTCCACCCGGTTGTAGGTGGGTCTCTGGACTGACAGGTTATAGGGGATAACAAATGTCTCATTGTGTGCAAGGGTGAACGCAAGGCGGTCGCCGGGATCCATTGCGATGAGACGGGAGGTATTTGTGGCGTTATCGTATTCCCTGCGTACCATCCAGGTCTCAATGGTATAGTCCGCATCCTGCTGTTCATGGTTTCCAACACCGACGAACAGCGGATAGGTCTGTCCGACATTGATCCGGTCAGGATAATCGGCGGTCCGTTTTTCTCCCAGGATAAAAAATTCCGTAAACCGCTCTCCGTCACGGGGAACGGCAATCATGGAGACCATGATCAGAATCGCCAGGATGAATGCTGCGGTCAGGACGAGCTGGACGGGACGGTCGAACCTGCCTCCTCCCTTGGGAAAAACCGCGTCCTGAAGGGATCGGCCAATCTCACCAAAGGGAAATACAAACTGCTTTTCAACCGGGAGGAGGGATCTCCGGTACCAGGCGACCAGGATCATCGCCACGGCAACTATCGTTACTGCTGCCAGGACCGGGTCCAGGCGGATCCCAAACGGGGTAAAATTCAAAAAAAGAGCAATGAGGGGGACAAGTGCGAGGGAAAGTCCGACCGAGAGTGCGATCCGCTCGGCGAGATCGATGTCGCCATCCCTGGGAAAGAGTGCAGCAATAAAGCAGTATCCCGGAAGAACAAGAATTCCCGGCAGGGCGAGGAAAGGACCGATCGGTGTTTCATTCAGGACAGGGAGGTAGAGTGACAGGAGAGCGGCTGCAAGCCAGACTCCTGCTAATGCAAGGTCAACCGGGAACACCTTTGCAGCCGGGGCAACAGCAATCTTTTCCGTCTGTGGTTCATCAGCCAAGAGGATCACCGTGTAAAAAACCTGATACCGCTCACGTCAGTACCGCTCCCGGGCAAACCTGCAGATATCGTTTCCCGGAGGATTCTGGTGTTTTTTCTCCCGCAAAAAACCGGCCCTGATACCCATACGACTGAACCGCGATCATTTCGTTTCCTGATATCTAGGTGACCCCGATTAAAAAGGGTTCGCATCAAAGAGAGGACGCAGGGCTGCACCGGTGGCGGGAGCAAAACCCCCCGGGACGTTTTCAGATCGAAAAAAGACTTTTTTTTGGAAATTGACAGGAGTTCTCGTCTGGAGACTGGCATCGACTGATTCCGGCATGTGTGTCCGGATTTTATCGATACCTGCAGCACATCCTCCCGAAAACGCGGAATTACCCGTTTGTTGTCTGAAATAATAGCATATCATTCCCGGAATCATCAAGGTTCACTTCAGCGAATTCGAAACGTATAAAAATATTTGGATTAATAGATTAGATATTCCCATGGCTGATACCAGGAGTTCTCAACTCGTGACAAAGAGTGACGATTCTCCATCTGTTCTCAAAAATACGGAAAAATTACGTGTCGGTGTCATGCTGGATTCCTATCGCATCGAAGCATGGGAGTACCGGATGCTTGAGGCTGTCATCAGGTCAGATTATGCTTCCCTGGAACTCGTGGTGCTGAATCAGGGCGGGGATGAAAAAAAATCATCCGCATATCCCATGCTCTCAGCGCCGGATACCTTTTTTTACCGTGCCTATACAAAACTGGAAGATCGGGTCAGCGGCCCAAAACCAGCATTTCTCCCCATGGATGCCCGGGATCTTCTCAGGAATATTCCCGTACTTGAAATAAAACCGGAAATGGATAAACATTCTGACCGGTTCGGGGAACAGGATAGTGAAAAAATTAAAAAATTCAGGCTCGACGTAATGGTCAAGCGTGGATTCCGGATGCTCACCGGAGATATCCTGAAGGCTGCGAAATACGGCGTATGGGCATATCACCATGATGACATCACTTCTCTTCGGGGCGGCCCGCCGGGTTTCCGGGAAACGTTCGAAAGAACGGGTGAGCGGGGAGTAGTGCTCCAGATCCTGACCGATAATCCTGATAACGGCATCGTGCTGTATCGCTCGTTTCTCTCCTGCTATTCTTTTCTGGTGAGCAGAAACAATAACGACTGTTTCCTGAAATCGTCACTGTATGTCCCAAGAACATTACAACGCCTCCATGATGAAGGAGAGGAAGCTTTTTTTACAAGAATTGACAGGGAGAATAAAAATATCACCTTTTATAATCACCGGTTATACGAATATCCGGGTAATTTTGAATTTATCAGGATGCTTACCAGATTCTCGTACCGCATGGGTGCATTTTTTTTACCGTTCTTTTTTTTCCGGAACCAGTGGATGCTGATGTACGATCTCGGGGACCAGATTTCGACGTCCTTCTGCCATTTCAGGAAAATCATTCCTCCCCGGGACCGGTTCTGGGCAGATCCTCATGTTTTTTTCAGGGATGATACGTACTACATATTTTTTGAGGAATATCTTTACAAGACGAAAAAAGGGCACATCTCTCTTATCGAGATGGATCAATCCGGGGACTATTCCGAATCGGTAAAAGTCCTGGAAGAGCCTTTTCACCTGTCATACCCCCACGTGTTCAATGACAAGGGCATACTCTGCATGATCCCCGAAACCCGGAAAGCACGAAGTATCAATCTGTACCAGTGCACAGATTTTCCCACCGGATGGAAACACCGGGCCACGCTGATCGATTCAATAGATGCGGTCGATTCGACAGTCCTGTTCCACAACAACACGTGGTGGTTATTTGCAAATGTTGCTGAACCTGACGGCACTTCGGTCGATAATGAATTACACCTGTTCTCTTCAGACAGTCTGCTGGGTGGCAGCTGGGAACCTCATCCCATGAACCCGATCATTTCAGATGTCAAAGGAGCACGGCCCGCAGGTAAAATACTGGAACGAAATGGTATCCTGTACCGTCCTTCACAGTGTTGCAAGCCCTGGTACGGCTACGGGATAAAACTCAATGAAATCGTTACCCTGACCAAAAACGATTACGCAGAAAGGGAAATCGCGTTCATTGAGCCGCAGTGGGATAAAAACCTGACCGGAGTGCATACCTTATGTCATGAAAACAGGCTGACCATGATCGACGGCTATGCCCTGAAACGGGTAAAGTATTAACGCGCCTGAGTTTTTTCCCGTATTGCCTGAATATTCCTTTTCTTTCTTCTGGTTTTTTCAATAATGATCCCCTCTTCTCACCAGGCCTGGTATCCGGTAACGTCGTTGTTGCGGAGGTAAAGTACCGTGATGCATACCGGGTCCCAAAAAGGCCCGGTGAGGGACGAGGGAGTCCTCATGTGCCCCGGGCGATCCCTGTGCAACAACCATGTCTCTGACGGATTGCCCCTCAACAGCAGAACAGGACAACCGGGAGAGAAAAAGCCAGATGATCAACCCGATCACCCCGTACACCGCGTTCAATGGTATAACCTGAAGGATCATACTAATTTAAAACCACTCAGGAAACAAAAATTAAATTATGACTGATAGTCCGTGTACTCTCTGTTCTGAAGATTGTATGGGAGGGATCATCTATGGCAACTGCCAGCAGTTCCGCCGCTGGTGCAGATCGCATAATTATCTGAATATCTCCTTTGGCTCAACCCTTCCCGGCCAGACAGAGTGCGAGACACTTTCCGGGCACTAGATCCCTGTTTTGTTACTTTTCAACCTCGGGTTTCTGTTGAAACGGGCATGAACGGGAGTTCGCACCCGAACCATGAAAACCTTGTAATTTTATGAGGGCTCCTTTGCCTCAGGGCCTCTCCGGGGCACGGCGGGGCAGTGCGGTGTTGACAACTTTGCTTACCGACACTGATCCGTCGCGGGATCGGCGGGGGTCATCACAAATAATTATGAGAAATAAACAATCCAATACTCACATCTTTTTAATTCAGGTTTCATGGGAAATCCTCACACTATTTTTCTGAACGCTCTTTTGGAGGTCTGCGGCGCGTAACGCCTCCGCCCACGCCGCTGTGCCATCCCCTCTGGAGCGATAATTCCCGGGAAGGTACTACAACACCATCGCAAAGCGCAGGGGAGGTTTGTGGGGACCGGCACTGTCTCCTCCAATACCCGGTGATCCGCAATTTGTTGAAATCTCAGGGTTTCAGCAGAGTTGGAAAAAAAGGGAGTTCAGAACGACCCGATATTTCTTTCCTGTTCCATATCAAAGAGCATTGCAAAGAGTATGAACATCGAACCTATGAACAGGAGGATCAGGGCAAGGGTAGCCCGGACAAGTAATGGCTCCATGTCGACCAGCTTACCCCAGAGTGCGTATACACCCAGAAAGAGGCTTGACAGGATACATAACGTTCCGAAAAAGTAAAAAAAGACAAGCGGGTGGAAGTTCAGGATAAGGTATTTTTCCTTCATCCGCCAGAAGAAATCTTTGCACAGGAGCCCGAGGAGCCTGAAATAATAGGTCGGGGACCTGGAATCCGATCTCTCCATAACAGGATAACCGGCAGGGTGATCCACGTTAACTGCCCGGAAACCCTGGGTATTCAGCCGTACCAGAATGTCGTTGGAATACCCTGCCCGGGAGTATATGGTGTTCGGATCGATGCGCTCCAGGGCTGTCCTTGAAATCGCCGTATACCGGTTCTGGGGGTCCATCAGCTGCCAGTAACCGCTTGCGATCTTGGTAAGCAGGGTAAGAATCGCATTCCCGAAAAATCTCCACCGGGGGAAATCTTTCCTGTACTGAGGGGCCTGGAGACGGTTTCCCACAGCATAGTCCGCCTTTCTTTTAATAATCGGGTCGAGAAATGCCGGGAGATATTTGGGGTCCATCTGGTTATCCCCGGACATAACCACGGCGATGTCCATGCTTTCCCGGAGGGCTTCCCGATATCCTGATTTAATCGATGAACCCGTACCCCGCTGGATCTCATGCCGTATCGGTGTAATCCTGGTATCTTTTTCTGCACATGTACGGATAATTTCGGTTGTCTTATCGGTAGATGCATCGTCAATAACATAAATCCTGAAGATATAATCGGGTATTGACTCAAGGATGGGTCCGATAAGTTTTTCGTTATTGTGAACAGGAATTATCACGCAGATATTATTTTCACGGTATATTTCCTCGGTCCGTTGCTTCAGGGCAGCCTCGTAAATCATTTTTCGTAATTTTGCAAACTGGAACCGGGGATTCTCACTCTTCTGCAGATAAAAGGCCGCACCAAAATTCAACGCGTCGATCGCAACCGTCTCATCTCCCTTGCCGGTAAACATAATGAGCGGGGTATCGATTCCCTGGAATTTCAGGGTCTTCAACAACTGGATGCCGTTGATTTCCGGCATGTAGTAGTCGGAGACAATCACATTGTAGATCTTGGTGTTCAGTTTCCGGAGGGCTTCCTTGACTGAAAGGCAGGCATCTACCGACAGTTCCGTGTCTCTCTCAAGAAAAAGCCGGGTCAGCTCCAGCACCTCAGGCTCGTCTTCAACAAGTAAAACGGATATCATGAATATTTCCTGCAAAAAATATACTTCAAGAGCATTTTTAGGTGATTGTTAAATAAACACTTTCTATATTTAAATTCGATGCCGCTCTCCTCTGCCGCAGGCTTGCCCCGAAGGGAGCAGTCAACTACTTCAGGTATACTTAGCAACACCACCGCACAGGAAAAATGGACCAGGACAGGCATAACCGGAATCCTCCACACCGGCCAATCCGGGTGCAGATGATCTGCTCCGGTTTCACTATTCCCAAAACCCTTGGTCATGAGGGATTGTTGACAAATCCGGCATACTCCTTTGTTTCCACCAGTCCCTGGAAGCCGTTGGTTACCGGGGTTTTCCGACACCCGCCATACTCCTTTGTTTCCAACAGTCCCGGATCCCGTTTTATCATCGAGTCCTGCCGACAAATCCGGTGTACTCCTTTGTTTCCAACAGTCCTGGAAGCCGCTGGATGCTGGCTTTTTCCGACAACCCGCCATACTCTTCGTTTTCCACACTCCCGGGTCCCGTTGGTGTTACACCAAGCTCCCGAAAATCCGGAATACTGTGTACGATTTGCCATAAGCTATGGAACGTGGAAAGATCTGTTCAGGTACAGCCTTTACCGGGAACCCATTCGGCACAGAATCCTTCGTTTATGTAAAATAGAAAATTATATGGATTGACAATGAAGAAACGAATAGTAATGTGCGCCAGTTTTTTTTCCCGCTTTATAAAACCAAAACCCCATATTGTCGAAAGTCCTCCCCCCCCTCAGATTGCGCATGGTCCGGGAATGCAGTTCCCTGAATATAAAAATAAACCGTATTTTATCGTGGCCTCGGTTGAAATGGGAAACACCACCACCAAATGTATCCTGACCGGGGTGAACCTTGAAACCGGGATGTCGTATGTCATCAATAAGACGGTAAGCATGAGCCGGGACATCCGCCCTCCAAAACCGGGAGAGACGGTATTCGGTGCGACGCTTGACGGGACAGAGCTCACCCGTGAGGCGGTCACCGAACTTGTCAGGGATACCCTGCTCAAGTGCCATAAGGATGCCCGCCTCGATGTGATAAAAGACCTTGATTTTGTTGTCCGCAGCACCGGAGTGGTTGCGGAGATGGAGTCACCCGACCAGATCGGTGATTTTGTCATCGCCCTTGCAAACGGCTGCCTGATCGCCGGGGTCCCTCCCCGCAAGATGACGCCCCCGATGTCTAAGGAGAACCAGTCACAGAAAATCCAGCCATTCAGTTTTGCCGACAAGGTTGTCTTTGTCGGGGCAGTTGCCGGGGTTATCCCTCCCGTTGGTTCGACCGGTGTTGAGATGGTGGCGAACGAAATGGAAGGCGAGCTGGCGATGGCAGGGATCAAGGAAGGGGCAAAATGGACGCCGGTCGATTTCCGCAACCCGTGTGTGTCCATTGATTTCGGAACCACCCTTGACGGGCGGATCACCAGCGATGTACCTCCTGACGCCCCGAACCCCTTTGCAAAGACGGTGGGTAACTTCTGCGGGCTTGCCGGCGCTATCCCGGATGCACTGGTCAGGGGAACCGGGCTGGTGCACGAACGCACAGGAACCGCCCTGGATGTTTTCGGTGAACACAGCGTGGCCGGCGGTCTGTTCAGCGGGGGCAACCGCAAGGTCATCGACGACTATGTCGGGCGCTGTCACCAGCACATCGATATCCGCATCGTACCGCCGGAACGGGACCGGTTCGGGCGTGTTCCTGTGAACGCGAAGCTGGCAAAGGAATCCGGCATTGCCATGATCGGCTGTGACTGCGGGGTTAACAGCAGCGAGCTGCCCGATCTGGTTGCCATAGGTGCCGAAATCCATAAAAAATATAACCTTGCGACCCTGAACGAGATTGTCGACCGTGTCTGCGCAAAGATGGCCCTGCGGCTGATCGATGTTGCGGTAGAGCAGAACCTCGTCTTAAAAAATTCGTCCATCGGGTTTACCGGCAGGGCAGCAATCTCCGGGCGGAAACCCGAATACATCCTCGACGGGATCATCGAGCGAAACCTGTTCGATGACCCCAACGACCACCTCGTCTTTGTCGATGACGGGCTCGCCCGTGGCGCGGCACTGATGGGAAGATGCATGAACTCGCTGGGAAAGCCCAAGAACCCGATCGGGGGCGTCCGCGGGGGCCCATGTATTATGAGCCGGCGGATCAAGATAGGTAAATGAGACTGGTGAACAAATATGGCAGAAGAAGAAGAAAAGTTGTTTGATATCCTCATCCCCCCCGGGGTCCCTCAGAAGCTGATTATCGAGATCTCCAAAAAATTTGATGTAGCTGTCGTCGACCGCAAGGAAAAGATCAAGTTTGCCAACATGGAGGGAGATGAACGGGAGCTGCTCGCGTTCCGCGGGAAACTTGAAGTTATGCAGCAGGTCGAAAAATATATGCGGGAACAACTGAATGCGTTTATCCAGAAATAATTTTTAAGGGTTTAATTCTTTTTTCCCAACTGATTTTTTACATGCTCCCTTGACGGATCGGGAAGAGAATCATCCAGTTATCTCTCCTGCTCCGCCGTGCCTCGGAGAGGCCTTGAGGCGGGTAGCCATCATATATATTCCTGTGACTTTCCCTGCTTTGAATTACGTTGCCCCTGAAGGGAAACCTCCTGTCAAAATAGACCTCTCCTGATGAATTAGAGGAAGGATTGGGTTCCTTCCTCATCTACCGGTAACTCGTGGTGAGCACCCGGATTGGTTTTCGATCGGTACTAATTCAGAATGGACAGCCGGCATTGTTGTAGTAGTCAAAATAACCGGCGAGATCGAGCATGCCCTGTCTCTGGCCAACTGGATCACCCAGATAATCAAAGAAATCCGAGTCATCCGAGAAGTCATACGGGTAGTCGAATGCACAAGCGTTCAGATACGCAGCAACGCCTGCCCTAAGGAGTATTCTCTCTGCCCCGGCATCACCAGAGCCTCCTTTGTAGTTCAGTGCATCCATAAACGTATCCAAATCGCCGTCACCATCCAGATCAGCATAAGGGGGGTCCATTACCTCATCCGGACCCACATTCGGACACTGCCAATTTTCCGGGTGATTCTTCCAGTATCCGGGGGTGCAGCCATAGTCACATGCGCTGGCTAAACCAACAAATGCCATGGCAGCCAGCAAAACAATACCCACGAGAAGTGGGATTCTCCTGGTCTTCATATCTTAACTCCTCCATTCAATGCATTGACCTCAGATTCTTTTGAGGGCAATTTAATGGTGGAAGTAATATATTAAGATATTATGCGAAGCGCCGGTGCATTGCAGGGTGCCACTGAATTTCCCCTTACTCCAACGGGTCATTCAGATCTTGCAGAGTGTCTGCCCGGAATTATGATTTTGTCCGCTATTAATTCTCTATCCAAATTTCCTGGTGGAGCACCAGTCCAGATTACATGCTTATGAAGCAACATTTGTCCAAAAAGAGGAGAATACCTGGGACGGTGTATTATTGTTGGGGGTGCTTACCTCTTCTCTCCCTGCTGGCTGCGGCCATCCAGGATAGTCCGGGCGGTCAGTGACACCAGGAGTGTTGTTTTCATCTCGAATCGGGCAGCCAGGAAAAAGAGTGAGAGAGAAATTATCTCTGGTATGTTGCTATCGACTGGCCCCCGTATTGTACCATATGACCTGCCATGGCCTTCTCGAGATCCGCCCGTGTTGAGCCGGGCGGGGCATCCAGCTTTGCATCGAGCCCGTAGACGTTGAAATAGTAGGTGTGGACCACTCCTTTGGGTGGACAGGGGCCGCTGTACCCGATCTTTCCCAGGTCGTTTTTACCCTGGACCGCCTCAAACGGTTCGGTAATCACCGGATCCCGGGAAATGTTTTCCGGTATGGTATCCCGGGCTGTGATATTCCAGATAAGCCACTGACAGATTTTCTCAGACGGACCAACCCGGTCTTCGATGGTGATTGCCAGGAATTGCGAATGGATCCTTTCAATGCGGATAGCAGGTGAGATATTCTCCCCGTCACAGGTGTGCCTTTTCGGAAATTCTCCTTTGTCAAAATCAATACTTATTATCAGGTTTTCCATACTCTTCCCCCCCCAGGATGGATGAGTAATACCCCCCGGCTATGATAAAGATTGGCAATGGGGAATAAAAGTCGTTATTACGTGAAAAAGAGTCCGGTTATCCGAGGTCTGTTGTGGAGAGGCATCCGGCTCCATCCGTGCCGGTGTCCGGTGATGATTACGGTTCGATTCGCCATCTGGATTGAAAAAAGGATTGGAATATAAAAATCATTCTCTAAGGGTAACATTTCCCCTGGAACTTTCCATGGCAAAGGTCATGGACGTGGCAAAGCCGCGACGTCCTCAATAGTCAATAAATCCCGTAACCACAAACCACGCCGTGTCTGTCCCGGATAACCTTGTTCGTGTTCAGTTCCGGATAGTTTATTTTTCGTTTCCCGAAGTGAAAATTACACCTGTGTATTCATTTGGAAAGATGGTCGGGAATGCAGTAAAGATGAACCCCGGCTCTCGTGAGTAACGTACGCAGATTGTCACGGATTTCCATGGGAATCAGATGGCTGACGCCTTTCCCCGGGTATCGCAACGGGGATGCCACAGTGGCGGGGGTAAAGCCCCCGGGAACGTTATAAATACTAATTCACAGACCCGGTATACGTGGTTCTGAACTGCCAGACGTCAGAACAATTTCTATGCACAATTCAAGAGTTGAAAATTATCGTAATAGTGATTAAGAGAAAACGAACCCCTGTCTGATAGGTGATGGTACAGGATTTCAATCATCGGTATACAAAGAGATGAAAGATAAATTCCTCTCTTTTGAGTTTTTTGAAAATATAAGTGGCACATTCGCGTTCTGTCGATGTTTCACTTAAAATTATGGGCTGTGTCCCCGGCACCCATCAGTTTCTTACATCAAATGCATCTTCAAGAAAACCCGTTGTTCCGTCAGCGTTTGTCAGGATAAGACTCCACGTCCCCCGTGAACCGGGGGGAATGTTGAAATAACACCTGACCTGCGTACGTGTTATATCCAATACAAAGGTCCTGTATGCTGGAATGTCCGCTCTTCCGCTCCGGTTAAGTTTTGCGGCAATATTATTCTGGAAATTTGATCCGAAAACAAGGATATCGACCGTCGAATTCGAACTGGCAGCAAACGGGGGGGTGATGCTGGTGATGCCGATTCCTCCGGCAGGCATGGTGGTTTCTGCAGGAGCTGGTGGAGTACGGATAATAAACAGGTTGGTCGAGATGCCGTACTGGCCATCCGGATTGGTCACGACAACATCCCATGAACCGGATCCAACAGATGACGGGAGCGAAAAGGTGCAGGTTATCCAAGAAGAGGACCACACATTGACATTGGTCGCCGTGATATTCCGATAGCCACTCCTCATCAGTGTCACCGTTGCACCGCTCTGGAAATTACTGCCGTCAAGATCGGTGATGGAAATGGTGCTGCCGGCGGTCCCTTCACCGGGTATAATGTCCCTGATGGTCGGACTCGTGACGGGTATCGCGGTAGTGGTAACAGATGTTGTCGGGAACCGGGTGGTCTCAACAGATGTCGGGGTGATTGTCGATGTTGTATAGGGTGGGGAAGTGCTTGTGCATCCACTAATCAGTAATAATCCGATTATCAGGATTGCCGGGAAATAGTTCATAGTTCTCTTTGTTATCCGAAGGTGGATATATGCATATCTGGCATAACGACACTCACGTTCAATCAGTTCAGCTGACAGATCGTGTTTATCTACGCCAGCTGGTCTTTCTTTCAATTGCGGTCGATGCACAACCGAAAGATACGAAAAGCAGGATTGGTCCTTTCCGTAAACCCGTTAATTATAGCTCCGACCTCTGGTGATCACATTCAGGAATATCCGGATGAAAATTATTGACAGACATTACTCTGATACAACGAAATCAGACCAGCATAAGCAGTATAGGGATGATGAACGCCGCTGCCCCCAAAGGGACGCCCCCGCAGCGGATCAATGACCACATTTTTGTAAACACCGCACTGCCCCGCCGTGCCTCGGAGAGGCCCTGAGGCGGGGAGCCATCATAAAATTATAGGGTTTTCATGGTTTGGGTGTGAACTTCCGTTCATGTATGTTTCAACAAAACCGAAAAAAACAGCAATGGGAGCATGAGAGGCAACTACCCTGCCGATCCTGCAGGTAGTGCTCCGGAATTATTTCCCCTTTTTCGTGAGATGAATACACTCGCCTTCTCTCCAGTACTCACACCCGGACCCGATACAGGGGACACTGAAAGGAACAAAGTCGATGCCGTGATCTATCCAGTTATGTATTGAATTTTTCTTTGAACACCAGTACGTGATCATGATCTCCGGATGGTAACCACATCCATAATGGTACAGGGGCAGGGGGAGGGTGAAACTGATTTCTGAAAAAATGCCGGGCGTCATATCTGTGCAGTGTTGCCCTGATCACCGGCGGGGATTTTACCGGGTACGCTTCACATGAAAACCGATGCCTTGCACCACTGCGTTGCATTTATTCATATGGATTTATGCCAATTCATGGTATAAAACCAGGATAAAGGAGGAAGTTACACATGCCCTCAGTTTCGTGCAAGGATGTCGGTCTCGACTGCTCGTTTGAAGCCCATGGAACAACGAATCAGGAACTGATGCGAAAATTTATCGACCATGCAGAACCTGCCCATGATATGCACTACCTTTCGGCAGACATTATCTACCGGGTGCAGAAAGCGATCAAAAAATAACCCGTTTTTCTCAAATCGTGGTGAAAATCCAGACCCGGGCTGCATACGCTCAGCTGGCAGGTACCCCGAAAAGGCAGAAACGCAGAGTGCTCAAGGTCCTTCCCGATTGCCGGCAATCTGTACACATCCAGGCATATGACGATAATAGAGAGGATGTGCTCTTTTCAAGCCATCCCTGCCCAAGACACCTGCATCCCACAGGCATTCTTCAACAGAATTTTCTGTTACCCCGGGTTTGACGTCACCCCCATAACCCAATCACGACCGCTCCCGCAATCATTACGAGAGCCCCGGACATCCGTCCCCGTATCTGTTGTTCATGGAGAAGGAGGCCGCCGAAGAGCACGGAAAAGAAGAGGGATAACCGCTTTACCGAGATCACATACGGCACGATGGCCATGGTGTAGGCAATGTTGATCGAGATTCCCTCGACAGCCAGTACCATTCCGACCACACCATACATGAACAAGGGGGAATGGGTGAATTGCGGACTGGAGCGGGCCGGGTCCGTTGCACCGGGATCTATGGCAGCAGACGTTTCTTTTGTCCTGGTCAACAGGGCAATGAGCAGGAAAACGAGGGCCATGACAAAAAGGAAGATCCCGCAGCTGAAAAACGGGCTGGAATTCATGACTACTTCCTTGTCGTAATTGACGGAAATACTGTAGAGGAAGGCAACGAGGAGCATGGAGCGGATCCCCGGATCATGTAAAAAGGCCTGGAAAGGGGCACGCAGGCAGGCGGACTTACCGGAGTGGAGGGTGTGCAGGAAGGCACCGGCGGTGACAAGAAAGATGCCCGCAGCGCCGGCAGGAGAGGGGATTTCCCCCAGGATGATAAAGGAGGTGAGGATCAGGAAGACCGGGGTGAACGCGAGGATAGGTACGCACAGGGAGAGATCGGTGGTTGAAAGTGCCCGGTAATAAAGAACTGTAGCGGCACTATTGATGGTCACGGTCACTGCAAGAGCCGGAACGAGACCCGGCCCAAGGGGCGGGATACCGGTAACGAGGATCACGGGTAAGACGATCAGGAAAGCGGCAAGGAAGGTAGAGCCGGCAAGGAAAAACGGGGGTGTCTTACGGAGGAGGACCTTTATGGAAAGACTGTATATGGCCTGACTGATGGCACCCGACAGGGCAAGAGGAAACCAGAACATCAGTAAGGAGTGTTATCGGCTGAGGATAAGGATATTACCGGGGTTGTAGAAACGGCATGAACGGGAGTTCACACCCGAATCATGAAAATCATTAAATCCAATAATTTTATGAGGGCTCCTTCGCCTCATGGCCTCTCCGAGGCACAGCGGGGCAGGACGGGGTTTGCAAATATGCGTATAGACACTGATCCGCTGCGGAGGCGCCCCGTCGGGGGCAGCGGGGTTTATCACAAATAATTATGAGGAATTAACAATCCATTTCTCACATCTGTTCAATTGAATTTAATATGGAAATAGGTGTCTTAACGTCTCACATCGCGATGGTATTCAATTTTTATTCTGTGTGCCTGTGGTCACCGGCATCGTGTTTGTTTTCATGGGAAACGGACATGAAGGGATATTCGCACCCGAACCATGAAAATGCTGAAGGTACGACTGCCATCCGCACCAGTGTCTTTTGAGACGCCAGAAATGGATTTTTCAGGTAATTGAGCGCCGCGGGGGCATCCCTTCGGGGGCGGCGCAGTCATCACATTACCAGGACTGGCACTTCCCGATAGTACTGTAATTGTGGGATTTTCATGGGAAACCCTCCAGTTTCCAACAAATGGCAAAGCACCTGTTTACGGAGGGGACAGTGCCTGTCCCCCCGGACCGCCCCTGCGCTTTTGTGATGGTGTTGCATTACCTTTTCTGGAATTATCGCTCCAGCAGGGGCGGAGGCATCACGAGCCATAGCCCCATCCATCAGGCAAAGGGTTGATATTCAGTGTGAAGAGGATCATTCCCCGCGGACTATTTCAGCAGCCGCACCAGCAGCGCCTTCTGGGCGTGGAGCCGGTTCTCTGCCTCGTCCCAGACAAGGCTCTGCCCGCCCTCCATGACCTCATCGGCGATCTCCTCGCCCCGGTGTGCCGGGAGGCAGTGGAGTACCCGTGCACCGGGAGAGGCATGGTGCATGAGGGCTGCATCAACCGTATAGTCGTGGAACACTCTCAGGCGCTCCTCGCGTTCCTCGTCGTCACCCATGGAGACCCAGGTGTCGGTGATGATGACATCTGCCCCCTTTGCCGCTTTTTCCGGCTTCCTGACAAGGGTAACTTTTCCACCCTGTGCCCGTGCCTTCTTCACGACGTCCTCTGCCGGCCCATACCCTTCCGGCGTTGCGACAACGACCTTCATGCCCGTCAGCACGGTCGAGAGGATCAGGGAGTTGCAGACATTGTTCCCGTCCCCGACCCATGCGACTTTGAGATCCCGGGTCGATCCGAAGTGCTCCCGGATGGTCATGATATCGGCGAGGAGCTGGCAGGGGTGCTCGAGATCGGACAGCCCGTTGATCACCGGAATGGTGGCATGCCGGGCAAATTCCTCGATGGTGCTGTGCTTGTACGCACGGATCATGATGGCTGAGACATACCGGGACGCCGCCCGGGCGGTATCGCGGATCTCCTCGCCCCGCCAGATCTGCATGTCACGGGCATTCAGAAACAGGGCATGCCCTCCCAGCTCGTTCATGCCGACCTCGAATGAAATATGGGTCCGGGTGGAGGACTTCTCAAAAATCATCGCGAGATTCCTGCCGCGGAGGAGCTCGTGGACCTTACCCTCTTTTCTCAGCGTTTTTAGCCGTTCCGCTTCCGTGAGGATCTGTTCGAGCTCCCCTTTGGTGATGTCAAGAATCGACAGAAAATCCTTCTTCATCGCAACTCCTTCATGTGGTTGATACGCTGTTCAAGCAGTGCCCGGGTGCCGATATCCCGCCGGTAGCGGACGTTTCCCCCGACTCCCGACGCCGCCTGTTCCGCGATACGTTCTGCATCCTCAAGTGTCGGGCCGATGCCGACGAATGCCAGCGTCCGTGAGGTCAGGGTGGAGAGGTTTCCCTCGTTCTCGGCGATATTCGCATAATACACGAGGGCCCTGTCCGTGGACCTGAGGGTTACCGGATCTCCCGGGTGCGGGGAGTCCGGGTATCCCGCCGGCACGATGTATTTGCACACCGTTGCGTTCTGTTCAAAGGTCACGTTTGTAACGGATAGCGACCCTTCTGCAATCCTCACCACGATGTCCGAAAGGTCAGAACTCAGGAGGGAAAGGACGTTCATTGCCTCCGGATCGCCAAAGCGGGCATTGAATTCTATCACCTTCGGTCCCCGGGCGGTATTCATGAACTGGCCGTAGAGTATTCCCCTGTAGGGGTGCCCGGTCCTCTCCAGTGCAGCGACGGTTGCCCTCATGATGGCAAGCGCCTTTTTGTAGTCCGCACCGGACACGAACGGGAGCATGTGATCGGGCATCGAGTAGGAGCCCATGCCCCCGGTGTTGGGCCCGAGGTCTCCTTCGTACGCACGCTTATGGTCCTGCACGAGCGGCATGGGGATGATGTGGTTGCCGTCAACAAATGCCTGGAGGGTGAACTCCTCTCCGATGAGGCGCTCCTCGAGTACCACACCCCCGGCAAGGGATTTGACGTAGGCGACCGCGCCGGACCTGTCGACCTGCTCGCCCATGATCCTGACCCCCTTTCCCCCGGTCAGCCCGATGGGTTTTATCGCGAGATCTCCTTCGTAATCATGGATAAACGAAATGGCATCTGCACGGTCGTGGAATACCCGGTATTTCGGGCAGCCGTCGATGTTGTGCAGTTCCATCATGTCCCGGCAGAACGCCTTATCGGTCTCGATCCGGGCTGCTGCCTGCGTCGGCCCCACGCACCGGATATCCAGAGCCTCCAGCTGGTCCACGATCCCTGCCTCAAGCGGGGCTTCGGGCCCGATGAAAGCGTACTCAGCGCTGCATTCCCGTGCGTAACGGGTAATCCCGGAAATGTCGGTTTCCCTGCAGAGCTTTATGCCTCTGGCGAGGGCGGCGATCCCGGGGTTCTTCTTTGCCATCACCGAAAATAGTTCCGTTTCCTCGTTGCGGGCAAGGGCACGGGCTATCGCGTGTTCCCTTCCCCCTCCCCCAACAACAAGGATTTTCATGTCCATGTACTCTTGCGCTGTCAATAAAAATGGTTTACGATTGCAGGAGTTCGCTGACCTTCACGAGGGCAAGGAGCGAGATTCCCTGCTGCCTGAGCATCGGGCCGGCACCCTGCTCGCGGTCGACGACCGTGACCACCCGGTCAGCCCGTGCACCGGCAGCCCGGAGAGCGTTGATCCCGTAGAGGGCAGATCCCCCGGAGGTGGTGACATCCTCGACCAGCAGGACCTCCCTGTCCCTGACGCACCCGATAATGACGTCCTTTTTCCCGTGGCTCTTTTCCGCTGCCCGGATGATGGCGTACGGTTTTTTTGCCACCATCGCTGTTGCAACGGCCAGCGGAACGCCCCCCACGGCCACGCCCGCCACCACCTCAAACGGGTAGTCCTGTGCAATGGCCGAGGCGATGGCCGTGAGGAGCTCCGGGCTGGTCACCGCAGATTTCACATCGATATAGTACGGGCTTTTTGCGCCAGAGGCGAGCGTGAACTCGCCAAACTCGATTGCCCTGTTCCTGATGAGCAGGTCTGCCAGAATGTTCACCATGGTACCTCCTTGACTCCCATGTAATACCCGATGATATTTACGGTGCGGTGGAGGACGGGGGTGAGGATCAGGATGAATATGAGCACCGGCATGGTGATGGTTGCCAGGACCCACGAGGGGTAGACAACCAGGGTCAGGAGCAGTGCACCCACCACAAGGTCGTACTGGTCGGCCACCGGCCATTTCGACCCCCGTTCCTTCCCGAACCTCCGCTTGAAGAAGCTCTTGCACAGGTCCCCGAGGAGTGCTCCTGTCGCAAGCAGGGTGACCGAGATCCAGGTATGTTCGGGGAGGCTCCCCGGCCCGTACAGACCATACAGCCAGATCTGCAGCAGCCCGATCCCGATCCCGGCCAGGATCCCCGCCACCAGTCCCCGGTACGTCTTTCCATCACCGAATATCCGCCTGCCATCTGAAAAGTTCATCCCCTGGTCTATAGGAGTGCCTCCCCCGAAGAGTGCAGCAACGGGATTCGGGAGATAAGCAGGGAGCATGATCCAGACCGCTGACAGCAAGGGTATTATGATAAAATCAATACTAATAATGTAGCACTCCAATACCTGTAATAAAGAGCAGGCGCAAACATTAAGGTTACTCAGACTCTATAACCCTGAAATAACTGAGCCGCTGGTGGATACACTGATGCTGATAAAAAAGACACGGAGTCTTTGCCCCACATGTTGTTCTGCAATTGATGCAGAAGTTGTGGAAGAAGAGGGAAAGATCTGGCTGAACAGTACATGCCCGCAGCACGGGAATTTCCATAACCTCTACTGGTCAGATGCGGTTCTCTGGCACCGGTTCGAACAGTATGATGCGGTCGGGTCCGGCATTGCAAATCCCCAGAACTCCGCTCTACCCGAAAACTGCCCGTCTTCCTGCGGCCTGTGCAATAACCACCATTCGCAGACCCTGCTTGCCAATATCGATCTCACCAACCGCTGCAACCTCGACTGCGATTTCTGTTTTGCCAACGCCCGTGCCTGCGGGTTTATCTACGAACCGTCCTTTGATGAAGTCATCGGGATGCTGCAGTTCCTCCGTGACCAGAAACCCGTCCCGGTCCCTGCCGTGCAGTTCTCCGGCGGCGAACCCACCATGCGGGATGACCTGCCGGAGATCATCCGCCGGGCAAAGGAGATGGGTTTTGTCCAGGTCCAGATTGCATCCAACGGTATCCGGATCGCCGATGACCTCGCGTTTGCCCAGAAACTGAAAGATGTCGGTCTCAGCACGGTCTACCTTCACTTCGATGGTGTCACCCCGGCAACCAATCCTCTTTTAAAGATCCACGAGAGAGCGGTGGAGAATCTCGGGAAGGTCCGCCTCGGCGTTGTGCTCGTCCCGACGATCATCAAGGGAAAGAACCTTGGCGAGGTCGGCGATATCGTCCGCTTTGCGGTAAAGAACATCTCGGTGATCCGGGGGGTCAATTTCCAGCCGATTGCCTTTACCGGTGCAGCGACCGACGACGATGTCGTGAAACTGCGGGTGACGATACCCGACCTCCTGGACGGCCTGGAAAAACAGCTGGACGGGGTTTTAAAAAAGGACGACTTCTACCCGGTGCCCTGCGTGCTGCCCTTCTCGGACCTGGTCGAGGCCTATACCGGCAAACCCCAGGTACGGTTCACCGCCCACCAGCACTGTGGTGCTGCCACCTATGTATTTGTCCAGAATGACGGCACCTTCATTCCGGTCAACCGGATGGTGGACGTGGACACCTTCTTCGAATCCATCGAACAGATGGCAGAAAAACTCAAAAAGGGCGGGACCATCAACAAGTACACCGCCCTGCTCGAAGGCGTCAGGCACATGCACGAGTCCGTCAGAAAGGGCGAGCAGAAGAAAACCGCCGAGTTCTGGAAGATCCTCGGCAAGACCCTGATCGGCCAGAACTTCGAGGCCCTCCGTGAATTTCACTGGAACGCCCTCTTCATCGGCA
>DADT01000051.1 GCA_002495065.1 Methanoregula sp. UBA471 | reverse complement strand
CGGGGAGCCCTCATAGAATTACATGATTTAATGATTTTCATCGTTCGGGTGCGAATTCCTGTTCATGCCCGTTTCAACAAAGCCCAAAAAACGACTTTCAAAAAAAGGGACCCCCAGATAATAAAAAGAATCACATGTTCGATCAGGTTGACCGGATCAGGAAATTAGGGGATCATTCTTCGTGATACTGTCCATTTTTGAAGATTTCCTGAACCGGAAAACAAATTCTGTTCCCTTATCTGTATTAATTTCGATTTTGGCCCGAAGCTGGTGCTTGGCGAGGAAATTTACGAGTTTCAGACCAAGGGTCTGGGTTTTTTGGATATCCCAACCCGCCGGCAGCCCGACACCGTTGTCAGAAACCTTTATGAGGTAGTTTCCATCATCTGCAGAAACCTGGATCCTGATGGTGCAGGGTTCCTCCCGGTCTGTCCCGGACGGTGTTCCTTTATGCGGGAACGCATACTTCAGCGAGTTGGTTACGAGTTCATTGACAATCAGCCCAATCGGCGTCGCACGCACGAGATCGAGAGTTACTCCTTTTGCCTCGACGCTCGTCCTTACCGTATGGTCAGTGCGATAGGAGTTGACGATCTGTTCAACAAGAGTATTGAGATATACATCCATATCCACATCCGAAAATTTCCGTGTACGGTAGAGTGTTTCGTGGATAAGTGCCATGGTTCTCGCACGGTTCTGGAGATCCTTTTTAAGCATCTGCCCGGCTGGTGATATATCATAGGATCCCTCAAGGCTCAAAAGAGAGATAAACGCCGCCAGGTTGTTCTTGACCCGGTGATGAATCTCTAAAAGAAGCACCTCCTTTTCTGCGAGAGCTTCATTGAGCTGCTTCTCGCGGTTCATCAGCTCTTCAACTTTCCGGCAGAGTTCCTCCTGCGTCGATGTAATCTCCTCATATGCAGCGTTGAGATCATCATGTTTGCGCCTTAGTTCCTCTTCCATCCGCTTGCGGTCGGTAATGTCGTGTCCGATGACTACAATACGGGATGGATTTTCATGTGAGTACGTAAATGACCCGACGCTGATCGCAGTAGTTATCCATTCGCCATCTTTCCTTCGGATTCGGTATTCGACGGGTTCTATAATTTTTTCTCCGGCAAGTTTCTTACTAATCCGTTCTTTGAAAACGGATCTGCTTTCCGGGTCAAGAAGATCACCGGGCATTATTGACAACAGCTCCTCCCGGGTATAACCGAGGATGTTGCACATCACTTCATTTACGCTCAAAAACTTCGTACCCTGCAGGTCCATTTCATAGATTGCTGTAGGAGCGTATTTCACCAGATTCCTGTATTTCTCTTCACTCTGCCGCAATGCATCCTCGATCAGTGTCTGTTCACTGATATCGTGACTTGCACCGATAATCGCAATGAGCTTTCCATCATCGTCAAAAACAGGAGCATCATTTGCGTGAACAGGGAACTCGTGACCGTCCCGGTGACGCACCACATACCTTCCGGTCCAGGTTGAACCCTTTTTGAGCTGCGCTGCAATTTCTTGTGCCTCTTTCTTCGAGATCTCCGGAGTTGCGACTTCAAAGAGGTCACGTCCTAGTGCCTCTTCCGGTTCCCAGCCGTAGGTCCTGGTCGCTGCATCGTTCCAGTAAATAATCCTGTTATTGGTGTCGACAGCAATAACCGCGTCTCCTACTGCGTCAAGCATCCGTGCCTGCATCTGGATCCGGTCTTCGTCCTTTCTCCGGTCGGTAACGACGACACTGATCTTCGTGTCCACCTCTGCTGAGAGCGGGTTCATTGAGATAAGGACAGGAAGAGATCCCTTTCCCTGCCGGATACGGACACGGCGTCGGCATGACTGTTGCGTGATATCCTGTAACGCTTCTTCCATCTCTTTGTGATGTTCCTTGCAGACGTAATCGAAAATAGTGGTGCCAACAACCTTTTCAGGAAGCTGCTTCACCATGTCGGCAAAACGGGTATTGGTATACAGGATTATTCCTGTTCGCGAGAGGGTGAGCGCGCCTTCCTGGATATTCTCAACGAGAGCACGGTATGGGCGGTCAGCTCCTTCTAGGGTATAGACCTGGCGGGCATCGCCTTTTTCGACAACAATGGCGTCAACTTCACCAGACCTGATTGCATTGAGGGTCTCTTCGAGCTCACGGACCTTCTCTTCCAGATCTGCAACCTCTTTTTTAAGACCATTGTTCCCCTGTTTCGGGCCGTTTTCCATGGAGGTGTTTTTCGTCATATCACTTATACCCGCGAGATGAGGTCGAGGCCCACAAGTACTTTCTCTTTACGGGTCATATCGCCAATGACTCTTCGAAGGGGGAGCGGAAGCTTCCTGATTAACGTCGGCGCAGCGAGGATGAGGTCGACCGGATTCTTTGTCCTGTCCTGGTAAATATCGATCACTTCAAGATCGTACCTATCTTTAAGATACTCATCGCAGATCTTCTTCACGTTCTCGACTGCCACCTGCGACCGCAGGTTATTACCTGCGATATAGAGCCTGAGAACGTAGTGCTCGGTCTTCCGGTTCTCAAGCGCGGCTTCGTACTCTGCAGTTACGTCACCCGGCTCAATTGCTTTCGATGACACCTTCTTTTTCATGCTTTTTGAAGCAGCCATTTACTCAGCCTTCCGCAGGTCCAGCCCGACAAGTACCTTTTCGGTGTTTGAAAGGTTCCCGATGATTTTTTTGACCGGAGTCGGCAGCTTCCGGATCAGGGTGGGGACAGCAATGATCTGGTGGTCCTTTGCGAGCTGCGGGTTCTTCAGGAGGTCGATAACCTCGATTCGATACCTGCAGTCAATATGCTTCTCGCAGATCTTCTTGAGATTGTCAAAAGCGGTCAGGGAGTTTTGGGTCTGCCCGGCGACATACAGGCGGAGGATCCATATCTCTTCCGCAGACTCTTCCTCTACCTCTCTCTCTTTTCTGTTATTTTTTGGGGGGGTTGGCACAACGGTTCACCTGGTTGATTATTTGATCCGGATCAGCCGGTTATTTGTCGACTTTCCGCTGGACAGCGATCTCCTTCATCACATTCTCTGATGCTTTCTGACGTGAAACATCCTGCCCGATGAGAACCTTTATCTCGTCTTCCTCACGGGCAAACTTCGCTCTGATGAGGCTAATCTCGTTCTCCATCACGGTCTTCTTAGCTTCCAGCTCACGCTTCTTCCGTGCGGTCTCCTCGTTCCTGCGGATCCGTTCCCCGGCTTCCCGGCTCTCCTGTGCCATCCGGGCGGAGCCAAAGAGGACGCCTTCGGTCCCTTTATACAGATCGCGGAGTTGGATGCCTCTATCGGAGAGGACGAACTCGCGGAGCTGGTTCGAGTGAGCCATGCCCCGCGACTTGATGATCGAAAAGATACGGTTACGTTCCCCGTTCCCCTCTATGTTCTTCAGGATAAGCCAGACATCCATAAGAGAAGATACATGCATTTCGGTTGGCTCGAGCGAATACATCCCGGTCTCTGCATCGTTTGTAAGGTTGGTGAAGAGGCCGGTGATCTGGAGGGACTTTGCGTAGTCTATAAGCCGCATCAGCATCGAACGTACCTGGATATCATCGCCGATTGGATAAAGGTTCGATATGGGGTCGACTGCCAGCACAGTGGGTTTGAACTCATCGATGAGCTTCAGCATCGTCGAGAGGTGCATCTCCAGGCTGTAAGCGGTCGGACGGACCGCATGAAACCTTAACATGCCTTTTTTTACCCAGGGTTCAAGGTCCATCCCTATGGACTTCATATTCCTGATGAGCTGGCTCTCGGACTCCTCGAAGATGAAGAAAAGGCACTTTTCATTGCGCCTGCATGCAGCATCGACAAAGGTAGCTGAAATGCTCGTTTTCCCGGTCCCTGCCTGACCGGAGACGAGGATTGACGACCCGCGGTAGAACCCTTTTGCCCCAAGCATCGTATCGAGCTTCGGGATGCCGGTGGAAATCCGCTCGTCCGATGCAATATGGGTGAGGGACATCGAGGTTATGGGGAGAACCGAGATACCATCATTACTGATCAGGAACGGGTACTCGTCGGTCCCATGGATACTCCCCCGGTATTTGACAATCCGGAGGCGACGGGTCGCGATCTGGTTGGTAACCCGGTGGTCAAGAGTGATCACGCAGTCCGCGACATACTCCTCAAGCCCGTACTTGGTGATCGTCCGGTCGCCGCGTTCACCCGTAACAACGGCAGTCACGCCACGGTCTTTCAGCCAGAGGAAGAGTCTTCGCAGCTCAGATCTCAGGATCGCCTCATTAGTGAATCCGGAGAAGAGGGCTTCCAGGGTATCGATAGCAACGCGCTTCGCGCCTACCTCATCGATCATGGAACCAAGCCGGATAAACAGACCCTCAAGATCGTACTCGCCGGTCTCTTCAATCTCCGAACGCTCCACAGTAATATGATCGAGGACCAGTTTCTTTCTGTTGACAAGATCGTCGAGGTCAAATCCCATTGATTTAAAATTTTTCTTCAAATCGTCAGTTTTTTCTTCGAATGCAATGAAGACCCCGGGATCGCCATATTCGGTAATTCCACGGGCGATAAACTCCATTGCAAAGAGGGTTTTCCCGCACCCGGGGCCGCCGCTGACAAGCGAAGGCCGTCCTTTCGGGAGTCCACCACGGGTAATATCATCGAGACCTTTAATTCCTGAGGGGATTTTCTCGAATTCAAATATTGGTGCATGCGCAGTTTTCGTATTCATCTTTCTTTTCGTAGCCGGCACTTCCTTGGATCTCCTGACAGTGATTCTTGTTTAATCTTAACGGGTGAGTGATGGAAGCATAAATCTTTTGGATTTTATCGTGGGAAAAGGGCACCAGCAGCTGGAGAGTAAGTAGTACTATCATTCCCACGGGTGTTGGGGGGAAATATCAGAAAGGGAGCCGGATGCTGTTCTTTTGTATCCTGCGATACTTGTTGCCAAGCTTCAAGTACCAGACCGTGCTAAAACCGGATTAAAGGAAGAATATGTGCACTGATACCATAGACCAGAAAAATGCCTGTCTGGATGAGATTCTTGCCAGCAGACGCTCGTACAGGATGTTCAGATCTGAATTCCCCCCGGATGATGCAATCAGGCGCATAATCCACGCCGGGCTCCTGGCACCGTTTGCAGCAGCCGCCGTAGGAAATTCAACGGATTACTTCCGCCGGTTTTTTGTGATGAGGAAGGGATCCCGGAGCATGGCCGCTGCGTCTCCTCTTGTCATGGAACAGGTAAAGGTCATGGAGCAGGGCATTGAAACTGAAATGAAAAAGAATCCGCACCTTCGAACGAAAGCTGTTTCCTTCGTCCAGCGTCTCACTGCGATGCGGAAAATGGGCAGGGTACCAGGCATCGGGACTGCACCTTTTTATATTGTAGTCGCCGAACGCAAAGGATTTCCTTCGGTGGAGCAGCAATCTCTCGCACACTGCCTGGAAAACATGTGGCTGAAAGCCACCGCCCTCAACCTTGGGTTCCAGATGGTCTCAGTAACTGCACAGATGTCATCCGATCCGGCGTTTTGCAGGATACTCGGAATTCCAGCCGGGGAATGGGAACTGATGGGGTGTGCGATTGGGTATGCACAAGAAGAACTCGGACCCTCAGTACGTCCTCCTGTTGAGGATGTCACCCTGTGGCTGGAATGAATTCGGCTCTGTTGAAAACCCTAATATTTCAACAAATTGCGAATCACCTATTATCGCAGGGGACAGTGCCTGTCCCTCCGAACTGCCCCTGCGCTTTGCGATGGTGTTGTATTACCTTCTCTGGAATTATCGCTCCAGAAGGGATGTCACAGCGACGGGGGCGGAGGCATTACGTGCCGTAACCCATAAGAGCGTTGAGAAAATAGTGTGAGGATTTCCCATGAAATTAAATTATACGGATGTGAGTAACGGGATGTTTATTCCTCATAATTATTTGCGATGAACCCCACCGCCCCCGACGGGGAGCCCCCGCGGCGGATCAGTGTCTATAAGCAAATTTGTAAACACCGCACTGCCCCGCCGTGCCTCGGAGAGGACCAGAGGCGAAGGAGCCCTCATAGAATTACATGGTTTAATGATTTTTATGGTTCGGGTGTGAACTCCCGTTCATGTGTGTTTCAACAGGGCTAAAAATTTTTTTACAGTAATAGAGGAAATGGGAAAGGATTTATGGATTATTTTCGGTTTTTCAATCTTTCAATGCGGCCTGATACCCGGTCTTTTGCTTTCCTCGTTCCTGAAGTATCGCGTTCGATCTCAATCATAAGGATATCGCCTTCCCGGCAGCCCGGTGGGAGAAGGGAGACCGGGAGGTTGATCCGTGCCGCTTCATCATCCAGTGAGATCAGAACTGCCGTGGTCCCCTCAATCCGGTCGATGGTCGCTTTCATGATTACTCTTGTTTATGATTTTTGATCAATGATATTCCCATTGCCATCTTTCAATGTTGCCTGGTCATTTGTATTGCTCCATAATGGATCTTCCCGACCCATGAACAGTGAGGTGTCATTCATCGTCCCCTTTCCGGAATACACGGTCACTGAAGATCCCGGCATGAGGATATATGCAGGGAAGACATACGGGTCCGACCCTGTCCTGTCCGAGAGTGTCCAGCCGGACAGGAGAACTAACCCTTCGCCGCGGTTTGTCAGGCGCACCCACTCATTGTTCAGGTTATGCCGGTCATCACCCGGGGCATCGAACTGTGTTGCACTGATGTATATCCATGATGCATTGCCGATCTGCGGCACAGCAGGTAATGGAGGAATAGTCCAGTTTTCCGGGACTGATGGCAGGGTCACTGAGGGCAGAGGGATGACCATATCACGAGGAAGAGTCGGGAGAGTAAAAACAGGAACCGGGGTACCAGTCATGACACCAGAAACATTCATGCCGGTTTTTACCACATACGACATCCCGTCACTCCGTACCAGGACAGTACCATCCCGATCGGTACGGTAGACCATCACGCCATTCTTTTCCAGCAGATCCATGGTCTCGGTATGCGGGTGACCGTAAGGGTTGTCCTCCCCCACTGAAATCACAGCAGTCTCCGGATGGACCCGTGCGAGAAACGCAGGGGATGTTGATGATGAACTCCCGTGATGCCCGACTTTCAGGATCTCGGCGTCAAGCGGATACCCGGTCCTGATAAGGGCATCCTCCCCCTCTTTGCCAAGATCCCCGGTCATCAGAAAGTCGATTACTCCATACGAGATGCGGAGTACAACGGAATTGGCATTCAGGTCGTCAGCGGACTGATCTTTTGGCGGAGATAACACCAGAACCCTCAGAGACGGGTCAATATCAATGGTCTGTCCCTGTTGTGCAACCTGGTAGGGGATATGTTTCTGTTCGATCGTCGTAAGGAAGTGTTCGTATGATGGTGACGGGTGGGGCAGCCCGGTATCGAGCACTTTTCCCACCGGAAACGCAGCGAGCACCTTCTGCATCCCCCCGATATGATCGGAGTGGGGGTGTGTTGCAACCAGCAGATCGATTCTTGTCATACCATGGGATAGCAACTCACCGACTACCCTGTCCCCCATTTCATATTCCCCGGCATCGACAAGGATTGTTTTCCCCTCGTAAATAAAGAGGGCCGAGTCGCCCTGCCCGGCATCGAGAAAATATACGTATAATTTTCCCTCATTCTCGGCAAGGTGTGACCGCCCGCTCGTATTAAAACCGGGAAAGGTAACCGTACCAAGACAACCGGTAACGATCGCAAATCCGGCAAGGACCAGACAAACGGCGGCAGCAGATGGTGCACGGTGCGTCCATCCATTTTTTTGTGCGGGTCTTCTGTGCATGTCAGCTGTTCTGTGCACGACGGACGAGCTCCAATGCCGAGAATGAAGCACTCTCCCGTATCGCCTCTTCACCGGGAATTTCACCATCAAGCATCAGTACCCTTCCATCGCAGATCGTCGTTTCAACCGCTCCGCCGTTACATGAATACACAAGATTTGAGGTGGGGTTATGAAGCGGTGTATTGCATACCCTTCGGGTATTAACCAGGATGATGTCGGCTGCTGCGCCGACTATAAGTCTTCCCGTTCCAAAACCCAGTGCGTCTGCCCCGTTTACCGTTGCCATCGCCAGCGCCTCATGCGCCGGAAGGATGGTGGGATCGTTCCAGTAAAACTTCTGGAGGAGTGCTGCGATCTTTGCCTCTTCAAACAGATCGAGATTATTGTTTGAGGCGCAGCCGTCGGTGCCAAGACAGACATTCACACCCGCACCCGACAGCCATGGGTAGGGCATTGCCCGGTGCGTCGCAAGTTTCATGTTGCTTGCCGGATTGTGCGATACGCTGACCCCCCGGTTCTTCAGCAGGGTGCATTCTGCTTCATCCAGCCAGCAGCAGTGTGCTGTTACCGTGCCGGGGGTAAGGATACCGCATTCATCCAGAAAAAATGTCGGGCTCATACCGTATCGGGCGACACAATCCTGGACTTCCTTTTCGGTTTCCGAAAGATGGATGTGGGTACCAATCTTCTGTTCTTTGGCAAATTCCGCACACCACATCAGCCCCTCTTTTGAAACGGTGTATATTGCGTGAGGTCCGACAGAAGCCTTGATCCGGGGGTTGTTCAGACTCTTCACCTGTGCAACGAAATTCCCGGTCGTTTTACACTCAGTTTCTCGCTTTTCTTCGTTGAAAAGATCGATGAACCCATACGAGAGCACTCCGCGAATACCGGATTCGTCGACTGCCCTGGCTGCATCATCCATAAAAAAATACATATCGTTAAACGCGGTCGTGCCGCTCCGGATCATCTCAAGACAGGCAAGGCGCGTGCCAAGATAAACATCATCCCCGGTAAGATGCGCCTCGAGCGGCCATATTTTCTGGCTAAGCCAGTCCTGCAGGACCATATCATCAGCATATCCCCGCAACAGGGTCATTGCCGCATGGGTATGGGTATTCACGAGACCAGGGAGTGCGATGGCGTGATCACCATCAATGATAAACTCCGCCTCACCCTTGTGCCTCACCCGTTCATTTTCACTGATTCCGGCGATGATCCCTGTTTCGTCGATAAAAATATCGACTGCCTTCCCGTTCACCACCAGATTGGTGATCAGAAGTGAACACTTCTTTTCAAAGATATCGCTCATACCATCCATAGATATCAGCCCATGTGCCCGATGATCCTGTTAACTATCTCGCCTGTTCGGGTACAGTATTCTTTTGACGTCGCGAGGATGTGTTCATAGGTCAGTACTTCACCACCCAGCCCGTTAGCATAATTATCAACAGTACACAGCGCTGCAAATTCCATGCCAAGTTCGCATGCGAGGGTCGCTTCCGATGCCACGGTCATCCCGACAATATCAGCGATATGTGCAAGAGCATTAACCTCAGCAACAGTCTCGATGCGTGGACCACAGGTCTGCACATACACCCCACCGAACTGTGCAAAGGATATCAGGCTGAAAAGATCTTTACCGAGTCGTGCGGAGAGTTCCGGCCGGACGTGCTCGGTCGCATGATCGTGGATTGACGGGATATCGGTCAGGCTGATGTAATCAGTCGGGATTACCAGGGATCCGGGCGTGATCGCAGGTTTAAGAGATCCAGCTGATCCAAATGCAATAATCCGGTCCACGCCGGTAATCGCCAGTGCTGCAAGATTCGCCCGGTAGTTAATCCTGTGTGGGGGGCGTCCGTTCTGGTGACGCATGAGCATCACGATATCCCCGGAGAGGATCTCAGCGGTGCCAAACGGCGTACTAATATTCTTCTTTTCCAGTACGGGGAGTGTAGAAAAGAGAAGACTCGTGCCTCCGATAATACCCAGCATCAGCACCACCTTTCCCGGTGTGCCGGTCCAGCCGGAATGCTGTCAATATCTGCGCCCTGCATATTTTTCCTGCTCTCTGGAGAATGGTTGTCCATGTATGCACTAATAGGTAGCGTACAACGTTTTCCTGTAGGGAATAAATAAGGGTAAATTCAAAAACAAACCACTTGTTCTCTATGGCGAGATTCGAGACCGTGAGCGATGAAACCATCAAACAGGGCAGATGCACAGACATTTATTTTGTGCGCACCGAAGAGATGCTGTCCCGGGAAGATATCAATCCGGTCGTTTCAATGGAAGTGACAGCTGCAGCGCTGCCGGATTCCTGGGCGGTTTTCTGCGGGCTCTCCGATGTCATCACCCTTCTTGAGGGACTTCCTGTCACCGTGGATGCGATGCCGGAAGGAACGGTCTTTGTTAAAAACGAGCCGGTCCTGCGGATTTCCGGAAAATATTGTGATTTCTGCAGGTACGAAACTGCGATCCTCGGTTTCCTCTGCCACGCCTCAGGAATTGCATCAGCAGCGGCACATATTATGGTTGCTGCACGGGGACACCCGGTGTATTCATTTGGTTCGCGGAGGCAGCATCCTGCCATTGCCGGGATGATCGAACGTGCAGCATGGATCGGCGGGGTTGACGGGGTCTCGAACACCTGTGCCCCGGAAGGGATGCCAGTCGTCGGGACAATGCCGCACGCATTCGTGATGTGTCATGAAAAACCTGAAGATGCCTGGCGCTCATTTGACCGGCATGCCCCGACCGAGGTTCCCCGCATCATGCTCTGCGATACATGGTGTGACGAAAAGTCCGAATCACTGAGGGCAGCAGAATGCGGGGCAACCATGGTACGTCTCGATACACCGCGATCCCGGCGGGGCGATATGCTTGCGATCATCGACGAGGTGCGATGGGAGCTGGATGCACACGGGTATGATAAGGTAAAGATCCTGCTGACCGGGGGGGTGACCCGTGAGGATATAATTGCCTCGGTGAAGAACGTTGATGCATTCGGCGTCGGTGGAGCTATTGCCAATGCACCCGTGATTGACTTTGGGATGGATATTGTCGAGATCGAAGGAAAGGCAAAGGCAAAACGGGGAAAGCGGAGCGGGATCAAACAGATCTGGGAATTGCCCGGTGGTGAACACCAGATGCTCCCAATCGATAAGAAAGCACCTGCAGGTGCTAAACCCCTTCTTGAACCGTTCATTAAAAACGGAATTGTTGTGAAAGGTTCCGATATGCAGGACGCACGAAAAAGGGTATGGGAAAAATTATCTGCAAATACTTCCCGCTAAGTTATTATCATCTGGTATGAACAAAAAGTTCACATTCCTGATCCATGAAATCATATTTTTTAGACATGATGACGGATTCATAGCTCTCCCCAGATATGATAGGGGTTATCTTACTCGATCGGTGGAGGAGAGCCTGTTGTTACCGATAAATCGCCGGACCGGATGAATTTCTCATAAAAACTTTCTGACCCGCCGTGCCTCGGAGAGGCCCTGAGGCGGGTGACCTCATAAGTCCTATATTTTCCGAAATAAAAGATGGACAAAGAGATCATACCTGAATAATGAGAATTATTTTTTTCAGAGAATGTACGAATTTGCATTTCTCTATGATGAACGACGCCGCCCCCGAAGGGACGCCCCCGCGGCGGATCAGTGTCAATAAGTATAGTTGTAAACACCGTACTGCCTAGCCGTGCCTCGGAGAGGCCCTGAGGCGGATTAGCCTCATAATTACTCTTTTAGAGTAGATGTGACACATTCCAAAACCAAACGCCTCCATGTAGGCCAATGGCTAGAAAATCCCCCTATATCCATCCTTTCTATCCCTGAAAAGCCCTGGAACGGAAATAATCAGCGATTGTGAGCATGCTTTTCAATTGCTATGGGACTTGTGGGTTCCATACAGGTCATCTAAAATCCCGCACCAGAGACATTGCTGTGTTCTCTTGGAACCTGATGGATCCTTTCATAAAAGACACTCTGGTGAAAGAAAGCCTAATTCTTTTAACCAATGCCGTACAACAATGTTAGAGCAGGGCCGGTAGATCAGTGGTAGATCGCTTCCTTGGCATGGAAGAGGCCGCGGGTTCAATTCCCGCCCGGTCCATAACTGCTTTTTGCGTTTTCTTCGTTTCCAAACCGTACTTTTTTATGCTTACGGGGAGAGGCTTACTTCAGAACGACCATGCATGTCCGTGATCTTATCCTCCCTGAAGACAAGGTTTTCTTCTCGCTGTTCGCACAAATGTCAGAGACTATTGGTGAAGCGGCGATTACGCTCAACGAGATCACTCATGAACTCCCTCAGGGAACAGAAAAAGCACAGAAAATACACCAGCTCGAGCATAAAGCTGACGAAATTACACGGCACATCTATGAAAAACTCAATGAATCGCTGATAACTCCGCTGGAGCCCGAGGAGATCTCCCGTCTGGCTCCCGTTATGGATGATGTCATGGATCGCATCGACAGGGTCACCCAGCAGATTTGCACGTATGGTTTAACTGAGCAGAACGACAAGCTCCGTGAATTTTCCTATATGATCCTCCTTGCGTCTGCAGAGATCACCAAGGCGTTTAAGGAGTTGCGGGAAATGGAAAAATTCCAGGGTATCAAAGATCATGCAGACGAGATTAACCGTTTGTACAACAGGGCACTGGAACTCCAGTCAGCGGCAGTACTTGAACTCTTCAGGTCAAAGGACCTGCTCCTGATAATCAAACTCAAGGATATATATGAAGGGCTTGGCCTGGTAATGGAGAAATGCAATGACGTCGGGCACGCACTCAACGACATCATCCTGAACCATTCCTGATATCATGGAACCACTTATAATTTTTGGCGTCATTCTCGCGCTCTTCCTGAATTTCGTCAACGGGGCCAACGATGCGGCCCATTCAATTGCTACTGTCGTGGCAACGCGTTCCCTCTCACCAGGGCGTGCCGTACTTATGACATCGCTGTGCAACATGCTGGGACCGTTTATCTTTACGACCGCCGTTGCAACCACTATCGGGACTGCGATTGTCCATCCCGGTTCTTTGAACCCGGTTTCCATTATCGTTGCGATGGGAGTGGCAATCTCGCTCGTCTTTGTTGCGACCCGCGCCGGCCTTCCGATTTCGAGCAGTCATGCGATGGTAGGCGGTCTTCTTGGTGCAGGAATAGGCGCTGGCGGTCTTGCCGCAGTTATCGTTCCGGAAGGAACAACGTTTATCGATCTCGGTATCGCCGTACTGGGAGGTGCTTTGGCAGGTACCATCGTCCTGGGTGTTCTGACTGCCGCGCTTAAAGGAGATGTCCGCCTTGGCATCCTTATCGGAGCACTATTTGGAGGGATACTGGTGGTTCCCCTGCTGATGCTTGCAGGTGTACTGAATGTTTCCGGACTGCTTGCTATAGTCCTGTTCATTTTCATCTCCCCGGTCATGGGAGTGAGCGCGGCTTTTATCTTCAATGTCATCATCTCACACCTGTTTCAGCACCGGAAACAGAATCGTGTGCGAAGGATATTCAGGCCGCTTCACGTAGTGGCATGCCTTTTCCAGGCGACTGGGCATGGAGCAAATGACGGCCAGCATGCAGTTGGTGTTATCGCTGCCCTGCTTTTTTCGGCAGGAGTTCTCACGACCTTTTCGATACCCCTTTGGGTACTGCTGAGTTCTGCGGTTGCTATCGGTCTTGGCACCGGACTGGGTGGCTGGAATGTCGTTGATAAAATGGCAAAAAAGATTACCCGCATCCGCCCCTACCAGGGATTTTCCGCAGCAACAGCCGGGAGTGCAGTACTGGCCATGGTAACATCGTACGGGGTACCCGTCTCTTCAACCCACGTCATCAGCGGGGCGATCGTGGGTGTCGGGGCAACACGGGGGAGAACTGCAGTCCAGTGGGAAGTCGTACGGGAGATGATCACTGCCTGGGTAATCACGATTCCCTTATCACTCTTCCTTTCATATATCGGTTATATTATCGTCAGCTTTCTGTTGAACTCACTGTTTTAATAACACGGCAATATCGCCATATTTTTTACCATGGCTGACCGATTATCCGTAGGTTGTTATGGGTCTTCGTGAGTTGCTGATACCGCATGATAAGATCTTTTTTGATCTGTTTGAAAAACAGGCAGGAGTCGTCAAGGAGGCAGCCTGGCGGCTGGTCGCACTGACCGAGGATTTTACCAGTGTCAAAGAGAAACGTCATGAGATCGAGAAGCTTGAGCACAAGGGCGACCAGATTACGCATGATATTTACGATCAGCTGAACCGCACATTCATCACGCCACTCGATCCCGAAGAGATCTCCCGACTCGCATCCGCGCTTGACGAAGTACTGGACTATATTGATGGTGCAACGGAAAAGATGTTCTACTACGGCATCGATGGAACCGATTCTCATATGATCGAGCTCGCAAAACTGATCCACATGTCTGCTGCTGAGATTGAGAGTGCAGTAAAAGGAATCCGTTCAATCAAGGACCCCAAATATATTGAAGAACGCTGCATAGAGGTGAACCGGCTGGAAAACCTCGCAGACGATGTCCTTGCCCACGCTGTCACGGACCTTTTCAGGACTACGGACGCGATTACCATCATCAAGCTCAAGGATATCTATGAGCATCTCGAAACTGCAACCGATCATTGCGAGGATGTCGCTAACGTACTTTCCGATATCGCAATACGGCACTCATGAGGCACTGCGGACGCAGGGTGAGATGATCGAATGATTGAGGCTACGTGGGAACTCATTATAATCATTATCGGTATCGCGCTCGTCTTTGATTTCACCAACGGGTTCCACGACTCGGCCAATTCGATATCCACGGTTGTATCAACAAAGGTGCTGTCCCCCCGCAATGCGGTGGTCTTCGCTGCGTTTTTCAATTTTATCGCGGCGTTCGGGTTCGGGGTTGCAGTTGCGAGCACAATAAGCAAAATCGTTGAACTTAATTATGTCCAGACGGAAGTAATTCCCTATATTATTCTGAGTGCCCTGACAGGGGCGATTGTATGGAACCTTATAACCTGGCTCTCGGGTCTTCCAACCTCCTCCTCCCACGCACTTATAGGCGGGCTCTCGGGAGCGGGCATTTCAGCTGCCGGTATTGCTGCAATCAAGTGGTCCACGGTATCACTGGTCGCAACATTCATGGTCATATCGCCTCTCATCGGCCTCGTCTGCGGATTCCTGTTCATGGCAGTTGTCCTTAATCTGACAAAAAAAGCAAACAAGCAGACCGCTGAGAATTATTTCAAACGCCTCCAACTCTTTTCAGCAGCAGCGTACAGTTTCAGCCATGGCACAAACGATGCCCAAAAGACCATGGGTATTATTGTCCCGCTTCTGTTCTCCATCGGGTATTTCGGAACGGCTGTTGATCCAAATCACCTGCCTGTGCCCTTGTGGGTTATCCTGATTGCTCATGCGGCGATCGCGCTTGGCACGCTTTCGGGAGGATGGCGTATTGTCAAAACGATGGGATACAAGATTACCAAGCTCCGCCCGGTGCACGGATTTGCTGCAGAAACCGCCGGGGCTGCAACAATTATCGGTGCTTCTGTGGCCGGAATCCCCGTCAGTACAACCCATGTCATTTGCTCATCGATTATGGGAGTTGGGACGACCATGGGGACGAGCACGGTCAAGTGGGGAGTTGCCCGGAGTATCATGATAGCATGGCTCCTCACTATTCCCGTAAGTGCTCTTATCGGATTTGTAACATTTGCGGTTATCCGGGTAATTATCGGGTATTAAAACGCCAGAAAAAGGGTATGTTTGTTTCGAACAAGAAAGTAATTTTTCTCTCATTGCTGATAGCGTGGGAAGAAATATTCCGTATTACCTGGGGTACGATCGCACGTTGGATTCCACAACAATTGAGGACAACCCGAAGCTAAGATTCCGGACGTTATATATAAGGTACTGAAATGGGGTCTGCCCTGTTTATGGTAACCAGCACATGGCAGGTGTTGATTCCAATGCGAATGTCCTCCTGGCCTGAACGACACAAAAAAGAAAGCATCAGGAGACCTGATAGTCACTTCTTAACATTTTTCACAACAGTCTGGAAATACCGGCAGTACCCGTTTATCGGGCAGATTTCACATTTCGGTTTTTTGGCGGTACAGAGGGTTCGCCCGTGAGCTATCAGGAGATCCGTGAGATCTCCCCACTGCTCCGGCGGGAATGCGGTCATCAGGTCCCGTTCAATCACCGTTACGTTATCGGTATTGGAAAACCCGATCCGCTGCGAGAGCCTCCGTACGTGGGTATCCACAGCGATCCCTTCATTAAGGCCATGGGCATGATAGAGCACAATGTTTGCCGTTTTCCGGCCTACCCCGGGAATCTTCAGGAGATCTTCCATAGTGTCTGGCACTATGCCGCCGAAGTCTGACATAATGACCTGTGAAGCGGCGATGATATGCCGGGCTTTTGCGTGGAAATACCCGAGACTGTGAATAATGGTTTCAACATCATCGATCTTTGCTTTTGCGAGCGCCGATGGAGTCGGGAATGCTGAAAAAAGGACTTCTTTAACCTTCATCACAGCGCGGTCAGTGGTCTGTGCCGAAAGGATCGTCAGGACGAGTACCTGAAAGGCAGAACCACCGGAGAGCTGAGCAGGAGAATCCCGGGAATCGGGATACCGTCTGAGAAGGAGTGAATAGATTTTTTCAGCATCCTTTTGTTTCATGAAATATGGGGTAGGGCGGATTCGAACCGCCGTCAAAGCGTCCCAAACGCTCTAGGATGGACCAGGCTACCCTACTACCCCGTGCCATCATACCTGTGTCGGGAATGTAAAAATACGTAGTGGTTCTTCGTGCATACGCCACAACTATCAGAGCGGAAAGATCTTTTTCCTGCCCTTGCTCACGATAGTTCCGGTGAATTCTCCGGTACATATCGCGCGGGAAAGATTTTCTGGATTGTTCCCGTCAAGGACTACGAGCGGGATGTCACTGCGTTCCACTATGCGGGCAGCAACAATATCAAGCACCGTGTTGGACCCCGCGGTGAGCGCAGTCCCGCCGACAATCCGGAGCAGTTGTGCAGGGGTGAGCTTCTCATAGCGCTTTGCTTGGGAATTCTTTTTCGGATCTGCAGAATAGATACCATCGACCGAGGTAACATTGATAAAAACAGATGCACCGACCCGTTCGGAGAGTACCGCCGCAACCGCGTCGGTCGTCTGCCCGGGTGTAATCCCTCCCATAACGACGACCTTTCCCGATTCGGCAAATTTTTTTGCCTCGGCGTGACTTTCTGCAACCTTCGGGTACGCCATCTCCCCCAGCGCAGCGATAAGCAGATTTGCGTTCAGCCTGGTGATCAGAATACCGATCTCATCGGATGTACCCTCGTCAATACCGAGAGTGCGCGCTGCAGCAATGTAACGGCGGGCTTCACCGCCCCCACCGACAACGACAAACAGGCGGTGGAGTGCTGCAATTTCACCCAGCACCGGAACATACTCTTCAATTCTGTTTTTCTCAAGGGTTGGGATCAGAACTGAACCACCCAGGGAGATGACAACGGTCTTCATTGCACTAGTTTTTGTACCGGATGTTCATATAGAGTTGTTGAGTATGCTCTATTGTCCTGTCTGTAAAAGCCGGGATATCTTTCCCGTTGCCGGAGGATATATCGGCCAGGTCTATCTCTGCAAGAACTGCAAATACCGGGGTTCATTTGTCCTCGAAACTGATGATGGAGACGAACCCGGGGAAAATAAAGAACTTTAAGAATCATCACTATTCGGGAGTCCTTATGCACGAAGCACGCCTGTACCAGAAACTTGAGAATAATACGGTGAAATGCGCACTCTGCAATCACCGCTGCACTATACAGGAAGGCAAACACGGGATCTGTGGTGTCCGCCTGAACGAAAACGGTACACTGTATGCTGCAACTTACGGGAAGATCAGTTCCGAAGCGGTGGATCCCATAGAGAAAAAACCACTCTTCCACTACCTGCCCGGAACGCTCTCGTATTCACTGGGAAGTATCGGGTGTAATTTCCATTGCCAGCACTGCCAGAACTGGCATATCTCGCGTGCAAGCTTCGAGGATGCAACCCTGCGTTCACTTTCACCGGAAGAAGGAGTCCGTCGGGCACTCGAAACCGGCAGTGCGAGCATCGCATGGACGTACAATGAACCGGCCATATGGCACGAGTACCCTCTTGATATGGGAACGCTGGCACGCAGGAAAGGTCTTGGTACGGTTTATGTAACAAACGGTTACATCACCGAAGAGGGACTCCGGGAGCTCGCACCCATGCTCGGTGCATACCGCGTGGACATCAAGGCGTTCACCGATGATTTTTACAAAAAAATCTGTGGTGCCCGCCTCCAGCCGGTTCTTGACTCTGCAATGCTTGCCAGGGAACTTGGCATGCACGTGGAGACGGTCACGCTCGTTATCCCCGGCCTGAATGACAGCAAAGAAGAGATGGAAGCACTGATCCGCTGGGTCATTGAACATCTCGGCCCGGCAACACCTATGCATTTCTCAGCATTCCATCCGGATTACAAGATGACCGACCGGGGTGCAACACCCGCTGCGACCCTCGAAAAGATTTGTAACCAGGCAAAAGATCTCGGCCTTCGTTTTCCGTACGTCGGAAACGTGTATAACCACCGGTATGAGAACACCTACTGTCCGGCCTGCGGGGCAACTCTCATCGAACGACAGGGATATTCGAGCACGATCCGCAAACTCGACGGGCAGCAATGTGCGAACTGTGGTGAGAAGATCGAGATCGTTCGTCATGTACCAGACACCAGTTCCTGAACCACGGTTCATTACCGATCGGATGCTCGGTACACTCTGCCGGTACCTCCGGTTCATGGGATATGATACGGTAAGTGCCAATGGGTTTATCCGGGGAAATGCCAGGGAGGATACCCTGCTTCTCGAACTCGCCCTCCAGGAGAACCGCATCCTGCTCACGAGAGACACAGAGCTTGCGATGAGAGGAAAGGAGCATGCTGTCCTTATCACATCTGACGAGGTGAGGGAGCAGATCCGGCAGTTGATCGATCACAGGCTGATCATCCGACGGCTCATGATGAGCCGGTGTTCGTTGTGCAATGCAGTGCTGAGGGCGGCAACCGAGGAGGAGATACACGCCTCGGACTATGCTCCCCGGGAGAAGAAAGGGCTGGTCTTCTGCTGGTGCGAAAGGTGCGGCAAGCTCTACTGGAACGGTTCGCACGGGAAACATATTTCAGAGAGAATTGGTATTGATGTAATGGAATCATAATTTTTAAGAAATCGCCGGTTTTTCGAAGAAATAAAAGGATTGATTCGGAACTTCTATGGGGAAGGTTATATCACAATTTCCTTTTTTACAAAAATTATCGATGTTCGGCTCCGTTGAAACACACATGGACGGGGAGTTCACACCCGAACCATGAAATTCATTAAATCATGTAATTCTATGAGGGCTCCCCGCCTCAGGGCCTCTCCGAGGCACGGCGGGGCAGTGCGGTGTTTACAGATATGCTTATTGACACTGATCCGCCGCGGGGGCGCCCCGTCGGGGGCGGCGGGGTTCATCACAAATAATTATGAGGAATTAACAATTCATTACTCACATCTGTTTAATTTAATTTCATGGGAAATCCTCACACTATTTTTTCAACGCTCTTTTAGGGCTACGGCACTGTATTGTTTCCGCCCCTGGCTCTCAAAAGTTTGTTACGGATGCCGGTCGTACCTTCCCATTTTTCATGGTCTGGGTGCGAACCATTTCCGTTCATGCCCGTTTCAACAGATCCCAATGTTCTTAAAAATTCGCGAAGGCAGAAGTTTATTGAGTTTTAGTCACCGATTCGCAGAGAGGGGGTTGCTTCGGGGGCGGGTTCGTTCAGCTTTGGGTGATGGTGAAATTCAAGTCTCCCGGCTTTGTCGGATGTTAATTTGCCGGTCCCGGTGAAAATTCCTTTTTATATGGATTTAAAAACGTAATGAACAAAGAAAATTAAGACCTGAACAGAAGAAATGCCCGCGGATCAAAACAATTATTTGGGAGGTTTCTGGCGCTGCAATAACTGGACTTCCCGGATAATCTCGCGGTGGAATACCAGAAGCATATCACTGATCATGCCGAACATGAAAATTTCAATGCCCACGACAATCAGGAGCACCGTGAGGATGGTGAGGGGGATATGATCGATGCCCTGCAGCCACTCCAGAAAGACATATACACCGGTCAGCATGCCGAGAATCGAAGTGAATACCCCCAGCAACCCGAAATAGAACATCGGGTTGTTTACCCTGGCCAGCCGGTAAATGGTACTTACGATCTTGATCCCGTCGTGAAAGGGGGAGAGTTTTGTTCTTGTTCCCGGGCGGCTGGAATATTTTATGGGCACGACCATTACGCGTTGACCGTTCCGTACAGATTCAACCGAGATTTCGGTTTCGATCTCGAATCCTTTCTCCTTTAAGTTCATCTGCTGAATGGCAAGGTGGGTGAAGGCCCGGTACCCGGAAAGAATATCATGGAGATCCCTGCTGTGAGCGATCTTGAAAAGAAGATTCAGCATATGGTTCCCAAAAAGATTGAGGCGTGAAAATGCACCTTCCTCCGCATTGACAAGACGGTCGCCAATGACCTGATCGAATCCCAGAAACAGGGGAGTGAGCATTTTCTCTGCATCTCTCGGGGCGTACGTGCCATCGCCGTCCAGCATTAATATATACGGTTGTTCGATGACTTCGAAAGCCTCAATGATGGCATTTCCTTTTCCTTTACCCGACTGCGTACGGACAGTCGCTCCTGCCTCCCGGGCAACTTTGACCGTGTTATCTGTGCTTTTACCATCAATGACAAGAATATGGTTATACCCCAATGCCCTGAACTCATGAACAATCTTCCCAATCGTCAGATCTTCATTTAAAGTGGGAATTAAGATGCAAACCTCATCTTTTTCAAATTTCATTGACATAGTATTTTTAATCGGGTAACATAAGTGCTTCTATGCATATCCCGAAAAAAGGACTTCGTGCGCTGGGGATTGCAGAAAGCTATACCGGGCGATCTTTTTCACAGCTGGCGGGAGTAGTGATGCGAAAAGATCTTCGCATAGACGGTTTTATCTTTTCCCAGGTCACTGTCGGGGGGATGGATGCTACTGAATCTATTCTCACGATGGCAGATGAGATTGAACGCAGCGATATTAACGTCATTATGCTTTCAGGATGTGTTATTGCCTGGTTCAATGTGATCGATCCTGCAAAGATCGCACAGCATACCGGAAAACCAGTGATTTGTGTAACCTATGAGGAATCGGATGGCCTTCTCGAAGATATCCGTCATCATTTTCCCGGGGATATCCAACGACTCTCCGCGTACAGGAACCTGGGAAAACGCAGTCGGGTAGATCTTCACACAAAGCAGGCGATCTTTATCAGGTGCTGGGGAATTGCGGATAGCGACGGATCCTGTCTCTGTAATGATTTCACGGTTGAGGGGAAGATCCCGGAACCGCTCCGTGTTGCAAGACTGTGTGCCAGGAGACTGGTTCCCTGTCCCTGAAATCCGGAGAATTGTACTCTGCACCGTGTTAAGAATGAAAAACTCACCACGATTGGGAAAGAATATAATTTTTCCGCAGTAAATCAATAAAGAGGTTAATAAAATGTCAATGCTCATCAAATGCCGTCGATATGTCTGTCTTGAATGCCACTATATCTATGATCCTGAAAAAGGAGATCCCAAACGAGGAATTCCTCCCGGCACACCCTTTGAGGAACTTCCTGACACCTGGCGCTGTCCTGAATGCAAAATCCTCAAGGTTAAAAAAGGTGTGTTCAAACAACTGGAAGATTAATATAACTCTGATTGACTGGCAGAGTGCTACCGGTAACTGAATATATGCCGTGAAATGATTTTATTCCCGTTCTTGTTAAAAATATCCATCTGAACCCTGTCGCCTGGATGAAATGTCCCGTCCGTGAAATCGATGCGGATCATCTCTCCAGGACTCCACGTCGAACCTGAACATCCCATACCCCCCATCCACTGAACCCCCCAATGGACTGTATCAATGAAATCATGCCCGTTCATTGTAGTGATCGAACAGGAAACCGGCTGCCCGTTTCTAAAAAATTTTGCGGTAAGATTTCTGTTCTGAAAAGCAATTTCACCGGTATGAAGAAGAATCACCCTGCTGTCGAAATTCAGGTGATCGGTTATTTCATCAACGCTCTCTATGGAGGTAATGGTAAAAATTTCCGGGATCTCCTTTTCCATGTTCCAAACCAACGGTTGAATAGTGATCATGAGAAGCACGAGAAGTGCGAGAAGAAAAGTGACCGATACCATCAGAATGACACCGATTGAATCGGAGGCAGCATTATCGTTTCCGTGGAATGGGTACAAGGATTTTCCTTCAAATGATGGAACTAATGGCTTCCTTGATTCGTTCATCAGGTTTTCCTGAATTCTCTTATAATTTTTATGCCGGGATACCCGATGCTGGGTAATATTGCAGAACAACTCTGGCTATATGCACTATAATCCATTAACATAAATATCACCTACACTAAGATTTTGATAATTAATCCAATCCTGTTCGAATGGATCTTCTTCAATGTCTGAATCACCGGAATCAGCAGTAAATTCGCAGTCCCTCAAATCAGGATATGAATTTTACCTTAAGGGGCATGCTCTCGGCAGGGAAGGCAGGCATGAAGATGCTCTTTTGGCATTTTCTCATGCACTTTCTCTTGATCCGAACCTTGCAATCGCCTGGGCCGGCAAAGGTTTTGCCCTTGGGAAATTGGGACGATACGAGGAGGAAATTGAGTGCTGCGAGAAAGCAATCTCTCTGGATCCCTATTGTATCGATGCATGGAATAACAAGGGATTTGCGTTAGGAATGCTCGGTCGCTTTCAGGATAAACTGGAATGTTGCGAAAAAACGCTGCAGATCGACCCTGAGAGCGCGACTGCGTGGAACAACAAGGGCGTTGCGCTGGGGATGCTGGGAAGGTTTGAAGCGGAGGTCCAGTGTTGTGACCGTGCACTGGAACTCAGGCCCCGATACCTGTCGGCATGGGTGAACAGGGGATATGCGTTTGGTAAGCTGAAATGGTTCGAAGAAGAGATCATATGCTATGACCGGGCCCTCAGAATTTATCCGTTCTATTTTTCTGCACTGATAAAAAAAGGGATTGCCCTGATCAATTTAAAGAGGTATACAGATGCGATCGATGTTCTCGATCGGGCCCATTCAATCGAACTTGGGAACGCAAAAGCCCTCTATCTTAAAGGACTTTGCCTCAGCATGCTCGGGAAACATGAAGAAGCTGTTGACTGTCTTGAACAGGCCCTTGAGATAAATTCAACCATCGCTGATGCCTGGGTCGTGATGAGCAACTCATGCTTCATGCTGGGAAGGCTTGAAGAATCAGCCCGGGCATTTGACAAGGCTTATTATATTGACGTCAAGGATGTCCGATCCGGCCTGGTGAAAGGGTTGTCTCTTTTAAAAATGGGAAAGTTTGACGATGCCATCAGAAGTTTCTCCAATGTTTTGGGAGTTCTTCTCAGATAAGTATCAAAAAATCGTTTTCCAGTACCTCCCTTTTTTATGTCTCTCGCACGTACCCAAACCTATGGATGTTGAGGAGTATGTCCGCAGAAAAATTGCGGACGGAGCAGATGAAGACGCCTTACAAAAGAATCTGGCCGATTTGATTATTGATATAAAAAATGTAAAGCCCTCCTATGCATCCGCTTTTGCCCGGGCAGTGATTGAGGAGGTAAAAAACACCCGTGGCCTGAAGGGGGATTTTTTTGAATTCCCGGCGGCCGGAGTGAAGATGGGTGAATTCGGGGTGGGATCCCGGGGAAAAGGAGATTTCTTTGCACATCGCCAGATTGCCCGAATCATCGGAAAAACTTCGGCATCTGTGGGAGTAGATGAAATGGACGATGCCGGTGCGGTCTGCGCCGGTGGCAAGTATATTGTCTGTACGGTTGACGGCATGCATTCCCGCCTTTCCGATTACCCGTTCCTTGCAGGATTTCATGTCACGCGCGCAACACTCAGGGACGTTTATGTCATGGGAGCAAAACCCATTATGCTTTTCTCAGATATTCATGTTGCTGATGACGGCGATGTTGCAAAAATTTTTGATTATACTGCGGGAATTACCACGGTTGGCGAGGTGATGGATGTGCCGCTTGTCACCGGCTCTACCCTCAGAATCGGTGGAGATATGGTACTGGGAAATCGTCTTACGGGTTGCGTTGGGGCTGTTGGTGTGGCAGAACATCTCACTGCCCGGAAATCTACCCGGCCGGGTGATGTCCTGCTGATGACAGAAGGTGCAGGTGGTGGGACCATTGCGACTGCAGCAATATACTCAGGATTTCCTGAGGTTGTAGAACAGACAATAAATCTCAATTTCCTTGTCGCCTGCGAAATGCTGATGAAAAGTGAGGTTTTTCATAACATCCACGCAATGACCGATGTAACGAACGGGGGGTTGAGGGGTGATGCATTCGAAATGGCGGAGACCGCTGGCTGCCGGATTGTTATTGATGAAAATGCCATTGGAGGCCTGGTGGAACCTCACGTGCGGAATATGCTGGAAACGTTACAGATCGATTATCTTGGAGTTTCTCTCGATGCCCTCCTCATTGTCGCTCCTCCGGAAGTGTCAGAAGAGATCTGTTCTGTAGTAAAATCCGCAGGGGTGGCAATGCACGAGATCGGGTATGTTGAAAAAGGGAAACCGGAATCTGTGCTCATGGTCGACGGTAAGGAATGCGATTTTACCCCAAGGTTCCGGGAATCGGCTTATACACCGGTGAAAAAGGTTGTCGACACCGAAATGCGTAATTTTGTGGAGATGAAGGAGAAGGTCGCGGCTGCTGCAGATGCAGCGATCCGGAAAAAACAACACGTGTTGAAAAGCCTGATGGAAAAGAAAAAAATACTGTAACTATTTCCGGGGTTTTTTCCCGCTTACGCATATGTTATACGCAAGCTGGGGAACGCGTTTTTCAACAAATGGTTCGATCTTCTGTGCGAGATGGAACAGAGGATCTATCATATCAATATGAGCAAAGGAACACCATTTTACCCGGACATCCGAAAACCCGGCCTCGGTGAAGAGTTGATACATTTCCTCACGGTCGTAATAATGTTCACCGAAACTTTTCATAACAACATGCCGGACATTCATCTTTTCGCCGATATGGTAGATCGCCGGGATACCCCGGGTAAGCAGTTTCTTCCCCAGCGTGCAGATTGCGATTGCACCGCCTGGCTTCAGTACCCTGTACGCCTCTTGTAACATTGCCTCTGGATCCCGAACGTAACTGAATACAAGAAGGCTTGAGACCGCATCGAATGTCTTATCGCAAAATGGGATTCTTTCCCCGGTCCCGACCGTGTAATCGCACACTCCGCACCTGCGCCGGGCCTGTTCGATCATTTTTCTGCTGATATCAAGCCCGACTGCGGTCCGCCCATCCCGGACGTATCTTTCAACAAAAAGGCCTGTTCCGCACCCGATATCCAGGAGTTTCCCGGTCTGCGGCAGTGCATCCAGGATATACGTGCTCAGGTGGGTATAATATCGTCGCCCCCGGTGTTCATCATAATGGTGGTCGTATACATCAGCAATGGTGTCGTAGTGCTCCTGAATTTTTTTCTGCCCGGAACCGCTCACCTGAAGACCTCCTCTGTCCCGGAGGCAAATGCCCCTATCTGGATAAATTCGTTATTTCCGTGTTGCAGACGATATTCAGCGTCAGCAAGTGCAATGGCGAGTCCGGGGTGATTATATTCCCGTTGCACAATGGTCCGGATCTCAAGAAATACTTCGTCGCCTGATAGACCATAGTCAATCATCAGTGATTCAAGCCGCCGGATAGCATTCCGCACATCACCTTTCCTGAGGGCATCAAAAGCAGAAGCGGCCACATTGGTTGTTTCTGACCGGGCCATTGAAGAAAGATCCCGGCACTTTCCTGCCTCAAGAGCAGCCTGCAGGAGCAGGACAGCACGGCGCATATCTCCCTGGGCGACCTGGGCAATCAGTTCAAGATCATCGTCGGAACAGGGATGAAGACATGGATTTTCCCGTTCCCGTATCATGCAGAGCTGGCGAAGTATACGATCCTGATCGACGGGTGAAAAGAAGAGCGGGAGGCAGCGGGACGCAATCGGCGGTATGATGGCACTCTGATTTGTTGTCGAGAAAATAAACCGGCATGTGGTGCTTGCACGTTCCATAATCCTTCTGAGTGCCTGCTGGGCATCGCGGGTGAGAGTATGGGCATCTTCAAAGACCATGAGTTTGAATTCGGCGTCAAGCGGGCGGAGAGAAGCGTACCATTTAATGATATACTTAAAATTCGTAATAAGAGACTGGTTCTTCTGGTAAAGATGGGAATAGCGGTCATCCTGTTCGAGATATGCTTTACCCTGTGAAAAGAGATCTGCTGTCTGGAAAACCGAGGTATTTAACTCCCAGTTTTCCTTATAGAGTGCTTTTGCCAGACATTCTATCGCCACACTTTTCCCGGTCCCGTGCGGGCCTGAAAGGATCAGGTGGGGGACAAGCCCGGATGCAGCAAAGGAGGAGAGGCGCTGGATTACGGTATCCTGTCCGACAATTTCACTAAGGTTTTCCGGGCGGTATCTCTCAATCCAGAGCATGGGAAAGCCTCAATGTCATCTCACGTATTGCCTCTGATAAAAGATAATGGTTGTCAACCGATTTGAGGAGCTGTTCCTGTTCGGTCCGAGAAATTTCGCCGCATGCCCTGGAAATCTGAGGAAGTGCACGGGTCAGTTCGTCCACGATTGTCAGCGATGCTGACCGGGCAGTGCGGGAAAGCGGGTTCAGATCAATAGCGATCACTGACTTTCCCATACCGACAAGAGCCTCGCACCGGTCTCCGTCCTCGAGCGGTACGAGCACAACATCAGCAGTAAACATCCCTTCTCTCCTGCACCATGCCCTGTCATGAGAAAGAGGCAGTAATCTTTCCGCAACACCTGAAAAAACATCAACTCCTGAGTCGCGGAGAAGATTCTCGATCATTTCGACCCGTTTTTCCGTACGGTGAAAAAGATTCACCTCAACGCGGGCCCCACAGGCTTTCTGGAGTACTGAAATCTCTCCTGCCGCAAGAGCTGCCGTATTGCCATTCACGGAAATAACCGGGTTCCTGGCCAAAAGGAGCATGGCAGCAGCGGTCCTTTCGGCACGAAGTGCGCCCGGTGTTGTTCTTTCGCCTATCAGGTAATCAAATGCTTCACCGCGCCCATGGGCAGTAAGTCCCTCCCATGAAACTATGCCGGCCTTTGCATATTCAGCCAGGCGTTCGCGGGTCACCAGTGAATGATAGCGGGGATGATCCCTGGTTATCATATCGAATCCTCAATAATACGGACTCCTGCATCTGCTACACAAAATTCATAAACATTACAAAAAGGCAGAAGAACGTCACGTGCCTTACGGCCATATGCAAAAACACCGTTGCCCAGCATTGTCATGCTTGAGGGCACTCCAGCTGCATCACAGAGCCGGGTTACCTCGTGCACTTCACGTGTCATAAGCCCGCTCTGTTCTGCAAATCCGCGGGCAAGATGAAAAAAATCCATCGCGTTATCCGGCGCCATCTCAGGAAATGCAGATGACACACGTTCCATCTGTTCGGGAGAATTTAACACAGACGGAGTATGGATTGGACCAAAACTTACTGCATACAAGGGTTCAGGCATATCAAATCTCCGTTCAACGCGTCCGTGAACCCCCGGCCCGTACCTGGTTACTCTGCCACCACCCTGACAGGCCGCGACATCCCCAAGTCCTGTCCGGTGTTCAACTTCAGCTTTATGAGCATGTTGTGCAATTTCTTCCGTATCCATTTCAAGATCGTACACCCTGTTGACTGCGGTGAGAGTCGCAAGCAATGCTGCAGCTGAGAGTCCGAAACCCGCACCAATGGGCAGCAGGCATTCTGTCGTAATGAAAGGGGTCACGTCGAGCTGTTCCATGACATCTGCCAGGAGAGGTGATCCAAAGGCAGTATCGAGCGACAAATTCCTGCCGTTTCTTTGGTGCACGGTGACTGTGGTTGACCCGGCTGGTGTGACCTTTGCCGTAACACCTTCACTGATAACAATCCCGGCACCGATGCTTCCCGTCGTCGCGGGGGTCTCTCCTTCTATTCGCCTGAAATAACCGGAAATATGCCCGGGACAGAACGCAGTAACGGTTATCGGTTTCATGGGTTCGTGCAGAGTGGTTGTACAAACGATTAGGTGTTTTTACTGATTAAAGAATCCCGGTAGGGAATCCGGGCGAGGGTGTATAGGTAACAGAACAATGCATTCTCATGAAAATTATTGAAATTATAAGGTCGCACGCCTCAGGGTCTCTCCGGGGCTCGGTGGAGCAGGGTAGTTTTCGAGAAATTTTTTTTGTTCCGATCTGTCACGTGATAATGTCCGGAGAATTTTTAGTATCGATCCGCCGCGGGGGCGTCCCTCGGGGGCGGCGGCGTTCATCATTTCGGATATACCAATCCAAACCTTTTCTAATCATCATTTTCCGGGCACGCCCTCTTTGCTCAATCTTTTCAAGAAAAAATAATTATGATGATCACCCGCCTCAGGGCCTCTTCGAGGCACGGCGGGGCAGAAAGTTTTTTAAGAGTTTCTATAAAATTCGCCCGACCACGTTTTTGAACCGCCGCGGGGGCGTCCCTTCGGGGGCGGCGGCATTCATCATTTCGGATATAACAATCAAAACCTTATCTGTATACAAAGGAAAAGCGATGCTCATACCGGCAGGAAACCAAGCCGGAGAACCTGATTCCAGATGGCGGCCGCGATCTCATATTTTGAACCGTTCAGAGGATATTCTCCGTCACGGGTGACCAGCACATACTCGCCCCGGGCACTCCCCATGGTCTCCGGTTCATTCGTCAACACCATAGCAGCTCCCTGATCAATCATCATCTTTGCCACTGCCCCGCCTGGATCACCGAGTTTGAATGCGATAGTCAGAGGATGATACTTTTCCATCACTTCGGTCAGCAGTTTCGGCAGAGGTTCCAGGACAAGATGTATACGGTTGCCGCTCGGGATTTTTCCCTTCACTTTTTCTGGTGCAAAATCAGAAATTGCTGCTGCACTGATGTAGATGTCAGCTCCTTTCTCTGTAAAACAACGGTGCACCGCACGCCGCATATCATCTGAAGTCTCGGCGAAAATATTGTTAACGCAGGGGAAGGCATCCTGGTGGACAACAGTTACATCGGCACCGAGACGATACGCCTGGAGTGCGAGCGCCCGGCCCATCTGCCCGCTTGACCGCGTTGTCAGTATACGGATATCATCAACCGGTTCCTGGCAGGGTCCGCTGGTGATGAGGATCTTTTGGCCGGACAGGGCCCTGCCCATGACAGCACGCTCGCAATGGAGGACAATCTCTTCATTGTCAGCAATTTTGGCTTTACCTTCGTCAAGCCTGGGATCAACGATGTCCACCCCCCATTCTTTCAGATGTGCAAGGTTATCCGTTACCGCAGGGTGCCGGTACATGCTGTGGTGCATTGCCGGTACGAGAACGACAGGTTTTCTGCTCCCGATTGCTGTCGTAGCAAATGTGGTAACCGGTGTATCGTCAATGCCGCATGCGATTTTGCTGATGGTGTTTGCAGTACAGGGCGCGATCAATAAAAGGTCGGCACAGCCTTCATCGCCGCACCACAGGATATGCTCAACCTGTCCTGACAACCGTGTAATCGTTTCCCGCCCGCTGGCATACGTCAGTGAGTCCGGATGTAGTATTCCGGTTGCTGCCTGACTCATTACTGGCTGCACCAATGCACCATGTCTCCTGAGCGTGTGAATCAGTTTAACCACTTCGACGGCGGCAATGCTTCCCGTCACACAAATAACAATCCGTTTTCCGCTCAGCGTCTGCAAACGTGTCATCCGATGGTCACATCCTGCACCACATGCCAGACATGGGGGCGGTATTTCTTCACTTTATGTACGTCTATAGTGGCAGAAAAACCTGCTCTCTCCACTTCTTCTTTGATCTTGTTTTCTGCAGAAGAGAGACTGTGGAGATGAATGACACTTCCATCACGAACGTGGGAAAGAACTGCCGGGAGGATGGACAGTGCATCAAAGTGACCCATAACGATACGATCATATATCCCGTTCAGGAGGTGCCGGCAGTCTCCCCGGGAGATATCGACCCGCCCGGAAAGATTGTTTTCCCGCAGGTTCCGTTCCAGGAACTCACAGGCGACTGGATTGATCTCCATTGCATGAACCGACGCACCGCTGCCAGCCATGGGCAGGGTAAAATAGCCTATGCCGGCAAACATGTCGGCCACTCGTTCGCCTGAAGATTTAAGGCGGACCAGCTGCGCCATCCTCATTTTCTCAATCCTGTTACCCTGCGCAAACATGACTTTTGTTGGATCGAGAATATAGGTATAGCCATTTTCCCGGTGTCTGACCTCCCCAACATCTCCCCAGAGGATTTCGGTTTCTGGAGTTCTTGTAATATCGCGGAGTGAAGCAATCCAGAGCACTCCCCGGGGATGGCGGAAACTCACTAGCTCCTCAATCTCGGCACGGGTCGGCTTTTTACCATGGATGACAGCAACATCACCCAGCATAAAAAATCCTTTCCCCTGGTACCGGGTCCGGCAGGGGAGCTCGAATTCGCAGGGCCTATCATCCCTGACCGGGACCCATGCGATATTTCCTTCAGCATAGGGACGCCGTGAGTGGTCAATCCAGTCTTCTCCTGCGATATCCCTGAGATTTTCTTTCGATACAGCTCGTACCCGCATGTATCACCCGACAACAATGATAGTGTCACCATCACGAAGGACCTGCACGTGGTCCCCTGCTGTAACATCAAGCCATGGTATCTTTTTGAGCTCTTTTGTCTGGCAGGTTTCCGGATCGAGAATTCCCATGATATGGCTGTCCGCAAACGCCACCAATGCATTAACAGCATCCCTCAGGTTTCCGACCAGACGTTCGATATCTTCCTCGCGTACTGATTTCGAAACGCCATCGGCGAGATCGAGGGCTCTGATATGACCGGATTCGACACGGATTACCTGAAGATAACGCCCACGGCTGAATACCACGTCCTGTTTCTGGAACCGGGGAAGGCGTACCGAATAGGTGATACGGTAGAGTTGTCGCCCGTTCTTCTCTCCGACCAGTTTTGGGTGAGTGGTATACCTTCCGCCAAGCTGGGCGATTATTCCCTGAGATATGAGTGTCCCGATATGCTGAGATCCTACCGTGATGTCCAGGCCTTCACGGGTTTCATTCGTATCTGCGATAAATGAGAGCCGTTCACCCCCTGCCTGCAGGGAGTCTTCAACCTGTTGTGCAATTCCTGCCGACATCTGGAGTTCAAAGGTGCTGGGAAGTCTTCCATCTGCGCGGACCTGCACTATTCCTTCATAGTAACTACCGCTGATCCGGTTACAGCGGTCGCACTGCTCCTTATGCCAGATGATTTCAACATTGCAGGTGGCTTCGAGGGGCGTATTGTGCAGCACTCCTTTAAGCACGATGGTTGCCGTTGAACGGTTGGGCGTGTTATCCTCCACGGTTACAACAATTGCAGGTTTCCTCACATCAGGATGAAAGTGGACTGCAGCCTTTGCCAGCTCTGGTGCGAGCTCCGCACGTTCGCGTTCGGAATCTGTCCAGGTGTTCACCTGTTTTAAAGCACCGCAACTCGGGCAATAGACACTTTTTATACGGCGGTCGCAGACAAACCACGGAGTGTTGCCAATCCTGCATTCGGTGCAAAGACCCTCATGCTCAGTGGCTTTCCCGCACTTCGGGCAAAAGAAATCCCGGATGCTCATAGTGAGTAGACCTGGGCATGGGGTATTTCTCCTATCATGATGCAGCCGGATCTGGTGATAAGACCCATATCAATTGCAATGCCCACTGCACGTTTGCCCATCAGGTTGATGTTATCAGCCTTTTTCAGTGCAGCTCTGACTTCCTCTTCGGCCGCAGGAGTGTTGCCATAGAACGCTTCGGATATCAGGACAGAAAGCTCCCCATGAGTGATAGTGGTGTTCAGCAGCTCGCGATCACACACTGCCACGATATCACCTGCCCCGGGTGAACAGTGAACCTTCAGAAACATTGAGTAGCTATTGGCTGGCGGGAATAAAAAAAGGTGAGTTGGAACCTGTTCACAGGGTGATTGTCACACCATATACTTTTCCGATGGTTTCGGCATGAATCCTGAAGCAGTCCTCTTCAGTGATCAGGCCCTGCCTGATCAGCTGATGGGTATATCGGGGTACTGATTTTGGGCCGGTAACCGCTCCCGGGCGTGCATTCTCATCCATAAAATCGCTTTCCATGGTAAACGCCCGTCGCTCGCGTGCCAGCTGAGGTATAGATTCATGTTTCGCGATAAGGGAGGGATGCAGAGGAGTATCCGGAGAGCCGTAGTGCTTTACTACACGTTCCACAGGCACATGCGCATTCCTTGCCATCTCTGCAATATCTGCACAGGGACCGCTTTCAGCATGGACCTGGAGTGCGCACCCGCACCCGGCTGCACACTCAAGGGCATGCGCAAGCACATCATTGGAGGCAGTCCAGACATCAGGGCTCACTTCATAATGCGGTCTCCCGCTTTTGAGGGCAACTGCCCTTCCTTCGTGAATATATCCTGCCGCACAGTCTATGCCGGCTTTCATAACCTCTGCTGCTTCGGATAACGACATGCGTTCCGAAAGCCGGCTTATCTCGGCCGGGTGAACCCCGAGCACCGGAAATACGATCACTCCGGTTGATTCAATCAGCCTTGCAACAGAGATCGTCTCTTCAAAAACAGCTGCATAGTCTGCTCCACGGCTGGGGTGGACCTGGAACGACCATGAGGGTTTTGAGACAAGAAAGATATGGGTCCCTCCTGCCCGTAAAAAATCTTTTGCAGCCTCTATTCCCCGGCCGTTGAGCGGATCGATGTGGATATGATCATCAGTGACGGGGAAACGCGGGGATTTCATTGCACTCCGTAATCTGCATTAGCGGGTATCCGTCATGGGGAGCCAGGCAGGCCCGGCAATAGGTGAACCCGACACGTGTCACGATATCCACCTCGAACATGAGCCCGGTCAACTCACTATACCCGAATATATTTTCTGTCATCAGGTTTCGATCAAGCCTGACCGTAATCTCTTCTACGAATGGCTGGAGAATCACGGCTTGTTCAATAGCGCTTTCAACACTTGCGGCTGATTTCCGGGAGATCGGTGTGCCAACCCACTGGTGGTAAAGCGCCCCGAGTTTAATCCCGGCCTCAAAAACTGCCTGATCCCGATTGCTTGTCATGATCGCTCCTTCTTTAGATCAATTGCAGGATTCCCAGTTTGGGTTCCATCGCCTCGCCCGACCGGACGAGCATCTCGATTCCTGATTCAACCTTGTCCCGCGGAAATCCTTTCGATACAACGACATCCACGACCTGGTCTTTTGAAGCCCGCCTTCCTTCGCCGCCAATATCACGGATTGCATCCTTGATTACCCGGACGATATCCCGCTTCTCCTTGGATATGCCGGTTGCTATCTTGTCAATATCGAAACTCCCGGTCCTCGCATCATATGCGATCTGGCGCAGGCACGCGTCGACAATATGGATCACCCGCTCTGCATCATGGTGTTCGATAGTGTCCGAAAGGCGTATTCGTGCGCTCGCTTCTGCCAGCCTGACAAGCGCCTCGAGCTGGCGGGCTGTTACGGGGACGGGCTTGTTCGGCTCTGCTATACCCCTGAGCTTGAGGTAATAGCTGACAAGTGCCTCTTTGGCTTCGATCGAGAGGATGGGAAAACAGGATCTCTTGGAATACGCCACGTACTTGCGGAAAAAGGCGGGATCGATATCCGGCATGACCGGTTTGAGCTGTTGCAGAATGTATTCGTCCGTAACACCGGGGATAGGTGTCTTCTTGTGCTGGGCAATCAGTTCACCAATGCCATGGGATTTGAGGATATGTTCAGCGATGGCAAGATCACGTTTCTGCTCGGGCTGATCAGCCATGATAAATATCAGGTCAAACCGCGATAAAAGAGAGGCCGGCATATTGATCTGGTCGGAAATGTCGCCATACATATCGAATCTCCCGTATTTCGGGTTTGCTGCCCCGAGGAGAGCACAGCGGGACTTGAGTGTGGCCGTTATGCCGGCTTTTGCGACGCTGATTGATTGCTGCTCCATCGCTTCATGCAGGGCTGAACGATCCTCTTTCTGCATTTTATCCATCTCATCTACCGCTGCCACTCCCATGTCGGCAAGTACCAGTGCCCCTGCTTCAAGAGTCCATCGACCCTCACCGAATTCATCCTTCACTGCGGTGGCAGTCAGACCGGCCGAGGTGGAAGACTGCCCGCTCGTATAGATCGCCCGTGGTGAAAGCTTGACGACATACCTGAGCAGCTGGCTCTTGGCAATCCCCGGGTCCCCGATCAACAGTACATGGATATCGCCCCTGAGATGGGTGCCATCCGGCATCTCCTTGGCAATCCCACCGAAGAGCTGGAGGGCTATTGCCTCTTTGACATCCTCACTGCCGTAGATGGTAGGGGCAATCGAATGGGTGATCTTCCGGTAGATCAGAGGATCGCTGCTGAGGGTTCTGATTTCATCCTCATCTTTTTCATTGATCTCCACCTCTTCAAACTCTTTTTCAGCAATTTCGATGGAGTTGCATTCCAGAAAAATGTCAAAGACCGTGCTCTTCTCACCTTTTACGATCCTCTGCATTGAACGGAGAATCCCGTTGATGATCACGCGGTCCCCGGGCGCCACCCTGCCGGAGAGGTCATCGGTGACGTCTACGTCGAGGGTCTGGGGTTGTTCGCCACCCCTGAGTCCCTCGGGGGATTCCTGAATTCTGAGCTTCTGTGAATCAACAAACCTTGAGCGTTTGGGTAACAGTTCAAGTTTCTTGAAAGTACACCCGTCAGTTGCACACCCCTCCGGTTCGATGAATTTCCCGTACTTCTGTTTTTTTATCGTGAAATGTCCGGCAGGGCACCGGAATGCCGCTTCGACAACACGTGGCCTGACTTCTGTCGTCTTGCGCAGGATACCTTCTACCGAGACAAATGAGTTGATATCATCGGACCTGATATTGCGGATACCAATCTTTTTCGGGAGATTGGTGAACCTGATGTTGATACCCCGGGGCTCCTTCCCGTCCTTAATCCTGATCAGCTGGCTTTTCTTGATTGCCTCCCAGACGTCCTCGAGAACTTTGCCGGGATTTTCCAGCAGCTCGTCTGCAAGAGCGATCCCCGTCTTCCCGAACCGCTCGACATCACGGTAATCGATGGTGAGGGAGCGTTTGTGGGGGTATTCCCGGGATATTTCGGCAAGCTGTTTCTTATATTTGCTTTTCAGCAACCTGCTCCAGTCTTCGGTCTTATCGGCAGTCTGCAGGTCAGGGGTTGTATCCATAATATTGGTTCACCTGCATTTCTGTGAAGAGAGGACAAACCTGGCGATCAGGGCTTCCATCTGGATATCACTGTTGGCCCCTTCCGAGAGGCGGAAATCTGTTTCCCCAAGGTGGTCGATCAGTTCCACTTTGAGTTGCCGTGCCATGTCCATTTTGACGATTGCACGGTAACACTGGTTGATCAGTTCATTGGGGGCGATACCGCGTTCATGAAGGAGCATTGCAAGGAGAGATTCGGCACTGTCAAAGTCCCCGCCAAGGGACAGCTTCAGGAGCTCGGCGATCTCATCCGGCCGTGCAGTGGATGTGATCGCATATACCATCTTCTCATCAATGAGCGAACATATAATTGCTGCACCCTGGAGTGCGTTTATTGCCTTTCGCATGTCACCCTGTGCGATGTAAATGATGGCATCCATTGCGTCATCAGTGATCCTGAGCCCTTCACGGCTGGCGATCCGGCATATTTCTTCTTTCACCGCATCCGGCCCGAGAGGTTTAAAGCGGTATATTGCGCACCTGCTCTGGATGGGGTCAATGATCTTGGATGAATAATTGCAGGAAAGGATAAACCGGCATGTCTGCGCGTAACTTTCCATTGTGCGCCGGAGGGCAGCCTGTGCATCCGTGGTCAGGGCATCAGCCTCGTCAAGAAACAAAATTTTAAATTTTGCATCGCCAAGGGGTGTTGTCCTGGCGAATTGCTTGATCTGGTTGCGTACCACATCGATCCCACGTTCATCTGAAGCATTGAGTTCGCGGAAATTCATCTGCCATGAGTCCTTAAAAAATTCACGTGCCAGAGCAACTGCTGCAGTTGTCTTGCCCACACCGGCACTACCCGTGAAGAGAAGGTGAGGCAGGTTGCCGCTCTTTACATATGAGGACAATCGCTCCACAATTTCATCCTGACCGACGATATCCGCAAGTTTCAATGGCCGGTATTTTTCAATCCAGATGGTGTGGTTTTCTTCCATGGGCATCCTCTCTTCCGCTCGTACTCTTTTACCCGTGTACACATAGTATAGGCAGTCTCTTCAGGGCTCCCTTCGTTAAGGAAAAATCATGGACTATTTCCGCTCTTTCTAATGAATGTCATAATGTTTATCATAAGGGTTTTGAAATTACTTTCCATGCATGGAAACTATGTAGTACTCGCTCTGATTATCATGTTACTAGGTTCTGCACCCGTCGGAGGCAGTACTGCAAAAATTGCTGCAGGCGCTCCGGTTTACCTCGGTGAGAGCAATCTGGATATATCCGCTGCATTAAACGGGTGCCATACTATCGGGTGGTGGCAGGAAGGCGCAAATACCAGCGCGCCTCCTCAGAAGAACATAACCATTTACGAAATAAATACCGTTTCGGATAAAATATATCACTTTAATATCACTCCTGACATTTACACCGGGTATACCGGGTCATGGTATTGCATGGATAAGAAACCCCGGGAAGTGGTTTTTGAAGTTTTTGAGCCGCAGATTGATATCAGGGTCTGGGATCTGGACCACAACCAGGATGTAAGCGGAAAATCGGTGCCGGTTTCTACAAAAATCACCTACCGCGTGGATACAAACCTGTATCCGGCTCTCATGGCATTGTACCGTCCAAGTGTTAATCCCTCAGATTCATTTTATACCGTTACGCTTCTCAATCCCCTCGGACGGACGGTCAGCACCATCTACACAGGAAATGATGGTAATCCGAAAACCCAGATACTTTCCTTCGAAAAACAGCCATTTATCACGGTATCTCCCTATTACTGGAATAATGGAAAAGACTGGGATCATACTGCACGGAGCAGGTTTGGTGAAACCCTCTACCCTGCCGGGACCTACACATTCACGATAAACCAGGATCTCAATTCCATGCAGGGATCATATAATAAAAGCAGTCTGATGAATTTCACAGGAACCATGATGAAATCAGCTTCTGTAACGCTCACCAGAGATTCAGCTCCCGCTGTAACCCAACAGGATACGCAACCGGTAGTAACAACGGTACCGCCGGTTACCCAGTCACCACCACAAACCGGAGTGGCGACGAGTATTCCAACGTCATCTCCATTACCGGTAAAGACCACCTATACCCCCCTGCCGGCATGGATTGGGCTTGCGGGTATAATCATAGCAGGATTGATTGTCCTGAGTAAAAATCAGTAAAATTTTCCTTTCATGTTTTTATACGATGCATCTTCAATTACTGAGAAATGGAGAGAACCATATGAATTCTGAAAGATTTTTTTTGCTTGTCCTCATCGGCACCCTGATGATTTTTCCGGTATTGGCCGCGGATACTGCTGATCAGGTCAACACTGCCGGGGCTCTTTATTCCAGAAGCGTTGACCTGGCAAATGCCGGAAAATATGCTGAAGCACTTGAGGCCTCGGATGAAGCGCTGGCCCTCAATGTAACCTCGCTGGTCCCGCTTATTCAGGCTAACCGGGCAGGGATCCTGGTGATGCTTGCCCGGTTTGATGAAGCCAACGCCGCGGCTGATGCAGCGCTGGCGATTGAGGGCAATCTGACATCGGTTCATTCTGTCGCCTGGTTCAACAAAGGTAATGCCCTCCGGGAACTTGGGAGATGTGATGAAGCCGAAATCGCATATGCCCGTGCCGCCGAACTCGACCCGACACTGGTTCCTTCGGATCTGGACTCGTGTGCGGCACCTCCTTTGCCAACTACTGCGAAATCTCCTTTGTCGCTATCTGCGGTTTTCCTGGCGATCGTATCTCTTGTTCTTATTTCTGTTACCTGTCGGAATAAGAGGAAATAATCAATTCATTTATTTTTTGTGCATGATCCAGTCCTGGCTATAAATTTTCAGGAAATTCGGTACCGGAAAATCGCATGGATTGAAGCACGCCCAGGAACCTTGAAAATTATAGTAGTCATTGGCAGCTCACCATACCACTAAAGGATGAACGCCGCCGCCCCCGAAGGGACGCCCCCGCGGCGGAGCAATGACTGAAAATTCTCCAGACATGCTTACCCCACAGATGATTGGTAACTGAAATAAAAATTCTCATAACCTTCCTGACCCGCCGTGCCTCGGAGAGGCCCTGAGGCGGGTGACCCTCATAAATACTAAGATTTTATGGTGCAATATCGGATGAGTATCGAACACTTTTTTGGAGGGTTACACTAGTGCAGGACAAATTATTCCTGATATATCACTTCGATGTAGTAAATTCTGAATACTGATGGGATGGAAACCAAAAAGCCTGAGGGGGTCGCGAACAAAATCGCAAAGCAATGGAGGAGACAGAGGAAGAGGACAGTCAAATCACTGCACTGTTTTCCGTCGTCTTCAGATTGTTATCCCCCGGCAAAACTGAACTCCCCCCAAAGGGAAGTGTATTTGAATAAATCCCTGATATGCCACGGACTATATCTTGAATAGGATTACCTGACAACCTTACATGCGACATTATGGAAGGGGCTGCACGGGTATTTGCCGGAGAGTATAACGGTTCAACACTATCCATCCAGGATGATGATCCGGGAAACCCTGCATGGGTAGTAACACCCGGCGGAGCCTGGTGCCGATCCATGTTTCTTTCCGGTGCCCTTACCGAAGTAACAGAATCCGGGGATATGGTCCATACACGCCTGGCCGATCCGACCGGCGCATTTGATCTTGTTATTGGTGGCAGGAATACTCCCCTTGCTGAAACAATCTGTACTATCCCTGTGCCATCATTTGTCACGGTTTCAGGGCGTGCGCAGATGTACGTGAAAGGTGGTGTTGTACATGTATCCGTACGCCCGGATCACATCAGAAAAGTGGACCGCCAGGTCCGTGACCAGTGGGTGCTGGTAACAGCGAAATCGACTCTTGAGCGGCTCAGGCTGATGAATCTCGCAATTCTTGGATCATGCACCGATACCCGTATCCTTACAGCGATACGCCACTATTCAATAGCTGGAGCCGGGATCAACAAACTTGCTCTTATGATTGAAAATGCAGTTCAGACCGTTCGTTCCGTATCAGGTGAGATGCCTGCCCTGCCGGATATCAGAACGGCGGTGATGGACTTCATGACAGCAGAAAACAGGCCTGATGGAGTTGCCGTCGAAGACATAATCCGGCAGGCTGCTGATAGCGGCATATCCCAGGAAGCGGTTCTCGCTGCCATTGAATCCCTCATCATTGATGATGAATGTTACCAGCCCCGGAAAGGATTTGTCAAACCGTTATGAAGATGGAATTTTTCGGGGACGGCCCGGCACTCGTCATTGAAGGTGAATCACGGCTGCTGGTTGTTGCAGACCTCCATTTCGGTATAGAGGCTGACCTCGCAGCTCATGGCCTGCATTTCGGAAGCCGGAGTACTGACCGGCTTGAACGCCTCCTGAAGATTGTAGATTCGGCAGACCCGGACATGCTCGTTCTGCTCGGCGACATCAAACACAGTATTCCGTCGCTTACCCGTCAGGAGTATACTGAATTACCGCTCATTCTCAATGCTCTCCGAAGTCGCATCCCCCTGAAAGTTTTTCCCGGTAACCACGATATTGGAATTGAATCATATCTCTGTGACGCAGAACTCCAGCCGAAGGAAGGGGCGATCCTTGATGGGATCGGATATCTCCACGGGCACATGTACCCGTCCCCGAAACTTGCCGGCCACCTGATGGTAATCGGGCACCACCATCCATTGCTCCTGCTGAAAGATGAGGTCGGGTGTGCCCTCCAGACCCCGGCTTATCTGCGGGCAGGGCTGAATACTGAAGAACTGCGGATGAATGCTTCCGCTGAAGTCACGTCCCCAACCCGGGTGCTGTTTATGCCTTCTTTTAACGAGATTGCAGGGTATGATTTACTCCAGATCGTTAAAAATCCGTTCTCGCCGCTTTCACGGTGCATGAAAAAAGAGGACGCAGAGATTATCCTTGCCGATGGGACATATATCGGCTCCCTGAGTTCGCTTCAGTCAGATGAAACAGATTGAAATTCTGGATCCAAAGGTCCGGGCGTGCATTAAAAAACGAGGTTTTTCTGTGCTTTCCGAAGCCCAGAAACAGGCAATCCCGTTGATCCATGACGGAAACCATGTCATCCTTATCGCACCGACCGGAACCGGTAAGACAGAAAGTGCGATGTTTCCCGTTTTCAATGCTCTCCTTTCAATGCCCCCGGGGGGAGGATTCAAAGCGATCTACATAACACCGCTTCGCTCACTCAACCGTGATATCCTTTCCCGTATGCAGTGGTGGTGCAGTGAACTCGGGCTCACCGTCGGGGTGAGACACGGTGACACACCCACGGGTGAACGGCGAAGACAGGCTCTGGCCCCCCCCGACCTCCTGATCACTACCCCGGAGACATTCCAGGCACTTTTCATGGGAAAACGCCTCAGGAAACACCTCAACCAGGTCAGGTTTGTCATCATCGATGAAATCCACGAGCTTGCAGGAAGCAAACGCGGGGCACAGCTCTCAGTAGCACTCGAACGTCTCCATGTATACGCAGGCGAATTCCAGCGGATCGGCCTGTCGGCAACGGTGGGCAATCCCGATGAAATTGCGCGTTTTCTCTGTGGTAAACGCCCGTTCTCCATCGTCCAGGTGCCTGTTGCAAAACAACTGGACATCACCGTTCGTTTCGTAGGTGATGATTTCCGGAAGCAGACTGAGATCCTGTCAAAGATACTGAAACGCGAAGGATCCACATTGATCTTCGTCAATACCCGGGTGACTGCGGAAGCATTGGGACATGCATTGTATGAACGCGGTGATGTAGAGGTGCACCACGGATCTCTTTCAAAAGAGGTCAGGATTGATGCCGAGGAGCGGTTTAAACGGGGTGAGATCCGGACACTTATCTGTACCTCTTCCATGGAACTTGGTATCGATATCGGAAGGGTCGACCACGTAATCCAGTTCGGATCCCCCCGTGAAGTCTCCCGGCTCGTACAACGGGTGGGGAGGGCTGGTCACCAGATGAATACCATCTCGCGCGGGACAATCCTTGCTACGGGTTTTGATGACCTGCTCGAATCCCTTGTTATTGTTAAAAAGGCTCTGGCAAACGATATTGAACGGGTAGTACCTCAAAGGTGTGCTGCCGACGTACTCGCGAACCAGGTTGCCGGGATTGCTGTGGAGTATGGAGAGATCGAGCAGTCGAAAATCCGTGAGATTCTGAAAAGAACTGCTGTTTTTATGGATTGCGGGACGCTCATGGACGATGTATGCAGGCAGATGGAGGAACACCGGTTAATCCACCTTGACGGGACACGTGTCATCACGACCGCTCGCGCACGGCGTTATCTTACCGGAAACCTCTCCATGATCCATGATGAGCGGAAAGTACCGATCTTTGATATGGTCTCCCGAAGAACGGTGGGGACACTCGATGAGTCGTTCGTGGTCGGCTGGGTGCATACCGGCGCAGTCTTCATTACCAAGGGGCAGCTCTGGCGCGTTATCGAGATCGCTGATGGCAGGCTTACCGTGGAACCCGCACAAAAAGCTCTTGGCGAACTGCCTTCCTGGGAAGGGGAGCAAATCCCGGTCCCCTTCTCAGTCGCACGTGAAGTGGGGGAAATACGAAGAAGGCGAACAATTTCTGCATATACCGCTGATGCGGACAGTATCAGCTTTGCTGAAGGGTTCCTCATCGAAATGGATAAAAACCGCTCCCTTATCCCCAGCGATCAACTCATAACCCTGGAAAACACCGATGACGGAGTTGTCTGTAATATCTGTGCCGGGCATAAAACAAACGAAGCCCTTGGGCGTGTTCTTGCCATACTCATATCTGCCCGGTACGGAACGACCGTCGGGCTTGAACTTGACGCATACCGGATCTTTTTACGCCTTCCCTCGTCTGTCAGGAGTGCGGATGTGCGGGATTTTTTACTTGCCCTTGACCCCTCGCACATGCCGGTCATCCTCAGGCTTGCACTGAAACGGACTGCGCTGTTTAAGTGGAAACTGGTCCAGATCGCAAAGAAATTCGGTGCAATCGATCCGGATGCCG
>DADT01000074.1 GCA_002495065.1 Methanoregula sp. UBA471 | reverse complement strand
CGACCTGCCGGAGCGGGATCTTCCGCCGCCCTCCCAGTACCTTCTCCCCGGCCGGGATCGCGCGTGCAGCGCGCACCACCCGCACGTCCATATACGGCAGGGAGAAGTACGAGCCATGGAGCGCTGCTACCGACTGGTCGCGGTCAGCCTGCAGTCCGAGGCCGAGAAAATCCCGCTCGAGGTCTTCTGACAGCGTCGGTGTCTCCAGGTACCGGGAGTAACCCCCAAAGAGTTCGTCCGCACCCTGGCCGGTGATGATCCGCCGGTACCCCTGCTCGCCGGCAAACCGGGCAACAAAGAACTGGGTCAGGGCGATGCTCGTGTTGACCGGATCCTTAATCGGGATCGCCCCGACGACCGCAGGAAGTGCAGCTGCGATCTCCCGCGGAGTAATTGTCACATACGTGCAGGAGAGGTCGAGGGTATCTGCTGCATGACGGGCCTGGTTCAGGTCATGAGATTCTGAAAGCCCCACGGCCACGCACTCGCGCCGGGCGAGCGCAGCGACAAGCGTCGAGTCCACCCCCCCGGAGAGGGCACACACACCCTGGTCGCTGCGCAGTTCCACGGCAGTGATTATTGCCTGTTCCAGGGGCAGGTCCGGAACATGCGGCTCGATCTTCCCCTTGACCTCACCATCGCAGATGAGCGTCCCCTTGGGGCAGTTGCCCGGCATGATCCCGAAATGGTCCCGGGCACGGCACCCGCTGCCGGCAAGGAAGAACTCCCCCCCGAATCTGAGGATCTCTTCCGGGCGGTCCTTTAGTAGTGTCTCAATATCCTGCGGGGAAAGTCGCTGCCCGTCGACTTCAACCCAGCCGGTCAGTTTTATCGTACTCATTTTTTAAACACATCATGCTTGGATGTTCACCTTCAATACATCTCGGTTTCGTGCAAGAACTCTACAGAATTGCAGATCGTGGACCCCATGGAGTATATCGGTGGGTACGCACGTAAGGTGCCCTTGCGACACAGACCTTTTTATTTTTGTCACAGAGCCTGCCGGTAGTATTGGTGCACTATATCAAAAATCTTAAGTAGCAGCCTTGTGTCTTAACAGCATAAGGAGTTGATACCATGCAGGCATCACTTGTGGCTCTGGCAGCAGCGCTGATGGGAATGTCCTGGAACGGGCCGGGACGGGATTGCCCTACGTCTCAATTATCGGAACCGCGTTCATCATGGGTGCGTTTATTGTTGCCATTACTTCCTTTCTCTTATTCCTGAAAAACCGGCTGTTCACCCCGCATGTGGACGAGTTAACCTGGAGCAGTGAATCCCGGTAACCGTTCTGGCAAGGGGAAAACAATTTTTTTATGAATAGCGGTGGTCCTTCAATTCCGGCTCAAATGAGCCATTCCAGTGAATCATCGAGTATGACTGATTAAACATGTGTTTTTTGTACTCCTTCACCTGTGCTGCAGCCCGCCCGGGAAACGATCGCCCATTCAATAGGGAATAATAAGGCCGGTTTTTCTCAACCATATATCACCGGTTCTGGATTTGGGACGGGATAATCAATAATCCGGCAACAGGCCTCCAAAAACCCCTCAATAAGACCGGTCATTAGGATCTCTTTACCATTTTGATCTGCCCGAATTGGCCTTTGATTCGCATTCCGGGCACTAATTGAAAAATGGAGGAACTTCGTCCTGAAAAGAGATCCTGTCCCTCACAAATATTCCCGATCTCGTCACAGAATGGCGTTTATCATGAAAAACCTGGGTCCGCCTTAAAAAAGGTACCCACAAAACAGGTGTCCTGGTACTCCAACGTACTAAAGGGCCATCTCAGAACCGATTGGTCAGCCAATAGGGAATAATAAGGCCGGTTTTTCTCCCAGTATTATCCTTTATCGGGAATTTGGAAGAGAATAATCAGTAATCCGGAAACATACCTTTCAAAACCCCTCAATAAGACCGGTCACCGGAATCCCATCAAAACTTAGATATGCCAAAATTGAGCCCTGTTTGCCATTCCGGGCGATATTTGTAAAATGAGAGAGTTACTATCCTGGAAAAGGAGATCATATCCCTATCGTCGGGGGTATATACCTTTCCTGATCGAGGGAGAATCCCCTCCGCGAAATGAGACGTGAAATCATATCAGGGTCTTTGAGCATATGAGTCGCGATCTGGCAGGGCATGCTTCCTTTGTGCCGGAACAGGCAGGAATAAAAGTCCTGCTGATACTTTGGAACAATCATGTTACGTTTGTGGAAATCTTCCCGATATCGTCATGAATCTCCGTGATCGCATCATCGCTGATGCCATAATACTGCCATGTTCCCCAGGGTAAGAGGATCCAGAGCTCACAAGACACTACCGGAATCTGCGGGACCTTCCTGAGCCCCGCGATCTCACTGCTGAACTGGAGAGAGAGTTGTCCTAGAGTACTGATCCGCGAATGGCTCCGCTTGACCCGGACAAAGATAACCCGTTCCCGGACGAACAGGATAAAATCGAAACGTGACGCTTCCCTGCCGGCTGCATCCAGCACCATTCCCCGTTGTGCAGCACGGGCATACGCTTCCCTGCATGCCAATCTGGGAGGCCGGCCCCGGCTCATTCCTGTTCACCCGCCTTTTTGCCTTTTTGTGCTTCCGGCACGACATGCGGGGTGTGCTTCACCTTAAGTTCCCGCTTGATCGGCCGGGTCCTTATACTGACCGTGTAGAAATGGCAGCGTGTCTTTTGCACAATAACCCGCTCAAGTTCCTCACCATGCGAACGGACTCCCTGAAGCACGAGATGCGGGATCAGGTAGAGGGGAATGTCCTGTCTGATCACTGCCGGACGGCGTGGCATCAGGACCTCTTGCTCTGTTCATTTTCTTTAGTATGTTCCTTCTCCTGCACTGCCGGTTGCCCGACAGTTACCTTGTCGACACGTTTATCCCGTCCGTTTTTTAGTCCTTCTGGTTCCATACGATTTCACATCCGCATGTTAATTTTTTCCACTAATTCCGGTGACGAGAGCGTACGCTCCCCGTTCATCCGGTTCCCCACCAATTGGGTAGTATCTTATGACAAGACTCCCCTTTCCCGGTGCGATTGTAAACCGCACGCTCACCGATCACTCAACAGAGAATTTTTTGCTTACTGAATCAGTCAGCGGTCAATAACGACGTATACGAAAAAAGCCGGGTGATAGAGTACCAGCCCGGGCACCCGCAGGAGATATCCCAGAACCGGTGGTCCATCCATTCACTCCTTTAGAAGGGGCGTTCACTACACCTGCTGCCGAACAGACAGACAGCAGGGAAACAAAGAAGAACCTTGCATACCGTGTCGCACAGGCCGGTGTATATCCGAGCTGCCGGATCCCCCTCGTTGTCCTCCTGCAAAAATTCTGAATCATGGTAATACATAACCAAGCACGGATCAGTATTTAAATACCTATAATCCTGCCGGTTCAATCAACCGATTGTCTGACGTTTTCTGACAAAATGCTGTCCGATATCTGTCCGGATTTATCAACATCCGGTAAGGTACCTAAAAAACGCGGCACAAGCCGGATCAAAATCCGGTTTTACGGGAAGATTTCGCAAGAAACGGTGAATGGAAAAAGAGAGGCAGGTAAGAGGAAAATTGTGTCGATCATTCGCGTGAATCTTCGGTATTTCACGTGCTTTTTTTGGGACCCCGTGAGCACCACCCCGGCCTGGATCGGGATTTCGTTCAGGACCGGCAGGTAGATCGCCAGGATATACCTGTACCCTTAAAAAAATGACATTGTCTGCTCCCTACCCTTTCACCATCCTGTTTATTATTTTTTCTTTCATAAAAGTCCGGGAGAATAAGGAAACAGGTAGCCTTTTCCGGATCACAAAAAGATCCGATTCTTTTTTGGGTTGTACGATTAATAGTATAGAGCGCGAGGGTAGGAAAGCCCGGCCAACTCCGATGGACTTAAGATCCATTCCTGCAGAGGTTCATGCGTTCGAATCGCATCCCTCGCATTTTTTGTTCTTGTATGCACATCCGTGAAAAATCACATTATTTGCGGGTATGAACGGTTCGCAGCAGGAACCGGAAGATCCTTTATTTCCTTATGTTTCAGGTTGTTTCACGATCGGATCGGATCACGTTCCCGTTCTGATGACCCATAAAATCTGGTAAAAGTACCGATGAGGGATGCAATGCGGCTGTGCATTGCCAGACATTATATACAATTCTCCTATATTCTCAACTGCTCTTGGAGGACTCACTATCAGGATGGAGGGGAGTTCCATCCTTACTATTCAATGAAAACAGAGCATGAGCACCAGCAAGGGTGCTTTCAGGTGTTGTCCATAACGAAGGTGAGAAAATGAACAAAAAGATGCTTTGGATGTCTGTGGCACTCATAGTGATAGCATTGGTAATCGCACCCGTTTCCGCATGTGCCTGTAAGATAACCGGCATAGGTTTTATCCGGGGAGACGATGGTAAAGTGTGGGCTAACTTTGGGGGAAATGCAATGCCCACAAAAGATGGGGTGAAGGGTGAGTGGGAACATAACAATCATGTGACCGGGAATAATTTCCATGCACATACGGTGACTGAGGTGGAATGCTGGTCGGAACCCGCGTATGCAGGTCCTGATGCACCGGCTCACCCGGCTCCCTTAAACTCTGCAACATGGAGCGGTAGTGGTACTCTCAATGGTGTTGAAACGTGTAGTTTCACGGCGGTCGCCTACGATATTAACGAGGGAGGAATACACCGGGATGGTTATGAGATCTATGTTTTTGGATGTCCTGGTGCATTTCAGGACACTGCGACCAGTGATGCATGCGATCCCTTAGCTGGAGGCCAAAACCCGCTCAACGGATGTCTTGCCGGGGGTAATTTCCAGATTCATAAGGCAGCTCCGTGGGTATAATCCTTGAGTAAGGTATACAACACTCTTATTTTTTAAATAATACATGGTGGACTGTGTATTTTTGCACCCGACCAGGGAACCCACCCAGGTGTTATGTACACATTATTGTGTGAGATTGCGACATAGATGTCAAGTCTATCCCTCCTTTTCGCTCACCATCCCGAGAGGGAGAGGGAACGAGGCAGGAT
>DADT01000013.1 GCA_002495065.1 Methanoregula sp. UBA471 | reverse complement strand
TTGTCCCGGTCTGGGTGATTTTACTGTCCTGCGGAGCGATAGCGCTTGGAACATTATTGGGCGGGTGGCAGGTTGTTAAAACGATGGCAAGGAAAATCACAAACCTTCGTCCCTACCAGGGATTCTGTGCCGAGACAAGCGGAGGGGTTGTCCTGTCATTCATCACCGCATTCGGTGTCCCGGTCTCAACNNGCCTGGGTCATCACGATCCCGATCACCGCAATCTTCTCGTATGCATGCTTTGTCCTGTTTAAGGTCATGTTCCCCTGACAGGTATGAGGGGTATACCTGCCACATCCAACCGGTATCGGCATTAATGCCGAAGCTGATCAGGTTCATTATCGAAACAGTCCTTAAAACAACAGATGAGAAAACAAAGGTTAATCGTTTTTGCAAAAGATCCCCATCTATGTCAAATTCCCGATGTTCTGCACTTCTTCTTCTTATTCTCCTGGTTGCGGGAGCGCTGGTCCTGGCATCCGGATGCCTGACCGAACAACCTGCCGATGGTGTGCCCGCAACGGGAACCATCAGCAACCTGACGTTCTATACCGAACAGAATCCACCTTATAATTACGAGCAAAACGGAACCCTGTGGGGGATCTCCATTGATCTCCTTGAGGCTGTCACCGAAAAGATGGGTCATAAGGTATCCAGGAGCCAGGTGCGCCTGGTGCCCTGGGACGAGGGCTATCAGGCCGCCCTTACCGGGAACAATACCATGATCTTTGCCATCGCCCGGATACCCACAAGGGAGAGCTCCTTTAAGTGGGCCGGGCCTGTTCCTCCGTATACTACGGTTGTCTTTGCACGGCCGGACAGCGGCATTGTAATCAATAACCCCACAGATTTGCAAGCCTACCGCATCGGGGTCGTCGCTGAGGACGCCGCCATGCAGCAGTTGCTGGATATCGGGGTGAACGAGTCCCGGATAGTACAGGAGCCGGAAGCCTCCATACTCATTGAGCGGACCTTGAACGGTACGATCGACCTGTGGGCGGACTCGGAAATTTCGGGACGGATAATTTCCCGCGAGGTGACCGGCAGTGCCTCCACGTTCCCGGTCGTCTACGCCTTCCCGGAAATCCCCATCTACTACGGTTTCAGCAAGGACGTGCGAAATACAACCGTGCAGGCGTTCCAGCAGGCTCTGGACGCCATCAGGACCGAAAAAGACGCTGCCGGCATCACGACGTATGATCGGATTATACAGCGGTACATTCCTGCGGTCTCACCAGAAATGACGACCGACGACCTTGCAAAGTTCGTAAAGAATGCCTCCGCTTATGCTGCCACCGTCGGGAAACAGGCGGCTCTTGCAGAGTTCTCAAAGAAAGACGGGCAGTTCTCGCGTGGTGATGTGTACATCTATGCCTACGATTACAACTGCACGCTCCTTGCCCACCCGTATCAGGCAGAGCTGGTCGGGACAGACCGTATAAACTACACCGATATCCGGGGTCTGCCCATGATACAGGTCGGTAACTCTGCCGCTTCGGACGGCGGGGGTTTCATCGCCTATCTGTATCCGGCACCTGATAATGGAATGATAGACGAGAAGGCTTTGGACCGATACGAACCGAAGATAGGCTATGTTGCTCCGGTCGGGGATTCGTGGTGGATCGGTTCAGGGATATACTTCTCTGATACAGTGCCCTGGAGCTCCGGTCGGCCGGAGGTCGTATCACGGATGACAGGTCTTGTCGGGCAGGCTGCCGCATATGGACGTGAACACGGATCATCAACGGCATTTACCGAGATCTCGAACAGGACGGGGATGTTTGTCGATGCGGAAGGGCATTACATTTACGCTTATGACTACAATGGCACTCTCCTTGCTCACCCCTACCTGCCCGAAAAAATTGGAACAAACCTGATCACAAAACGCGACCTCTTCGGGATGGAGAACATCCGGGCACTTGCCACTACCGCACAATCCGGCGGCGGTTATGTCGTCTTCATATGGCCAAATCCTGACAGGGATAACCGGGAAGAGCTGAAGATCGGTTATGTCCTGCCTGTCGACGACTCCTGGTGGGTTGGTTCCGGGGTTTATCTCAGCGAAATAACAGGAACGAATACATCTCTCACCCATCCCTTGAAGAAACGGGCATGAACGGGAGTTCGCACCCAAACCATGAAAATCATTAAACCCTGTAATTTTATGAGGGCTCCCCGCTCCAGGGCCTCTCCGGGGCGCGGCGGGGTTCATCGCAAATAATTATGAGGAATAAATATTCCATGACTCATATCGGTTTAATTTAATTTACGTGGGAAATCCTCTTTTTTGTCGGGTTTAGTCACGAGAGGTAGTCGAGGATGAAGTTTTCTATGAGTTCACGGTAACCGGTTGACGGGAAACGGGATCACAAGGTATGCCGAACGCTTTGAAAATGGGGAGACCTGGTAACCGGTGCCATCAATAAAAGCAAAAAAAGGAGGTGGATGCAGGCATCAGGCTGCAGGAATCTGGACGACGAAAAAACTGAGATACTCATCACCGATGTTCCTTGACCGGTGCCCCTTCCCTCCCATATCCTCGAGCAGGATGATATCCCCGGGTCCGAATTGCTGGATATCTCCATCGCTGGTTTCCACCTCCACCTCACCTGAAAGGAGGGCCATGAATTGCCTGGCGGGCACCGGATGCCAGTCGCCGTACCAGCCGGGTTGAAAAGAATAGAACAGGTAGCTGGTTGCAGGTTTATTCGCCGAAAGGTAGAGTGGGGGAGCAGGCGGTGCTGCAGTCACGAGGGACTGCTCGACCATCACGGTATCAAAGTGTGATTCACCCTGTGCGTCCAGGTATATCCGGTGATACTCCAGACGGGTGATGGCAGTTGAAATTGTCTGATTAACGGTTATGTTCTCCCGGGTGAGGTTGACGGGTTGGGAAGTGCATCCCGATGTGATTACGAATACAACGAAGATACATAAACACACTAATCCGAAGTTTCCAGCCATATATTCCCGTTTATTCCCCACCACATTAAATTAATTAATTCATCGTACCATGAATTCAGTTTTAAAAAAATTTGTCGCTGGCTAATGTGAATTACACAGACAGGCACATGAATAATATGAAAAACGGATTTTTATGGCCATTCCGTTTATCCGCACGTTCCGCTGGCCGGGACGATGCTGACAATGCTGCCGGGGATCTTTTTCTCGATTGAAATTTTCAGCGAATCAATAAATGCCTGGACATCTCCCATCTTCTGTTCAGGTTCGAATCCCAGCGAGATCTCGATATAGATGTGGCTTCCCGACCTGCGTGACCGGACACCATAGAAAGCATTGTACTTATCAAACATTGCGGTCAGTTCCCCGATGATGACAATCTGGTACTCCTCTTCGAGGGTCTTATCGACAAGGTCCGGAAGGGAAGAAGAAATCTCCTTGTAACCGGCAACGAGCAGGAACCCGATGATCACGAACGAAACGGCGGGATCGATGTACTCTATCCCCGGGTATCCATGGAAACCGAACGAAAGGAGCATCGCAAGGAGGACCGAGAGGTCTGCAAAGGTCTTTGCCCTCCGGAGTTTCCATTGCGATTCAATGATGGGGGACGGGTCGTCCTGCGCGATGCGGTAATTCTTTCGCCACTGGTAGGCATCGACAATGCTGACTACCGTGATGAGGGCGATGATAAGGAACTCACCCCCCTGCTGGAGCGGTTCGGGATGCAGGAGCCGCTGGAAGGTGAAGAATATGATGATAAAGAGGGAGACCAGCATCACGACGCCCGTGGTGATCCGTGTTATGGTCTCGAACTTTCCCATACCGAAATCGTACGAGAACTGCCCCTCCTTTTTCATCTTCCTGATCACAAGGTAGGCAAAAAAGGTTGCCAGGATCTCGTTGCCGCATTTTGCAACATCGGCAAACAGGGTGACAGAACCGGTAAAGAAAGCGGCGACCACCTCGGGAAGCCATATGAGGATATCGGAGCAAAGACTGATCAGAACCGTCCGCTGCCGGGATTCCGCCGGTGTGGTCTCACCTGCCCCGCCATCTGAGGGACGGATCGTATCGCCTGCCATTTGATATACCGGATATTGTCACGGTTCGGATATAAACACTTCAACTTGTGTTCCCGCTTTTTCAGCGGCACTCCCTGAGCACGAAAAAAAATTTCTGCCCGCAACCTGCCTTATCCTCTCTTCAGAAAATCCACTGCAATGCTGTACGGCGAACCGTCCTGCATATATGTCAGTTCGATCTCATCAGGTGCAAGGACCTCCCCGGCACAGTAACCTCCGTCCTTCTCAACGATAGTAAGCGTTCTGTTATTCCTCCCGATAGCACCGGCAATGCCTGTTGTCCATTCGGTGCCGTTCGCGTTGAACAGCATATGGCCGGAGAACAGCCGGCCGTGCTGTTCCTCTATCACCATCGCCATCGTGAGGTGAGGATAGTCCGTGAACCCGGTGCCCTCATCGTAGCCAAGCATAGGCCCGGTCCAGGTGCCGGTGAGGTCCGGCAGGGCAGGAGCGGTGTCCGTAGGTGAGGCCCCCGTACACCCACAGGCAAGCACGGCAAGAACGATGACAAGGAGCATGAACGTTGTCTTCATACACGGGATAATTCTCCGGCGGATGAAATAAAGATACGGGAATCTGACCGGAGAGCCGGTGCTGTCAATGAAAGGAAATCCCAAAGACGCTCTCTATGTGCAGAATGTTGATACAAAGGAGAAGAGAGGCCCCACAAAGTCGTAAGAATCATTTGTTTTTTTGCTCTCTTGAAATTATTATTATAACGTTCTCGGGGGCTATGCCCCCGCCACTGTGGCATCCCCCCATGTGATACTCGTGGAAATCCGTGGAAATCCGTGGAAATCTAATTATCAGTTAGTCACATAAAATCGGGGTTTTCTACGGAGCCGTTTTTTGTTTCATCCGCCCGATCAGACGTCATGAATACTAAAAAAGCACTCTGTCCGGATAAAGGTCAGAGACGCTGATATTTAATAAGTATCCTCAAGAGAATTAACTGAAATTATGGTGACTTCACGCCTCAGGCCTCTCGAGGCACGGCTGAGCATGGTCGTTTCCGGAGTTTTTACCGTTACCAAATCCGACACGGGAGCGTCCCTTCGGGGGCGGCGGCGTTCATCATAGGAATACGAAATCGAAAAACTCAAAAAATACACGATAGCATACTAAAAAGTGCTTCTTTTCTCTTTCCGGTTCAGGTTAGCGAGGCTGATTCATAAACACAGAATAGTTCAGGAAGTTCTGCAGCAACCGTCTTTGAGTAAGTCCCACATTAATTATTATCAGCATCCCATATTGTATAAGGATGGCACGTCTTGCGGTGGTAGGAGTCGGGAGGATCGGTGGTGAGGTCGCCTACCTCGCGACATCCCTGGGAATTGTGGATGAACTGATCCTGTACGACTGCGATCCCGGACTGCTCAGGGCCCAGGTGCTGGACCTCGAACATACCGGGCTCCAGATACCGATCAGTACTGATACGGCTGAAATCCGTGACTCGGATATCTGTATTTTTTCAGCAGGTATGCCGCGAAACCCGTCAATAAAATCACGTGCCGACCTTCTTGAAACCAACCTGTCTGCGACCTTTGACTGCATCTCGCTGCTGAAAGGATTTTCCGGTATTCTCGTCACGGTAACAAACCCGATGGATGCAAACAACTTTGTACTCTGCAAAAAAACCGGCATCAGCAGGGAGAGATGCATAGGTTTTGGCGGACAACTTGACAGCGCACGGTTCGGTCTTGCACTCAGGAACCGCGGGATTACCGGATTTCCTTTTGTGTTTGGCGAGCATGGCGAGCACCAGGTCCCGTACTTTTCCGGCCTTGCTTCAGTGGTGGACACAAAACAGCGGGAAGAGATCCTCACGGAGCTGCGGGGCGCAAGCATGGAAGTGATCAAGGGGAAGGGGGGTACCGTTTTTGGCCCGGCCCTCCACCTGGCCCATCTTGCCCGCATCATTCTCAAGGACGAACAGGAACTGATCGCCTGTTCAGCGGTGCTTGAAGGAGAATACGGTTTATCCGGGTGTTCCCTTGGTGTCCCTGCCCGGGTAGGGCACAGCGGAATCCGGAAGATCGAGGAATGGGAACTTGATGAATGGGAGAGGAAAAAGATGGACGAAGCGGGAAAATTTGTGAAAGATCTCTGCGACCGGGCGGTATCCTGATGACAGAGCAATCTTCGCCATCTGAGAGTGTGACCACCCTCGACCAGTTTTCCGGCATCAGGATTGCCATTAACCAGGTCGAATACAGCAACTCGCCGGATGGGCCCATTATCCATATCTTTGGAAGGGATGCGAAACGAAAAGCAGTCCGTCTCGATGTGACGGGGTTCAGGCCCTATTTTTACGTGCCTGCCGATCAGGCAGAGAGTAAAGCTGCCCCGCCCCAGGTGACGGTTGAACCCGGCACAACCTACCCGTCAATCCGTGGAGAGCCCCTCCGCCGGCTTTTTACCCAGCGTCCCGGAGATGTCCGGGATGTGCGTGAGCGCTACCGGCACTTTGAAGCCGATATACCGTTTGCCACCCGGTACATGATCGACAGCGGGCTCACCGGGGGAGTTTTTGCGCCAGGAAATCCGGTGAATTACCATGATGTGGCTCCCGTTAAGGTCGATGCTCCCGCCCGGATCTGCATCCTCGATATCGAATGCGAAGATGAACGGGGTTTTCCGGACCCCCAGAGGGATGCAATCACCTGCATCACCTGCCACGACTCGTTTGACGACGATTATACAACCTTCCTGCTGGCCGCCGGAGGCACCCCCGGTGAGATAACCGAAAAGGAATCATGTGGCGGTCTTAAAAACGGTTGCTTCCGCAAGG
>DADT01000018.1:17639-17827 GCA_002495065.1 Methanoregula sp. UBA471 | reverse complement strand
ACATCCCCCTGCATCACGACATTGTAACCATGGGGTTTTATCCCATGCCGTGCGAGGTGGTCGACAATATCGCTCTGCTTGCAGAGACGCTCATTCAGGTAATTATAGCTGTAATACCCGTTGCCGGTACGTTTTATTCTTCTCCGGATCTTCGTCCCGTCAGAAAATTCGAGTGCCACCTCTGCGGT
>DADT01000018.1:0-17571 GCA_002495065.1 Methanoregula sp. UBA471 | reverse complement strand
AAACCCTCTAAAAAGGGAATTTTTGTCTTTTTGGAAAAAGACTTGAAATTATCAATCTCCAGTTCTGTGATATGCAAAGATCCGGCTCCTTACTTCTTTGCAGGATCCTTTTTGTTTTCTTCTGCGGCGTAGATTAGGTCGCTTTGTTTGCCCTTGACAGATGTTCCCTTCTTGTTACGACCGTAACCTGCCGATGCAACGATATATTCTTTATTTCCGCGGCGCGGTTCAAGCTTCATGGTACCGTCTGTCTGCATGATCATGTCCATTGCCTGTTCCGGAGGCGCAGCGGGAGCATCAGCCGGTTTTCCACCTTTTCGCATGACCACCGTGCTTGGAGAGCCGGGGGCTCCGGCAGGGGAAACCGTCTGCGGCTGGGCACCCTGTACGCCGACCTGTGCACGTTTGAGCTCAGCCCTGCGACCTTCTTCAGTCGTTTTGGCCATTTTCATGGCAACGGACTTGAGATCCAGCAGCTCCTGGGTCAGTCCCTTGACAAGCGCTTCCATATCCCTCAGTTTCTTTTCTATCGCAACAATTCGCTCTTCGGTTGCAGCTCCGGTTCCTGAAATTTCCATCATCGGTATCAGTTTCTCCTCACAGTCGCGTTCATGGTTACTTTCTGATCTTTGCATCAGATGGGCGCCCTGATGATTCTTCTGTACTGGTGCGGCGCTCTCAATAAATAATAGTAGTGATCGTCAGATAAGGAAAAAAGGTTTGTGCTTCATCCCAAAAAAACTGCCAGTGGGCGCCTGAAAAACACCTAAAAAACGTGATATCGGTGTTTTTATGATCCACCACGATATTAATCCCTGGAGAATCAGCAGTGCCGCGAATAATGGTGCTGCCCCCGGACAATTACCGGATCCTGATCATGTACACATACTATTACCGGGAAAAGGTATTACCTGATTGCAGCCAACCTTTCTCCATATGTCCTATCTGTCTAAAACTGATCCAGAAATAGCAGATATTATCGAGAAGGAACGGCTCCGCCAGCTGAATGGGCTGGAGCTGATCGCGTCTGAAAACCTTGTTTCGTACGCCGTGCTCGAGGCAATGGGGTCGATCATGACCAACAAATATGCCGAGGGATACCCTGGAAAAAGATATTATGGGGGTTGTGAATTCCATGACATGGCAGAGAACCTTGCCCGTGATCGGTTAAAGAAACTGTTCGGGGCTGAACATGCAAATGTCCAGCCGCATTCAGGAACCCAGGCGAACATGGCGGTGTATTTTGCGTTCATGAAACTGGGAGAGAAGATCCTGAGCATGAAACTCAACCAGGGCGGGCATCTCTCGCATGGTTCTCCCGTCAGCTTCACCGGTAAGTTCTATCAGGTCGCCCAGTACGGGGTCGACCCAGAGACAGAGATGCTGGATTACGGTGCGGTCGAGGAGATGGCACGAAAGGAAAAACCCCAGATAATCGTCTGTGGAGCCTCAGCCTATCCCAGAACTATCGATTTTAAGGCATTCCAGGAGATTGCAGACGGTGTGGGAGCATACTGTATGGCAGACATCGCCCACATTGCAGGGCTCTGTGCATCCGGGATCCACCCGAATTCTGTCGGGGTCGTGAATTTCACTACGACAACAACCCATAAAACACTCCGGGGTCCACGGGGTGGGGCGATCATGTGCAACAATGAATATGCACAGGCAATCGACAAAGCGGTATTTCCGGGCATGCAGGGGGGTCCGCTCATGAATACCATTGCGGCCAAAGCGGTATGTTTTGAAGAAGCCCTCAAACCATCGTTTAAGGAATACAGCAGACAGATTGTGAAAAATGCCAGAGTGCTTGCCGAGACGCTGACCGACAACGGCCTGCGGCTGGTGTCCGGGGGCACCGACAACCATCTCATGCTCCTCGACCTCACCGGGCAGGGCATTACCGGTCTTGAGGCAGAAGTTGCGCTGGGTAAAGCCGGTATCACGGTGAATAAAAACACCATCCCGAATGAGACGAAGAGCCCGTTTGTTACCAGCGGGCTGCGGATAGGAACACCCGCCGTAACTTCCCGCGGTATGAAGGAGGCAGAAATGCGGCGGATTGGTGCCTGGATCGCACGGGTACTGAAGGATATCCATAACGAAGCAGTTATCAGGGAAGTGCATGCAGATGTTACCCTGATGGCAGGCAGGTTCACCCTGCATCCCGAATAAAAAAATAACCGTACCTCCCTCCATGGCCACGATCCTTGACGGAAAAAAGATTGCAGATATGCGGATGGAAGTCCTCAAAGAAGAGATCGAGGACTCCGGCCTCTACCCAAGGTTAGCAACCCTGATAGTCGGCAGCGATCCGGCTTCGCAGATGTACGTCCGGATGAAGCACCGCGCCTGTGAAAAGACGGGTATCGGATCGGTGGGAATGGAACTTGCCGCGGATGCAACAACCGCACAGGTACTCAGGACCGTGATCCAGCTGAATAATGATACAGACATCAATGGCATCCTTATCCAGCTCCCTCTCCCTCACCAGGTCGATGCTGCCTGCGTTATCGCCGCAGTTTCTCCTGAAAAGGATGTTGACGGGTTTCACCCGTTCAATCTCGGACTTCTCTTTTCAGGAAGACCGCGTTTTTCCCCATGCACGCCAAAGGGGATCATGACACTTCTCTCGGAATATAAGATTGAGGTTGCAGGAGCCCGGGCAGTTGTAGTCGGGAGGAGTATTGATGTGGGGCGCCCGATGGCTGCACTGCTCACCAATGCAGACGCAACAGTCACCATCTGCCACAGCAAAACAAAGGACCTGACCGGGGAACTCAGGCAGGCAGATATTCTTGTCTCGGCAGTCGGAAAAGCGCACTACATCACCCGGGAGATGGTCAGGCCCGGTGCTGTTGTTGTTGACGTTGGTATCAACCAGCTAAACGGGAGACTGGTCGGGGACGTGGACTTTGAACAGGTACAGCAGGTTGCCTCGGCGATTACTCCGGTGCCGGGTGGCGTCGGCCCGATGACCATCGCTACCCTTATGGAGAACACCTTTCGTGCAGCAGACGTGAGATCATGCGACACTGCCTGGTAAACAAACTCGTTATCGGAAGCGAGGCCCCCATCAGCCTGATGGGGGTGATCAACTGCAGCCCGGAATCGTTTTATTCCGATTCATACGTGCCGACCGATGCTGTCTATGCAAAAGCTGTTGAGATGACAGAACAGGGAGCTGATCTTGTCGATATCGGCGCACGCAGCACAGCTCCGCATGCACAGGCGATCTCCGGAGCCGAAGAGGCGTCACGGATGGAGGCAGCGCTCACCCAGATGGACGGGAGCGGGATCCCGGTATCGGTCGATACCCTCCACCCCGGCGTGCTTGAAGTCTGCCTCAGGCACGATATTCATGCCATTAATGATATTTCCGGACTTTTGTCACCGGTTTATGCACGGCTGGTCGCGGATTCGGGGCTCCCGGCATTTCTCATGGCCTCACAACACCAGCCGGGCGATGCGGTGGGAGTCGGACAGACGATTGCAGCACTTCAGGCTGTCGTTGGACGGTGTGAATCTTTTGGGATCAGGGAATATGTGCTTGACCCTGGCATCGGACTCTGGACTCCTCTGCGGTCTCCGGAAAACGACTGGGAACTCTGCCAGAACTTTGACCGGTTTTCTGTGTTTGACCGCCCGCTCCTTGCCGCGGTATCCCGCAAGAGCTTCATCGGCAATCTTATCAACAGAGAGCCCGTCGATCGCCTTGCCGGAAGTCTCGCCGTCACACTCATGCTCCTCCAGAAAGGGGCACGAGTGGTCAGGGCTCACGATGTCCCCCAGACATCGGATGTGATCCGTGTATACCAGCGCATGGCGGGACTGCAATGAACAATTCGTTTGCTGTCTTCGGGCTCAGGACCGGGTTAATAAAGAGCGGGGACTCAATCGCGGACTGCATGATTGCTGCCGCACAACAGGCGTGCGACGGTTTTAAAGACGGTGACATCCTTGTGCTGGCTGAAACAGCGGTGGCAACGGCAGAAGGTAATGTCATACCTCTTTCATCCATCACTCCTTCAGCATGGGCAGAGAAACTGGCTGCCCAGTACCAGATGGACCCCCGGGTCGTCGAAGTTGTATTACAGGAGACCGACTCTGTTGTCGGCGGGATATCCGGGTTTCTTTTGTGTATGAAAAATGGTACCCTCCTTCCCAATGCCGGCGTGGATGCATCGAATGCTCCGCTCGGCTGCGTTACACCGCTCCCGGAAAATCCGGACCGGAGTGCCCTCGCCATCAAAAAAGCCATTGAAACGCGTTGTAACGCAAAGGTCGGCGTTATCATTGCCGACAGCCGGACCCATGCCATGCGGCGCGGGTGCAGCGCGGTCGCCATCGGAGCTGCCGGCGTCACTGCGGTGATTGACGAACGTGGAAGAAGCGACCTGTTTGGCAGGACACTCGAGGTGACAAAGCGTGCAGTCGCGGACAATATCGCCTCCGCGGCCGAACTGGTCATGGGCGAGGCAGATGAGAGCACCCCGGGCGCGGTAATCCGGGGACTGGGGATGCCCATCGGCGACCAGACCGGCATCGAAACAATATCTGCAGAGGAATGTCTGTTCATGGGCCTGTTGCGGAAAACCAACAACCCTGGATAATTCAGGATTCCCCTCATTTTTTTGACAGCACATTCTGCAATGCGGCAGGTTTTGATCCCCCATCTCATTCATGACCCTGGGATAAAGAGAGTGCGGAACGGAGCACGTCATTACCAGAAATAACCTGAGTCCTGCTGGATTGGTAAATAGTTAATAACCGCACGAAAACTGTCTCCACGAGCGGTGCACAAGCAGGCAATTTTCCGGAGATTATACCGTGCATAAAGGATGATACGTTTGTCTGACCCGTGCGGATTATGATCCTTATTCTGGAGGGACATCATGAAAAATGAAGAATCCGGATATTTCGATTTTTATCCCGATTAATCAGGATCACGAGCTTTTTTCCAGGTTAATTTCCCTTTATTCAGTTTTTATCTGGTTCTGCTTACGTTCGACTCCGACCCTTCCCTTCTCTGCGGAGAGCACAAATCCGAGCTCTTCGAGATAAGCACGGCTTTTTCCGGTCCCGTGGATTAACAGCTCAACGAGGTCCTCCTTTTCATCGATATCTGTGTGGAGCCGGAAGGAATCGATTACTTCGTAAGAGAGTCCTGCGTCCTCGGCATTCTTTACATGTTTGAGAAAGCTCATGCCATAATAATCGAAATGAAACCGCTGCGGTTCTTTCAGGTATATCACGTTTGTCCCTCCGCCACGGCCGGGCACAATCCCCACATCCTTTCCGGTCGCAAGGACCCGTTTCAGGGAAGCAGCATCAGCAAGAGGGAGGTCTGCCATAATGATCAGGAGTTGCCCGGATGCCTCGGGCAGGAGTGAATTGAGCGTCTGGTTGAGATCTGCATCCCTGACGGTAATCTGGACATCTTCGCTGTCGAACAACTCCGTCCCTATTACCACCGGGCTGCAGTTAACGTCCTTTACTGCAGAGATCACATCTGCAAGCATTGCACGGGCAAAAGATTCCCTCTCTTCCTGGCTGAGCACACAGGAGAGACGGGTTTTTGGGTTAACAGGTTTAAAGGGGATAAAGGCATGCGGGCACATTTCATACGAAATATGCAGTGAAATGAAAAAAAGATGCTGATACATACACTATAATATCTGAGCAAAAAAAACACGTTGGTATTCGTATTCCAGTTTTTGGTGGGGTCTTTCAGATACCAACTGCATGATCACCTTTCAATATATGAGACGAGTACATTTTCTCATGCAGCACCGCATCATTACCTTCTCGCGAAATGTATTTCTCCCCCTCACTACTGTCTGCCGGAACCGCTGCGGGTACTGCTGCTTCCGTACCCCGGTCCATGACGGTTGTCTCATGTCACCCGGGGAGGTGGAAAATACCCTGAGTAACGGGGCGGCGCTGGGATGTACAGAAGCACTTTTTACATTTGGTGAGCACCCGGAGGAAGAACCGGGTTTTCTGGCATATCTTAACCGTGCGGGTTATACAACTATTCTTGATTATTGCGAAGCCATGTGCAGGAGAAGTATCGCCTGCGGGATCCTTCCTCACACCAATGCGGGTATCCTCACCTATGAAGAAATGGACCGGTTGCGTGCGGTAAATGCAAGCATGGGACTGATGCTGGAGACTACTGCACATGTCCCTGCACATGCCGGCTCAAAAGGCAAGGAACCTGCTGTTCGACTGGGGATGATTGAGGATGCCGGAAAACTCAGGATACCGTTCACCACTGGTCTCCTTTTAGGCATTGGTGAGACCATGGCCGACAGGGAAGAATCCCTCCTGGCAATCCGGGATCTTCACCGGAGATACGGCCATATCCAGGAGATCATCATCCAGAATTTTTGTCCTAAACCAGGGACACCCATGGCACATTTCCCTGTGCCGGGTACCGAAGAGATTTGTTCGACTATCCGGTTGGCACGCAGCATGCTCCCAAAGGAGATTGCTATCCAGATCCCACCCAACCTCATCGATGCTTCCCGGCTCATCGAATGCGGCGTTGATGACCTGGGAGGTGTCTCACCCCTCACCATCGATTATGTTAATCCCGAACATCCCTGGCCTGCACTGGAAGAACTCAAAAAAATCGTCGGTGACGCTCATCTCCGCGAACGGCTCTGCATATACCCGCAGTATATAAAGAGAGGATGGTATCACAAGGACTTGCAACCCCTAATAAACCGGCTCGACCAAACAGTAAAGGCAAGGAGCAGTGGATCGTGAAACAGAAAGACCTCCTCTATAAGGGAAAGGCAAAATCAGTATACACAACCAGTGACAAGGGAAAACTCATCGTAGAATTCCGCGATGATATCACCGCCTTCGATGGCGGAAAAAAAGATGTCCTGAAGAACAAGGGGAATTATAACGCTGAAGTCTCGGCTTTTTTCTTTGAATACCTCCAGCGAAACGGTATAAAAACCCATTTTTTCACCACGCTCGATCCTCACCGCATGGTGGTCAGGAAACTCGAGATGATCCCGCTTGAAGTGATCGTGCGGAATATCGCGGCCGGGTCCATTGTCAGAAATTATCCCTTCAGAGAGGGAACTCCGCTTGTTCCTCCCCTGATCGTGATTGATTATAAAGACGACGCACGCCACGATCCCATGCTCAATGACGAGATCATCGTTGCTCTCAACCTTGTCACCCCTTCCGAACTTAAGCGGATCAAAAAGATGGCACTTGAAGTAAACCAGCTCCTTTCAGCACTCCTTGCAGCACAGGGCATAACACTGGTGGATTTCAAGATCGAGTTTGGACGTCAGGGTAAGACGATATATCTGGGCGATGAGATCAGCATGGACTCCATGCGTCTCTGGGATAAAAAGACCGGCGAGTCACTGGATAAGGATGTATACCGGTTCGAAAAAGGGGATGTGATGGCCACTTACCACAAGGTGGCAGAACGGATTACAAAACCGGTAAAAGCACGATAGTGCGAGCTGCCGGTTTTCCTGAGGGCAGTCCTGTAACAATCGCAAAGACTAACGTCCCTGATAAAGAAATATATCGTGAATGAATACAGTATCCGGATGGGGTCTGGTGTCATGACAGAAGAAAATGCCGAAGAAGAAGACATGCTCAAATGGGCAAAAGGATATGCAAAAAAGCAGGGCTGGACACTCAATACTGACGAAAAGCAACGCGGTACCGTGATCCGCGGGCTGGTGCGGAACAAAAAGAAGTTCGGAAGGCCCTACTGCCCGTGCCGTATCCGAAGCGGGGATGAGGAAAAGGATATCGCAATCGAGTGTCCGTGCGTGTACCATAAAGATGAGGTTACCAAAGAAGGGCACTGCCATTGCAACCTCTATTATAAAACGGCCTGATCACTTTTTTTGAATGAAAAATCCCAGAAAATACCTGGTTCGCATGCGCCCAGATAAGGATACACTCTTTGCACATCCTCATTCCTGTGCCCCTGGCCTCCCACCGGTCCGTGGTACATCCACAGAGGTGATTATTTTGGGAAGTTTTCCCAGCTGTCAGTCATTACAACACAAGGAATACTACGGGAACCCGCAGAACCAGTTCTGGAAGATTATTGAAGCCCTGTTTCAGATCGACCACCATCTTCCCTACAGCGAAAGGACGACCCGGTTAACCGATCATAAGATCGCCCTGTGGGATGTGGTCTCCACCTGCTGCAGGCAGGGCAGTGCTGATGCCTGTATACGATTCCCCGTTTTTAATGATCTCCTCGGTTTTTTTGGATCATGCCCGTCACTCCGTCTCATCGTCCTGAATGGCAGCACTGCCGGGAGATACTTTTCCATGATGAAAATGACCCTCCCGGTGCCTATTGTTGTGCTACCCTCAACGAGCCCGGCAAACGCCCGGCTTTCCCTGAACGAGAAAATTAAAAGATGGGAGATCATCTGTACGAAAGAAGGTTAGATACCATTTTCCGAGTCTGTTGCAATGGAGGATTGCCAAAACCGATTTACCCGGTCTTTTCTATGCAGATTATCTTATTTGTCAGAGTCGCCCGTTTCGAAGCCCCTCAGAGGCAAGGCTGTGAATGGGGATTGTGATGAATTTCCGCTTCTGATCTGCTACGGAGCCCCTTGTCTAGGTGGCGGCGTTTATCACAGGGAATTCAAAGTTGTGATATTTCGAAAAAATACGTATGTGATCGTGATTATATTATTTCGGGAGGATCCCCGCCTCAGGGCCTCTCCGACGCACGGCGGGGCAGGTTAGTTTTTTAGAGTTTAGTCACCGATCCGCCGCGGGGGCGTCCCTTCGGGGGCGGCGGCGTTCATCATACTCGGGATGAATAGTACCAGTCCACCATCCGGATCCGGATGAAGTGAATTTTCGCTTTCGGTTGCGAACGCTTTGTTTCATATCATTCTCAAGAATATGTGTGAGGGGAAACAAGTCACCAAAATGATCCAAGACTTACAAACATAAAATCTTGGCTATGTTGAACATTCCCGGGGGCTTTGCCTCCCGCCGCGGGGGCACCACCATTATGATATCCCTGGAAATCCGAAACACTCTGATATCCGTCACTCTTGTAAGATCGTGGTTTTCTATAAACCAGATTCTTTCAAAAATAGCAGATTTTTACCGCCCCATGCGGAACTTCAGGAAGATGACATGATACATCGCATAGAACCCGACCAGCACTGCAGAGGTATACCCGAGAATCGCAATCCAGAATATTTCCCGGGGGAGGGTAAACGGCGATGCGAGAAGCACGAGCGAGGATCCAACCACCAGTGATGCAACCACAAAACCAATCATGATCTTATCGCTGGCCTTGTCAAGCGCCATCTGGACTTTCTGCAGATCCGCTTCCTCGGCCTCCAGTTTGAACGACCCTGTTGAGAGCCTCCGCAGCATCAGGTTGAGATTACGTGGCATATCCAGGACAGCATCGGCAGCTTCCAGAAGGGAGGCGGAGGCTCGTTTAAGGTAAGCTGCAGAAATCTCGCCGGTATCGGCAAGTTTTGTCAGGTACGGGGTAATCTCTTTGCTGAAGTTAAAATTCGGGTCAAGCCGCAGACCTATATCGAGCACCATCATAAAGACCTTGAGCAGGAGCATCAGGTTCATCGGGACTTTCAGGCGATGCCGTCGCATTGACTCGGTGAGTTCTGTGACGACGAGCTGAAAATTGAGTTGCGCGACTTCGTCTCCCCCGCTGCCAAAATCATGCATCATGATATAGAGGTCATCCCGAAGAGTCTCCCGGTCACTTTCCTCGATCGGGATCCCGAATCCTTCCAGTGAGCGGAGCAACAGTTCGATATCTTCATTCACAAGGGCAAAGAGGAGGTTGGTGAAATTCTGACGTTTTTCCGGTCTCAGGATACCGACGATTCCGAAGTCCAGGAACACGATGTCTCCTTCTTTTGTCACCAGCAGGTTGCCCGGGTGAGGATCTCCATGAAAGAACCCATCCTCGAAGATCATCTTCATGTATGCCCCGAATCCACGGACACCGATCTCGTGCGGGTCAAGACCCATGGCAGTTATCGCATCAGGATCATCAATCCGTACCCCTTCAATAAACTCCATGACCAGGACCTGAGGTGAGGAGTATTCCCAGAAGATCTTCGGGAAGCGGATACCCGGTTCATTCCGGAAGTTCCGGGTCATTCTTTCGGCGTTACGGGCATCCCGGGTGAAATCAAGTTCCTTTACGATCTGCTGGGAAAAGTCATCCACCATCCCAACCGGATTATACAGACGGGTTTCGGGAAAAACGGTCTCGATCCGTTCTACGAGCGACTGGAGGACACCGATATCAGTTTCGATAATCTCAACAATACCGGGCCTCTGGATTTTAAGAGCAACCCTGGTCCCGTTTTTCAGGACCGCGGCATGAACCTGGGCAAGAGAGGCCGAGGCAACCGGCATTTCATCGATTTCGCAGAACCACTCATCCAGATCAGGGCAGTTCTCTTCCAGCACCGCACGAATCTCAGAGAAAGGGAGGGGGTTTGCGTGGTCCTGGAGTTTCTTGAGCTCATCGATCAACTCCGGTGGCAGCATTTCTGTCCTCGTGCTCGCGATCTGCCCGAACTTTATAAATGTCGGGCCGAGTTCCTCGAGGGCAAACCGTATCCTTTCGTAGATCGTGGATGTATCGGGAGATTTCCCTGATACCGGGCGCCGGAACCAGGTTTTTCCGGGAAATATTCTCTCAAGCCCGAGACCGAAGCCATATTTACCCAGTATATCCACGATCTGCGCATACCGCCTGATACGGGTAACCATGCGTATTACTATGGATGCCGGGATACTTAAGGCGTGCTTCTCCCTGTACCCTCCCCCCCATGGCCGGCCGGATTAAAAGAAGATCTACCAGGATTATGCCTGTCCAGAACAGTTTGATCAGGGGGATGGAACCTTGTAGTACAGGAATTACGGATACCATACGCCATCTGTCCGATTCGCTGCCCTTTTTCCCCATACCGGTGGCATTATGGAAAGGGAAAGAGGAATACTGCTGGAGCAGCGGCATCCGGCTTGAATGATCCTATTGTCCCTGCTTATGATTTGTGAAAGAGGACAATCCTGTTGGTATTTGTGCCGGAAGCCATATTATCAACACCCCAGATGTTTGAAGTCTTGGTGAATATCTGCTGGTTGATCAATACTCCTTTGCAGGTAAATCCCGCAGATATCCCGGGAGAAACAACATAGTCTTCCAGCTGAATAGTCCGTTTTCGCACCTCCCCCACTTCAAATGCAACATATCCCCCGGATCGGGTGACACGGAAGAGTTCGCGGAATACCGCACTCATGACCCCCGACCATTCAGTTGGATTCCGGGCCATCGTTATCTGGTCCCCGATTACCTTCTCATCGAACCCGTTAAACCAGCAGCGGAGCCAGTTGTCCTCCCTGTACTGGACAATATCAAGAAACGGGGGTGAGGTGACGGTCAGCTGTACACCCGAATCCGGAATTTCGGGAGTTGATCGTGCATCGCCTGTAAGAAGGCGGGCCTTTTTTCCTGCCTGTTTCAGATTCGCCTTTTCCGCGGGAGACAGTGAACGTAACAGGCTCTTTGTCTTATTCAGAATTATCCGGTGTGTGTCACGGTACTCCGGGGTCTGCCGGAGTTTCCGGTTGATCCTGTGCTGGCTCTGTTGCGATACTGCCTGGTTGGGGGGAAGAGTGTAGACGGAAAAAAATCCTTTCGAATGGCCGGTGAGGCGGTTGGTTGCCACCATGGCAATCCAGCGGTCGATCATGTCATCCCTGCGATCCGCCCTTTTCCTGATAATATATTCCCTCAGAGCAACGATCTCTTTTTCTGTGTCAGGATGGTAAAACATGGAAAGATCGATTGATGCCATTCCGGTGTCACGCGGAATGGAAGCAAGGCGCTTCTCGACAACAGGGAGATCCGGCGGGAAAAATCTCGGCTCGGTAATAATCCTGGAGAGCGGGTTCGCATCATTTGCAAGAACATTGCGTCCCCTGAGCCCTGCTTCAATTACTGTTGTGCCCCTTCCACTGAACGGATCGTATACCGTATCACCTTTACGGGTCAGGAGATCGATAAAGAACCGCGGAAGTTGCGGTTTAAAGCACGCACGGTAGGAGATCTCATGAAGCGATGACGCCTGTCTCTGCCGGGATGTCCAGAATTCATTGGTATATTTAGGGATGGTGACTGCCCCTATCACGATATCCGTACAATCCGTGGGGCATGCGGCCTCACTCACGAATGTCCGGAGATACCGTGCCGGGTTATTATCCGGTAAAGAGGATGTGCCGCTCACCATATCTCATGGTAGGTTGACGGATGAAGGTATAATGCTGGTGCCTGTTGCGGCGATACATCGTAAAGCATCAGGATGTCGAATCTGACCTGGAGAGATGACAACATGAACCGTGTGTTCCTTTAAGCCGGATGTTGCCATCCTCCGGAACATTCCGGGGGATTCCAAAGGTCAATCCGGAAAAAAGGACACTGCCCGATCCTCCGCTATAGCAAGAAGGTCAGGACATCAGGATAATAAATTTATTTTTTCCCCGTTGGTCGTCCTGATGCCTACAATCGCATCGAATGCATCCGGATACTTTACCGTACCCTGAATTCCATCGAGTGCACCAGGGACAAGGCCAAGTACCATGAATACATCATCAGCAACAACAAATGGGGCCACGATACCATGAGCCCGTGCCGGGCGAAACCCGTAGCGGGGATAATACCCCGGGTGGCCTACGACGATGACTATGCGATGGCCGAAACTGCGGCATGCATTGAGCCCTTCTTCAACCAGTGCCGAACCGACCCCGAGGCACTGGTAATCCGGATGAACAACGAGAGGTGCGAGGGCAACAGCCGGTATAGAAGCCTGAGGCGATTCTATGGTGACGGGAGGAAACATGATATGCCCGATTATCCTGTCCCCACACACGGCAACGAGCGAGAGTTCGGGATTGAAAATATTGGAATCCCGCAGGGTATTTACCAGGTTTGCCTCGTCATAATGGGCAAATGCCTGGAAATTTACCTCAAAAATAGCGGAAATATCATCTGGAGTTTCCGGCCGGATAAAAAATGAATCCATCCTGTTGTATTGGATGTCCGGGTAGATAAGGAGGCGTCTGGAACAATAAGGAAGGTCGTCCTAAAAGACAGGAAATTTTTCAGATATGCCATCCATCAAAGATTGTATGTAAGATCGGCGCAAATTTCCTGAGGATGAATGCAACCGTCAGGGCATATATTGATCTTACCCGGCTCCAGTTTTTCTTTGCGTGGCCATTGCTTTTTTGTTCAGGCTACCTTCTGGCAACGACTGTTTACGGAACCTTCACCTGGTTTGATCTCCTTCGGGTTGCCCTGATCGGGTTCTTTGGTTTTGAGGCGGGATTCGTTCTCAACGATTATGTTGATCGCAATTATGACAAAAAAGAGGTGGAAACCGATAAGCTTACGAGGTACTGGCGGGTATTCGGAACACGACCCATCGCAAACGGCCTTATACCACCACGCCATGCGCTGGTGCTTTTTTTTATTCTGGCTGCTGTCGCTGGCGCCCTCATTCTGACACTCCCCTATCCCCATTCGCTCTTCGTTCTCCTTATCATGGTCTATTGTTATACCATCGAGGTCTTCTACCAGATCGAGAAGCGGCAGACACAACAGTTCCCCTTCGCTCAGTTAATCGGGCGAACGGACTTTGCCCTGTTCCCGGTTGCCGGTTATCTCTGTCTGGGGATACCTGACCTGAATGCGGCCCTCTACTTCGCCTTCTTCTACCCGTTTGCGATGGCCCATCTCGGTGCCAATGACCTGATAGACGTGGTAAATGATCGTGCCAGGGGGATGAGCACTATCCCTGTTCTCTATGACAGGGAAAGAACTGCATACTGGATCGCAGGCTTCACGGTTATCCACGCGATGATGGCATTCCTGTTCATGACCCGGCTCGGGTGGATCAGCCGTATCAGCATCGTTGCCGGGTTGTGCCTGCTCGTCATTGCAAATGTGGTGATCGTGAGGAATAAAATACCTGAAGCAACACTCAGGGTACTGCCGCTCTTTCACATCGCGATGGTGCTTTATGCCGGGGGGCTGATAGCCGAAGCATTTTTATAAAGAAACAGGCTTTGGTGAAATCCTGAGATTTCAACAAATGGTAGAGCACCTGGTTATGGAGGGGACAGTGTCTTTTTCTCCCAGATCCCCTGCGCTTTGCGATAGTGTCATATTACTTCTCTGGAGTTATCGCTCGAGGGGGGATGCCTCATCAGGGGGCGAAGAAGCATTACATGCCGCAACCCCCAAAGTGCGTTAAGAAAAACATTTTGAGGATTATTGCACAATTCCATAATTTCGGGAAGCGCCAATCCCGCTATTGTGATGACTCAGCGCCGCACCAAAAAGGGACGCCCCCGCGGCGCTTCAATTACCTGAAAACTCCGCCCCTGGCCTCTCAAGAGCCTGTTACGGATGCCAGTCGTTCCTTCATAATTTTTCATGGTTTGGGAGAGAACCACGCCCGTTCATGCCCGTTTTTGTTGAGCAAAAAAATGGAGAATTCCCAAAACAGCGATGGCATCACCCCCAAAACCTGACAGGCGTTTCTCTGAACATCTTCAGGCTTTGATTTTTTCTTCAAAATAGATACACCATAGTGGAAACAGCATCACATTGTGTCCCGTCCCCCGTTGGGAGACTGGTGGCACAAGAGGGGGTGAACACGGGTGGTATAATCTCATAAAAGCAGAGAACAGCTCAATCATTTCCTTTAACGTTCTCACCCTCAAATTCCCAGCAGCCGCTCATTCTCATGGAGCCATTTCCGCCGGCGCTCGTAATCCGGCATGATTTTTCTGACCCTGGCCCAGAACTTTTTCGAATGGTCAGGCTGGCCGATATGGACCAGCTCGTGCACCACGACATAATCGATAATCTCCGGGGGGGCCTGCACCAGGCGCCAGCTGAAGTTGATGCTTCCTTTGTGGGTGCACGACCCCCATCGCTTCCGTGCATCGGTAATGCGGATGGCCGCCGGAATGTATCCCGTCTGCAGGGAGAACCACATGCACCGGGCCTGGAGCTCCCTGCGCGCTTCCTCTATGTACCAGCGTTTTAGCTGGGTCTTGATATGCGGGATCAGTCTGCGGGAAACGTAGAGCTTATCGCTGCGTTCTATCGCCATGGTCTCCCCATCAACGATATGCAGAGGGTACGATCGCCCGAGATAGAGGAAAAGCTCTCCTTCGGTGTACTCGTGACAGGGAGCGGGGAGGCGCCGTTTCATCTCATCCTGTTTCCGCAGGATCCACCTGCTCTTCTGCCGTATCACGTCTTCGATGTACGAAATGGATGCCCGGAGGGGTGCCCTTACGATCAGGGTCGCCGCAGGAGTGACCTCAAGAGCGATGGTCCTGCGACGCGATCTGATTATTTTCTCAACAGGGATCTCATGCATGGAAAAACTGCTGCCGGTAAGTAATCTCCGGCCTGACTAAAAAAAGGTAAAGGATGCTTAATCAGGCAGTCGTCTTCGGTGCGTCATTGATCCCGTCACTGACAATCCTGCCATCTCTCATCCTGACAATACGGTGGAAATATTCTTTGTGCCAGTCCTCGTGGGAAACCATGACAATCGTCTGGTGCATCGACTCGTTGATTTCCTTGAAAAGTTCAAGAACCACCCTTGAATTTTCTGTATCAAGGTTGGCACATGGTTCATCGGCAAAGAGGATGTCCGGCTTGTTCACCATCGCCCGGGCAAGCGAGACCCGCTGCTGCTGTCCTCCGGAAAGTTCCCGGGGCAGATGGTCCCGCCGGTCGCACAGGCCGATCTTCTGCAATATGGAAAAACTGTCCTTTTTTGTCTGCTCCTCGGTGCGGTCTTTCCGGAGCATCGCCGGCAGGGATACATTCTCCATAACGGTGAGATCCGGGACCAGGGCATAGTCCTGGAAGACGTACCCGAGCTTATAGAGGCGGAACATGGTCTTCTCATAATCCGTGAAGCGGGAGATGTCCATGTCATCAATCACGATCCTGCCGGAGGTGGGAAGGTCTAAGAGCCCCAGCATGTGCAGGAGCGTGGACTTGCCGCTCCCGCTTGGTCCCATAATGCCGAGAAATTCACCTTTTTCTATGGTGAGAGTTACGCCGTCCAAGGCCCTGACCTCGACATTTCCCATACGGTAGATTTTTCGTAAATCGGTAATCTCGATCATGGCTCTACGCCCTCATGGCATTCTGGATTTCCTCTCGCGACACCTGATAAGCAGGGACATACCCTGCCACTGCTGCTGCACAGAACAGAATGACCGAATTGATGACAAGGTCCATGGGTGTCAGGTACAGGTATGCAGACCATTCCGGTGTCACAATGGGGTGAACGGACATGTATGCGGCGAGCGCCAGGGTGATGATGATCCCGAGGATAATACCAAGAATGCCGAGAATGATCACCTGGAACCCGTAATTGTGCATGATGACTTCCTTATCCACGCCGATCGCCTTGAGGACACCGATCTGCTTGCGGCTGTTAAGGGTCTTGATCGTTATGACGATGAAGAGCACGACGGTCGTAATGATGACACTGACAACCAGGGACACCGCGTTGATGATGGCAAAACTCTGGAGCACCTTCCCGACGCTTTTACTCAGCAGGTCCGTCATGGTCTGGACATTTCCATTCACTCCCACCCCATACGCGAGAAGCTCGTTCTTGATGAACTGCTCGGAATATCCGGGTTTCGCTCTCACCGTGATGTAATTAGCCTTGTCAAGCGTCGTTCCTTCTACCAGTTCCATATCTGTCCGGGTCACAAACGCCGCGTTATCAACCGGACTCCAGCCGGTCAGATAGATCCCCTTGACCCGGTAGTCTTTCGTGTACCCGTTGCCGAACTCTACCGTAACCGAGTCCCCGACCCGTACCCCGCCCAGTGACGGCTGGAATTCGTCTTCCTGCCTGACGGAGGCATCACCGGCTATCGGTTTCCCGATAATAATTTCACCGGTGTCTCCTTCCCCGAGATAACTGCCCGCAACCATTTTTGTGTAGACCGGGGATACTTCCTTCTCGTCCATGGGAGAAATGGCACGCACTGAAACACCGAGGAGCCGCTGCCGGTACTTGAAGGTCGCCCCTTTCGAGTACTGGGGAGATGCCCGCTGGACGCCCGGCATACCATTGATCAGGTCGAGGGTTGCATCAAGGTCGGTGATGTACTGCTCCCCTGATTTGGGGCTAACAAGGACATTTGAGACCTCATAGTCGATGAGCTGTTGGGTAATGCTCTGACCAATACCGCTGAACATGGAAGGGAGGAAGATCATGTTGGTGAAGCACATCCCGATAATCAAAATGGTCAGGAGCGTGCTTGAGCGGCTTCCCCGCTGGAGCGAACGCAGCGCCAGCAGGAAGGCAACCTTCAGTTCTTTTTGTCCCATGGGAATTTACCGTCGCCTTTGACCCTGGGCAGGTACCAGTACCGGTAGCCGACAACCCCGACTATCACGAGGACGATCAGCAGGATAATGATGGTCCCGGAATTGTCAGCGGG
>DADT01000023.1 GCA_002495065.1 Methanoregula sp. UBA471 | reverse complement strand
CAGGAATCATCAGATGCATGAGGTCGAGAGGGTAAAGAAAGGCAAGACAACCGGCCTCCACTGGATCGACCGCCAGAAGGCGCGCAGGGGAAAAGTAGGCAATATGGGAAAGTTCTCAAAAGTGCCTGGTGGCGACAAGCCGACCAAGAAGATTAATGTGCGGTACCGTTGTATCACCTGCGGGAAGGCACACCTGAGAAAAGGTTACCGGGTCGCAAAGTTCGAGCTGACGGAGTGAGTGGATAATGGTACGTGAGATTCGGGAAAACCGAAGTAAATTTTTCAAAGTGAAGTGTCCTGACTGTGAAAACGAGCAGACAGTATTTGAAAAGGCAAGTACTATCGTGAAGTGTGTTGTCTGCGGGCACGATCTTGCGCTTCCCACCGGTGGAAAGGCAAGTATCAAGGCTGAAATTATCTCAGAACTCAAGTGATTTTTCCCATGCTTGACAGAGAATGGCCGCAGGAATCGGAACTGGTTGTCTGTACCGTACAGAATGTCAAAGACTTTGTTGCGTTTGTATCTCTTGATGAGTATGGCGGTCGTCAGGGCCTGATCCCCATTTCTGAAATTGCAACCGGCTGGATCAAGTATATCCGTGACCATATCCGGGAAGGCCAGAAGATCGTCTGCAAGGTTCTCAATGTCGATAAGAGTCGCGGGCACATCGATCTTTCATTAAAAGACGTTAATGAACACCAGCGACGCGAAAAAATCCGTGAGTGGAAGAACGAGAGCAAAGCAAGAAAGTGGATAGGCTTTGTTGCGGAACAGACCGGCGAGTCTGCTGCTTCCCTGGAGGATCTGATCTTCAAGAAATATGGGGCATTTCATCCCGTTTTTGAGGACCTTGTTATTGACAGCGAGGCGACGCTCAAAAAACTCGATCTTTCCAAAAATGTTGCCGACACGCTCCTCCATGTAGCACAGGAGAATGTGAAAGTTCCGAGGGTTGAAGTAACCGGACACCTCGTCCTTACCAGCACCCTCCCGGACGGTATTTCTGTAATCAAAAAAGCATTGAAAAGTGCTGAGCCGAAAATTGCCGGTGTTGATATCGAACTCCTGTATCTTGGTGCCCCGATGTACAGGATTAAAGTAACTGCCCCTGACTATAAAAAAGCGGAAAAAGCGATCGAAAAAGCAGCAAATGCGGCGATTGCTGTCATGGAGAAATCCGGTGGCGAGGGCAAACTCATCAAGAAACCGAAATCCGGGAAGAGTCAATGAGCGGTCGCATCCGTTGCTGTAAAACAGATCATACCTATACTCTTTCTGCCACATGCCCGGTGTGTGGCAAACCAACGGCAATTGCTCATCCGGCCCGTTTTTCTGTTGAAGACCGGTATGGAAAATACCGGAGAATGGCAAAAAATGATTGACGAAATTTCTGTCCGTTATTTTGATTGTATCAGGGACTCGCCGCCGGTTAATCCTATTCTTATCGAAGGGCTTCCCGGCATCGGACAGGTCGGAAAACTTGTCGCAGAGTACATGATCCATGTACTGGGTGCCGCAAAGATCGGGGAGATCCATTCAATCTATTTTCCTCCTCAGGTAATCCTTGAAGAGAATGGGCTTGCCCGGCTGGCACGAAACGAACTTTATCTTCATCACGGGGACGGCAGGGATCTTGTCTTCATTGTCGGAGATCACCAGAGCACGTCAAATGAAGGACACTACCTTCTCGCGGACCAGTACTGTGCAATCGCTGAAGAGCTGAAGGTTCAGCGCATTTACACCCTGGGCGGTTTCGGTGTCGGGCACCTTGTTCATGAGCCACGGGTACTCGGTGCAGTAAACTGTTCAGATCTCCGCCCGGAACTGGAGGCAGCAGGTGTTACGTTTGACAGGGATGAACCGGGCGGCGGGATCATCGGTGCAGCCGGGCTTATGCTCGGGCTTTCTGCACTCCGCGGAATTGATGCAGCCTGCCTGATGGGCGAAACCAGCGGCTACCTGGTCGATCCTATGAGCGCGGCAAACGTGCTCGCCATACTTTCAAAACTGATTGAAGTCCCTGTTGATCTTACCCGCCTCAATGACCGTGCGTCTGAAATGGAAAAGGCCATCGAAGGACTGGTCGAAGGAAGCCGGATGCAGAAGGATGAAGAGCTGAGTTATATCGGGTAAATATGCTCGCGAATGCCGATCTGCATATACATTCCCCTTTTTCCATGGCTGTATCAGGTGCGATGCTGCCGGAAAACCTGCTTGCTGCCTGCCTGGTAAAAGGTATCGGGGTTCTGGGCACCGGGGACGCGCTTCACCCGGTATGGAAAAAAAGGTGGGAGCCTTTTTTAGAAAATGATGCCGGTGTCACCATCATCCCTTCCGGAGAGGTCGAAGACGAACACCGGGTCCACCATCTGATTCTGGCAGAGGAACTGGAGCAGTTCGATCAGATCCGCGAGGCCTTCCAAGGAAAATGTAAAAGCTTTGAAACAAATGGCAGGCCGTATATCCACCTGAGCGGCAGTGCAATTGCAATGGCTGTTCATGATGCCGGCGGCATGATAGGCCCTGCTCACGCATTTACCCCATGGAGATCGATATTTGCATATTTTGACCATGTTGCAGATTGTTATGGAAGTGAACCCGTCGATTTCCTTGAACTGGGTCTCTCTGCTGACAGTTCGTATGGTGCTGCGATCCCGGATCTCGCCGGAGTCCCGTTCCTTTCAAATTCGGATGCCCACAGCCCGTTGCCTGAGAAAATCGGACGCGAATTCAACCGGCTCCGGCTCAAAGAACTTACTGTGAAAAGTGTGCTGGAGAGCCTGAAAACCGGTGCCATAGAGATGAACGCAGGTTTCTTTCCGGAGGAAGGGAAGTATAACCGTACTGCCTGCGTCCGCTGTTACACCCAGTATTCCCCCGAGCAGGCCGTACAGTATTCATGGCGTTGCCCGGCAGATGGGGGGCTCATCAAAAAGGGAGTATTCGACCGCGCCCGGGAGCTGTCTTCCGGAGCCACTCCCGGCAAACGACCGCCCTATCTGCATATCATACCCCTCGGCCAGATTATCCAGACGATTGAAGGGGCTTCATCACCCCATACGAAAAAATGCCAGAAAATTTACGATTCTTTTATCAGCACGTTTGGGAATGAGATTGAGATTCTCATCAATATTCCTTTAGCGGAGATGCGGCATGTTCATTCCGGGGTCGCTGATGCGATTGATATGCTGAGAACCGAAAAGGTGATCCTGCACCCGGGTGGCGGCGGGAAATACGGTACATTTTCACTTTTGTGAACAGTCTTTTTTTAAACTCCTCTCTCCCCCCAATCGTAAATATTAATGAAACAGGAGACCAACATGATCACTCAATGCTCAAAGTACATCGGGATATCTGTGGATATTGCGGATGTTGTGTGTCAGTCTGCCCGGAAGGTGCCCTTGAACTGATTGATGCGTATCTCTGCATTGAGAAGAACTGCACGAGCTGTGGAGTCTGTGCAAAAGTATGCCCTCTGGGTGCTCTGGAGGTTGCAGATGAAAAATAAGTATGACGTACTGGTCATCGGGGGTGGTCCGGCAGGAGCGATCGCAGCAAAGACGGCTGTTGAAAAAGGTCTCTCTGCATGTATTGTTGAGAAGCGCCCCGCAATAGGCGCACCTGTTCGTTGCGCGGAGGGTATCGGCAAGGAAGCTCTCCACGAGTTCATTGAGCCAAATCCCCGCTGGATCTCTGCCGAGATGACCGGTGCCGCTATTGTTGCTCCGGATGGCTTTTTAATGAAGCTCGAATCCAAGTTTGCGGGTAATAAAGTAGGGTATATACTCGACCGGAAATTTTTTGACCGGGAACTGGTCTGGAGGGCAGCTGAAGCGGGAGCAGATGTTGCCGTTAAAAGCCGTGCTTCAGCCCCTATCATGGAAAACGGCTGTGTAAAAGGCGCAAAGATTGAAAGCTGCGGGCAGATAACGAAGGTCAGTGCCGGTGTAGTTATTGCCGCTGACGGTGTCGAATCCAAATTTTCCCGGTGGTGTGGAATTGATACCACAGTACCTGTCCGCGAGATCATGAGTTCTGTCCAGTATCTGATGGCTGATATCGATATTGACGCTCACACCACGGTCTTTTACCTGGGAAATGAGATTGCTCCCGAAGGCTACCTTTGGATTTTTCCGAAAGGTGAGCGGTGCGCGAATGTCGGGATAGGTATTTCCGGTAAAAAGAGCGGGGAGGGACACAGGGCAAAGGACTACCTGGACCGATTTGTAAAAAAGACGTTCCCCCAGGGGAAAGCGATTGAATGTATTGCCGGTGGTGTTTCTGTCTGCCAACCCCTGGACTGTACGGTAGCAGATGGGTTAATAATTGCCGGCGATGCTGCCCGCGTCGTGGATCCACTCACGGGTGGCGGCATATACAACGGTATGTATACCGGCAGACTTGCTGCTGAGGTTGCTTCTGAATGTATTGAAAAGTGTGACGTCTCCAAAACGGCACTCATGAAGTATGATAAAACCTGGCGGGCATCAAAAATGGGTAAAGCGATTGAGCGCAACTACCATATCAAAGAATACCTTATCAGGCAGCCGGACACAAAGCTGAATGAGATTATCCACTCTGTCTCAAAACTGAATCTCAGCGATTTTACCACGCTGTCACTGATAAAAGAAATTATCCGGGTGAACCCTAAACTGATGCTCGAGCTGGGGACTCTCGCTGCATCAATCCGATGATTTTTTAAGTTGTTTATTGAGGAGCCTGAGGCAGTCATCTTCTGCTTCTTTTTTCGTGAAGACGGTGAAGATATCATTTGGCTGGATCCTGACATTGCCGCTCGGGATGATTAACTCACCGCCCGATCTGCGGATTGCAATGAATACAAAATCTTTTACCTTCAGCTCACGGATTTCGTGACCGACTATCGGTGCACCCTGCTCGGCAACTATTTCAAAGATTGTCCCACCGGGAATCGAGGCAAGCTGCTGGAGCTGGGGATTCTGCGTCCAGTAATAGAGACGTGATGCCACAAGTTCATCGGGGTTTTCGCTGATCCTGACCCCTACTTCCTTAAAAAAATCTGAATGAGAGGACTGGTTGACGATCGAAACGACGTTGGGAACGCGGAATTTTTTTGCGAGCCAGCACGTCATGAGATTGACCGAATCATCGCTCGTGGTAGCAATCAGGGCATCGGCCCGGTCAATGCCGGCCTCTTCGAGGGTCGTCTTATCAGTCGCATTGCCGGTTACTGCCAGCACATCATAGTGTTCAAGGACTTCGCTGCACCGGGCTTCATCCTGGTCAATGACGACAACATTGTTTGCATGTTCGATTGCCTGTTTTGCCAGGTTCCTCCCGATTCCCCCGAGCCCCACTATGATAATATACATGACTACCGGTTACCATCATCGGCATTGAAATAATTTGCGCATTAATCAATGTACATGATCTGCGGGGTGGACGAGGCGGGAAAAGGGTCCGTTCTCGGGCCATTGGTGGTTGCTGCTGTCGGCGTCTCCTCGGAGGATGTTTTTACTGATCTTGCTGTGAAGGACTCTAAACTGCTCTCACCCGCTGTGCGGGAACACCTCTATTCGATCATAAGAAAGCGGTTCCGGGTAGCGACAGTGCGAATTGACGCGCACGAGATCGATGAGATCCGGAGGGGCATGACCATGAACTCCTGTATTGCCCGGGCACATGCACAGGTCATTGGCAAGCTTTCCCCCTCAAAAGCCTATGTCGACGCCTGCGATGTGAATGAGTTCCGGTATGCAGAGATGGTAAAATCCCATCTTGAATGTACCTGTGAGATCATCTCCGAACACCACGCTGATGAGACCTTCAAAGTGGTTTCCGCTGCAAGCATTGTTGCAAAAGTTGTCCGGGACCACGCGATAGCGACCCTTTCAAAAAAGTATGGAACTATCGGGAGCGGATATTCTTCGGATCCGGTGACAATCGCATTCCTTTCTGCATATATTGACGAACATAAAACTCCCCCGCCGATTGCCAGGAAAAGCTGGAAGACCGTCTCCCACATGATCGGGGAAAAAGAACAGAGCCATCTGTCAGAATTTTTCTGATTTTTATTGCTCCCGTCGGAATAGAGCGAGCCATTGTTTTATGTGGCCTGCAATGCAATAAATAACGAATGGACTGGATCTTTCCGATCATTTTTCTCGTCGCTGTTTACGCAGCGGTAGCGTATTATATCCATTCCCGGAAGCTCTGGGAGGACCACATCACATTCTATGGTCCGATTATGGCTATAAAAACGAACCGGATCGGATTCTTTGACAAATTTGCGGCATTCCGCAGGTTTTTCCGGTTATACGGCTCGGCAGGGGTTATTGCAGTTATTATCGTATCGGTTTTCATCACCATCATGCTTTTTGTCTCGGTGCGTTATACCCTGCTTGTCCAGCCGGAACCCACCGGGATCTACGAGCCTCAGAACATCCTGCTCCTGCCTGGTATTAATGAATATGTCCCGTCGACCCTTGCGGTCTGGCTTGCCTTTATCATTACCATCGCTGTTCACGAATTCGGGCATGCGATCCTCTGTCGTGTTGAAAACATTAAAGTAAAGACGATGGGGGCACTTATTGCCGTCATTCCTGTCGGGTTCTTTGTTGAGCCGGATGAAGAAGAACTTGACAACACCAGAGGAATGGCCAAGATCCGCATGTTCGGTGCAGGGATCACCAACAATCTTGTCGTCGGTTTTTCCTGTTTTGTCCTTCTCATTCTCTGCATGGGACTGGTAATGCCGGTCAGCGAGCCGATCATCCATGGGGTCTACAAGGATTATCCCGCGGATCGTGCAGGTATCTCTCCCGGATCGATAGTAACAGCAATAAACGGTGTCCCGGTCACCAGCCGGGCCGACATTTCAGGTATTCTCAACGACACAAAACCCGGAGACGTGGTGATTCTTTCTGCAGAATATGATAAAAATGTGAAGGATTACCCTCTCACCCTCGCTGCCTGGCCTGCGGAAGTCACCGACAGGACCAGTGGATTTATGGGGGTGGAATATTATGACGGCACAGCTGTCATGGCTGTTATCCGGGGGTTGCTTTCACCAGTGGGATTTTTCCAGTTCCTGATCATCCCCTTTGCAAGTGATAATGGTGTCCAGTTCCTCCGTATCCTTGCTTTCGAAACTCCTGACACGACCTACTACTCAGTCCCGTTCGAGGGTTTCTGGGGTGTTGTGCACCTGCTCTTCTGGTGTGGATGGATTAATCTCAATGTCGGCATTTTTAACGCGATCCCGATGATCCCGCTCGATGGGGGGTATATTTTTAAAGAAGGAGTAAACCGTCTTCTCGACCGGCGCGGGCTCATAAAATATTCAGGATACGTCAGCAGCGCTGTCAGCTACCTCATGCTGATTGTACTGGTGTCTCTGATTGCACTGCCCTATCTGTTGCATATCTGAACAACAGCAGGGACGGGGGGGGAGATTTTTTACTGTTTCCCGCTCCTGACCATCGTCAGGTTGTAGTAAAAAGCCGGATCTACCGTTTTTATCCGTGAAGCTATTTTTTTGAGCGGGACTGTGTCAATTCCGGAACCCTGCAGAGCCACCATACAGCCGAAGTTACCTGCAACAATGTGTTCGACTGCTGCTATCCCGAACCGGGTTGCGAGAAACCGATCGAATGCTGTAGGTGTGCCACCACGCTGGACATGGCCTGGTACCGTTACCCTGGTCTCAATGCCAAGCCGGGATTCGAGGTGCTTTGCCAGCAGGTTTCCCACGCCAACGAATTTCTCATGCCCGCAATCATCACGATTACATTCAGGGACCTCCGCACCTGCGATGTCCTCGTGATGAGTCCCTTCGGCAACTACCACAATTGAGAATTTTTTTCCTGCCTTTAACCTTGATTCGAGATTATGGCAGACCTCGTCCATGGTAAACCGTATCTCAGGTATCAGAATTGCATCTGCCCCTCCGGCTATCCCTGACATCAGGGCAATCCAACCGGCATTGCGTCCCATTACTTCAACAACTATGATCCGGTGATGGGATTCTGCAGTAGTGCGGAGCCGGTCGACCGCTTCGGTGACAACGGTGACCGCAGTATCAAAACCTACAGCCAGATCGGTGCAGAAAATATCATTGTCGATTGTCTTTGGAATTCCAACGAGCGGGATCCCTTTTTCTGAAATTTCATATGCTGCAGAAAGCGTCCCGCCTCCTCCGATAACCACGAGTGCATCGATGCCAGCATCCTGAAGGGTTTTTTGTATTTTCTGCATGTCAGCAGGATCTTTCAGCGGATCCATCCGCGATGTCCCAAGGATAGTTCCGCCCCATGAGATTATTCCGGAAACAGAAGAATCCTTGAGCGGTACCAAATCACCATCAATCAGCCCTTTCCACCCGTTACGGATTCCCAGGGTTTCCAGGTTATATCCCAGACCCGATTGAACAACCGCCCGGATTGCCGCGTTGAGTCCGGGGCAGTCTCCCCCTCCTGTCATAACCGCAATCTTCTTCATACCTTTGTCTGTTCCTTAGTTCGTATGATCCTGCCCGGTCCTGATTTCACAGGAGAATAGAATCTTTTCACCAACCGGTATACAACCCCGTGCAGTTGATCTGTAAGCGGCACACTCTTTTCTATCATGTCATCTTTTCCTTTTTATTGATGAGAATCTCCTTTCTGGTTTGAGCGCATCCCCAATCAGGTCTGTTACCGTATTGTTTCTATGAAGATGCGGCGGTGGATAATGCGCCAGCAGAGAATCAGCTGTGCAAGATCACCTGCCGTGACATAATTCCGGTGTTGAAACAGGGATATTGGATGCACCTGCGTCTGCTGCTCGATACTGAGTTCCAGCTTTTTCACCACATGTCCGCTGAGTTCACCGTCTGCTATCAATACTCCCATCCTGTGCCCGTTATGGTCACTTGTCAGAAATTCAAGTGAAAAATTTCTCTCTGACAGTGACAGGATTGAATACAGGTCGAGCGAGAGATCGATATTCTCAATAGTATGCTTCATCCTGCTCTGGGACAGTGTAATCCGGTAGACATTTCGTTCCTCTCCAAGGCGACGCCCGTATTCTGAGTAGTCTATCCCAATCACAGCATCTGCATACTCTTTCTGGGGGGCAATATAACGTTCATATTCCGGTTCCCTCTCGGCAATCTCCCGGATGACATCATCACGGGTATAACCGCGTTTTCTGATATCCCTCCGGATCTTCCAGTCAGATTTTACTTCTTTTGCAGGATCCACAAAGAGGGTAAAATCAAGATATTTACGAAGGTTTGGGGTAAACATCGTGTGGAGCCCTTCAAGGATAAGGATTTTATTGGGACGAAAAATCACCGGGGTGTCAAAAGTTCCCGATGTGTGGTTATAAACAGGTTTTTCCACGGGGACCCCGCGTTTGAGTAAGATGAGGTCCTCTTCGAGCTGATCAATCCGGTTTGCCCGTGGATTAAGTGGCGTCAGTCCCCGTTCCCGCCGCCCTTCACGGTCGAGACTATGATAGTCATCAAGGGTAATTGTGGAAACCAGGTCGCTACCAAAGATGCTCCGGATTCCTTCGGTGAACGTTGTCTTTCCTGACCCGCTGTCACCAGCCACCCCGATGGTAAAAATATAGGGTGAAGCAGCAATCGTATCCTTAAAATTCGGGTGGAACATACCGTATCCCGGTATAGTCGTCGATCAGGTAAAAACCATCCGCCAGCGGTTGTCCGGAAGAGAAAAAAAAGAGGATGATGCTGGGAATTAATAATATTAACCCTGTTCTGATGATTTTGGCAACGAATCGGCTTACTCCTTTTCGATCGGGAGTCTTCGTTTACTGGTGTCTTTCAGTTCATCTTCCGAAACTTTCGGCACCGCATCCTGAATCTCCTTTAAGATTGCATCTATTGCCTCGCGCCGTGGAATATCTCCGAGGATACTCTCATCCATAACCGGGCGTACTCCTGCTTCTTCGGGAGTTTCTTCACCAGCTCCAAGGAATTTCGCACCCTGCCGGATCAGCTGCGAGATCTCGAACGGGAAGATTATCTTGGTTGCCTGGCCGGCCGCCATCGTCTTCAATGCATTGAGTGACAGGACGGTGATAGCTTTTTTGTCAAGGGGTGCAGCACCGACAGAAAGGATACGGAGGCCCTGAGCCTCCCCCTGGGCCTGCAGGATTCTGGAGAGTCTCTCTCCCTCAGCACGGAGGACTTTGCTCTGTCTCTCCCCTTCCGCCTCAAGGATCATGCTCTGCCGAAGGCCTTCTGCCTTGAGGATCGCCGAGCGTTTTTCACCATCCGCACGCAGGATAGCAGCCCGTCGGGCTCGCTCAGCAGCAGTCTGCTCGGTCATCGCATTTTTGACAGCTCCGATCGGATCGACCTCTTTTATCTCGACCCGCTCCACTTTTACACCCCACTGGTCGGTCTCACGGTCAAGGATGTCGCGGAGTTTTGTATTGATCACGTCCCTGTTATAAAGAACCTCGTCCAGCTCCATGTCCCCGATTATCCCACGAAGGCTTGTCTGGGCAAGGGCAACCGTAGCCAACCGGTAGTTTGAAACCTCAAAGTATGCTTTCTCGGGATCAATTACCCTGATATAGATAATCGCATCAACATTTGTCGGCGAATTATCCTTGGTGATCACTTCCTGGCTGGGAATATCAATCACCGTAGTACGCAGGTCGAGTTTGATCGCTTCGCTAACAAACGGGACGATCCAGCGGAACCCGGGATTCATCCGGCCGACATATTGTCCAAGACGGATCTGCAATCCCTGTTCATATGGCTGGATGATTACGACACCTCTGGCAAAAATTGCGACGATGACAAGGATCAGAAAAATAACGATAAGCGTATCAATAAAGGGCATATTATTTCACCTCTTCCACAACGATATGTACACCATGCGAATCAACAACTTTTACTTTTTTTCCCGGGGGGATTTCAGGACCGGTTGAACGTGCGCTCCATTCGGTGCTGGCGATGAATACTTTTCCGGAAAGCGTGTTTGGATCCACGGTTGTTTTCACCCGGCCTTCCATTCCGATCAGGGAATCCCGGCTGATGGTGGTCGGGCTTTCATTCGGTGTGATTTTCCCGTACATCCAGACAGTAAACCCTGCTGCACCGATTGCGATAATAACCCCGATTATAACTCCCCATCCTGAGTTGAAAATGTCAACTCCCAGCAGGAGCAGTATCCCGAGAAATATCATGACCGTTGCGGGAACTGTCGCAAAAAAACCCGGGGTATGCACCTCGACAAGGAGAAGAACAGCACCGATTACAATGAGCAGCCAACCAAGGGCGATTCCTTCCAGAAGTACCATGATCAATGATCAGATTGGGCGGATAAAATCCTATGGGATCTGGTGTTTTTGTGAAAACCCGTGGAACAATTTAAGGTCAGGACTGGATGATATTAAGGTCAGGATTGATTATATCTCCGGAACTATTTTATGAATATCTCTGGTTTTCTTTGGTTCTTTTCAGAAACTCGCATGAATCTTAAGTTCGCACCCGAATCATGAATTCGTTGTATTCCGATGAATTGGATCATCTATTTTCCTTTTTTGGAGCAACATGAGGAGTAACGCCGCCGCCCCCGGAGGGACGCCCCCGCGGCGGATCAATAAGACCCTTCAATCTCTTTGCCCCGCCGTGCCTCGGAGAGGCCCTGAGGCGGGTTACTCTCATAAATTTCTATGGTTTTCGGCTCTGTTGAAACCCTAAGTTTTCAACAAATTGCGAATCACCTGTCTACGGAGGGGACAGTGCCTGTCCCC
>DADT01000034.1 GCA_002495065.1 Methanoregula sp. UBA471 | reverse complement strand
AGATCTGGTCCTCGATCGAGCGGGAGGCCGACTTTGCGGCGAGGACATGCTTTTCCGTGGTGAACTCCGCACCTTCCTGCCGGGCGAGGTCCCCCGCTACCCGGATGAGCCCGCCCATGTCACGGAGTTTTAAGGTCAGGTGACCTTTCCGGTTCGAGCGGCGCCGGGCTTCGCGGAGCACCTCGATCATGGCGCTGCGGTCGAAGTGGGGGATCTTCCCGTCGTTCTTGACTTCCTGGGCGATGAACCGGAGGAACTTCTTCCGGTTCTCCGCGGTGTCCTCCATCGTCTCCCGCATGTAGACCTCATAGCCGTAGCCCCGGATACGCGACCGGAGTGCCGGGTGCATCCCCTGGATGGCATCAAGATTTCCGGCTGCCACCATCACGAACCTGCAGGGAACCGGCTCTGTCCTGACCATTGCCCCACTCGATCGTTCACTCTGGCCGGTAATCGGAAATTCCCCTTCCTGGAGGGCCGTGAGCAGGTTTTGCTGGGAGTGCGGCGTCAGGGTGTTGATTTCATCAATAAACAGGACCCCGCCGTGCGCCCGGTGAATCGCACCTACTTCTACCCGGTCATGTGCAGGGGTTTCAAGTCCCCCGCTCTGGAAGGGATCATGCCGGACATCCCCCAGCAATGCTCCCGCATGAGAACCGGTGCCGTCAATAAAAGGTGCTATGTTTTTCGTATCATTGGATACGAGAAGCTTGGGAACCATCGCTTCTTCCCGCGGGGTGGTGTACCTCAGTGCCATGAAGACAAATGCAGCTGCAATGATCCCCATCAGCCACTGGTATGTCAGGAACGCATAGCCGATTATACCTATCAACAGGAGCATCAGCAGGGTGTTCCTGAACTGGGTTTTTTTCTTTGCCTCAGCTTTATGGGCTGCAACGATCTGTTTACCCCGCCCGCCGCTGACCGTTCTGATCACCGGATTATTTGGATCATCGGAATTCGGGTATGCAAGAATGTCCTGTAACTCTTCTTTGGGAAGGAGCTCGGCCATTGCCTTGGCCAGCATCGATTTCCCGGTTCCCGGGCTGCCTATCATCATTACATGCCGGCGCTGGACAGCGGCTTTTTTTATAACTTCAACCGCATTTTCCTGGCCGATAACCTGATCGATAAGCTTTTCAGGTACGTTAATCTCGGAGGAAGTCGCTATCACGCCTTCGGTATGCACAACCTCCTGCTGGATGTCCTTTGGCTGTGTATCCTCATGCTGCGGCGATGATTGTTCCTGGATTTCCATTACCGAAAATACCTCGTTTTCCCTTTGGGGTTTCATATAAATTGTCTCATGATAGTTTAAGTACTTTCAGCTGATTACACTGGACTGCCTGCTCATTGCCGGAGAAGTCACTCTGATTCGAATCAATGCGAAAAACTACAATACCTACTATTGTCAATAAATCTCTGAAGAAAAAACGCCAATACCCCCGGTTTTAGGAAGAATACCATGAAAGTGATCTGCACTGAAAAATCCCAAATACTTGGCACCAGCCTTGCCAGAGCACTGAAGACTTCAGTTGTTGAAGTAAAATATTCCCGTTTTCCTGACGGCGAGCACTATCTTATCACCGGAGAGTTGGATGATGAGACCATTATTGTCGGAAGCGTTGTGGATAATGACGCCCTCGTCCAGCTGCTCCTGATAATCGACGCATGTGACTGCTCAAAAAACCGGCTCGTTTTACCCTATATGGGGTATGCCCGACAGGATAAACGGTTCCGGCATGGGGAGCCTGTCAGCGCCCGGGCCATTGCACAGGCAGTCAGCAGAGGCGTTTCAGAAATTATAACCGTCAATATTCATGAAAAAGAAGTGCTCAAATATTTCGGTGTGCCCGCTAGGAATATTTCCCTTGCCCATGACATCGGTTCGTATATCAAAACCTTACATCTCGACAATCCCCTCATTCTTGCTCCTGATGAGGGGGCCCTTATATTTGCCCGGCAGGTCGCATCCGCCGGGGGCTGGGAGTTTGATCACCTCGAAAAGAACCGTATAAGCGGAGTAGAAGTAACGATGGCCCCCAAGCAGTTATGTGCTGCATCACGATCCGTGGTTATTGTCGATGATATCATCTCAACCGGCGGGACTATCGCCACTGCTTCCGGAATGCTTTACCAGCAGGGTGCAAAAGACGTATTTGCGGTGTGTGTTCACGGAGTGCTTACCGGTGGGGCATATGTCCGTCTCATGGCGGCAGGAATCCGTGATGTGATCTGCAGTGATACCATCGAGCGCGGGTGCAGTAAAATATCTGCTGCAGATATTATTGCAGCAGAACTCAAAAGATGTTGAATATCGACGGTTCATTTGGTGAGGGGGGAGGACAACTTGTCCGGAATGCCGTGGCGCTGTCTGCGATTTCGGGTGAGCCGGTAACAATCACCCGGATCAGGGCATCAAGAGAGAAAAAGGGGCTGGCAGCCCAGCATATTGCTGCCATTAAGGCAGTTGCATTTGCCTGTGATGCCGAGTGCAGGGGCAACTCTCCGGGTTCCGGTACAATTGTATTTTGCCCGCAGCATCTGAAATGTCGCGAGGTTTCCGTGACAGTTGGAACTGCCGGGAGCATCCCGCTCGTGATCCAGGCATGGCTCCCCGTAGCGTTGTGTGCTGGCGGAATACTTCATATTACCGGGGGGACCGAAGTTCCGAGGAGCCCGACCATCGACTACCTTGACCATGTTCTTGGGTCCGTTCTGCGATCCTCCGGCGCTGAAATAGTTTTGAATATCCTCAAACGGGGATATTTCCCGGAGGGAGGTGGGGAGGTGACCGTCAGAGTGGAGCGAAAGAACATGTTACCCGTAGTCCCTGAAGATAACAAAGACCATCCCTGCTGCATTTTTTCCTGTTCATCCAACCTGCCCGATCATGTCACGCAACGTCAGGCATCCGCTGCTGATGCCCGCCTGTCTTTATGGCCTGGAGAACCCTGCACAATCAGCCTGGACCACCGCACCGGCCCAAGTACCGGAAGTTCCTGCACGGTATGTAAGGGAGCCAAGGGGGGGATTGCACTCGGTAAACGGGGTCTTCCTGCTGAAGAGGTTGGCAGGAGCGCCGCAAACGCCCTGCTCGCTGAGATCAAAAATCCGGGCACCGTGGATATTCACCTGTCGGATCAGCTGCTCGTTCCACTTGCACTGTTCGGGGGCTCGTTTTCCACCAGCACGCTGACATCCCATGCTGAAACTGTGTGCTGGCTCCTTTCCAGGTTTGGATACGAGATAACAATACATCACGGCATTCCCCTGGAGTTTTCTGTATGAGATGGATCCTCGACACTTCGTTCTTTTTTTCTGATCTGACTGTTGACGGGGATCTGTATACGACCCGGTCCGTTATTGATGAGCTCAGGGATCTGCGTTCAAAGAGCCGGTTTGATGTGCTGTGTGCACAAGGGCTCATGCTTGCCGTACCATCAGCAGAAAATATTGAAAAAGTAAAAGCCGCGTCCAGAAAGAGCGGTGATGCCGGTATAGTCTCCGGTACTGACTGTGACATTCTTGCCCTTGCTCTGGATCTCGAGGCAGTACTTTTGACCGATGACTTCGCTATCCAGAATGTTGCAAGTGTTCTGGGTGTGCAAACCACCCCTATCATCCAGCGAAAGGCAAAACGCATTTACTGGAAATATCGCTGCAGCGGCTGTGGCAGATATTTCGATCATGACGGGGAATGTCTCATCTGCGGTTCAATAATTAAAAGAAAACTTAAATAGATGCCAGCGAATCTTTTTTCCATGTCTTCCCTTGACGATCTGATCAACAGGGCGAAAATGCTCCTTGCTGAAGGACATAGTCCTGGTCAGATTGCAGATGAACTGTCACTTTCCATGGAAACCGTGACTTGGCTGCTTACCCAAGTTAAAGGCACCGCTGCCCCAAAAGATGTTCACATCGACTGGACGGCCGTCAGCAGCTCCGCACCTTTGCTTGAAGAAACGGCATTGATGATGCTCCAGAGATACTATGGAGACCAGCCGGATGAGGATGTTTCATCGCCAGCTGCGGGTGTAATCGTCGGTATTTCTCTTTCCGGAGTTCCGCTTGCGACGGTCATTGCAGTGCAGGAAGCGGCAAAACTTGCGATTTATCATCCGGCAAAGCAGAACCAGAGCGAGCGCCCAATGGGATCGATCAGCGGGAATTTTGCCGCTATCGGCGGGGAGCATTGCATCATCGTCGATGATACGATAACTTCGGGAAACACCATGCGGGAAGTGGTGAAATATTTAAAAAAACATAATGCAATACCGGTCGCAATCTGGGTTATATTTGACAAGCGCGGTATCAAGGATATTGATGGAGTTCCGGTCTATTCGCTCTTCAAAATATCCCGTATCGACTGATCAATTCTTTTTCCAGAGCTAAACACAGAAGTTTTATATAGAAGTTCAATTCCACCTTTTACAACATCGGAGGATCCATTATGCAATCTGGACAACCAATTATCATATTAAAAGAAAATGTAGAGCGTAATTACGGGAAAGAAGCCCAGCGCTCGAACATAGCGGCGGCAAAAGCAATTGCCGGCGCGGTCAAGTCAACCCTTGGTCCACGGGGAATGGACAAGATGCTTGTCGGTTCAACGGGGGATATTGTGATCACGAATGATGGTGCCACTATCCTTGGGGAAATTGCAGTTCAGCACCCCGGCGCAAAAATGGTGATCGAGGTTGCCCGTACCCAGGACGATGAAGTCGGGGATGGAACCACCACTGCAGTCATTATTGTCGGCGCGCTCATGGAACAGGCTGAGGGTATGCTTGAACAGGGTATTCACCCGACCGTGATCGCCCAGGGATACCTCATGGGCATGGAAAAAGCTCTTGAGATCGTGAACAGCCTCTCGCTCCATGTTGATCCGACAGACCGGAAGACTCTCTTTAAAATCGTGGATACTGCGATTACCGGCAAGTCGATTGAATCGGTAAAAACCAAGCTCGACGGGATTATTGTTGACGCAGTAATGGCAGTTGCTGAAAAAACGAACGGGAAAATCCTGGTCGATGAAGACGACGTAATGATCAAGAAGCAGAAAGGACAGGCCATGGATGACGCCGAGCTGATCCGGGGTATCGTCATCGACAAGAAGCGCGTCAGCGAGGGTATGCCAAAGAAAGTTACGAAGGCAAAAGTTGCTTTGGTTGCAACCCCCCTCGAGATAACAAAAACCCAGGTCAAAGCGAAGATTAAAATCACGAGTGCCGAGCAGATTAATGCCTTTTCCGAGCAGGAACGAGACACCCTCAAAAAACTTGCCGATGCAATCATTGAGAGTGGTGCGAATGTTCTCCTGTGCCAGAAGGGAATCGCAGATCCTGTCCAGTTCTACCTGGCCAAGAACGGAATATATGCCATCGAGGACGTGCCGGAAAGTGATATGAAATATGCCGCGCGATCGCTCCACGCCACTATCGTGAACAAACCAGATTCACTCACCGGAAAGGATCTGGGATACGCTGAGCTCGTTGAAGAGGATGCTGATGCAAATATCACCAGGATATCCGGATGCAAAAACCCCAAGTCAATCACCATCCTGCTTCGCGGCTCAAGCGATTATCTCCTTGATGAACTCGAACGGGCAGTTGTTGATGGAAAACGCGTCGTCATGGACGCAATGGAAGATGGCACCTATGTCGTCGGTGGCGGGGCAGTCGAAACCGAGCTCCTCATGAAAATCCGGGATTACGCATCGACGGTCGGTGGACGTGTCCAGCTTGCCATTGAAGCATACGCATCAGCATATGAATCCATCCCCCGTACTCTTGCAGAGAACTCCGGATATAATCCCATTGATAAACTGGTAGAACTCAAGAATGCGCACTCAAAAGGAAAGAAGAATGCCGGGTTGAACGTCTATGAGGGCAAGATTACCGACATGCTCGCAGAGGGTGTTCTTGAACCCCTCAGATCAAAACGTCAGTCAATCCAGAGCGCTTCTGAGACTGCAGTCATGCTCATCCGCGTCGATGACATGATGATCACCCAGTCAAAATCACCAGGCCCGGGCAGTGCTCTGCCTGCATATTAAGAAATACACTAGGAATCGAAGAGGATCGTCAATATCCTCCTCCACCCTGTTTTTGTGGTGTTCTCTTTAGCTGAAAATATCCGAATTCCAGAAGATGGGGACCCGGATTACCTGTCAGCCATCGATCAACACAAAACGATCTATCGCTGCAGGGGATTCAGATAACTATTAGAGCAATTGATGAAAAAAATATCAGAACCGGTTGCCGAGGTAGTCTAGCCCGGGAAGGCGGTAGCCTCGAAAGCNNAGTTCAAATCTCCCCCTCGGCGTATGTATTTTTCCAGATTTGCCTGAGATTAATCCCATCATTCAGATTTGTCCTTTTGTTTTCAAGCCGGATATTCATGAGAAGGATGAGATAAAATTACCGAAGAAATATGACTGGATTGCTTTGCAATTCCCCTAATATGTGCGAATTCCTTATTAATTTCCCATAAAACTTGATTTCCCGGGATTTTTATTTTTGTTCAATAATAAAATTATTTATAGTACCTATTCAGATTATATGATCACTGGTGACTCCTTACTCAAATACCGGAAAGGGGTCATACCGGAATTGTCCGATTGAAAACTGTCAGATATGGTGATTGTTATGGTCCGGATAAAGAAAAATAAACCACTAATCTCGGCAGATACAAAATCATTTCGAGCTATCCGAAGATTTCATCTGAACCGCACCTACATGCCGATAAAAATTGGCGCAGTTGTCAGCTACATAATATTGGGGATGTTATCTGCATCAACGTCTATGTGCGGCATTCTTATCGGAACAATGATCCGTATTGCCGGATTCTGATATCAGATCTTTTTTTAGTTTTTTTGGTTTTTACATCGGATTGAACTGTTACCAGATATACCATTGTTGAATTTTTTGATTGCCTGGAATATCAGTTTCAACCCCGGTTAAATCGCTGAACCATCAAAAATTCCATGATTACAGGAAATCGCATGCAAAAAAGTTTTTTTAAAAAGAGACCCGGTAATCCTTCTCAAAAACCATCAAACCACTATTATTGTTCCCCGCATCTCCGGGTGGATAATACAGATGTACGGGTACACACCGGGCTCAACAAATATCTGGCTTCCTGACTGGCTTGAACCGAGGAGTATTGGTGAAAAGTGTTCATCGTCAAACTGGATCCTGTGGAGTACTGTATCCCCGTTTACCCATCTTACGATCGATCCTGCATTAACGGTGATGGTTGCAGGTTCAAACGTGAAATCATTGATCCTTACCGTGTTTTCAGATACCAGATTTGTCGTCTGAGCAGGCATATTTGTTGTCGAAGTTGGTAAGACGGAAGTCTGCATCGTAATAGTAGCTGTCGGCTGGGAGGGGGCAGCAGACTGGGTGCATCCACTGACAACAGCCAGGACAATCACAATGCTGAGAACTATGAATCCTTTCTTCATACATTGATCTCAACGGTCTTTTCGTATATAATCTGACATTTGTGTAAGGTTATTCGCGATACCCGTCAGGATTCAGATAACTCAGTGTCACCAGCCGGTTCCGAAAGGAGCGTAACCTGAACGCTCTTTACCTCATCCATGAAATCCTCGAGATGATAGTGGTCTGACAGTGACATGTCGGTTAAGAGGGCGGGGGGCAGGGCACGTGCAAATTTCCAGCCCTCTGCAGAGGGCATGGGAAGCACAGCACCCATTTTATCCTCTCCCATATTTTGTATTTCCTCTAATGCACGGATGACATGTTGTCCCGCCCCTCCTTTTCTGGCACGCATAATTCTGACGGTAAAATCGTTATAGTGCACCTGAACCTTCCTACCAAGCCGATCCTGGAGCAGAGATGTCAGCAGCCGGTTAAATTTGCTTCCTGAAAACGTGAAAATGCGAACCTCGGTCCCTTTTATCCCGGCCTGCTCAACAACCTGAAACCCGTTTCCTCCTGCGCCTTCCGGAATCCGGGCAAGCGCCATTCTCAGTACTTCCTGCTCACGCTCGCCAAGCGGCAGAGCTGACCCCCCCCGTGCGCATATTTTCCCTACCATCCGGCACACCAGAGGTGAGAAGCCACCTTCGCCAGAACTTGTCCAGAAAATTCGGGAAGATGCAGATCCACCCGGTACCACTACGACAATATTATGTCCTTCATCGCATTTCACCATCGACCAGTTGTGTCCGCCAAGTGAGATCTCTTCTGCGTTTTTGCTGTTAACGAACCGTGCGTCCAGCTTCCCCACCACCTCGCCTTCAGGTGTTACAGCGCGGTACTCCCCACCTCCGCTGATAACTGAATAAAGGTCCTTCCAGTTCGATCGCCCGAATACTTTCTCAGCTTCGGTTCCCAGCATCAGCATCTCACCATCAGGAGTGAGGTAGGATGTTGCGATGAGATGAGTGATAACCTGATCCAGGATCTTCTGACCCAGGTTTCTGAATACCGGATGTGACAGGACAGACGCCGTAAGCTTCCTGCGGCTTACCCGTGAATGGTTATAAACATTCAGGAAAATCTGCTGGAGTAATACATTGTACGGTTTTTTGGGAGGGACAAGATTCTCAACTTCCTTATGGATTGCACATTCGATAATGGCAAGACTGCAGAGCAGTTCACAGGGGTTCTTCAGTATCCACGCCACATATGCAGACTTTCCACGCCGACCACTCCTCCCCATCCGCTGGAGAAATGAGGAGACAGAATTCGGTGGACCGACCTGTACCACCACATCAAGGTCGCCGATATCGATACCGAGTTCAAGCGTACTTGTACAGATGATGCAGGCACCATCATGAGAAGCAAAAGCTTCTTCTGATGTTTTTTTGGTTGCCGGAGAGAGTGATGAATGATGTATGTGAAGATTTCGTATCCGGCCGGAGCTCGCTTTCATAAGTTTCTCGGCACCGCTCCTGCTGTTAACAAAAACGAGTGCCTTTTTTCCTTCTACGATCCTGACCAGCGCATTGATCCGGTCTTTCTCTTCAGGTTCGACAATAAACAGGAACTGTTTTTCCTTGGGAGGAGATGAGATAGTGACGAGTTCAACCTTGTGCCGGCTGTCGGACAGCCATGCCAGTACTTCCTCAGGATTCCCGGCTGTTGCTGAAAGTCCAATCCTCTGGACCTGTTTTTTTGTGATACGATCCATCCGGTCAAGCAGCACTTTAAGGTGCACACCACGCTCGGACTCAACAAAAGCATGAAGTTCGTCGATGATGATGGTCCTGACCTGCCGAAGATCTGAAGAAAGTTTTTTTTCCTGGAGGAGCACCTCCAGGGACTCAGGTGTGATCATCAGGAAATGCGGGGGTTCCCCATCCTTCCAGAAACGGTCCCCCTTTGCCACATCACCATGCCATTTCATCACTGACAGAGAGGTAGGTATACAAAATGCCCTGAAACGGTCTTCCTGATCGTTAATCAGCGCTTTCAGAGGAGATATGTAAAGACAGGTGACCCCGGGCCTTCCGTTTTTCAGGATATCATCCATTACCGGGATAAGTGCTGCCTCGGATTTTCCCCCGGCAGTTGGTGCAATAACGAGAACGTCGCTACCTTTCACTGCTGCCAGATATGTCCGCTCCTGTACTTCACGGAGCTCCGTCCATTCCAGTCTCTGTGCAAGTACCTGCTGGAGAGATTCATGAAGGTTTGAAAATACTGATGACACGTTCTCTGATAGAACGTAGTGCCTGACGCATTATGGTCTTTCCGGGTCAAATGGTACTCAGGTTAAGATGATCATATTCGATGGCAACATGGCAGACAGCAGGTATCTTCGCTCCACCAGCCGGTTAATCTGTAAATCTCTGTAAATAAGCCGCAGCTGGAAGATCTGGGCTATCTATTCAGGAAAAACTTTTTTTGTCGGGAGGAATGAGAATTAACCATGGAACTCGCACAAGGAAAATGCACCACCTATAGGCAAGGATCTCCACCATTGACAAGAAAGGAGATCTCAGATCTTGTGGATGAAGTACCCGGGTGGTCGCTCGGCAACGGTCACCTTATAAGAACGTATGAACTTGACAACAGCAGCGCATGTGTTGAGTTTTTTAACGAGGTGATGGCTCTCTCAACGCAGGAAGGACAAATTCCGGATATCTGCATGAAAAAGTCAAGATTCATCGAGGTTTCATATTATACCTATCCAGCTGGCGGATTAACACTGAACGATTTTATTATGGCTGCGAAACTGAACGCACGACGATAAAGATAAAGTTGTTTCTGCCAGCCGTAATATTTTTTTTGGGTATAGTGCCATTTTAACTACCAACTCGTAAAGGAAATAACGAGAGAAAATATAGTCAGAATATTGTTCCAAAATTCAGATCGAAAAAGTGTTACTGTATAGGGACCAAAAATGCAGACACTCCAGGGGCTTCGCCCCGCCACTATGGCGCCCCAGTTGCGAGGGTGTTGTATAACCAGGAATCAGGAATACCAGTAATACAAGATGAATCGCATGCGCCCCCGCCCCCCAAAGGGGGCAGGGCTGGCGC
>DADT01000073.1:23882-24072 GCA_002495065.1 Methanoregula sp. UBA471 | reverse complement strand
TCAGGCTGGAGGTTGCACCGGACTGTATTGTAACCCGTGAAGCCGGGACGGCACAGGTTTCTGCAATAAGAGAGATGACTGCCCGGTTTGCCTTCCCGTCAACTGCGGGAGCGGTGACACGGCAGCCGATGGCCTTTCGCCATTCGTTGTAGCCGGCAGGAAAGGAACTGGTCTTTGCACCGGCAGTAAC
>DADT01000073.1:169-23762 GCA_002495065.1 Methanoregula sp. UBA471 | reverse complement strand
TCGATCACCCGGGGACCTATGGATGCGCTGTATCGGCAGTATTCTTTTTTGTTTTTTGCTATTTAGCAGTTGGGAATGAGGCCGTTCACCGGGGTTTCACGTATCCTTTTCCGGAAAACCAGACCGGCTCTTCTCTGAAAAATTCCCCCTCCCGGTACACGACCCTGCCTTCCCGGATGACGGTAACGGGGAACAGGGCCAGGTGGCCCTCAAAGGGCGTCCAGCCGCATTTGCTGTGCAGCAGTTCCGGCATGACCGGGGCAGGGATTTTATCATACAGGGCAAAATCAGCACGGTCACCGACACTGAAACCTGCACGGGGGATGCCCAGGATCTCTGCCGGGCGGTACGAGGTCTTTTCGATGACCGACTGCAGGGAGCACTTTCCGTCCATGACCCGGGCCAGCAGGAGCGGCAGCATGGTCTCGACACCGCAGATGCCGGAGGGGGCTGTGGAAAATGGCTGTGCCTTCTCCTCCCGGGTATGGGGGGCATGATCGGACGCGATGACATCGATCCTGTCCCACCGTCCCCAGAGCTGCTTCCGTTCCTTTTCGGTGCGGAGGGGAGGGTTTACCTTCCCGACGGGGTCCCGGGCATCAAAGTCTTCTAAGGATAAGAAAAGGTGGTGGGGGGTAACTTCAACAGAACCCTGTGCGGCGTCGATCGACCGCTTGGTGCTGAGATGGCAGAAATGCAGCCGGCACCCGCCCTCATTTAACCCGCTGACCGCTTTCACTGCACGCAGTTCACCTTCCGGTGAGCGGACCCGGTCGTGGAAGACCAGGCCGGTATCCACCGCATCCTCAACCGTTTCGGCATGGATGGTGGCAAGGGCACCCAGTGCACGGATACGTTCCAGTGCCGGGCGCAGGGCTGCGTCGCTGATGGCATCCCCGTAGCTGGAAGGGGCAAAAAAGGTCTCGCCAAATGCCAGGGCGCCGGCCTGCCACATACTTTCCAGGGGCGTATCCGGCGTGACACCGCTGTTGACCGCGAAGCTGCAGTACGAGTGTTCCTGTGCTTCGCGGACTCGGGCCTGCAGGGCATCCGGCGTGGTGATGGGCGGGATGGTGTTGGGCTGGTCCACCACCACCGTCACTCCCCCGGCAAGGGCACTCATGCTGCCGCTCTTCCAGTCCTCCTTTGCCGACTGGACACCTCCCCGCAAGTGCACATGCATATCGATGGCTCCGGGCAGCACAAGCAGGCCGGTGCAGTCAAGGCGTGCTGCACTCACCCGGCGGGCGCCCACATGAGCGACCCTGCCCCCATCAAGGGTAACATCGGCCACGCGCCCGGAAGGGAGGGTGACATTCCCGAGCACGAGGGACGGCAGGGATTCCATAGTATCTGCTTTTTCCCACAACCATAAAGGCATAGTGATCGAAGGCGGTCGGCTGATGATGCAATCTCTCCGAACATGTCACAGAAGTGGCAGGACTGGTACCATCGACAGGTATTCAACCGCACCGGTCAATTATTCCCTCAATAAAGCAGGGATCCGGCCTGGCAGGTATACGACCTGGCTGCTCATCCATCTGCTCAGGGAGGTGTATTCATGGATAAAATTATCAGGGTGTCACTCGGGCTGCTGCTGGTCATCCTCATCGCAGCCGTTTCGGTATTTTCCTACCAGGCATATGTTGAAAAGGCATATCGCGAATCGCTGTCAGGCACCTGGTCCTATACCAGCACCATCACCACCGATTCCCCGCTCTCCAATGTGACGCTCTTCATCCCGGTCCCGGCAGACAGGTCCGGGAATTCCCCGGTCGTGGCAGGGTACAGCACCCGGGACATCGCCGGGATACCTGATGACTGGGAGGTCACGCTCTATGATACCGGCAAGGCAACGATGGTGAAAATCACGGTCCCGGCGATTGCCGTTCCCAACGGGACAAGCCCGGCCAGTCCGCTGACGATCAGGATGTCGGCAGAACTGAAAGCAGACACGGTCATTGACACGGCAGATCCCGTCAACTCCAGTGCCATGTTCCGCCCGGTCGGCGAACTGGTGCAGGTCCCCTGCCCGGCGGGCCAGGCAGTCCAGGGGAGCCCCTCATGCTACCGGTACGTGACGCAGCTGTATGCTGATTACGAGGCATTATCGGATGCCTCTGTTACGATCAGTGCCACGCTTACCGGCAGGAACACCTGGCGCATCTTTGAGACAGGGTCGAATGAGTACGAGACGGGTATCAGCCTGCAGATGAACGGGGCGCAGCATGGATGGTCGGCCATGAGCGGGACCCTTGCTGAACATATCGGGCAGTATGACACTCCCCGGATCACCCACTCATAGTTTTTTTTCAGTATTTGCCAGTGACAAAAATTCAGTATCACACAGAACAGGAAAACCAGATCATGGAACAGCGAAGAAACGGACAGCAGAGAGGCTCGGTACAGGTCGGCCTGACTGTCGATATTATTAAAAAAGAGGACCAGCGAAGCGGGAAAAGGACCCGGGGTATTGTACAGGAAATCCTGACAAACTCACCGTTCCACCCGCACGGGATTAAGGTGCGGCTGAAGGGCGGTACCGTTGGAAGAGTGGCTGCTGTTGTCACTGGGCCGGAAGAGCCGGGAAATGAGTGAATTTACCGGCATTCATTTTTGTCCCGGTACCTCGGGAACATCAACTTTTTTCATAGTCTGTCTGCCGGAAAAGCGTGGAAATGTATGATGACTGCCCGCCTCAGGGCCCCTCCGGGGCACGGCGGGACATGATGGTTTCTGGTACTGTTTGAACTATTAATCGCCGCGGGGGCGTCCCTTTTTGGTGCGGCGGCGTTCATCACTTCATCGTTCTGGTGATCCCGGTTATGGATAATACGAAAATTTTAGGAATGAGTGTTTTGTTCACCCGTTTTCAGGAAAATAAGTGAAGTGTATGAGGACTACCCGCCTCAGGGCACCCTCTCTGCACGGCGGGACAATGAGTGTTGATTAATTTCTGGTACTTATCCGGCTTCAAAATCTTCAGGGGTGTATCTCGTTTCAAGTCCAACTCTCTTCTAAAAAGATTTGCCATTAAGCGGGTTTCGAGATGGTAGTGAAAACGATGCTACATAATCCAAAAAATATTGAAAAAAAGTATATTTTATGTTTTACCGGCAGGTGTTTCATTAGCAGGCTTCTCACCGGTAGGTTTCTCACCGGCGGATGTTTCAACGGCGGGCGTTTCTTTGACCTCGAAAGCATTTTCAAGTCGATCTTCTTCCGCATCAGAATTATTTACAACAACTGTCCATTTGCCATCCGGATATTTATCAGATTTTGGAGGGATTTTCAATAAGCCCTTGATTTTAGTAGGACTTGAGGTGATATCGGTAAAATCCGTAATTTCATTTGAACCCTGAATGAGTTTGACTTTTGGCGATTCAAAGTTCTTTCCTGATATCTCGAATGGAATTTCTGTATCCCGCTTACCTTCGTTCTTATCAGGTACAATGCTGCGAATAACAGGACTTGAAGTCGCCTTGACAGTACCTTTCGCAACCGACACCGCCTGGGTCCCAAAATAGAAACCGGCAACTGCAACAACCAGAGTGCTCACCGTGGTGATTATCTGTTTTGCTATGTCATTGGCAGTCTCACTACCCGTGTTAACCTTTCGAGATACATTGAAACTCGTTTCATTAATTCGTACTATGGATACAATTTGGTCACTTGGCATTTTATCGATCTGCTCTTGCGTAACATTAACAGATAATATGATCTTGCTTTCATGTGATTGAACCTGGAAAAAAAGGAACACAGAACTTATCATAAATATAAGAATCAGGCTCAATGCAATTACGGCTCGCACGCTTCCTTCAGGCAGACCAAGAGTCTGTTTGATATCGGTCAATTCAAGAGACTTAAAAATAACTGCCATAAAAGTAAGCATTAAAACAAGTGCAATTACGCCGAAAACAAGTATAATCGACAAGACGAGTTCAGGACCTAAACCTTCATTAACGACGGATACGAGTAAAGTATAAAGAAAAAGCGACGCAAGCACTACAACTAGTACGAATGAAATTATACCCCACCGGGTTTTGTCATTCATTTGTCACACACACCTTTTTACCCCGTACCATAAAATTCATATTATTTATTTTTTTCTATATGATTAAAATCAATAAATTGGGAGTTATAACCTGGGATTAATCCCAATGTTTTATCGGATACCTGGAGTTAACGAAGAAATAACGAATCGGGGCATTGGGGTACAATGAATTTTTTTTTAATTTTGGATGACTGACCCACCGCGGGGGCGTCCCTTCGGGGGCGGCGGCATTCATCCTTTCATTGAAAAGGTGATATGCACCTTAAAAAGTCCAGATCTTTCTCTCTAAAAAAAAACGGAATTGAGCCTTTCACCGTTTCCTGCCGGCAACCACCACGATCACCGCAAGGGACATGAGCAGGGTAATGAGTGCAGGCGGGCTGCTCTGGCTCGCGGTCCGGATGACTGAATAGGTCGTGGGGACCTCGGTCGGTGAGGCAGGGGTTGTTGTCTTCAGGACCGGGACGGATACGGTCTGCTGCGGTGATGACGGGACAACGGGTGACTGGTTGGTGATATTGTTCGTGGGCGTCATGCTGCGGGTCGGGGTCGATACCGTGATTACAGGAAACGATGATGGGGAAAATACATACATACGGTCCTCGGTGGCTGCGACGACGAGTGAACCGTCGGCGCTCACGGCGATGTGGCGGATGTATTCGCGTCCAATCCACGATCCTGCCAGATCTCCCCGTGCGTTCAGGAATACAATCTTCCCGCTGGCTGTGCCCGCGGCGATCAGGGTACCTTTGTCTGAGAGTGCCATGCAGGTGATTCCCGCATTCTGCCGGTTCTCCGGGTTTGAAGCATAACTCCATGAAAGGTTGCCGTTCTTATCAAGGGCGGCGATATTGCCGGTTTCTGTGCCGGCGACAATCAGGGAACCGTCCGGGTTCATTGCCAGCGCAGTGATGAACCCGTTGACCTGCCGGTTCCAGTATTCATCGCCGTTATTGGTATTCAGGGACCGGACTTTCTGCCCGTCATTGATAATGGCGGTATACCCGGTTGAGGACAGGAGCATGGAATGGGGGTCGGAGTCGATCTCCACGTCACTGGTACGGGTTAATGCCCCGGAAGAGCTGTAGGCATGGACTACTCCCTGGGAAATACCCACGATTCTCCCTCCGGACGAAGAAATCTTTATGACCGAGTCGATCCGGGAGTTTCCTTTGGCAACGCCGGTTTCAGTGTTGAACACGACAAGCCGTTTTGCCAGGGTCCGCCCGGCGATAATGTTTCCGTCACGGCTGACGTCGATGGACTGGACCCGTTCGGAAAATTCGTATTCTGCCAGCCGGGTTACCGTTGCCGACCCTGCCGGGACCGGATTCCTGAAGAGATATACGCTGGAGAAATACACAGAAGCGGTGTATTTTCCGTCCCGGGTCATCACGACACCATTGCCGAACGGTTCTCTTGCCAGGATGGTCCCGTTTTTTGAAAAAAAGAGGACCTTTTCTGTCCCGGCAACGATCAGGTCACCTTTCGGGGAGACTGCCAGCCCGCCGATTTCCACACCTGATGCGGAATAATTCCAGAGCGGTTCAACTGCCTGTGCAGCGGGCATCATGAAGAAAATAATGATAAGAACGACAGGGAGGAGCAGGGGTCCTGCCTTTCTCATGGTTTTTTGTAATTGCCACTCCATGCAACCACCGTTTCAGCACACAAAGATTTTATGGTCTTTTCCAAATAGAACTATACAGCACATTATTTAAAGAATTACGCCCAGGGTATTGAAATGGTTTTTTCTCTCCCACCATCTCCTGAAGATTACCGTCTGGTCATGGTTATCATCTTTTTCCTCATCCCCTTTTTATTCATGATGATTGCCCTTCCTCAGCTCATCCCCAAGCTGAGGCTGAAAGGGCACCTGGTCAGGGACATGTATAAAAAAACCCTGACCGAGGTGCCCAACAACGGCGGCCTGATCCTCCTGCTCATCGCGATATTCTCGCTTTCCATCCTCACCCTGTTCTATCCCAAGGTTATCACGCCTATCAATTTCACGATCATCGTTGTTGTCGTGCTGTTTGCATTGTATGGCCTGCTGGACGATATGGTCAATATCGGCAGGCCGGCAAAACTGATCCTGCTCTATTACTGCGCCTACCCCCTGATCCCGTACATCACCGCAACGGTTTTTTTCATCCCCCTTATCGGTGAGGTGGATCTCTCGATCTTCTATCTCCAGATCATTATCCCGACCTATGTGCCCGTGGTGGCAAACCTCGTCAACATGCACTCGGGGTTCAACGGGATTGCCCCCGGGCTCTCGCTCATGCTCCTCGCCACCCTGCTGCTCAAGACCTTCGTGGACGGGAACCTGTACAATGCCTTGTTTTTCCTCAGCCTGGCCGGCGCCCTGCTGGCGTACTTCTTCTTTGAGAACTACCCTGCCCGCATCTTCTGGGGCAACATCGGTGCCCTTTCGGTCGGGGCTGCCATCGGCGCGTTGATCGTCACCCAGGGTTTCATCATCAGCGGCTTTGTCATGCTGATACCCCACACGGTCAATTTCCTCATGTATGTCTACTGGAGGATGAACAAACAGAAGTATCCGATTGCGAAGTTTGGCAGGGAAAGGGACGACGGGACCATCGAGGTGCCAAATCCGCTCACCTTGAAATGGGTACTCCCGTACTATTTCCGCATGACCGAAAAGCAGGGAGCGTACGCGATGTATGCACTGACCGCGGTGTTCTGCGTGATAGGGTTTTATGTACCGGGATGATATACTAACTCATTAGTACCGGGTGGTCTGGCGGATGGATAGTGTAACTATTATCGTGGAGGGGCTGAGGGCGGTCCTGGTGTTCCTCAACCTGTTTTTCATCACCGGCTTAGCCATTTCGCTGGCATTTTTCCCCCGTTTCACCGATATGGGTCTCATGAAACGGCTGGCCTGGTCCGTGGTCCTGAGCATCGGCACGGTTATCGCATCGGTGCTGTTCATGGATTTTGTACTCGGGGTGAATGCAAACCTGCAGAACATCAGCCTTGGCCTTGGCCTGTTCTCCCTGATCCTCCTTGTGGTCTGGTTCTTCGAGGTATATTACCTGATCAGCAGCCTGCCGGAAAAACTCCACCATGCCTTTGCCGGCAGGTTCCTGACGCTCCGCAGGTATTTCTCGCGGCTCATGAATTCGCGGGAGGACCGGTTTGCCCGGACCGCGATGACCCGGGTGATCTGGCACGAGAGCGTACGGGCCGGCATCAGCCACATCGATCATACCTATCTCATCGACGTCAGGGAAGCAATTGACATCCAGCAGGTCGATGAAACCAAGTGGAAGGTGTCTGAACCTTCCCTCATTCCCCCGCCGTATCCAAGGACCTGGTACTTTGAACTGGTCATCCGCGAATTCAGTGACGGCAACGTATCCCTCATCGATGATCTCCAGCTCTACCCGGTCCAGGTCACCAGGAAACCGGACCTCACGCTGCTGGGGTACAGGATACGACGCGGTGCCCTGAAGATCAAGGAACGGATCTACCATAAGACGGATACTGCCGAGATCCAGTGGATCTACAGCCATGATTTCCACCTGTTTGCCATCCTCTATTCGGAGGACACACTTCGCCAGATGGTGGACCGGGTGCTCCTGAAACTTGACGAGATCGTAACTTCGATAAAGAAAGGGTCACGTGTCTCTTCCCACCTCGAAGAGACCCAGAACCTCAGGGCTGAATTCGAAGGTGTCCTGGAAAAACCCAGAAAAGCTCCCGCCCCGTCCATCAGGGCTCCCTCCGTCAAAACCCCGTCCATCAAAGAGGAGCCGGTGAAATACGGAACCTACAAGGCCTACTCAAAACCGATCGACAACGATCGGCGGGAGCTCCAGGCTGATATCGTTCGGAATCTCAAGGTTAGTCACATCACCCCTGAGACCTTCCGCCGTTCCGACCGCATGATCCTCGATATCAAGATTCCCCCAAAGATTGGCGTCGATATGATCCTGGATTCCATCAGGGATCTCCAGGACGATGACTGGCTGTATGAATAGGAGAGGCCTGGCAGTGTCACAGCTGTTTTTCCGGGGCCGGATCCCGTACCATGAAAAGCGCATTATCCTGGCATGACCGTCAAAGCCGCGTGCGTATGCTCCCGGGGTCACAAAATGCATATGCAGCGTGATAGGTTTTTTTGCGCCGGGGATGAAATACTACAGCAGCATATACCCTAAGGAGAAACCCCGCAAAATGGACATGTTACCTGTAATCGTAGGAGGCCTGAGAGTATTCTTTGGTCTTCTCAATCTGTTCTTCGTCCCGGGTTTTGTCATCTCGCTGGTATTATATCCCCGTTTTACCGACCTCGGGCTCATACAGCGGGTGGCCTGGTCCACGGTACTGAGTGTCGGTTCGGTGATCTCATTTGTCCTGTTCATGGATGTTATCCTCGGGGTGGATACAACCTCGGGAAATATCAGCATCGGTCTTGGCATATTCTCCGCCACGATGCTCCTCATCTGGCTCTGCGAGGTCTGGTACCTGAGCAGCAGCCTACCGGAAAAAGTGCAGCGGAGGTTCTCCGCAGGCTACCAGGGGGTCAGGAAGTATTTTTCCCGTATCATAAATTCGCGGCGGGACCGGTTTGCAGAGACTGCACAGACCCGGGTGGTCTGGCATGAGAACGCAAAGTCCGGAAGAAACCAGGTCGATCATTCCTACCTCATCGATGTCAGCGAAGAAATTGAGGTCCAGCAGGTCGACGAGCAGAAATGGAAGGTCTCCGACCGTGCCCTGTTGCCCCCGCCCCATCCAAAGACACACTATTTTGAACTGGTCATCCGCGAGTTCAAAGAGGACGGAGTATCACTGATCGATGATCTCCAGGTATACCCGGTCCTTGTTGCCGGGAAAGCCGGACCGGGTCAGAAGAACCGTCGTGCCCTGAAGATCACCAAAAGGATCTATGAAAAATCAGATACTGCCGAAATCCAGTGGATTTACAGCCATGACTTTCACATTTTTGCCATCATCCATTCAGAGGATACCCTCAGGCAGATGGTCGACCGGGTCATTGCCAAACTTGACGAGATTGTCACTTCGATAAAGAGCGGTTCCCGCATCTCTTCCCACATTGAAGAGACGCAGAAGCTCAAGGACGAGTTCGAGACCGTTCTGGAAAGACCACGCAGGATACCGGGCGGCGCAAGGGGGACTGCAAAGTCTGCCGATTCGAAGGGTTTTACCTTCCCGACCGAAGAAGACCGCCGGAAGCTCCAGGCCGATATCGTACGGGACCTCAGGGTCCATGAGGTTACTCCTGAAACCTTCCGCAGTTCCGACCGGATGATTACCAGCATCAAGATCCCTGAAAAGACCGATATCGACAAATTAAAGGCTTCCCTCAAGGAAATCCAGGATGATGACTGGTTGTATGAGTAGGGTTTCCCATCCAAGCGACTGATCCGGAAGATTGGATAAATTCAGGGATCACTCAGGTCAAACTATCACAAGACGAACTTACGTGGAGCCGCTTTAATAAAATCCGTTTTTATATGAAATCTAATCCTAATAAGTGGATATTCAGATTGGCCATCGATTTCGGTCCTTTCAAAACCTGAGTTTTCAAAAATGGTAAAAGCAGCTGTTTACGGAGGGGACCGTGCCTGTCCCCCCGAACCGCCCCTGCGCTTTGGGATGGTGTTGTATTACCTTTTCTGGAGTTATCGCTCCAGAGGATGCCGCACTGGCTGAGGTGAAGAAATTACATGCCGCAGCCCCAACAGAGCCGTTGAGAGAAATATCCTGAAGATTTCCCTTGAAGATTGCACAATTCCGGTAATTCAGGGGAATGGCAATCCCGTCACGGTGAGATCTGCGCCGCCCCCGAAGGGACGCCCCCGCGGCGCTTTAAATACCAGAAAAACTCCGCCCTGTTCTCTCAAGAGCCTGGTGCGGGTGCAGGTCGTACCTTCACAGTTTTCAAGGTTTTTAGTGAGAATCATTCCCGTTCATGCCCGTTTTTACTGACCATGAATTTCCCTGGATTTCCAGGTTTTCCACGAATCTCGTCCGATTTTCAATGTATCTCAAGGGATCGTAACTCCGGGTGTCCTCACGTATTTTCACGGATTTCCACAGATATCATATCCGGGGGACGCCACAGTGGCGGGGGCGAAGTCCCCAGGAACGTCAGAGTAATTTCCCCGGAGCGAAATTAATCCCTTATATCTTTCAATTAAAAGTTCCGGGGAACATCTTTGCTTTCCCGCCAGCAGGAACTTTTATTCACATATTACAGTACAGGCGGGGTATCCGTTCCGGTACCTTAATTGGTGATAACCGCTGAAATCTGTTAATCCTGTGAAATGTTATTGAAAAGGAGGAGTAGCGAATGTTTACCAACATCCTTGTGGCGCTGGACGGGTCGAAAGTAAGCCAGCGGGCGCTCGCGGAAGCCGTTGACCTGGCACGACTGATGCATGCAACGCTCCATGCTACGCATGTAATGGAGGCGGTCACGTCTGCCCGGAGTTCCCTGGACCAGATGGATAATTCCCGGGAAATGTATCAGCTGCTGGAGAAAGAGGGAAACGATGTCCTTGAAGGGGCAAAAAAATACTGTGCCGATAAGGGAATCAGCGTTATCCCTCATCTGAAACAGGGAAATGCAGGAACTGAGATCATTTCCCTTGCTGAACAGGAGAACTGCGATCTCATCGTTGTCGCGTCTCATGGAAAAAGCGGGTTTGATCGCCTGTTTCTTGGCAGTGTCAGCTCGTTCGTGGTTAAAAATAACAAGGGAACGACCCTGGTGGTGAGAGGACAGTAACCAGTTGACTGAGTAATTAACGCCCGGTGTGCGAGATGTGCCGGGAGAATCTGCTCCCTTTATGGAATATCTGCCAGTGAGTGGGCAATCGGACAGGTACTACAGACACGTGATGCAATCTTTGGGCACCTGTACAGGACCCTGTCTGGCGGATGTCGTAAACAAACGGGGACTGGTACCTCTCAGTCCCCACGAAATCTCTGGAATGTACGGAAGGTTTCCTCCGAAGAGCTCATCCATGTGTGAAACGTAAACGCGGACTCATTGCTCCGGTGTCGTATCGGATAGCAAACGAATAAAAGTATTCCTGAAAAACAGATTTTGAAAGTCAGCCACATCCCGGTGTCATATACGTGAGGATATGTTAGTACACGGTATGGGGCATAATGCGAATCCTCCCGGATGCCGCTCATGCAACGTGAGATCCTTTGAGGTACCCGCAGGGGACTCTGCCGGATCACCTGTTTAAAAACGGGAGATACCGGTAAATAACCGGTTTAACCGTATTCACGACCGTGACGGAGGCATACCCGCCTTTTTCAATAGTTATGGTCCGTTTGCCATGGTTGACGGAGAACCTGACCTCTCCCTTCTTATCCGTTTTATAATACTGCGTATCAACCAGTACGGTCGCATTGACTACCGGCTGGTTGTGTTCATCGACAACCCTGATCGTATTTTGTCCCTGGAATAATTCGGGGATCTGGGGGAACAGGCGTTTAATAGCGCCACTCGGGGCGATTTTTATTTCTTTTGCCTCAAAGCCGTCGAGGCTGAAACTGGCATAGACCTGGCAGGCCCCGTCCCGTATCTCATACCGGGCGAGTTCGCCATTGGTGACGGTATAGGGGCAGGCATTTTCAATCGCCGGCATGACCACTTTATAGGTAATGCCGGATACCGGTTGCTCCTGCGTATTCCTCGCGTTCAGGATAACGTACTGGTCGCCGCTGGAAACATTTACCCTGACAGCTGCCAGGGCCTTCATATGACGGGCAATTGCGTCCGGCGTGGTGACCGTCACTCCCCTAGCCGTTGTATTGTTGATGAACCCGGTAAATATGTTGGTAAAATCGGGGTTCCCGATATCTGACAACTCCCAGTGGAATGCAGCCACTCCCCCGCCACTGATGACGGAATTTATCGTCGTATTCCATTGTGCAAAGACCGGGTCCGGCTCGGAACGGTGGTTCAGGAGATCGCTGGATGGTTCGGTAGCCGGGATGAGCACGACTCCGGTATTCTCCTTTTCCACAAAGGCGAATTTCGGGTTTCTCATGCCTTCCCGGTACAAGGGACCGAATGGGGCCGGGACCGTGTCGACTTCAGCAGAGCTGTACTGGTTTTCTGATAAACTACGGAGGGTATTCAGGTCATACCTGACCTGCGACAACAGGAACCCGGATGTCGGGTTAATCTGCCTGAACAACTTCAACTCTTCCGTCTGTTCGGCGAGGGTTTTACACACGGTCGAGTTATAGCACGGTTTACCATACACGGAAAGGTCGATGCCGGTCAGGCCGGATGTTCCCGCAGGCAGTGATCCGGGAATCCCGAGAGTATACGGGATGGAATTCTGGGTCAGCACAGCGAGAGCGTTTTTCTCCCGCTCACTGAACTGTGTATCGCCGACGGTTCCCGAAATAATCAGGGGCACCTGGGCATCCGGGAACGGGTAAGCGGAAACGGAGCTGTATTTCTCTGCATTTCTCATCGCTGTTTCCTTGTTATTGAACGAGAAATACTGTCCCGTGGTAGTGGCCTCACCCAGATCGAGGGAATAGTCAGAAGAAAGGGTAACAATCCCGTAATTGTAGCTGGGAGACCCGTAATACCAGAGTTTATTCGGGTACGGGGCCGTCGGCTCGTAGAGAATAAAGATACCGGATGATGCGTCATTCAAAAAGATCCTGTCAATAAACGTATCATCGAGATACACCTGGTCCTGTGCAGGGTATATCTTTTTGTTGATCCATGCGGTCCGCCCGGGATTCACCTGGTGGTAATCAAAATCTGTCATCGGGGAAAAAATGGTTGAGACCAGGTTTACCGAGATCCCCTGGGTCCTGTTTTCCCGGTCAAGATCATTAGCGACGGTTATCTCACGTTTTACCGCCTCGTCATAAAAGATATACTTTACCGTAAGCGAGGCAATCCGTTCCTTCTGCTTTGAAGTCACGGTGGTCCTGTAGATTATTTCCTTGTCAGATCGCTGGATTTCCGCATAGGAAAGCGAACCCAGATTGAAGGTGGTATACTGGGTATCGTTCCCCACCGTTCTCCACCCGATGGTCATCGTATCGGTAAAATACCCCTCCCCTATACTGTTTTTCACCGGGGTGCCCAGATAGCGTATCCGTGAAGAGGAATCGCTCAGTTTCACCTTGTACGACGGGTTTTCAAAGAGGAAAACGGATCCGATGTCCTGCACAACATCTTCCGGCTGCCGGGAGTCCCAGCTCAGGGATTCGTCGGCAGGGGTTACCGGTATCTCCGGCCGGGAGAGTATCTTATAAAAGCCAAAGAAGCTTCCCGAAGCATATATCTTGTCAACTTCGTTATTTTGATCGATTGCAACCGCAGACCGGGGGAAGCTGTACCCTTTCAGGATCCTTTCGGATGAAATAATATAATCGATCTGGTAATGATTGGATAGGTCCCTGGCCTCACTCTCCGCTCCGCCGGAGAAATAGACATTTTTCAGATCGTTTAAGAACCGGACGGTCTCGGTTCCTGATGCAACGCTCGGAACCGTTTTATTTGCGTACATGGACATCCGGTCCCGGTATGCGGTACCGGCAGCTCCTTCCATGGGATTGCCGATACTGCCCAGCCATAAAAGATTCACGTTCTCTTCTTTTGTCATCGTGATGGTAGGCTGGTAGTGAAGGCATGCGACGATGGGAATGGCAATAAGAGGCACAAAAATTACGATATACAGCAGGACAATCAGGACACGTTTCAGTCCTGATCGTTTGACCCGGTTGATTGCCGTATAAAAGAAATAAAAGCCCAGGGCAGCGGTGATCGGGATGAAAAGAAAGAGGTAGAAGGTCTCACGGATCGCACCTGTTCCTGAGGACCCTGCCAGTAGTCCCGGAATCAGCACTGCGATGATGAGGGTAAGGGCGGTACATTTTCCCCGTTCATCGAGTCGGAATATCCCGAACACGGAAAAAAATGTCTGGAGAGGACCGATCCAGAACGGCGTAGTGATGATCCCCTTTCCCATGGTGGTAAGATTTTCTAAAAAGGGAATTGCCGCGGGCATGCTTTCCCAGGTAAATTTCTTCCTGATTGCCTGATTGACAAAAACCAGGATGGAGCCTGCAGCAAACAGAAGGGCAGCCCATAAAAATGCGAATACATAGTTATTGGCAACAAATATCGAATCGTAAAAAATCTGTCCTGCGTCCTTGAAGAAGGTGATATGCGTTGCCGAGGAAATCGATTTTGTGATGGAGATGACAAGAGTGCCCTTGTCGATATACTGGGGCTGGACAAAGGGGAAAAGTCCTATTGCGATGATAAAACAAAACAGGAGGATTACGATGACGATATAAAAATTATAATCGAATTTTCCCCAGATCCATGCACGCAACAGGAAATAGGCGATGACAAAGGTGATTAAAAACAAAAAAGTCCCGGTATGGGAAAAACACAGGGTGAAAACAAGAATGCCGATCAGCAGCACACTTTTCCAGGTAATATCACGCATTGCCAGATACAAAATTGCGACCAGAAACGGCATGACAAAAATACTCGTTGAATAGTTCAGCAGGGCCAGTGCCAGCTGGGTCATGGAAACCAGAAATATCAGGGAGAGGAGAGACTGATCTGTCGAGCTGGTAAGTTCGTAGGCGTAACAAAAAAATATGGCAAGGGTGATAAACAGCAGCAGTAACGGGATGAGATACGCAACGGTGTAAATATCGAGGCCCGTGATTTTCATCAGTATCGAACCAAAATACCACAGGCCGAAAGGATAATCGAAACCTGCATATTCCTGGTTCAGGGAATATTGATAAAAATCTGAAAGTGATTGTGAATTGGCCATATTCTGGGTGTTGAACATATGGGTATAGACATCGGTCCCGGATGGATTGGCAAATATCACGATATACGCGACAAACGATAAAAGAAGGGTGGCGATGAGAAAAAGAAGATAAAAAAAGGTGGTCTTATGCACGTTCTCTTTCAGTGAAAGAAGAACATTTTCAATCGATTCAGGCATCCGGGTCATGGTTTCAAATGTGATTATCTCAGAATTTACCTAAGAAATGTATATTTCTGCGTATAAGCTTCATAATTAATCTGCATAATCACCTAGAAATATTTGTCTCTCGTTACACTTACTACAAGTCCGTATGAAAAATTAAAACTTTCCTGTTACCTGAGAGAATCGGTAATAACCTGAAAATCATCGGGATTCACCTTACGAGTATCATTTTATAACGTTCCTGGGGGCTTTGCCCCGCCACTGTGGCATCCCCTCATACGATATCCGTGGAAATCTGACTACCCGTAACTTACTTAAGATTGGGTTTTTTATCGAGGATTTAATCCTGTTCACCATCACAACGCCGGCTATGAGTGGCCTGGCAGAACCTGATAGCACGATCAGGATTTACCAGGAGGGGTCTGTCGGAGGAGAAGATCTCCCGGCTTTGCCTGCCGGCTCGCAGCATTTGCCAGAAAACCTTTCCCCGTAAACATCGTAATGAAACCCGGGGAACCAACTTAAAAATCCTTTGACCCAGATGCAGGAATCCAAATACGTATCTGTAGCGGATGAAAAATACGTGTATAAGAGTCTGCATGAGGTACCCTCCATGAACCCTTTCCGAAAAACATTCCTGTATCCGATGCTGGTGCTCATGGTACTCGTCCTGCCGGTAACGGGTTTTGCCGTGGATGGCACCTCCAATCTCCACCAGGTCGGCGTCATGCCTGCCAATACCTTCAGTAACTTCATCTGGGACGATACCCTGTATAATGCCGAGGGAAATACCATCCGGTGTTACAATATCGCACCCGGTGTGAACCTGCCCGCACTCACGTACAGGGATTATAGCGGGGAAATCCTCTTCCAGGAAAAAGTACAGTCATTGTATGCAGGCGGGGGGAAATTGTATGCGACGACGTCAAATACCTTCACTATTGCGGGTCTTGAGGATAAGCTGCACCCCATTGTTCTTGGAAGGGTATCAGATTCAGCATATAATTTTGAGGATGTCGTCGTAGCCGGGAATTATGCGTACCTGTCAGGGTCGAAGTTGTCGGTGTTTGATATTTCAGACCCGGCACACCCAAAGCACGTCACATCGTACGGGAACCGGGTAGGAAACCTGGCTACGGATGGTAAGTACCTCTATGGCGTGCATGGCGGTGAAAATGCGCCAAAGTTAACCATATACGATATTTCCCGCCCGGCAAATCCTGTCTATGTATCGAATATGACGTTCCCCGACATCAGCAACCCGACCTATGGGTTCAGCTACATCGCCTATAAGAATAATACCGTGTATCTTCCCCAGTTCAATGCAAAAAATCTGTTTACGGTCGATGTCACGGACAGGGCAAATCCTGTCGTGACCGACACAAAAAAATTCACCATGGGCCAGGGCCCGGTCGGTGTTGACGTTTCCGGGAATTATCTGTTCGTTTCAATCCGGTATAACGGGATACGGATTTACGATATTTCAGGCAGAATCCCCCGGCTGGTGGGCAGCAACAAGGAAAGTACCGGCTATTCTGAAGAGATATCTTCTAACGGAAATGTTGCCGTGATGGCCAGGAATTCTGCGGGGACCGCTGTCTACACGACCACCGACAAAACCAATCCCGTATTCTCAACCAATCTGAATGTCCCCTCTTCCGCTTACGTCCTTTCTCCGACAACCATCGGGTCGATAGATGTACTGGGACATGCCGGCCGCAACCTCGGCAGCTGGTACTGGAATATCACGGTCCCTGAAGAAACGGCCCTCTCGCGTCCCCTTGCCGAATGGTCGGTCAATAATCCGCGGATGTTCGATATGCCCTGGGTCGGGAACTACTCCTATACCTCGCTGGGGAGCAACGGCGGGGGGGCATGGATTGTCAACCTTACCGGCCTCGGGAAACCGGCATTCTCACCCCGTTTTAGGATGTATGCCAAGGAGACCAATGCACTTACCTCGTACGCAACCGATGCAAGAATCTACATGACCACACCCTCCGGTTTCAGAATTTATGATAATTCGATGAAAGATACCAAAGACCCGAAACTTATCAGTTCAACCCCCGATGTCATTTCACAATACAGCCAGCTGATCCCGTACCACGATCACTATCTCCTGGCTGCCAGTACAAAGTCTCTCAAGGTAGTGAACGTTGCATCTGATGCCCCCATCATTGAAAACACCTTCCCGTTTGGTAACGATACCCTCCTGAAAAAGAGCATGTCCTACGACGCAGAAACGGAGAAAATCTACACCCTTGTCGAATCGGGGAGCAAATACTATGTAAAAGTCCTTGATGTCGCCGACAGGAATGCAATTCACTGGGATGCGGGAAGCATCAGGGTAGGACTCCAGGGGCGTGCAATTACCAGCAACGGTACCGACGTTTTTGTTGTGGGCAGGAATATCGGGAACGGCAATATGATCATGGTCTCATTTGCCAACCCGGAAAAGCCGGTCATCGTCGATCATGCAGTTTCAATCGACGGCGACTGCGATAACACCGCCTTCTACAAAGGATACGTGTACTGCGGCGGTTTTGGTGCCATTACCATTTACAAAGTCACGCCGTCATCGGCCGGCGTTACGAAAATACCCGCAGCAACATCCGGATCGCAGGACCAGCAAAAAGCACAACAATCAGGATCTTCCGGTACGGGTGATCAGACAATAGTGGACGAAATAGCAGATGTATTGAACAGGGCGGTGAACTTTCTCTACCGCCATCTCCCTGTTCGTCTGTAAGGAAAATGAAGCAGCGGTCTTTTCAAAAGCCCGATTTTTAGTGAGCAACGGATATTCAGATTTCTCACGGGCTTTGACGGACGTCCCCAGGTTTCCATGGATTTCCACGGATTTTATGAATCATCCAACGTTTTCAAGTATTCCACGGATTTCCAAGGATATCACAGAGGGGGATGCCACAGTGGCGGGGACAAAGCCCCCAAGAACGTTATGAATTGATTCCTGCAGTCCTGAAATATTGGTTCTTACGGAGGGGACCGTGCCTGTCCCCCCGAACCGCCCCTCCGCTTTGCGATTGTGTTGTATTACCTGTTCCGGAATTATCGCTCCAGCGGCATGCCATAGCGGTGGAGGCGGAGCATTACATGCCGTTAGCCACAAAGAGTATTCATGATCGTTGAGCCACGGATTTCCACAGATATCCGTGTATTACCACGGATTGTTACAGATCATCCACCAATTTTTTAGGCATGGATTTCTCGTAAAAATTGCACAATTTCCGTAATTTCAGGATATGCCAATCCCGCTATTATGATGAACTGCGCCGCCCCCGGAGGGACGCCCCCGCGGCGCTTCAATGAGCTGAAAACACCGATTCTGGACTCTCAAGAGCCTGTTCATGGATTCCGGTCGTACCTTCCCCATTTTTCATGGCTTGGGGTGAGAACCATCCCCGTTCATGCAGTTTCCATAGATTTCCCTGGACTTCCAGAATCCCCCGATTTCCATGTACCCGGGATTTCCATTATTGCCACGGATTTCCACAAATGAATTTCCACGGATTCCCGTTGTTATCCTATAGGGGATGCCACAGTGGCGGGGGCAAAGCCCCCAAGAACGTTATGAATTGATTCCTGCAGACCTGAAATATCACTTCAGGTAGAAAACCTAAGTTTTCAACAAATTGCAAAACACCGATTTACGGAGGGGACCAGTGCCTGTTCCCCCGAACCGCCCCTCCGCTTTGCGATTGATTCGTATTACACTCTCCATAGTTGTTGTTGGTCAAAGGGGTTGCTACATTGGGTTGGGCCAAAGCCCCAGGAACGTTATAAAATGATGGTCCTGGAGAACTTGAATACCGTTTTTTAATTTTCAGATCTATGAATCAGGATTACTCTCAATCCGATGAATCCGGAACCCCCATTCAGATCCACAAATCCGAATCTCAATCCATCGCAAGATCCACGAACTCAGTCACGAATCCATTACAAGATCCATGAACAAGTCCGCTCCTGCAGGCTCGTACAACCCTCAGTGGAACCCCCCCGTATATCCTGCAGGTTCAATGATCTAACCCTGAAGGGTTTGAACATTTATCACTTGTTAGCCAGAACAGTAGAGGCAATGAATATTTTCAGTCTATCGCGAAGTTTTTTTCTGGTGGCCGCTCTCTGTTTTGTGGCATTGGCTGTCCCCGGTGTCGCTGCCGCTGGTCTTCAGCAAGTCGGTACGCTCTCCAACGGCCCGTCATTTGACCTTGTGGAATCAAACGGATACCTGTACGCTGGTCAGGGCAGCGAAGTGGTAACCTATGATGTCTCAACAAGTGCAAAAATATCAGCCCTTACGTGGAAGAGTGCACTTTCGCAGCTCCCGGTAGGCTCCTCAGTGAAAGGTGTCTGTGTGGACAGCGGGTATCTCTACATCGCTGCATCATCAAAGTTTGTTATTGCTGATATCTCACGTCCCTCCAGTCCGGTGATAGTATCAACTCTCAGCAGCGGAGGTTCAGATGTGCTCATCAAAGGCAACTATGCGTATCTCCTCTCTCCGGGTGACGGGGTTGAGGTTATCGATATATCCAATAAGGCAGCCCCCCGGCTTGTCCGGACAATTGGGCTTGCCGGCCGGAATATGCCCTGGCGGGGTACCATTAACGGCAACTACCTCTATGTCGGGCTGGAAACCGATAACCGCCTGGATATCCTCGATATCAGTATCCCATCAACTCCCCGGCTTGTCGGGAGTTATTCCCCCAATAACGGCATCAACTATGTATCCGGAGTTGCCGTCAAAAACGGGTATGCGTATATTACCGAATACCACAATGGTGTGCGGGTAATCGATGTCACCAACCCGGCAAAACCCTATGAAGTAATGAATAAGTTGGGCATCAACGCCAATGACATCAAGATCCTCGGGAACTACGCCTATGTCTCGGTGAGATACGAGGGATTTGAGATCTTCGACATCACAAATCCACGGAATCCTGTTCTCGTGGGAAAAGCAACCGATGCCGGATCGTATAACGAAGGGATCTATCCGACCCAGAGTTATACCTTCCTTGCCCAGGAATCAATGGGCTTTGGCATCTACGGTACATCAACGGTATCAGCTCCAAAAACCCTGACCCGTGTGCTGGTCGTGGGCGGGGCTGACTCTGTGGTGATGCGTGGCGGCTATCTGTATATCGGTGCACATAACGATGGCATATGGACCGTCGATGTAAAGACCCCGTCAAAACCAAAAGAGATCTCCTTTATCAGCAATCTTGGACGAAACGGAGACTTAGACCTTGTCGGCAGTAACCTCTATGTTGCAGGTGCCTGGTCATCACTGAGCGTGATTAACGTCGCTGATCCGGTAAATCCCCAGATGACCCTCTATCATTTTGGCACGAGTGCCACGGCAGTCCTTGCGGATGGCAACTATGTCTATACCGACCAGGGAATTGTTGACATGACCAATATCAAGGCCCCGGTCTATGTCTCCAAATCCGGGGATTTCGCCGGCGGTGGCCAGGCAAAATACGGGACGAATTATCTCGTCGTAGCATCTTCTGACGGACTCCATATCATTGATGTGAGCAACAAGAAAAGCCCTGTCACGGTTACCACCTTCGAACCGGGGACGTCCTATACCGATGTCAAAATCCGCGGGACTGTCGCGGTGGCAGCAGTCGGCAACTCGATCGTAACGATCGACCTCAGCAATGTCAGGGCACCAAAACGCATGAGCCAGCTCACGTACTCCGGAGTATGGTATGCCCGGGCTCTGGCAATCAATGACGCCATCGTGTATGCAGCCGGATACGGCATCGATGATGTCAGGGCGTTTGATATCTCGAATCCTGCGCAGATCAAACTCGTCGACTCAATTGAGATCGGAGGCGATTTCGGCACCATCTCCTACGACAACGGATATCTTGCCATTGGCGGGAAGATGGCGTCGTATATTCTTTCCACCGGCACGTCATCCATTGCAAGTGTCACTCCGGCCATCACGGTCACCGACCCCAATGGAGGGGAGACGTGGATCCGTGGCAGCACCCCGACGATCAGCTGGACCTCGTCCGGCAGTGTGGGATCGTACGTAAAGATCGAGTTGCTGAAGGCGGGCGTGGTGAGCCAGACGATCTCGTCCAGCACCCCCAACGATGGCAGTTATGGCAGCTGGACCGTCCCCACCACGTTGGCAACCGGGACCGACTACCGGATCCGGATCACCAGCACCACCAATTCGGCGATCACGGACACGAGCAATAATTATCTGAGCATCACCACGGCAGCAACATTATCTTCTGCCTCCATCACGGTTACCACACCGAATGGCGGAGAGACGTGGGTCCGGGGGACTACTCCGAAGATCACCTGGACCTCGTCCGGCAGTGTGGGATCGTACGTAAAGATCGAGTTGCTGAAGGCAGGGGTTGTGAGCCAGACGATCTCGTCCAGCACCCCCAACGATGGCACCTATGCCAGCTGGACCGTCCCTACAACGCTGGCAACCGGGACTGACTACCGGATCCGGGTGACCAGCACCACTAATGCGGCGATCACGGATACGAGCAATAATTATCTGAGCATCACCACGGCAACGACATTATCTTCTGCCTCCATTACGGTCACCACACCCAATGGGGGGGAGACCTGGGTCCGTGGGACAAAACCCGCAATCACCTGGACCTGGTCCTCATCCGGGAGTGTGGAATCGAGTGTAAAGATTGAGCTGCTGAAGGCTGGTGTTGTGAGTCAGACGATCTCGTCCAGCACCCCCAACGATGGGATGTTCACCAGCTGGACCATCCCCACTACGCTGGCGACGGGGACCGATTACCGGATCCGGATAACCGGCACCACCAGTACGGCGATCACGGACACAAGCAATACATACTTCAAAATTATCTCGTAACTTTTTTTACCTTCATTGTGCGGAAATCCGAAGGCTGCATCCGGTTCTTTTTTTTGGATCTCCCCCGTTAGCCGGGACAGGAATACCGAAAAATCAGGCAGTGTTCCGGTGAAGGCAGGTTTTTTTATAACGAACTGCAAATAAACAGACTATCAATAGCAGAAAAAGACAATAGAAAATAACCGTAATATCGGTTCAGAAAAATTCCATGACCGTTCAAATTCGCATCGCCCGGGATAATGACGCACAGGAATGGGATTCGATTATTTCCCGGTCCCCTCACGGAACTCCCTTTCATCTCTGGAACTGGCTGAAAATCACTGAGAAACACACCCGGTCAACCCTATACCCGGTGATCGGACTGAAAAACAGCGTTCCCGTTGGCGTATTTCCCTTGTTTTTCAGGAAAAACGGACCTTTCCGGATGGTATTTTCACCGCCGCCTCATGCAGCACTCTTTCATCTCGGGCCGGCGTTTGTGGAGTATGACACCCTGAACCAGGAGAAACGGGAAAACAATTACCTCGAATTCCAGAATTCCGTTGAAAATATCATAAAGAATGACCTGAAAGCAGATTATGTCAGCATATCACTTTCTCCCGCTCTTCATGATCCCCGTCCCTTTACCTGGTCTGGATACACTGCAGAAATCCGTTATGACTATGTGATCGATCTCAGCCGGGGATATGACTATCTGGCCGGGACACTTGACAAAAAACTGCGGCAGAACCTGAACCGGGCCAGAAAACGAGGAATCACCGTAGAAATTGGCGGAAAAAAAGAGTATTGCGCGATCCTCGACCTGATGGATATCCGGTATGGACAACAGGGAAAAAATATCACGGTGTCGAGGGACTACCTTCTGGAAATATATGATGCTTTCAAAGACGCTCTGGTGGTTTTTGTTGCAAAATCTGACAACGAAATTGTCTCGGGATCCATTGATATCCAGTACGGAGATACCCATTACAGCTGGATCGGCAGCCCCAAACCAAAAATCCCCCTGTCTCCCTCTCCAAACGACCTTCTCATGTGGGAATCGGTCCGGATTGCCCAGGAACAGGGGTTCCGGTATTATGTTACGATGGGTGCTGCGGGAAACAAAAGACTCCATTCCTATTATGCGTCGAAATTTGATCCCGAACTCAGGGTATACTTCTCCATGAAAAAGTATTCATTCCTTTCAGGCATCGCTGAGAAAGGGTATACCCGGGTCATCAAACCTTTCCGTGGAAGGGTAAAGTCACTCATGTCAGGGGAACGGGAATAAGGGTGAATTCCTAGCCGGGTCGTGAAATGCAGCGCTGATGCGGATTAAACCCGTGTCGTATCCTATCCACCCGCGTCGGTGATCTCAGGTCCGCGTCAGCTGGGTTCATGAATATTGCCGTAGAAACGGGCATGAACGGGTATGGTTCTCACCATAAAAATGGTGAAGGTACGACTGGCCTCCGTAACAGGCTCTTGAGAGGCCAGAATCGGAGTTATAAGGTAATCGAAGCGCCGCGGGGCGGAGGCAAGAGGGCCGTAGCCCAAAAAGAGCGTTGAGAAAAATATTTGAGGATTTCCCATGAGAATTAAATTTAACAGATGTGAGTAATGGATTGTTTATTCCTCATAATTATTTGTGATGAACCCCGCCGCCCCCGA
>DADT01000073.1:0-151 GCA_002495065.1 Methanoregula sp. UBA471 | reverse complement strand
GTTCATGTGTGTTTCAACAGAGCCATTATGGCGTTCCACGGGGCTTGACTCCATCATTCACCAGGGCATTCCCCCAAAATGATATCCACGGGAATCTGTTGCAACCTGAATTATTCACGAAAGCGTGGGATTTTTATTCCGGCCCCGGATT
>DADT01000068.1 GCA_002495065.1 Methanoregula sp. UBA471 | reverse complement strand
CGCTACGCGATCGAGCTCATGCCAAGGGAAATGAAGGCAGAAGCGATGAAGAAGGACTGGTAAACCGGGAGTCAGGGGAAACCATCCCTGCAATGCCTCACATTCAGTAAGGCTGAAAAATCCTAACCAGCAGTCGTTCAAACCATACGAATGAAAGGATTCGTTGCCGGACAGGCAGGATCCTCATACCGTTGTTTCGTTCCGGAATCTGAGGAATAACAGAATATTTATTATATGCCGGGAGGATTGATGGCTCATGAGGAACCTTTTTCCTGTCCTGATTCTTCTTTCTGTGATCGCTTTAGGAGCGATTATTGCAGGATGTGCGGGGACCCAGGGTCCCGGAACACCAACACCCTCTCAAACCGTCATCGGAACATCTGATCTTACGAACCAGAACTCTCCGGAAGTCGCGACCTTCACCACATATCCATCACTGACAAAATTACATACTCCTGATATGGCAGTCGGCCTCAGATTCATTGCCGGCGGATTTACCGCCCCTGTCATGATTGCGGATCCGCATGACGGAAGCGGCAGGCTGTTTCTGGTCGACCAGACCGGGTACGTGAAGACCTTCTTCATGAATGGCACAGTCCTTGACCAGCCGTTCCTTGATGTCCGCGACCGGCTGGTCAGGATTGATCCGACCTATGATGAACGGGGGCTGCTCTCTATTGCATTCCATCCGCAGTTTGCATCAAACGGGAGGGTGTTTGCCTATTACAGTGCGCCGTTGCGTGCGGGCGTCGATCCAAACTGGAGCTGTACGAACCACTTATCTGAGTTCCGGATCTCCGAAAGTGACCCGAACCGGGTAAATATGTCCTCTGAAAAGATCCTCCTTCAGGTCGACAAGCCCTACCAAAACCATAACGGGGGGACGCTCCTCTTCGGCCCCACTGACGGGTATCTCTACCTGCCGCTCGGGGACGGAGGGCGTGCGGACGATACCGGGATGGGACATACTCCCGGTATCGGGAACGCCCAGGACCTCACGAAGATCCATGGAAAGGTAATCCGGGTCGATATCGACCATACAAGCCCGGGAAAACTCTACGCGATTCCTGCGGATAACCCGTTCCTGTCGAACCCGAACGCGGTGCCGGAGATATATGCACTCGGTTTCAGGAACCCGGCCTATGCAACCTTTGATTCGGGCGGGAGCCACCGGATGTTTATTGCCATGGCCGGTCAGCGTCTCTTCGAATCCGTCCTGATTGTGTACAAAGGAGGGACCTACCCGTGGAATATCAGGGAAGGCACACACTGTTTCAACACGTCGAACAATTTCCTGCCTCCGTCAGGCTCCTGCCCGGTGACAGGCTACAACGGGCAGCCCCTGATCGGACCGGTAGTTGAACTCGGCCACGATGTCGGAGATACCATTGTCGGGGGCGTTCTTTACCGGGGCACAGCACTGCCATCCCTCCAGGGTGCCTATATTTACGGGACATGGTCTGATGAAAGCAGGATTGCCGGAAACGGGACCCTTCTGATCTCCATGCCCCCGGCGGGTTTTAACCTCTCCTCACTCCCCGAGGATGCTTCGGCACTGACCCCCGCCCGGAACGCGATGTGGACGACCCGGATGATGACGGTAGCGAACAACCAGAACGGGCGGATTAATGCCTTCATCCGCGGTCTCAATGAGGACAACAATCACGAGGTCCTTGTCCTGATCAACCAGAACGGCGGCCCCGGGCTCACCCCCCAGGGTACGGGGGAGGTCTGGCAGATGGTGCCGGCAGGCACGCCGGGTCTTGTAAGCACGGCTGCGACACCGTCCCCGACTCCGACAGTCCCGGGCGGCGCCGGGCCTGCGGTCTCTCTTAACCTGATGATCCGGGGCGACAGGTTCGATCCTGTCAACCTTTCAGTTCCGGCAGGGTCCCGTGTTACCCTCACCTATGACGATCGGGATCTCAATCCCCATAATTTCGCGCTCTATCCCTCGATGGTGAGCTCCGATGCAATTTTCCGGAGCCCGGTTATTACCGGTCCTGTCATTGAGACCTATACATTCACCGCTCCCGCAACGCCCGGTACCTACTATTACCGGAGCGATCCGAATAGCGGGCTGATCGGGACCTTCACGGTGACTTCCCCTGCCGCAGCGACTGCAACGACCACCATACCGACAGGCGGGACTTCAGTGCCCCTGACACTGACAGCGACGAACTTTGTGTTTGACAAGGGAACGATCTCTGTTCCGGCCGGTTCTGCCGTTGTGATGACGTTTATCAACAATGACGCAAATGTCCCCCACAACTTCGCCCTTTACACAGACCGAACTGCGGCGACCCGTATTTTTACCGGAGACCTTATAACCGGTGTGAAAACCATCACGTACACCTTCACCGCCCCGTCAACGCGGGGAAATTACTTCTTCCGGTGTGATGTGCACCCGGAGACAATGACCGGTACATTTGCGGTAACCTGATCCAATTTTTAAAAATACAGATTTTTCGACTCTGTTGAAATTATAGATTTCAACAAATTGCGACTCCCCAATTATTGGAGGGGACGGTGTCCGTCCCCCTGAACCGCCCCGGCGCTTTACGATTATGTCGTATTACCTTTTCTGGGGTTATCGATCCAGGGGGTGCCACAGCGGCGGGGNNTTCTTGGGGGCTTTGCCCCCGCCACCAGGGCATCCCCCTTGTTGCGATAGTGAGGTATTACCAAATTTCATGTTACGATTTGAATTTTCCGTATCAACCCGGTATTTCAAAGGATATCCTTTTTGGTAGGAAAAAAGTTGGTGGCACCAAATGAGGAATCACCTAAATTAAACAATGTGAGTATGGATTGTTTATTTCTCATAATTATTTGTGATGAACCCCGCCGTCCCCGACGGGGCGCCCCCGCGGCGGATCAGTATCTATAAGCATTTTTGTAAACACCGCACTGCCCCGCCGTGCCTCGGAGAGGCCCTGAGGCGGGGAGCCCTCATAAAATTACAAGGTGTAATGATTTTCATCGTTCGGGTGCGAACCCCGGGTTCATGCCCGTATCTACTGAGCCAATTTTTCATGGAAAAATTTACGCTGGAAGTTCTGCTGTATGTACTGACGAGTCTCCAGGCAAACCGTAAATCCGTATCACAGTCATTCTGAAACAGGAAAAAACCAATGATATCAGATCCTCGCGATCAGTTCGCTGCGGGAAAACATCCGGATTCCGACCCAGATCAGCACTGCGTCAAGGGCAAAGAAGACAATCCCGACAAGTACGGCCACGAACGGGGAGAGGAATAAAAGACCTGTTGACTGTGCAACCATCAGCATGATGATCAGGATGACAAGTACACCGGAGGCCTGGTACGCTTCCATGAAAGTCTTTACCCTGGATGAGATAATGACGGTTGCCGAAACACCGAGCAGCGCCACGGCCGGTACAACAAAGATCATCAGTCCCCACCAGCTGGCTGTCGGGAACCATATCCTGCCCATAACCGGGAATCCGGCAGTGTTTGTTACGACGGCAAATATCGCAAAATTCAGCCACGTGTAGACGATTCCCGGGATGAGTGCGGCAAGTGCCTTGCCGAGGAAGAGTTCCCCGTCGGTCGCGGGGGTGTAGAGAAGAGCTTCAAGGGTTTTGCGCTCCTTTTCCCCGACGAACGCTTCCGCGGCGATGATGCAGGACAACATCAGGGGCAATACCAGGAAGAGGGGAGCAATAAGGTACCCGAGAATGAGGACGATTGGGAGCTGTTCCGGTGATAGCGTAGCCAGTGTTGGCTGAAGTTCTGCAGGTATGATTCGAAGAAGTTCCTCTACTGACATCTGGTCGCTGCTCCCCTGGGTCAGGGCAGGTAACTGGGTAATCAGGAGCGGTAAGAGAATTGCAAAGACAATGAAGAGCACGATGGCGCCCGAGACTGCGATCCGGTTTTTCAGCACTTCTGCAAGGTCCTTTTCTGCGATTGCCCGGATAATCTGCCAGTTCATGGTGGCGCTCCCTGCTTCTGTACTGCAAAATAGATCTCTTCGAGCGAATAATTCCGTGGAGTTACCCGGAAGATCTCTCCGCCATTGTGCATGGCAGCCTCGATTACCGGCGGGATAAGATGTTTTCCGGAGACCCGGAATGTCAGGGTATTTTCATTGACGCCGTCAATCATGACACCGTCGATCTTCCTTATGTTCCGGATCACTGCTTCGGGAGGGGCGGTAAGGAACTCCATCTCGACCGGGACCGCATTCCAGAGCCGTTCCGTGAGTTCACGGATACTGCCCAGCGCGAGGATTCTCCCCTTGTTGATCATCGCGACGCGGGAGCAGAGGTGCTGGGCTTCGGCGAGGTTATGCGTGCACAGGAAAATCGTCTTCCCCTTATCAGACGAAAGCTCCTGTATGATCCCGTCCACTTGTCGTGACGATTCAGGGTCGAGACCGGAGGTCGGTTCATCCAGGAAGATGATCTGCGGGTCGTGGATCAGGGCCCGTGCGATAGCGAGCCGTTGCTTCATGCCCCGGGAAAAACCCCCCACGGGCTCATCAGCCCGGTCTGCAAGGTCAAGGAGTGCGAGGATCCTGTCAACACGCCCGGTCAGATCGGCATCGGGAATGCCATACAACCTGCCGAAAAAGGAGAGGTTCTTTTTCGCGGTGAAGCGTTCATACAGGGACGGGGTTTCAGTCAGGACTCCGGTCCGTGCACGGATATATGGGCCTTCAACCATCACATCCCGGTCAAAGAGCGTTGCAGTCCCCGATGACGGAGCAAGTATGCCGTTCAGGAGCCGGACAAGCGTTGTCTTCCCGGATCCATTAGGTCCGAGAATCCCGAACACTTCTCCTTCCTCAACGGTGAAACTGACGCTGTTGATCGCACAATTGCTGCCAAACGAACGGGAAAGATCCCGGAGCTGGATAATGGGGTTCATTCTATCAGCGTTGTTCCTGATGATGGTCAATACGGTTTGCCATGAACTTCAGTCGCCTGTTTGGTTGGTTTATTTTGATGAAATCAGTCTCCTGTAGTGTTTCTCACCAACTGAAGAAATGCATTTCCTTTGGGGATCGCCCTGCCAGGATCATGACGCGTGTAAGACCTGTCTGCGAGAACCAGAAGACCGTATTTTTTACCGGTAATGAACCGCAGGCATTTTTGGAAATCTGCTCTCATATCTTTCATCTTCTGTTACGCCAATTATAGTTTCCTTTTTGGCGGCTTTCAGGAAAACTACAGGAAGAAGATATCAGTGTCCGGGCAAACGGCAGGGAGCGGAATAAAAACTTCATCGATTCGAAATGGTTATGAAATCATGGTGTAAGGGCGTTGTTCAAAAAAGATTCCCCGCAGCAGATGTCCACTTGTTAAATAAGACGGCAGGGATTAAATCCCCCGGGGTGACCTTGCCTTGTCGGCCTGGTTACTTCTTCTGCTGCATGCTGGCGACTTCGCCTTCGAGTGTCAGCTTCAGCTTGTCCACCGCTTCATTCAGATCATGGGTTGTCGTGATAGTGAATGAGTTGTCACTTTTCTTGTCATGGTAATTAACGATAAACTCAATCTGCCCGTCCTTTCCCTTCTTTGGTTCGATAATCAGTTGTGCCATGATCATAAAGAATACATCAACGGTTATCTCTTTTTCTTACTGATTACGAAAAAGTCCTGATATTCCCGCTGCTGAGGAGTGAACAGCAGGATAAATACGGTCTCAGATTACCTTCACCAGACCCGCGGGCCGGGTCCGGGCCTGATCGGTGAAATCTGCAATCCGCGACTTAATTCCCGCACCCGACCGGGGTATAGGATTCGACAAGGATAACCTCACAGCCGGCGGGATACGAATCGTTTCGCACCGTACTGGTGTTGGCAAGGTACAATTTTGCTGATGATACACCCCTGATATCAACCAGCTTCCCCCTGATGATCAGGCAGCTGTCGACCTCCACCGCCTTTACTTCACTCTCGAGTGCGGGTTCCAGAAAGACAAGGTGGTTGTTGCTGATGTGTTCATCGATATATGTTTCGGTGAGGCCAGTATACGCCGGAATATCGTAGCTGTATTCAAGCGTGTGGTATCCCATGGTTATGGTGAAAAATGAGAGGATTCCGGGCTTCAGAAGGTCGCCATTTACCACCGCGAGATCGAGCGGGATGATGCCGTCCGGCATCGCAGGCGGGTACTCGTGTCTCCCGACAACCCTGCCTGCAAGGGTATAGGTATAGGAAGACGGAAAGGCAAACTGCCAGTCACCCACGGTTTTTGTGAACTGCTGCGGCGGGGAGAGCGGGGCCTGGTAGAAACCACCTGTACCATCGGGCAACCCGGAGGGCTGATGTGTTCCTGCACCCGAGGCAAACCAGAAGATCAGAACTCCGGTAATAAAAAGCGGGACGAGGATGACGGTCCATTCCAGAAGGGTACGGATGCGGCTCATGACTGAAACCTGGCAGAGGTAAGAGAGAATCTGCTTCTGATAGTGTATCTACCCGGTTCTTCAAATATCAACGCATACTCTTCTGAAGTCCTGGTTCAGGTAATTGCCGGGTCTTTGATCAGATCCGGGAGAATATTCAGGCATATCAACCGGCCCAGGGACTGGTCAGGTTAGTTAAAAAAAGAATTCATCTGCATTCACGACAATATCTCTGTTCAGAATATGGTACGCGATACACCTAATCCCGCTGATGTCGATGCAATGGAGAAGAAGGTCCGGACTTTCCTGCCCGACGTCATTGGTGATCTCAAAGAACTCATCTCGGTCCCCTCGGTCGCATTTCCGGGATACCCGCCGGAACCTGTCTACCGGGTGGCGGAACTGACCGCAGACCTGCTGAAACGGAATGGCCTGGCCGACGCCCGCCTGCTGGAAATTCCCGGGGGGTATCCTGCAGTAACCGGTGAGATACCGGCTCCACCCGGAGCACCAACCGTGCTGTTCTACGCCCATTATGATGTCCAGCCGGCACGGAAGGAAGAGGGATGGGAGACCGATCCCTGGATCCCGACGATCAAAAACGACCGTCTCTACGGGCGGGGGGCTGCTGATAACAAGTCAGGAATTGCCACCATCGCTGCCACCATCCGGGCGCTCTCCGGAAAATACCCGGTCGGCATAAAAGTGATTATCGAGGGCGAGGAGGAGACGGCAAGCCACCTCCATGCGTATGTCGAAGCACATCCGGAACTGTTCCGGTGCGACCTGTTCATCATCACGGATATGGGAAAGTTGATCCCCGGTGAACCGGTCCTGAGCACCACGCTGAGGGGCGAGGTCTCCTGTGTTGTCACGGTCAGGACCCTTGCCCATGCAGTCCATTCGGGAGTGTTCGGGGGTCCGGCCCCCGATGCCCTGATCGCACTCATCAGGATGCTCGCCACGCTTCATGACAGGCAGGGCGATGTTGCCATTGCCGGACTTTCGTCATATTCCTGGCGCGGTGCAGAGTTCCCGGAACCGCTCTACCGGCGACTTTCCGGCTTGTCCGAGAGCGTGGAAACCATCGGGAGCGGGTCTATCGGCTCCCGCCTCTGGTCAAAACCGTCGGTCACGGTCATCGGGATCGATGCACCTGCCGTCCGGGACGCTTCGAACATCCTTATCCCGCAGGCCCGAGCCCGGGTCAGCCTGCGCATTGCACCCGGCTCAGACCCGAAGCATGAAGTCCGGCTTCTCGCCGACCACCTGCGGGCACATGTCCCGTGGCATGCACGGGTGGAAATAAGCGAGGTACACTCTTCCTCCGGGTTTATCTGTCCAACGGGCGGCCTCGGTTATGAAACGGCACGTAAGGTCATGGGAGCAGTCTACCGGCGGCCGGTGCAGGAGTCGGGGGCCGGAGGGTCGATCCCGCTCCTGAATGTGCTGAGACATGCTGTTCCGGAAGCAGAGTTTGTCCTCTGGGGATGCGAGGACCATGAACAGTCCCGGATCCACGGGGCCAATGAGAGTGTCTCCATCAGCGAACTGGAACGGATGATCGTCACCCAGGCGCTGCTGCTGCAGGAACTGGGAGACCGTCAATAACCGCCCGTTCCGGTTCCGGCACCGGATTCTCATAGTGGACCGATTCTGAAGACTTTTACAAGGTAAAAAAGAAGAGAGAGAACTTCATCAATTTGTAGTTCCGGCACCAACGCCTGTCCACACGCTTCTGGTAGATGACCGTGAGGAACACGTCAGGATTGTCGCCCTGAACGGCGTTCGGTAGAGGAAATCTCACTGCTTTTTTTCCGCCGAAGCTTCTTATTCAGGATTCTTCTGCAGAGATGTCCCCGTCCGGTATGAAATCTATCCGGGGATCTCCCTCGTTTTCTCCGGTACCCTTATCGGAATCAGATGGCAGTGGTCTTTTTCCCGTAAATGCAAACCTGCTGCGGGTGGGTGGTGATCCGCCTTCATAATCGCTGCCAGGCTCCACACCCCTGGCATCTGCCTCTCCTTCACGAGGTTCTGTGAACATGATAAACTGGAGGAAGGCCTCCGGTTCCCGGAATACTGACGCATCAATCCCCTCAAACACCATGGTCCTTCTCACCGGTCCGAACCAGCCCGCAGCACGCTCCGTTATCGCATCATTACCCTCATCGAAGATATAGACGCGTTCGATTTCTCCCTCCCTGCCCCAAGCGGTCTCGGTGATTCCATTACTATCGAAAGTGAAAATTTTGCTCACTGCACCATATTGTCCACCTTCCCTCACCGCAATCTGCCGTCGGCCACTTTCATATCTGAATGTCCGTGGACGCTGGCCAAACGAGAATGTCTCTTCAAGCATCCCGTTCTGATCGAACATAAAGCGACGGAGGATCTTATCATGGAGGACGATATCGCGTTCCGTCATTATGTCGGCAGACGGACCGAAGATATAGAGCCTTTTTAGGGTTTTTCTGCTATCCAGCACGCGGATACCTTCCCGGCTGTACTGGTAGAATCCCGTGATCGGTCCTTTCCGGGTCCCCGCATGTTCGGTAATGACTGCCTCTACCATCCCGACTGTCCCTCCCGTTTTTACACCGGTTTTTCTAACATTTTCCCTTAGCCGAGAAATACTTTGTTCCTGGGGAGATTCAGAAAAGGTATCCTTTTTCTCCATCTTTTAAACCCGATTTCAGCACACTGCCTGCAGGAATGGGGTAAGCTACGGAGTAAGGGTAGTATTATATATTCTCCAGAATATTTCGTGATGTGAATAATACCATGAAAACACTTGATGAGACTACACCTGTGGATGATAGGGTGGAGAACCAGCAGATATGCAAAAATATTGTGGATCGTGCCCGACATATAAGGCCGGCATTCTTTCAGAATCGTCACCGAATGCACTGTTCTGCGCCCGGGGAAAATCGTCAGATTCATCAAAGGTAAAAACAGTAAACTGCTATTGTCCGGCATGTGAGGTATTTGCAAAACACAGGCTGATTATCGGTTACTTCTGCGCTAAGTGATGTAGTAAAAATATATTTCCGTTGGGATTACCGTGGATGGCTTTTATGCGACGATCTGTTTTGTCCGGAACCGGTTCCGGACCTTGTCGGTAAAGTATTTCCCAATCTCTTCTGAACGTATAAGTTCCCGGTACACTTTTAGCGGGACACCCGCGTACTGGTAGACAAGTCCTGTCTGGAATTCGATCTCCAGGATTTTCGTGCTCTCGTTGTAACCCAGGGAGCGAAGAATGCGGGATTTAACAGGCTGTCGTTCCAGGTATATCACCAGTCCTTTACACGTGCGCTGAATGGTTAATGCTTTTTATTCGAGATTGCGGGGATTAGCACCTCCTCATCACCTTTATTGTGGTGTGGTGCATTGAACGCAATCTCCACAGTTTCCGGAGATCAGACAGGTGTGCGGAATGGAAATAATTGATCCTGGTGTGACCCGCACTTCTCACAGCACACTGCGATGCGATCTTCGTCGTATCAATAATACAAAAAATATTTTCCTGGTTACAGGACAGTCGCGAGCTTCTCTTCGAGCGTGTCAAGCCCTTTTTTGATATCCTCAAGATTCCTGCCGCCGGTCAGGATCAGCTTACCGGAGGAGAAGATAAGAACGACGATCTTCGGGTCTTTGATCCGGTATACCAGCCCGGGGAACTGTTCGGGTTCGTACTCGATATTTTCGAGATTGAGCGTAACGCTTAACTTGTTGATATTGATGTATTTTCCGAGATTATAGGAACAGACCATGTTGGTGATTGCAACTTTAGGCTCTTTGAGGGGTTCGATTCCCACCTTTTTTAAGGCTTTGATAACGATAGCAAGCCCGTCGGTCAGTGCCTTCTGGTTACGGATACCGGTGAGTACTATCTTGCCCGATGAAAAGACCAGGCACGCAATCTTGGGGTCTGCGATCCGGAATACGGCACCGGGGAACCGTTTCTTATTAAGTTCGCAGTTCCCGGCATTTTCTGAAAACTTCACGAGATCGATGGACTCGGCGACTACGCCGGATGCAACGATGTTTTCAATTTTCAGTGATTCATACTTTTTATCAGCCATCTTCTATCACATGATGTTCTCCGGAGCATAAGGTTACTGGACAAGGCACATGCCTTTTGTCTGTTCCGGCAGGAGAAACCCGGTACCGGTCAGAAAAGTACGCCCTGCAATCCGATACCATCCAAACGTCGTAAAAGTCCTCAATTAAAGCCAGATAATAAATATTAAAGTGATTGGCATGCCGGTAGCTGTGATCGCATCCATAATCTTACTCTCGCAGCCCCCCCGCCCTTAACCCGTTGGAAACAAGGACGAATCCAACTTCCGGTGGGAGGTAACCTTGAAAGATATGAGAGAAGCCGTTCCGTTCCGATGCATGGTCGTCTATCTCTGTATACATGAAAAGCCTGATCTGCGTGGTCTGGGAAAACCCCGATCAGAGTTTCCTGTTTTTCCCCGGCAGATGTGCCATTCTTTTTGGCCCATATCCCGCGGATGACTCGATAGGACTCGCAGCCCCGCGGCGGATCTCGAATTTCATCGTGCCGTCGGATTGCATGATCGAGGCCATTGAGGATTCTGCTGTGACAGCAGGGATACCCGGCTGGCGTGCGCTTTGAGGACGGAATACCGTTCCATTTCCCGGTGGATCGGAAACTGACATCTCTGTGGACGGATCTGCCACTGCTGGAGACGCCGGGTCCCGGATGATCGATACCGGCTCAGAATACTGGGAGCTGCGTTCGCCGGCCTCCCTGGACATCATCCTGAAGTTCGACTTGAGATCGAGCATCTCGTTAATGAGCCCCGTGGACAGGGCTTCCATTTCCCGTACCTTTTTTTCAAGTGAAATAATCCGATCTTCTGATATACTGTTTCCTGAAGGTTGCATAAGGGTAATCAGTTTCTCCTGTTGAATGATCTGACGCCGAAAAATCTGTTTTGCATCGGTCTGCGCACTATTGAACACTATGTGTGGGTGCTGACATCTTAAAGTGAGGAGTGATCCAGCGGCTCACAATCCATGAACATACGGTTCGGGGATGGAAAACATCCGGATACCCTACTCTGATATGACCCCGGGAGTATGGTTTTGAGCGTTAAATTTTTACTTCGGGTTTTTTCCGCGAGCGCAGTGCATGGCAGGAAAACGAAAGCTTCAGCGTTTCTCGAGGAGAGACCTGATGCTCTTCAGCTCTGCAAGGATTTGCTGGTCGACAGGAGAGCTGCTGCCGACTGGTGAAGGAGTACCGCTCCCGGTCCCGTTGCCCTGCTCCGGAGAACCACGGACCATCGACCGTATCAACTCCCGGAGCTCTTCTGCGTGCTCGATAGCCTCAATCCGGATCTCCGGCACTGCCTGCCCGGAGTAGCCTGCAGTCTGGATAGCGAGGTTTGAGATCCCTAAAAACCGCATGAGCGGCCCCTGCCGGACGTCAAGGTTGGTGATACGGTTATACGGGACGATCCCGGTTGCCCGGAACCAGACGCCCCGTTTCCAGGTAATCTCATCCTCGCGGAGCTCGTAAAACATGCTCTCATAATAGAGGCCTACCCAGTACCAGAGCAGGGCATAGAGGAGAAAGGTTCCCCCGAGGATGGCGACTGAAAACACCGCAGGCATATCAGAGAACAGCGCTGCAGGCACGTAGGAGAAGAGCAGGACAATGCCGATACCGAGGGCGATGCTGATCCGTAGCCATATCTTCATAGAAGGCGATGGCTTGAACAGGGTGTTAAGGGGGAAATGCTGACTCTGCATTGGTATCTGCCTGCAGTTTCGTGATGGTACCAGATAAGGGTTATGAGGTTTATGGCTCAGGAGAAATCTTCAAAATATTTTTCTTAACGCTCTTTGGGGGCGACGGCATGTAATGCCTCTGCCCCGCCGCTGTGGCATCCCCCCATGGAGCGATAACTCCAGAGAAGGTAATACAACATCATCGCAAAGCGCAGGGGCGGTTCGGGGGGACAGGCACTGTCCCCTCTGATAATAGGTAATTCGCAATTTGTTGAGACCTGAGGGGTTTCCTATGAAAATTCCACAATTACAGTAATTTCGGGAAGTGCCAATCCCGTTGAGATGACCTGCGCCGCACCAAAAAGGGACGCCCCCGCGGCGCTTCAATGAGCTGAAAACTCCGACCCTGGCCTCTCAAGAGCTTGTTATGGATGCCATTCGTACCTTCACAATTTTTTAATGGTTGGGTAAGAACCATTCAACGATCATGCCCGTTTCTACAGAGCCAGGTTTTTTTTAACCAGCTCTTCGATAAACGAGCCTACCGGTTATTCCGGAGTCAGGGGGGGCATGCTGAAGAAAGCATTTCCTGTCTCCATACAATTTTTGCCCGGATGGCCAAAAAACAGCCCGGACCATAGATAGAGATATGATGCCACGGAGCAATGGTAGCCCATCACGGCTTGGCGATAATTGCACGATACAGACAGTCTGCCGCGTAAAAAACGGAGTATCCGGACCCCTGGTCCCGCGATGCGTATGAACAGGGAGAATGAACGGTTTTGCCGGAATATGAATAACCAAAATAACAACAAGGAATGAAATGTCACAACAGCTTGGCGGACAGCCTGTTATAATTCTCAGGCAGGGAACGACACGGAACCGCGGGCAGGAAGCCCAGAACAGCAACATCGCCGCTGCAAAGGCGGTGGCAAATGCAGTCCGGTCGACACTCGGCCCAAAAGGCATGGACAAGATGCTTATCGATGGCATGGGGGATATCGTCATCACCAATGATGGCGCCACCATTCTCAGGGAGATGGACATCGAACACCCTGCAGCAAAGATGATGGTTGAGATCGCAAAGACCCAGGACGACGAAGTTGGTGACGGAACGACCACGGCAGTCGTTATTGCTGCAGAACTCTTAAAGAACGCGGAAGGTCTGCTCAACCAGCATGTTCACCCGACCGTTATTGCCGAAGGATACCAGCAGGCTGCGGTAAAAGCACGGGAAATCCTTTCCACCTTTGCAATAAGCGTTAAACCGACCGATACTGAAATGCTGACAAAAGTAGCGGAAACGGCGATCAGCGGCAAGGGTGCTGAGGCGTACAAAGGTCTGCTCTGCGGTATTGTCGTCCGGGCGGTAACCATGGTTGCGGATCCGGACGGGACCGTGGATATCGGGCATGTGAACGTACAGAAAAAAGTTGGCGGGAAAGTGGAGGATACTGAGATTATCGAAGGCATGGTCATCGACAAGGAACGGGCACATCCGGGAATGCCCAGGGTTGTGAAGAACGCAAAAGTCCTCCTCCTCAACGCAGCACTCGAGTACAAAAAGACGGAGGTCACTGCGAAGATCAATATCTCGCGGCCCGACCAGGTCCAGGCATTTGTCGATGAGGATGAGCGGATGGTCCATTTCATGGCAGACAAGATCGTGGCAAGCGGTGCGACGGTCGTGTTCTGCCAGAAAGGTATCGATGACACGGCCCAGCACTACCTCACAAAAGCCGGGATTTTTGCCGTACGCCGGGTAAAAAAGAGCGATATCGAAAACCTTGCACGGGCCACCGGTGCAACGATTATCAACAGCATCGATGTCATCACCCCCGGCGATCTCGGGGCTGCCGGCCGTGTGGAGGAAAAGAAGCTCTCAGGCCAGGAGATGATCTATGTTTCGGAATGCAAAAATCCCAAGGCGGTCTCGATCATCATCCGGGGCGGTTCGGAGCATGTGATCGATGAGCTTGAACGCGGTGTGCATGATGCGCTGATGGTTGTCAGTGATGTCATCAAAGACAAAAAGATTGTCGCGGGAGGCGGGGCTCCTGAAATCGAGCTCTCGCTCCAGCTGCGGCGCTATGCATCAACAGTCGGGGGCCGTATCCAGCTCGCGATCGAGGCATTTGCATCGGCACTCGAGATCATCCCGCGTTCCATTGCCGAGAATGCCGGGCTCGATCCCATCGACATGATCGTAGCGATCCGGGCTGCGCATGAAACCGGCAACAGGACCTTCGGGCTTGATGTCTACGAGGGAAAACCGGTTGACATGCTCAAGGCAGGCATCGTTGAACCCCTGCGGGTGAAGACGCAGGCAATAATGAGCGCTGCTGAGGCTGCGGTCATGATCCTGCGCATAGACGATGTCATCGCATCGTCAAAGGCGGCCGGGCCTGCCGGGGGTATGCCCCCCGCCGGGATGCCCCCGGGAATGGGTGACTATTAGGATGAAGGCCGTGAGCGCTGAACGCCGGACCTGGCAGGGATTTGCATGAGCGTTCTGGTAAAATTCATGCAGCCGGGGACGTTCCAGACAGGGGTGTCCCAATCAATCGATCCCGACAAAATTTCCCGGTTCGAGATAAGCCACCAGCGCACAACCTGTGAGATTCTTGCCATCACCCCGGAAAACCCCCGACCGAACACCCCGTATGTGATTGCACGAAGGGACAACGAGTACCAGTTACAGGATATCCTAAAAGATCTCCGGCAGCTGCAGCAGGAACATAAGGATATAATCTACGACATAACCGATACCGAAGTCCATCTGATACATAAAACATAGCCGGATTTAGATCCAATTTATTCTTTTTTCAGGATTCTTGCCGGTCGATGCAATCCGTTACATTATGTTGAAAACCGAGATACGGTGCGGGTCCCCGGGCAGAGAGAAACCTAACCTCCCCCCAGCCAATATCTTTGTCGGCTACCTCCTACCCGCAGCAGAGTACTGATTTCCAGAACAGCACTCATGCAAGAATTGAACGTAGAAATTGTGAACAAAAAAACTCAAAAAATTTATCTCGATATCGTTGGGGAAATGGGGATTTTTATCAGGAAGCCGCAGGGAAACTATGTTTTTGCCGGCTGAGATCAATGATATCCCCGGTATTATCCAGAAGACCGGCAAGATATTTTTTTACCCATTCCTTGTTCTCATATTCCTTGAACGGCCGATATGACCCCTGTATAGTAGAATTCTCCTTATCAAATCGCAGCAATCCTATGGGAGATCCACCCTTTTGCACTAACTGATCCAATTCTTCAAGCGGGTGCCTGCGGGAACTGAATACAAATTTTGTCTCATGTTCAAACCCGACAGCAATTGCGACAAGCCAGGCATTTTTTGCTTCTGCAAGCATTTCATCTACCAAATCAGAAGTTTTTCTCATTTGTCACTCAGGTAGGGGATTGCAGGTTATCGCATAAATAATTCGTTAGTACGAATAACAAAAATGAACAAAGAGTGTTAATAACTCTTATCAACGAAACCGCCGGTCCTTGCATACCTGTCCTCATACACGATTTGTGCTGTATGTACTTCCCGGGTCTTCTCTACAAGAGAGTGATTCTCCCCGGCGGTCATATATACTTGACACCCGAACGGGTTGTCGGTCATGACTGACTGGATTCTGATTTTTTCTGTTTACCTTTCAAGGAGCCCCCATAATGTCCAGACCAAGGGACCGGATCTAAAACCCCCGGATGACACGGGGGCTGCCGCCAGAAGGAAAAAGCCCCCGCCATTTTTAATATCCCCCGGCACAAAATCTCCGTCCGGGTGAAATTCATGGCACGTATCCTAGTCGCATATGTATCTAAGAAGGGATCGACTGCGGAAATTGCACATGCGATCGGAAAAGAACTGCAGGTTGCAGGGCATCTCGTTGATGTAACGGAAATGAAGTCAGTGTTGTCACTCGAAGGATATAATTCGGTCGTCATCGGGGGACCATTCTATATGGGAAGTATCATGGCCGACGTGGGGAAGTTCATCGCCAGGTACGAAGTTGCCCTTAAAAAAGTACCGGTCGCTGCGTTTGCCGTTGGTCTGGCCCCGTTGGGAAAAGATCCTGCCGAGCGGGATAACGCGATGAAAAAACTACAAAAAACCCTTGAACCCCTGACACCTGTCGCAATGACCATCTTTGCCGGCCGTCTGGACCTGACAAAACTTTCGTGGTTCCAGAAATGGATAACAGAAAAGGTGAAGTCCCCGGTCGGTGATTTCCGGGACTGGACAGCGATCGCAGCCTGGGCTCGGGAACTGCCCGCGAAGATGGGAGTATGAGGATTCGATCATCTTCCTGTACCTTCCTCACTATAAACGTCCCCGGAAGATCCGATTAAATACTTCCGGAACATGAGGGAGAATAGATGAGGATCGTAATCGCACTCGGGGGAAATGCCCTCCTGAAGCGGGGCGAGCCCATGACTGCTGACCGCCAGCGTACCAATATCCGTGCAGCTGCCCGTGCCCTGGCACCGCTTGCACGCAGGCACGAACTGGTGCTTTCGCATGGGAACGGGCCCCAGGTCGGGCTGCTCGCCCTGCAGGCTGCGGCATATACGAGCGTCGAACCCTATCCGCTGGATGTCCTTGATGCCCAGACAGAGGGTATGATCGGGTACATGATCGAGCAGGAACTCCGGAACCTGCTCCCCCGGGATGTCCCGTTCGCCACCATCCTTACCATGGTTGAGGTCGACCCTGCCGACCCGGCCTTTACCCACCCCTCCAAGTTTGTCGGTCCCCAGTATGAAAAGAGCGATGCGGACCGGATCGAAGCGGAAAAGGGCTGGGTTTTTCACCGGGACGGGGAACTTTTCCGGCGGGTAGTACCTTCACCGCTGCCCCGGAAGATCTTTGAAATCCGCCCCATCTGCTGGCTGCTTGAACAGGGAGCAATCGTCATCTGTACCGGGGGTGGAGGTATCCCCGTAATGTACCAACCGGGTGATGGGCAGAAACTGGCCGGGGTTGAGGCAGTCATCGACAAGGATTTTGCCAGCGGGCTTCTTGCCCGGGAGATCAAAGCGGATCTCTTCGTGATGGCAACGGATGTGAATGGTGTATATCTTGACTGGGGAAAACCGTCTGCCCGCCTGATTCGTGAAACAACCCCCGTTGAGCTGAGACGCCACACGTTCCCGGCCGGTTCCATGGGCCCGAAAGTGGAGGCTGCCTGTGCTTTTGTGGAGAGGACCGGGAATAGTGCGGCCATCGGGGCGCTTGCTGACATTGAGGCAATTGTCAAAGGTGATGCCGGGACATTCGTGAGGGCGGGTGCGTGAGAGAGACATGACAGGATTTGGCGTGTATTCAGAAGTGGGAAAACTCCGGAAGGTCATGGTGCACCAGCCGGACCTCAGCCTCCGGCGGCTGACACCATCCAACCATGCCAGCCTCCTTTTCGATGATGTCCTCTGGGTCGACCGGGCACTTGAGGAGCACAACGCATTTATCCGTCTCATCCGTGATGAAGGCGTGAAGGTCTTTTATCTGCAGGAACTCCTCACCGAAGCACTGTCGCGGGGCGAAGAGATACGCCGGCAGGTGATCGACAGGGTATCGGCGGATATGTCCGTCGGGATCTCTGCTTCAGGTGCAGTACGGACCTGCATGATGGAGATGGAATCTGTCGATCTTGCCCGGCACCTGATCGGGGGGCTCACGGTCGGGGAACTTGAATGTATTTACCTGGAAGGCCTGGCCCGCACCTCGCTCACCGCTGCAGTAGCAGGTCCGGATGCCTTTATCCTCCCGCCACTCCCCAACACGCTCTTTACCCGCGATTCCTCGAGCTGGATCTACAACGGGGTCTCTGTCAACCCGATGTACTGGTCTGCCCGGCAGCCGGAGGCGCTGAATGCCGCAACCATCTATCACTACCACCCGATGTTCCGTGCAGCGGAGTTCAGGTACTGGTTCCCGCCGCAGGGAGATGAACTCCTGGTCAGCAGTCCGGACTACACCCGGTCGTCGCTGGAAGGCGGCGATGTCATGCCCATCGGCAACAGGACGGTCCTTATCGGCATGGGCGAGCGGACTCAGAGCCAGATGATCGAGCAGCTGGCGTACAGCCTTTTTACCGGGAAGGCAGCTGACCGGATCATTGTTGCCCGGATGAGCCCGGACCGGGCACATATGCACCTTGACACGGTCTTTACGATGCTCGATGTGGACAAGGTCACCATCTATCCGGATGTCGTCAACGGGATGCAGGCCTACAGCATCCGCCCCGCTGACGGAAAGGCGATGTTCACAGTCAGTAAAGAAGAAAATTTCCTCCTCGCGGTTGCTGACGCCCTGGATGTCGGTCACCTTGAAGTCATCCCTACCGGTGGCGATACCTACGAAGCGGCCCGCGAGCAGTGGGATGACGGCAATAATATTATTGCACTCCGGCCCGGCCTCGTCATCGCGACAGACCGGAACACGTTTACCAACCGGAATTTCCGCAGGGCCGGTATCGATGTGCTGGAATTTGAGGGATCCGAGCTGAGCCGCGGGCGTGGCGGCGGGCATTGCATGACCTGCCCCCTGCTCCGCGATCCAGTGTGAGATATAATAGCTGGTGTCTTCGAAATAATCCCCGGATACCCTCTGAGGATTGATCACGTTGCCCGGACAGGCACCGTAAAGTCGTTACAAAAAATGCAGACAGTTCGAAAATTTCCCGGAAGGGTTCCGGTACGGATTGATATGAAAAAAACACTTAAAAGACAAATTCTGATCAATTATGTCCTTTATACCTGAAGAAATAAAGAGTGGATACCCGTCGCCATATGCGGATTTTTCCATCCAGGTACCTGAATATTATAACTTCGGCTTTGATGTAATCGATCGGTGGGCAGAAAAAGACCCTGCACACACTGCGCTGCTCTGGGTTAACCAGGAAGGTGAGAAGAAACGATTCACCTTTGCAGATCTGAAGATCGAGTCTGACCTGGCATTGAAGATCCTCCAGGACCGGGGAATCCGCAAGGGTGACCGGGTGTTGATACTCCTCCCCCGCATCCCGGCATGGTGGTTTTTCATCATTGCCCTGATCAAACTCGGGGCGGTGTATTCACCTGCACCGACCATGCTGACTTCAAAAGATATTTCTTATCGTCTGATTACCGGGAAATTCGCTCTCATAATCACTGACAGCGAAAATGCACCCAAAGTCAGCCTTGCCAGGGTAGAGTCCCTCGCGGAAGTCAGCTGCATGGTCGTTAACGGTGAACTGCCGGGCTGGACCAGCTACCCGGCGGAACGCGCAACTCTCCAGCAGCAGTCACCGGTTCCCCGTCCCACCCGTCCGGAAAAGACAAAAGCAACGGATCCTCTCGTGATCTTCTTTACCTCTGGAACGACCGGTAACCCGAAAATGGTACTCCATCCGCACAGCTATCCGCTCGGTCATATCATTACTGCCCGCTTGTGGCAGGATCTGAAACCCTCAGACCTCCACTTCACGATTTCCGATACCGGGTGGGCAAAGAGCGCCTGGGGGAGTCTCTTCGGCCAGTGGATTGAGGGAGCGGCAGTCTTTATCTACGATATCCGCGGGAAATTCGATCCTGCTGAGATCCCGCCGCTGCTCGTGAAATACCGGATCACCACCTTCTGCTGCCCGCCCACCATCTACCGGATGCTGGTCCTTCTCGGGCTGGAGCGGTTTGACCTTTCAGCCCTCCGGTATTGTGTGAGTGCCGGAGAACCACTGAACCCTGAAGTGATCCGCGTATGGAAAGAAAAAACCGGGCTTGTCATCCATGAAGGGTATGGCCAGACCGAAACGGTCCTCTGTATCGGTGATTTGCCCGGAATGAACTGCCCGCCGGGGTCGATGGGAAGAGCGGCGCCCGGGTGGCATATCGCACTTCATGATAAGGAAGGTAAGCCGGTGGGGATTAGCCGTGAAGGCAGGATAGCAATCTCAACAGATCCCCGCCCGACAGGCCTGTTTGCGGGATATCTCGAAAATGAGGCAGCAGATAAAAAATCGTTTGTGGGAGGCTGGTATTACACTGATGACAAGGCAGCCATGGACGATGAGGGAAATTTCTGGTACATCGGGCGTGATGATGATGTGATCAAGGCGTCCGGTTACCGCATCGGGCCGTTTGAGGTTGAGAGCGCTCTGATGGAACATCCGGCAGTTGCAGAAGCAGCAGTGGTAGGCTCTCCGGATCCCGTACGCGGCCAGATCGTCAAGGCTTTCATTGTCCTGAAACCCGGTTTTATGCCTTCCGATTCACTTGCCCGTGACCTGCAGGAGCTGGTGAAACGACTGACTGCACCGTATAAGTATCCCCGTTCCATTGAATTTACCGGAACACTGCCAAAGACCATCTCGGGCAAGATCCGCCGGAATGTACTGCGGGAACAGGAATTACACAAGGGTGGTGCTCAATAACATACTACAGTATTGTAATTGAGGAATTTCAGAACTCCTGCCTGCCCCTGTCTTTGATTAAATGGGAAAATGAAGTTATGTGCCCGTGAATCCATGGCAGATGGAATTTAAAAAGGGTTGCCGGATCATTCTTACCTTTTTTCCGGCCGGGCTTTCCTCAGATGAATATCGAATATACCGTGCTTATACGTGGCATTAGCCCCTTTTGCTATGACGTGACACGGGAGCTGGATTATGTGGTGCAGGGAAAAAGATCTCAGGTCCCTGTCCCCCGGTTCTTCTTCTTCCCGGTCGCAGGTAATCTTCAGGGTATCGGGATTGACCAGGTCGGCGAATATTTTTACATCTTCGCAACCCGGTACCATGTCCACCGTTACTATCACTTCATTATCGTGGTCCGTAACTTCTGCGTTCAGGGTGTGGGAGTACAGGCACACGATGTCAGGGGTCTCTCCTTCAGGCAACAGCGGATTGTCCATTGGATCAAAGGCAAGCTGGAACAGGTAGTCCATGGATGCTCTGAGTTCATCGAGTTCATCATAGATTGATCTGTGAAAACGTCGTCCCATATGTCTACCTCCTTTTTTTGTTGCCCAGGTGCGATCTCACCCGGATTACATGGACGGGTGCTGTTCGTGCCAATATAGGTATCGTTGTTTTTCGTTCCGGACAAGTCCACAGGTTGCGCAGGCAACATGATGTGCTCAGTCCACTCACGGAAACACTATTCGGATAAAATCGGACTTCGGTGATGATTGAAATGGATCAGGGTATGGTGATGAAAAAGAGGACAGTCCATTTTCCGGGAATCATGCCGGATCACAATGGTAAGATCCCTGATGAATTCAGGCTAAAGGAACGGGATGAGTCCTGTTTTTTTTTAAAAAGTTTGATGAAAGGTAATTTTTACCGGCTGTTTACGCCCCGACCACCCTGATGTTCACGCTATACATGGTTTCATTACCCGTAACATTCTCCCATGAACGGCGGTACACTGCAGAAAAGTTCTGGTCGCCCAGATCCTTTGCCACGATGACCCAGGTGCGGGTCCCGCCAACTCCCACCATTCCCGTGGGTGCATCATTCTGGCGGTAGTCCGATGACTGAAGTTCAAGGCCTGCCGAAAGGGTTTCATTCCACGTAAATCCCGTAGTCGGATTTTCTGCAAGCACAATGGCAAACCGCGTGTTCTGGGTTATATTCCCGCTCCCGGCATTATCCGCTTCCGTAAAGGTAAACATTTTCTTTCCTTCAGCGATCGTGGGTGTTGTCACAACCGACGATGGTGGTGTGGTAACTGTAGTCGGGACAGGAGTCGGGGTTGCTGACTGCTGGATGCACCCGCAGACCAGGACTACCATTGCAAGCATGATCCCGAGTCCGATAATACCCGGTATGATTTGATTCCTGAAGACTTTCATAATTACCCTGTGTGATCCGGTATTTTAATAAAATATCTTCGTGCAGGAAAAATAATGCTGTAAACGTACTACCGGATATCAACAACAAGCAATATCGATGTGACAGGCAGAGGATCAGGTGATGATGGAAGTCGAAATGCCGTCGAATTTCATCAAATGTCAGGTTATGCGTGATATTTTCTGGTCAGATTGCACGCAATGCATCTCGCATGAAGTCGCTGGTTCTGGTAATCACCAGAACCGTGAATCAGAACGGGTGACAGGGGATGACTTCCTGAATATCTCCACAAAATGAACCATGCTTCCTGATGTCAGTGGTTCTGTTGAAACACATGAACGGGAGTTCACACCCCATGAAAAATTAAACCCTATAATTTTATGAGGGNNAATTTCAGGAGGAAAACCCGCCTCAGGGCCTCTCCGAGGCACGGCGGGTCAGTGAGGTGTTTGCAAATACACTTACAGACACTGATCCGCCGCGGGGGCGGCGGGGTTCATCACAATTAATTATGAGGAATAAACAATCCATTACTCACATCTGTTTAATTTTATCTTCATGGGAAATCCTCACGGTATTTTTCTTAACTCTCTTTGTGATTGCAGCACGTATTGCCTCCGCACCCGTCGCTGGGACATCACTCCCTGAACTGTTAATTCCGGAGAAGGTAATGCAACACAATCGCGAAAGCACAGGGGCGGTGGGTGAACAATTACTGTCCCATCCGATAACAGGTGATTCACAATTTGTTGAAATCTTACGGTTTCCCATGAAAACGGATATGATGCCGGGGGGCCTCAAGCATACAGGATGAAAATGCCAAGGACATTTCCATATTAAATCGCACAATACCAGTACTATCGGGAAGTGCCAGTCCCGATAATGTGATGACTGCGCCGCCCCCGAAGGGACGCCCCCGCGGCGTTTCAATTACCTGAAAAATCCACTTCCGGCGTCTCAAAAGGCCCTGGCGTGGATGGCAGTCGTACCTTCAGCATTTTCATGGTTCGGGTGCGAACTCCGTTCATGCCGTTTCAACAGAATCGTGCCGGTTGAATGGACCATACATCAATATCAAAGAAGAAGTTGCGAGTTCAATTTTGTGCAGGAAGGCAAATTATTATCTCACCGCTGTACGTATGTGCTCTCCATGAGACACCTGACCTGGTATGCACTTCTTTGTGCCCTTGTCATCCTTATGGTGATGATACCCGGATGTGCCAGCACAACAAAAGACGGTCTGCCCACACCACTAACTTCTGGAACGGTTACCACACCGGTGCCGGCGACGGGAAGCCCGTCAGACCTGACCAACCAGGGCTCTCCGTACGCTGCGGTCTTTCGTAACGGGGCGTCATTTACCCCGCTTGCCAGTAGCCAGCCACGGATCGGGCTTGAGAAGATCAGCGGGGTTTTCTCCTCGCCCATGATGATTGCATCACCCGATGACGGGACCGGGCGGATTTTTGTTGTCGATCAGATCGGGCTCGTAAGAACCATCACGGCCGGGGGAACATTACTGGATGAACCCTTCCTTGACGTGCGGGATCGTATGGTGATGCTCAGCACGGGATATGATGAACGGGGACTTTTTTCGATTGCCTTCCACCCGGATTTCCGGAACAACGGCCGTGTGTTTGCCTTTTACTCTGCCCCACTGAGAGCAGGGGCACCCGCCGGCTGGAGCTGCACCAACCGTCTCTCCGAGTTCAGGATCAGCCCGGATAATACCAATACTGTCGACATGAGCTCGGAGAAGGTCCTGCTTACTGTCGATAAACCCCAGGCGAACCATAATGGCGGGCCAATACTCTTTGGGCCGGATGACGGGTACCTCTATCTTGCGCTTGGCGATGGCGGTGGCAGTGACGATACCGGAGCCGGTCATACCCGGAATACCGGAAATGCACAGGACATGTCAACGATGCTTGGCAAGATACTGCGTATCGACGTCGATAAAGCGGGCACCGGGGGAACTCCGTACTCTGTCCCGCAGGATAACCCGTTCGTAGGCACTGCCGGGATCCTGCCGGAAATATATGCATCAGGACTCCGGAACCCTGCATGCATGTCCTTTGATTATGGCGCCGGTCATCACCTGACAACTGCCGTGGCCGGCCAGCGTCTCTTCGAATCGGTCTTCGTTGTTACGAAAGGCGGCAATTACGGGTGGAACATGCGGGAGGGGACCCATTGTTTTGACCCGGCAAATAATGCAGTCCCCCTTGCCCGTGGCTGTCCTGTGATGGGATCACGGGGGGAACCGCTGATCGGGCCCATCGTTGAGCTCGGGCACGATGTGGGTACAACCATCATTGGCGGTTATGTATACCGGGGCAGTGCCCTGACCGGGCTCAACGGATCCTATATCTTCGGTGACTGGTCGAAATCCTTCGGAGGCAGTGGTGATGGTATCATCCTGGTCTCGACCCCGCCTGCCGGATACGATATCAGCAGGTACCCCGCTGTGCTGGACGCTATCACGCCGCAGGACAACCAGATGTGGATCACGCAGGAGGTCCGCATTTCAACCAGCACAAACGGGAGAGTGAATGCCTTTGTGAGAGGATTCTGGGAGGATGCAGACCATGAGATCTATGTCCTGACCAGCAGGACAGCGGGACCTGACCCTGCGTTAACGAGCGGTGAGATTTGGAAACTTATCCCGGGCTGAAGAGGTGAACAGGATGAGCCTGTTATCGCCCTATAAAATGGGAGACCTGAAATTCCGGAACCGGATGGTGATGGCCCCGATGACGCGGTGCCGTGCGCTTGAAGGCAATGTCCCGGGCCCGTCGACCGTAACCTACTATTCCCAGCGGGTATCAGCGGGCCTGATTATAACGGAGGGGTCCCAGGTGAGCCCGCTGGGTGTCGGTTTCAACCGCACACCGGGGATTTATTCCCCGGAGCAGGTCGCAGGCTGGAAAAAGGTTACCGCTGCAGTACACCAGGGCGACGGGAAGATATTTCTCCAGCTCTGGCATGTGGGACGTATGTCGCACCCTGATTATCTGGGTGGGGCCCTGCCGGTCGCGCCATCGGCAATCCCCGTCAATGAGGAGATTCATACTCCGACGGGAAAGAGAAAAATTCCGGTTCCCCGGGCTTTGTCGGGCAGTGAGATTAAGGATGTCATACGCCAGTTCAGGCAGGGAGCGAGGAATGCCCGTGAGGCAGGATTTGATGGCGTGGAAATCCACGGGGCGAACGGCTACCTGCTGGACCAGTTCCTGCGGGATGGGTCCAACCGGCGATCTGACGACTACGGGGGCAGCCTGAAAAACCGCATGCGGTTCCCGCTCGAGGTCGCCCGTGCTGTTTTGGGAGAATGGGGGCCCGGAAGGGTGGGATACCGCTTGTCACCTCATTTCTCCCTGCACGGTATGTCCGACACCGATCCTGCAACAACCTTCTCGTCATGTGCACAGGATCTGGGCAGAATGGGTATCGGGTATATCCATCTCATTGAACCCGTTGGCGGGAGGCTGGGCATGACACCTTCCGGGGAACTCCTGGCTCCACGGATTCGCGGGAAATTCAATGGGACACTCATGCTGAACGGGGGGTATGATGCCAGCAGCGGAAACGCGGTAATCGAAAGCGGGCTGGCAGACCTTGTGTCTTTCGGGATACCTTTTCTTGCCAACCCGGATCTTCCCGATCGCTTCAGGAAGAATGCGCCCCTGAACCGTGAGGATCCGTCAACATTTTACACGGGAGAGGAAAAAGGGGTATACCGATTATCCTTCAATGGAGCTGGCGTAAAGGAAAAAGCCAGAATTACAGAAATATAGTATTTTTTCCGGACCATGTTGTTTTTTGAAAAAGGTCAACCTCATTCACACGTTCCCGTTGACTACCTCGAGCGAAACACCCAAATAATCTACGGTCGATCGTTGCACATGTCACCCGTATCCAGGTCCCTGGTCAGGCCGGTTTTCCTGTTCCTTCTGTCAGCCATCATACTCGCTGCCGGAACCGGCATCTGTTCGGCGCATGCACCGCTCAGCGTGGGTTCCAATGAAGGTATCACGGGTGCAACCCTGATCAGCAGTCCTGAAAAATCCTTTGTCCTCTACACAATGCTCGATGGAGACGGGGAGGCACAGTACTACCGGTTCCCGATGGAAAATGGGCAAATCCTGTATGGTTCCCTCCAGGTACCCGGCCCGGATTCAGCGGTCCCGGACCTCGTTATCATCGGGCCGGGCATCAATCCCTCCGGCGATGTCCCATCCTCCCTGGAGGTGCCTGCCGGATCCGGTGCACTGCTCGTACGGGGAAAACCACCGGGAAAACCTTCCTACGAGCCATTTACACCCCAGCCGATCTATGAGGTGGCACGATTCAATATCACCGTTCCTCTGGACGGCGATTATTACATCGCGGTCACCGGCCCCGGTGATACCAGATACAGTCTTGCCCCGGGGTTCAGGGAAGAGTTCACGGCTGCAGAATGGCTCCTGGTACCCTGGTCGGTGATTTCCATCCGGCTCTGGGAAGGTCAGGCACCGGCAGTAGTAGTTGCGCCGTTGATTATCATGGTTATTGGCGGGATGGCACTTGCGGTGCTGTATCGGAAAAAGCAGGGCTTGAAACCGGACCTGGTCAGCTGGCTCATCCTGTTGTCCGGTTTCCTGTACCTTGGGGGTGCTTCGATGACCGTATTTCAGATACTCCATACCGTCCTCCTCACAGGATATTCGTCCGGGGTCGTGCTGACCCTCCTATTCATGGCCGGGCCGATCATCCTCGGTATCATTGCAGTCCGGGAGGGGATACCGTCACCAGGACCGGATCGATCCCTGATGAGCGGTATCCGGACGGCGGTTATTGGGATCCTTGGGCTGCTGCTCTGGGCCGGGCTAATTATCGGACCTCTGCTTGCTCTTGCTGCCAGTGCGATTATCTTCGTGCGCCCTGCCGGAAGACTCGCCCCTGCCTGACCATGACCGGCATCTCCGGTACTGAAGGTAACAGACAAACGAAGGTTCAGGGGAAAACGGAGATTGTTATCCGTTTTTCAGGGCAACAATGTCCTTGACACCAACCAGTTTCCAGACTGCGGAGCGCTCTCCGCTGACGATCGCTTCCACCGGGTCATGCGAAGAGTAACCAAAGGCCGTGAGTACATTCGATGATAATTTCCGTTTTTTGATCATCGCTGCGAACTGCCGGCGTACTTTCGTTTTTTGTTCCGGATCCTGTACCTCCTCGAGCATCCCCTGCAGGCTCACAAAGGTAAAGGACGAAAGTTCCGGTGTATATTCTTCTATCTCGACCGATACCTGAGGATTGGCAGCAAAATATTCCATCTTCCTGCCGTACCTTGAGGAAAGGAAGTAGAGATATTTTTTGTCAAAAACGTACATAAACGGTGCGATGTAGGGATTACCTTTCCCGATAAACGCGATGCGAGAAACATACTGGCGTTCGACAAGGGCGTCGTACTCTGCTTTGGTCATCTTGGGGATCTTTAAAGGTTCCATAGGCATATCCTCACGAAAGATGCTTGCGACTCTCCAGTTGATAAAGATAATGGCTGACCCACGGGTCTCTAACATTCTGGCGGGCAGGAGACCTGCAATTAATTTCACGTGCATCAGTGATGTATAAGCACGGATGTTGAGGTCAGGAAAATGCAGGGGAGGAACGTATTTGCCAGACACGGTACAGACCCTGACGGAAGAATTCCGTAAGTCTTGCCGCAGGGATTGAAGACGTACCGGCAGATCGTGTGATCGTCAGATTCCCTTATCCGGTCCTTCCACCCATTGGGTGAGGGCTCCCAGGTGCCGGAAGGCCTCAACCATCGGCAGCCCGATTCCCGACCGACGGGCGTTGCGATAAAACCGCCAGCGGTCCCGGATCCGCGGCCCGTTCCTCCCTTCCTGTGAGAGGAAATAATCGAGGGTTTCACGCTCTTTTTTCATCCATGCAAACCGGGCGAGCACAGACGAGGCATAACGCTGATAATCGGGCCAGGTATCCGCAAATATTTTTGCGCATTCCAGGGAATGGATAATACCTTCACCGGTGAATGGCGTGACGGTGCCTATCGATTCACCGACGCCGACAATTACCTGGGGGGATCCGCTTTTTCTGGTTTTTGTGACAGAGAATGGCGTCGAATAATAAGGGGATGCAACCCGGACAGATCCGTGGCAGCTGCAAATGGTGGTGAAAGAAAAATCCTCTGACAGGTTGCTGTAAAACCGGTCCAGGAGCGTATCGAGCCGGGTAAGACCAATCCCCCCGATTCCGATGTGGTAGATATTGTCACCAAGAGGAAAGACCCACAGGTACCCGAGCCCGGGAATACAGTTCCCGTAGACGCCCGCCCTGAGGCGTTCACTTCCGAACTGTTCAACAGCTACCCTCTGCTGCAGTGTCGGGAGTGTCAGGTCAGACCTGCACGGCGGCAGGAGTGCCCGGGTAATCCCGGTCGCATCCACTACGACATCATAATCCCCTTCCTCATCATGACTCAGGTTCCGCTTCTCTACCTGGATGTCTTTTGTAAAATCCCGGATAAGCTTTGGTTTGTCCAGGGTGCAGAGAGGCGTCGATGCGACGAGTTCGTCAAAATTCATCGATGGCATGGATTCAAGCAGGTAGTCACTGAAATCGAGCCCTACCTCCGCAAGGTATGGCTCGACACTTCGGGGTACCCCCCACCCACACGAGCGACACCGGCAGCGGGTATCATGGTCCATACCATCATAGATATCCGGTGAGATTCCTTTCTGTCCAAGAAGCTTTGCCAGGTATCCCCCGGCAATGCCGGCACCTGCAATCGCAATGTTCATACTATTCCCCCGACCAGCAGCACGATGATGCTTATCGCCACCGCATGGATAACAGATACTCCTGCCTGCTGTATCATGAGCCTGTTGGCGTCTCTCTCAAAATCAGGAAAATGCGAGTACAGGAAACGGGTACTGAGCTGATCTATTCCCGACCCGATACTGGTAGTGATCCCGGCAAGAATGACCGTTGTGAGAACAAGCGTATATGCGATCCCGATTCTTCCGATAATCCCGGCCAGCGGGAAAAGTATCAGGACAGCTACCAGCAGGGTTACGATTCCATATATTGTCGAGTGCGGCAGTTTCGGGTACCGGACAGACGTAGTGCATTTTCCGCCTATCCTGTCAGAACGTGCATCCCGGCGCATCATCGACACAACAAAACAGGTCGCCATCAGGCCATGCAGCAGCGACAGCACGAACGCCAGCAGGGAGAAGATACCGGTTGCTGCATAGACGACGGTCACTGTAACGCCGACGACAAGCCAGGGAAAAATGTACCACTCGGTGAACGGGTGGTAGGCCAGGGCAATACGGGGATGGTTATACCCGTAGGCAAAACACAGACCCAGAATAATCAGTACAGGAGTAAACATACGCTGTGTTGTAAGGAAAGCACCAAGGATTACCACAACGACGACGATGACCGCTGACATCTGCCGGTATTCATCGACAGTTGCCCACCCGAACACCAGGGGGCGGTCCCGCCCGGTCTCCCCGCTTTTCTCATGCCGGTCGATCTCCAGGTCCATGATATCATTCCAGATGTGGCCATCGATATGGATCAGCAGCGCCGCCACGCCAGCGATGATGAACAGGGTCCAGTCAGCGACGGCAAATCCGGCTTCCCGGATTGTCACTGCAAAGCCCAGCAGGATGGCACACAGGGTAAAGGGAATAAGCCCCTCGATCCTTAGGATACGCGGGAACGTCCGGGGGTCGATGTTTATTCATCCCGTTGGGATGAACCAAGGGTATCGGGATTCCGCATGTGAGGTTCAGTCATCATTAACAGGAATTCCAGTTCCGTCATACTAATACTTAATTATACGTTCTTTGCTGCAGGGACGTTTTGGAATATCCGATATCATAAGGAAATACTGGGGATGAAAGGTGACGGGAATCAGAGATCACTCTCAAAAGGGCTGTGTTGACACGAGAATGAACGGGAGTTCACACCCGAACCATGAAACATTTAAACCGTGTAATCCTATGAGGGTTCCTTCGCCTCAGGGCCTCTCCGAGGCACGGCGGGGCAGTGCGGTGTTTACAAATATGCTTATAGTCACTGAACCGCCGCGGGGGCGCCCCGTCGGGGGTGGCGGAGTTTATCACAAATAATTATGGGAAATAATAATCTTACTCACATCTTGTTTAATTCAATTTAATATGGAAATAGGTGGCTTAACGTCTCCCCCCGTATGGGTATTCAATTTCCATTCTGTGTGCCTGTGGCACCAGGCATCGTGTTTGTTTTCATGGGAAATCTTAAGTTTCAACAAAGCCTCTAAACGCTTTTTTTTTCACGTAAGATAAAAACGGCCAGGTAAAAAATGCCATGATACAACCATCATCACGATTACTCACGGGAAGGTTTTTCCAGGAGAAGAGTATAGGAAAACCGGTTCCCAAAAAAATCCTTCTCCCTGAACCCTGCAGCGCCGGCCAGGCGGCTGACCGTGCCGTGCGTCTGGAAATGGGGATCCCGGATGGTCTCTTCGACAAGCAGGATGCCCCCGAACTTCAGGGCGTCATAGAGTTCGTGTAATACAGCTTCACGGTCAGGGATTTCACCCAGCACCGTAACCATCACCGCCCGGTCATAATAGTTATGTTCCAGTCTGCCCTCCCCAAGACCAGCCCGGAGAAATCGGACAGTTGAAATGTCTGCCTTCCGGGCCCGTTCCTGTGCCTGGCTCAGCATCCCTTCCTGGATATCGATCGCCGTTACCTCGCCATGAGGGGCAACGATCCCGGCGATGGGCAGGGTGAGTCGGCCCGGACCGCAGCCTGCATCCAGCACCTTCATCCCCGGCTTTACATCAAGTCTCTGGATTGTCGTATATGTCCGGGCACTCATCCCGCGGGAAAACGGGGTATCCAGCAGACCGCTCATCCAGACCGGGCAGGGAATCGCGTGACGGCGTGATGCAAACCGCCAGATGATGGCGATGATAATTACGAGTGCAATAAGGATGATGATAAGGTATAAACCGGAGATCATGGGGAGTCCTGGTACGAAATTCTGTCATGATAAAGGATGCCGTGACGCTTATTTTTTTGGGGAAAATTTCCCCTGGGTTCTCTGCCGCGATGTCAATACAAACATTTACCTTCTCAATGCAAATACCTCAATACTCTGTAACCTGATTTCGGGAGGGGAACATGCTCGCAGGGATTGGTGATGTTGCATCCACGTCTTTTATCACCCTCTATTGCCATGCCCTTGAGACCCTCTCAGACAATCCCATCCTCTCCGACCCGAAATCCGTTGAGATCATGACCGAACTGAATAAAACGCTCTCCCGGTCAGATAATACCCTTGACAGGACACTCGTTGCCGGTACGCTGGACAGGATGCTCGTTGTCCATATTGCCATCCGTGCAAAAAAATACGATGACTATGCACGGGATTTCCTGGAGAAGTATCCTGAGGGTGTTATTGTCAACATCGGCTGCGGGCTCGATTCCCGGTTCCTGCGGGTCGATAACGGAAAGGTGATCTTCTTTGACCTCGACCTGCCTGAGATAATCGGGATCAGGAAAGGTTTTTTCGAAGAGACGGATCGGTATCACCTGATCGCCTCGTCTGTCCTGGATTTCGAGTGGATGACTGTCATACGTCAGTACAGCGGACCGTTCCTGTTCATGGCCGAGGGTGTGTTCATGTACCTTGAAGGCAGGGATGTCAGATCGCTTGTCCTGAAACTTCAGGAAATGTTCCCGGGTTCCGGGCTGGTCTGTGAAGTGGTGAATTCATTCTGGCTCCGACCCCCGTTAAAAAGGATGCTGGATTCCAAGCTGCAGCGGCAGGTGCATCTGGGAAAGGATGCCACGTTCCGTTCCGGTATCAGCGACGGGCGTGAGATGGAACAATGGCACAGCGGGATACAATTCCTGGACGAGTGGAGTTATTTTGATTCCGACGAGAAGAAACTGGGCTGGCTCAGGCTCTTACGATACATCGGACTCATCCGGAAGACCCAGTGGACGGTTCATTACCGGTTGAACTGAACATGTGCCAATGGGAATTCCTGCCTCTTCTCATGAGTCGGATTTTTCACGAGGACTGAATGACTCAGGCCTTTGCTTCCAGGTCCATTTCAATACCTCCCATTGCCCCAAGCACGATGTTGTATACGATAGCAGCAATGACACCCCCGATAAACCCGATAACTCCCCCGAAAATGACCATAAAGACCAGCCCCAGGAGACCTGCACCGACCCCCAGCGCAGGGGCGCCAAAGACCGATCCCATCCCTCCCAGACCGGCAGCAAGGATGATCCCCATAAAAAAGCCCCATACCAGTCCGAAGACGGCAAAGAATTTCCCGACGCTGACGATACCGAATTGTTTTACGATGTATGTTGTCGCTGCCATGACAGGATATACCTCCCTCGGGTAAATGAAGGATTGCATATTTTCAGGATTGTGAATTTTTAAGCATCGGTGAAGGAATTTTATGATTCACCATGGGTGGGTATGAGGAAATCGTTGAGTGATTCATCTTAGGCAGACGACAGGACAGACCATTTTTCTCATCAAAAAGGGTGGCAGATCTCCTGCCGTGTCTGGTCCGCAGAGAACGGCGGGTTTTGGCAGTAAGATCGGGGATGACGCACATGCTGAGGATGTAAAATTTATCCATTAACGGTTATAGTAACAATGTGGTCCCGGTTTTTGATCCTGGCAACTTTATGCTCCTGCTCATGCTGTGGGCAGTGCTTGGCATCCCGTTTTCGGTCCTGACCGTGATGTTGTTTTATGCGGTCCGGTGGATCCCCTCGCGACCGGCACAGGTTCTCATTCCCCTGGCTGCAGGCATAATCTTCGTTGTTGTGGGCATGTCGATGGAACCTCCCCTCCCCGGTAATTCCGAAGCCCTGAGGTTCCTGATCGGCATTTGCAGTCACCCGCTCCTTTTCGTTTCCCCTGCAATACTTCTGCACAAATACCTGCATCGTATACCGGCTGCATATGCCGTATTCTTTGCGGCATTTATCGCGTCATGTGTCCTGATTTTACTGGGTGCTCTGCAGGGAGACCTGCGTTATGTGAAGCTTGATGATATACAGTTCTTTTTGAAAGCGATGATTACCGTAATCATTGATCTCATCATTGCTTCAGGTGCATTCGGGTTGATTATCATGCTGGACATTATGCTTACCGGTACCGAAGTTGAAAATCCGTGAAATACATTTGAGCGTGAGAATCCTTACACAGAATTAAGAGATTACGGGAATCGAAAAAAAATCACAGGTTCCCGGGTAAAGTGCCTACCTTCTTTTCCCCGATCTCCAATTTCCGGAAGAGGCAAGAAGCTCGTCTGTCGTCATCCGGATCCATGTGTGGCGGTCTGACCAGCTCTCCCAGACCGCCGCCATCCATTTTCTGATCATGGTATCTTTCTCCCCATGGGTCCCTGCCCGGAGCACATCCATGACCGTCAGGACTAACGGCTGTAAAGGCGGCTCAAGCCGGGGCCAGACCTTTCGTGTCTTTGCGATTCTCATGTGGGCCTGCTGCACCTGTTTACCATTGTACCCCTTTTCAAGGGCAAGATACAGTCCGATGAGCCCGAATGCAACCGTGATGTTCCGGGTTGATCCGCCGGCATGCTGCGCTGCATACGTGTCGACCACATGCTGGTGGATGAACTCCGGGTCCTGCTTTGCAACCGTGTAAGACATGAGGTCGGAATAAGCCTGAAGGCACTCTCCCGAGGCATTGGTCCGGTCAGGGAGATCCAGGTGACAATCAGGAAGTTTCAGATGGCAGCCGGGGCACTCAATCATGGTCTTATTCAACTTTGGGCATCCCCTCATTTTTGAGCGGTTACCGGACAGGATCCCCCAAATTTTCATTCCCCTTCCCTATCAGGTACCCGCCAAACCCTATCGCCCAGATGACTACCGGGTACGCGACGAACCGTTCTGTTCCGCCATCGCCAAGGAAGGGGATGAACAGTGAGGAAAAGAACAGGAATACGAGGGTGACAAGTCCAAGGAATGCCAGCACGTACCTGAAGGGAGTGCTGGTTATCGCAGAGGAAACCAGTGCAGACAATCCACCTGCAATGAATGCCACGAGTGCGAACAACGGGTGAAAGAAGGCATTATTGCCCGGGAACAGTCCCACGCCCAGAATACCTGCTCCGAGCAATGCGGGAAAGAGGATGATCCGGCGTTTCAGGTCCCTGAAAAGGAACGCGGATGCGGCCAGCACGAGGAGACCTCCGCTGATCATCGTCCCGTTGAAGATCGATGCCGATGGCTGGTAAATGAGGTTGTCTGGCGGGCGGGTCGCCCCAAGGTCGCTGATCTCACTGTTCGAAGTGCTGTACCCGGGGGGGTAGAATATCTCTGCAGTTATGATACCCATAAGGATCACGGTACCTGCAATGAAAAAGAGCAGCCCGGCGATGGTCGAATTCCGGCAGGTCGGAGAGTTTTTCGTTTCCATGTCACTTCCTGCCCGTAATAAGGTCTTTCACGGATATAAATGCATCATGCCTCTGTTTTTCTGTGGTGGTGCGGTTCGTTTGCGATCTCAATCGTGCAAAACCTGCTCTCCGCTTTTCAGTCGGAGGCTATTTCAGGAGAAAATGTGCTGATCTGAAAAATATCATCCAATTAAAATACACTTTTACGGGATATTTTGTAAATCCTTACTTCACTGGCGGTCCGGTTGATTGATTTCCAGTCCAACTTTTATCGTTTGCCGGTATCAATTTCATTTCAAGCGAATGTGACCACAAAACACTTGTCAGGATGGATATCACATTGTACATATTACTGGGTTTTTATGAGCAATTCCCCACAACACTGCGGGCAGCATCTTCCCGTCTCCCTGGAAACCCTGGGCTGGGACGATGAATGTGCCTTGGCATTCTCAAAATATACCGGCCCCTATATTCCCGGGCGAGTGGCATGCCGGCAACGCACGGTGTATGATGTCTTCATCGAAGGCGGATCTGTCCTGGCAGGAATATCCGGCTCATTGCGGAAGCTCGGGCGGTTTCCCGCGGTAGGGGACTTTGTCGTGCTGCTCCACCGGCCTGAAGCCGGTGCCACGACCATAATAGATATCCTCCCTAGAAAAACCGTCTTTTCCCGGGGTGTAGCCGGAAACGAGGGAACCGATCAGGTAATTGCGGCAAACATCACCACCGTCTTCATCGTCACTGCTGCCGGCCCTGACCTGAACGCGAGGCGGCTCGAACGCTACCTTGCTGTCGTCCACGCCTCCGGTGCCAGCCCGGTCATCGTCATCAACAAATCCGATCTTGTAAAAGATCCCTCGACTCTTGTTGCAGAAATTTCCCCGTTATCTGCCGGTATCCCGGTAGTATGTATCAGCGCACTGAAGGGAACCGGGATTTCACAGATCGATCCCTGGCTCACACCCGGCATAACGATCGCCCTCATCGGTTCCTCGGGTGTCGGCAAATCGACCCTAATCAACACGCTGCTGGAAAAATCCGTGCAGGAGACAACGGTCACCCGTGACTATGACGGGAAGGGACGTCACAAAACAACCGTCCGCCAGATGTTTGTCCTGAAATCAGGAGCGCTCATGATCGATAACCCCGGACTGCGGGAGGTCGGCATCGGCACCGACGGCTCCGGCATCTCCGACACGTTCCCGGACATACTTGAACTTGCGGGTAGCTGCCGGTTCTCCGATTGCCGGCACGAGCAGGAACCGGGCTGTGCAGTCCGGGAGGCGGTCAGCGACGGGATTCTTTCCCTGTCGCGGCTGGACAATTATCTCCGGCTAATGCGGGAGCTCGCATTCGAACAGGAGAAGTCTGCAATTGGCCTGGTCAGAATTGAGCGGAAGCGGTGGAAAGGGATTGGTAAACTGGCGAAGGATATCCGAAAAGGAAAATGGGAATAACATCGGACCACCACAGATTGAGTGATGTGAAATTCGATACACGGTACTGGATATTCATTGCGGCTGCGATGTTTTTTGCGAGCGTGGCGTCTGCCTCCACTCTCTATATGGCATCGGTACAGGAACATTTCATGGAATGCAATTCCGTGAGCGCAGCCTGTTTTACTCGTCTCGGCATGGTTCCCTGCATGATCCTGGGAGTGCTTGCCCTGCTCCCCCTGATGATTGTCATTCCCTATATCTTCCGGCAGAATGAGAAGCCGGGTCTCCTGTCCGTGCTGGTGCTGGGATTCATCGTCGTCTACACGGCTTTTGATGCGGTGAACAACGTGGCAGCCATCATGGGATATCACCAGGCGTACCTGGTTGCGCATGCTGTCCTCGATACCACCAATAATGTAACCGGGAATATTGTGGGGACCGGGGACTCTCTCTGTTAACCGGTGATGACAGAGTCCGGCTCAGCCGATTGTCCACCTTTTCCAAAATTTTAGACACTAGCATTATGGCGTCATGCGGGTCGGAGATTAGGCCAACACGCAGTGAATCCTTATTGGAAGAGACGTATCAAAAAAGATGCAATCCAATCCGGTGGCTCCGGTCTGATGCCGTACCCGGACTCTAACCAGCACGGTTGGTTGGATGCCTGCCTGCCAGATTATAGGAAATGTTCGAGAGCTGGTCGGCCTCCGCATTCTGTTCCCGGGGTATCCAGACAAAACTCGTTTTCCTGCTCGTCAGCAGCCTGCGGATTTCCGGGACATACTTCTTTGAGGTTTCTGATTTTATCTGCCAGGTACCATTCATCTGATGAATGACAAGCTGGGAATCACCTTTGATCACCATCTCGTCTTCAGTACAATTTTCCATTACCCATTCCAACGCATGTTTCAGTGCAGAATATTCCGCAACATTGTTCGTCATCCCGGCACCTGAGCCGACCATCCCATATCCACTTTTCACCTTTTCTCCGTCTTTGTAAATCACGTATCCGTAGGTAGCCACGCCACCGGGGTTTCTGGGCCTGCATAACCCGTCAAAATAGATGGTAATCATATCTTTTTACCTCCTGTCAGCATCGAAACACATGAGTTGAATATCTGATTAATACTATTCCTGGAAATAAGGTCTGCTTTGGTATGGTGTCTCGCCATGTCCAATGCCGGTGAACGCAGAACTCTCATAACCTTGATTATTGCATGCAGATTCAGGTAGTTGCGAGTCCGGATTGAAGGTGCAGATATCTTTCAATTTCCCCTGATTTGTATCTTTCATCTGATACCAGGGAAGGGAAGAAGAGAAGGCTGAGAGATAACCCCGGTACATCAGTATCCCGGGCACCCGTTGCTGCAGTCCAGAACGATCGATCGTACGAATGGCCGGATGCTGGTAAACTCAGGTGCTGCCCGGGGATCGTAAGCGATCGTGTCCCGGATCAGATTGTGATCCACGATAACATCAAACGGCACAGCAGCTGCGAGCGTACAATTCTCAAAATGCGAGCAAGACGAGTCGATGCCATGCGTAATCGTGATACGGTATTTTCCGAACCCTGCCGGCTCCCATGTACCGCTTCCGTCCCTTATATGGTACCGGCCGATCAGGTATGTCTGGTAACTCCGGAAATCTGTTGTCCCATCCTGACGGATGGTGATGACCGTGACCTCATCGGTCAGCAGTGAATGTTCGGTGAGCCGGTCGGTGCAGACCCACGTGCCGGTGATCGGCCGTGAGAAAATAAAAAATACGGTGAGAGAGATCAGGATCGCCATGATACAAACTGCAGTGACAAGGCGACGGTCCATTACCCGGTTGTTTGCAGCGCGAGTCGAAAAACCTCTGCATGATTTCTGCCGGATCCGGCTTCCCGCAGAGTACGCAGACGCCGGAGCTTACAGTAATCCTCAGGGAACTCCCCAAAGATGATATTTATCTGGTGAGAGGGAGATATTCTCTTCGAAAAATGGTGATAAATCTGCAAGTAATACGAGGGGAGCCACTACGATAACCGTCAGTATCCGGGAACCATGAGTGTCCTCTGGAAGTATTTAAAACCGCAGAGGGTGCTCATTGTTGTCGCCCTCATCCTGGCGGGAATCAGTCAGCTGCTGAGCCTTGTCGATCCGCTTATTTTCGGAAAAATTATCGATGATTATGCCCTGAACCCGTCCAACAGTACGGAAGAAGCGCTGGTCAAAGGGGTGCTGTTCTGGCTGGGTGTGGCGATCTCCGTTGCCGTGCTTGCCCAGGTTACCAAAGCGTTCCAGGATTATTTCACCCGGCTGGCGGTAAAAAAGTTCGGCATGCAGATCTTCAATGACGGACTGCAGCAGACGCTTCGTTTGTCCTACGATGAGTTCGAGGAACAACGGAGCGGCGAGACGTTGTCAGTGTTGCAGAAGGTGAGGGAGGATACCCAGGTATTCATCAATTCGTTTATCAATGTTGTCTTCTCTTCTGTCGTCGGGATTTGTTTTCTCATAACCTATTCAGTTACCAAGAACCTGCTCCTGATACCTGTTTTTATCATTGGTATCGTCGTGCTGGGTTCGCTCACCGGACTGTTAAGCAAGCAGATCAAGATGACGCAGCGGTCGATCAACCGCGAAACCTACAAAATATCGGGGGTGATTACCGAATCCCTCCGGAATATCGAGCTGGTAAAAAGTCTTGGCCTGACCTTCCCGGAAATACGGAGATTGCAGGAACAGAACCTGAAGATTTTCAACCTGGAGATGACGAAGGTAAAAAGGATCCGCCTGCTGACGTTCCTGCAGGGAGCGACGCTTAGCATTCTCAAGCAGTCAATATTATTCATCCTTCTCTGGTTGATTTTCCGAAACCTCCTCACCACCGGAGAACTGATCTCGATGCAGTTCATTTCCACGATCATTTTCGGACCCTTGCAGGACCTTGGTGGAATCATTATCAGTTATCATGAGGTGGAATCGTCCATCAATAATTTCGACCAGCTGATGCAGAAGCCGATTGAACAGAATGTGGAAAATCCGATTGAGGTTGACGAGCTGCGTGATATCCGTTTTGAGAATGTCGTATTTCGTCACAAGACAGCTAATTATAATGCAATCGACGGGATTTCTTTTGAGATGAAGACCGGTGAGACGATCGCCTTTGTCGGGCCTTCCGGTGCAGGTAAGTCAACGCTGGTCAAGCTCCTGCTGGGGCTATTCCATCCGGTGAGCGGGGAGATCTATTTCAATGGTCACCCGTCCTCTCAGATCCGGTATAACCCATTACGGAGGCAGATCGGTTTTGTTTCGCAGGATGCCCAGCTGTTTGCAGGAACAATTAAGGAGAATCTCCTGTTTGTCCAGCCGGATGCGACTGACGGGCAGATGATGGATGCATTGCACAAGGCTGCCTGTGATATGATTGTGAGAAGTTCGGCACATGGAATCGACACGATTATCGGCGAGAGCGGCATGAACCTGTCAGGAGGAGAGAAGCAGCGTATTTCCATTGCCCGGGCGCTGCTGCGTCACCCCCGTCTGTTGATCTTTGACGAGGCGACTTCGGCGCTCGATTCACTGACCGAGAAGGAAATAACGAATACCATCCGGGATATTTCCACGAGTAAGGACCAGATCTGCCTGTTGATAGCTCACCGGCTATCCACGATCATGCACGCTGACGTAATCTATGTACTGGAGCAGGGTAAGATCATTGAGACCGGTTCTCACGCCAATCTTCTTGCTCAGAAGGGTTTGTATTATGCCATGTGGCGTCAGCAGGTCGGTGAACGCAGGAATCCGGTGACCTGATCTGCCTTGTGGGCTGTCATCGCTGACAGGGAGTTAAAACCGTAATGAGCGAACCGGACCGTTTTCGGGATAAAACCGGAGAACCGGATTAAAAAACCTATAATCCATCATTGCGCACCTGATGAAAGCATGTTTGGTCAAGGCAACACCAGTGTACCGGATACTGAGGAGAACCGGCAGATCTACCGGAAGTACTGCACAATATGCCAGAACTATAAGCGTCATTCTCTCAAACGATACCAGCCAGGCGAACTCTTCTGTGCATGCAGAACGTCCACGGCCCCGTCAATGAGAGAGACAGGCTGCTTCTGCCCGGCGTGTGAGCTCTTCACGAAACTCCATCTCCGCGGCGGATAGATTTCTGTGCCAGGCATTAGCGATTTTTTTGTTGTGATTAACCCTCACACTGACCGGAACTCATCCTTCAGCTCTTGCTGTCGGGGATACTGATCACTGACGTTATTGGCGTGGCGGGGTCATACCATCGACTGCCTTTGGCTTATGAGGGGGTATGCCCTGTCGGGAGAGTGTTTGACAGATTTGATAATGCAAAAGACCATACAATAAAGGCAACGCAACGGTATGAACTTCGAAGAAATAGAAAGCACCGGGGATTTGGAGATCGTATCAGAAGAATCCCCATGGCAGAATTTTGAAAGGCTGACGGCCTTCATCTTTGAAAAAAATGATTTCGAAGTTAAGGTAAATACCGTTAAAACATGGAATAAAAAACGAAGGCAGTATGATGTTATTGCCCGGAAGAGCAACCAGACTTTTCTGATAGAGTGCAAGAAATGGGCGGGCAATCGTTACCGGTTATCTGCTCTGAAAAGGGCTATCGGCCAGCATAAGGAAAGAACCACGTTCTATGAAAGTATCACGAATGAGGACGCGATCCCCCTTCTCGTCACCCTCATAGAGGAGGAGATCCGGGTATTTGAAGGAGTTCCCCTGGTGCCTGTTGGTAAGCTCAACTCCTTTATCACCGAATTGGATAGCCACGTGCATGGAAACTCTTTTTGCAATTATGAAGATGGCATTCCCCTCCCGGATGACATGCTGACAGAGTCATGTGAGTTTTCAGGACAGGTGAATGAGAAAAATGAGGGATACGTGCGGTGAATCATCATCTAAAAGCAAGTTCATGAAATTCCCTGTCCCATCTCTCAACCTGCCTCTCTGATACCAAAGTCTGCCAATCCGGACGGTATTTCAGTGTATTCAGAATAGAGCCAGTACGTTTTGCCAGGATAAATTATGATTCCGTGTGATGCTATAAACGAGAGAGCGAAAAAATTTCATCGCTTCTCATTTCACCTCCCTGCAATTTTGTTGCTGCGAGTACCTTGAACGATTCAAATCCTTTCAAAGGGCTGATTTCTATGTTCTTAAATCCGGCATTCGTGCACAGATCTTTCCATTGATCAAATCCGATGCAGTACTCACCGTCGTTCAGGATATGCTTCTTCCCATTATCATACATCCTTTCAAACGCCGGTACGCCTCCCTCTCTCATCGCGAGGGCAAGTTCTCCTGTAAGGTACTTCAGAATTCTTGTTAATCGCTGAGGATCATCCAGTCTTCCGGTGGTATCCATGTCAATTTCCCCGATAACAAATCGCCCGCCGTCTTTCAGGGAGTCATAGATTTTTTTAATAACCGGTTCCTTGAATTTCACATGGTGCAGTGCAACCGTCGATGCAATTATGTCAAACTGGTCAGGTCTGAAATCCATATCCTCAGCGGATTGTTGTGCGCAATGAATTTTCCCCGTCAGGTTGAACTTATCAATCTTTTCCTGGAATATCCTGAGCATCTCGGATGAGCTGTCGATTGCCGTGATCCTGCAATCGGTTTCATTCAGGAATTTCAGTGACAGCAGTCCTGTCCCGCACCCGATATCAAGAACCTGGTCATTTCTTTGTATTCCCGCTTCCCGGACCACCAGATCGAGCAGTTTATGGTGTCTTTTTACCTTTCCCAGAGTATTGTCATATTCATTCGCCCAGTCCTGGAACCATTCACGATTATCCCGGGTAACCTGTTTCATCGTCTTCCCGGTATTGTATTTAGTATGATATTGGGATTACCTTTCTTACACAATCGTGTAAAATCTCCAGAGCGTTGTGCCCCGGCGATTTTATGTAGTTCCCGAAAAAATATTCCCCTCATGTATTACCGGAGGATAGGGATCCTGTTCATTATCGTTCTCGTTGTGGGTCTTCTTATCAGCACTCCGGGATCCTCAAAGACAATCCTCACCCCGGTTCACGTCGGACTTCCGGATAGCGACAGTCCGTCATTTTCCGGTGTGACTGAAATCTTTTATCCTGGAGGCAGCCTGGTGAACCTGCCGCCCGTCCCCCGTTTTTACCGTGAAACCATCCCTGCAGGCACCGACCGCCAGTGGATTGACCTGTCATGGAACACGATGAACAACCCGCACACGGTTGTCATCTATACGCCGGAAACAACCCTCGGCCCGTTCCAGAATGCGGACAACGGGGTTGTTGACCGGCGGATCTTTCTTGAGATCTCCTCGGGCAGTAACATGACCCCCGGCCCATGGTATTACCAGGTCCGGTCAGCAGGTACATCGCCCTCTGGGAACGATACGTTCCGGATTTACCGGGACAGCGGAGATGCCGGAGCATGATCCTGTGGCAGGCAGGGACACTGGTCTTTGTCCTGGTACTGGCACTGGTCACTCCTGGTATGGCAGCACAGGAATATCACGTACAGTCAGGATATGCCAGTCCTCCGCCGGCACTCTCGGCTGTCCCTTCCAGCCCCGTGGAGATTCCGGTATGGGAACTTCCCCTGGGTCTCTTCCTCATTCTCGCAGCAGGGTGGGCTGCTGAACTCCTTATTGCCCTCAGGATATGGGTGGCACTGGGATATCGCCGGGTGACCCGGTCCAATGTCCTCGATCAGGCAGTCCGGTCCTCGGTATTCACAGCAATCCGGAAAAATCCCGGCATTCACCTGCGGGGTCTTGCCCGGGAAACCGGCATCCGTCTCGGCACGCTGAGGCACCACCTGCAGATGCTTTCCCAGACTGGGAAAATCACCGGCCGTCCGGATGCCGAAGCCCTCCGGTTCTACGAGAACAACGGTATGTACACGGAAAAACAACAACTGATCCTCAGGCACCTGCGGAATGCAACCCGGAAACAGATCCTGGACATTCTGATGCGACAGCCATCCGCCGGTCGCGACGAGATTGCCGGACAGCTCGGGTTCACCGGTGCCGCTGTCACGTGGCATATGAACGTGCTCGAGACGGACAGAATTATTCACGTTGAGCGGACGGGGAGGAGTGTCCGGTACGTGATTTCCGAGGATGTTACCCGCTGTCTGGATGACTGCCTGCCGGTATAACCGGGGGAGTGCATGCATTGGCCCCGTTTCACGGCTATGACTTTTCCGGGATATGAAAAATGCCGGGAAAGCTGAAATCCGACTTTGGCAGTACCGGACTTCATGTCAGGTTAAGAGTTGTGCGGGAATTCTTTTTTCACTGTACATCTCATGATGGTTCCGGAGAGTTGCAATGCCTGTTACACATAAAATGCCCACCGGGAAGAATACCGGAATCTTCCTGTGCCTGGGGATACTCGTTGCTGCATCGATGAGCGCAGGATGTACCGCCCTGTTCCCAGCCATGCAAAATACCATGCCAGGGACTGGGGTCCTGCCGGGTAATGAGACGCGTCCGGTTACGGAAAACTGCACATTCGATCACGAGATGGAAAACCTTGAAATCCGTCAGCCGGGTCTGGATTCCTGCTACTTCGAAACCCATTCGCCGATGGAATATCTTAATGGCCTGCGCCTGTATCCTGATCGGCCGGTCCTTGTCCCTGGCGTACCAGATGACTGGATAACGCCCCGCGATGCTGAATTGCTGATGCAGGTGATAGATTCAACGGAACCCGCAGCTCCGGTGGTATCGCCCATAAGCTCGTATTGGCCGGTGAACCAGACTTCGACGGTAGGAAACGAAGCCCTCTTCCTGATTGAAGGATACCGGGCCGGGCATTATCCCCCGTCTCTCTGTTCCCTGCATTATTTCAAACCGGACAGGAGCGAAGTAAGGATGTGGTGGGACAGGTACGGGAAGCGGGGTCTGCCCGATGAGCGGGATGCGATCCGGATAGTACAGGAGACCTGGCCAGATCTCAGGGACTACTCGCCAGGACATCTTACCCTCAAAACCATCGGGACACAGAAAGCTCCCGATGGCTGGTATGTTGCGTTCATCCAGGAAGGTTCCGGTGTACCGATCATTTCTGCCCGGTGCTATCACGTATCCAATGACCGGACAGTCCGGCAGACCGGACTGCTCAATCACAGCATCATGGTCCAGAGGGGGGATTTCTCTCCGGTGATGTGCGGATAAGGATAATCCTTAGTGAGGGGATTGCGGCGGCGATGCCTGACCCTTCCCTTCATCCCCTGAAAAATTCGGGCACCCGGTGACGCAGAGGCTGCACGGCATCGTTGCCCTCCGGGCAAACCATGGTGCAAGAGGTGCCATGCATTTCTGCACTATCGATCGTCCCAGTATCCATTTCGCAGCCGGAACGAGAATGGGGGGAACCCAGGCACTCACGTCCCGGCACCGGAACGCATCGACGCCCTCCGGCCCCAATGCTCCTGCCGGGCAGGTTCTGATGCAGCGTCCGCACCCTTTGCAGAGGGGCGCTTCTTTTCTTCCAGCACTGCTTTTAACCTGCCGGGATTCCTGGACCCTGCGTCCGCTCACGACCCCGCTCAGCAAGAGCCGCGGGCCGAACCGGGGTGTGAGGAGAACGGTATTCCTTCCCAACGACCCGAGTCCCCCGGCTGCTGCTACCTGTTTCAACCGGACAACTCCCTGTATTCTTCCATTAACCATTTTTACGGGAAGGTAGAGCGGAACGGGCCTTGCCGGGACCTGCTCCGCTTTGAGGAGAGCGGCGAGCCTGATTGCAGTGGTGTCCAGCGCCTCAGCAATCCGGACCATTTCCCGGGTCTTTTCCTTCGGTGGCATCCGGTATACCGGAACCGGAACTTCCCTCCCAAAAACGATCACCGATTGGGCCGTTGGGAAAAAGTGCACTACTGCATCCCTGTCCTCATCTGAAAGGGCGTCCAGGCTGACTTCTGAGAAGACGTCAACTCCCTCCTCCTGGAAAAACGATGTGAGATCCAATTCAACACTCCTTTCCAACCGGTTAATCTGTAGTGTTTTGATCAAAGTAATTGGGATTATCTCATCTCTATTCACTTTTCTTTCAGAGTATATCTCTACAAGATCACAAACCATGTCACATTGTACCCCATGATAAGGCTCTTTCACAAACCACATCTTTCACAGCAAAATCCGACCCCTCCTGTTTGAGATTTTCTACCGGGCAGATAATTACCTGACGTTAATTTCGAGCATCTTGGTTATATAACAACATTATTGTAATTGCAGCAGTAAGGCGTAAATTATGAAAATCATATACACCAGGGTATTCGTTAACAATCAGGATAAAGCCCTCGAGTTTTATACTGAAACCCTTGGCTTTGTAAAAAAAAGCGACATCACCGCAGGAGAATACCGGTGGCTCACCGTTGTCTCGCCTGACGACCAAAACGGTACCGAGCTCATACTTGAACTGAACAATAATCCGGCAGCAAAAACATACCAGACCGCAATTTTTGAGCAGGAAATTCCCGCGACAAATTTCGGCGTTTCTGATGTTCGTGCAGAGCATGAACGATTAAAAAAGCTCGGTGTGAGGTTCACCATGGAGCCAACAGCAGTAGTGGAGCATGTAACCATAGCCGTCTTCGACGACACCTGTGGGAACCTGATACAAATACAACAAACGGCGCACAAGTAAGCCGTTCACCGGGAAAAATAACCGTTCTGTGGAATTTATTTGGCCTGCAGGTACCAGGTAAAAGGGATCAAGGTCCCGATCCATACGCTGGACCGACGGATCAAGGGAGAAATGTTTGTTGTACCTGCAGAGGAATTCCCATTAAAACAAACACGATGCCTGCGGCCACAGGCACACAGAATGGAAATTGAATACCCTCGCGGGGTGAGACGTTAAGTCAACTATTTCCCATTAAAATTGTACACTGCCAGTAATTTCGGGAAATGCCAGTCCGGCTATTGCGAAGACCTGCGCCGTACCAAAAAGGGACGCCCCCCGCGGCGATCCTAACCGGGGAAATAAGGGGTTACAGGAACGGGTTGCTTATCCCGGCATTGTCGTGATACCAGGTCCGCATGCCAGAGCGGTTCGGTAATCCGGTGAATTGTTGTCGTTTTCAGTGCCATGTCAACGGCCTGGGCAAGATCCACCTTGTGCCCAACGGAAACAAAAACCGGCCTTGCATCCTGTACGGTCCTGACCGCCCTGCCGATAATCTCGCCATTGTCGAGCACCGGCTCCGTGGACCCGCGTGCTGCATCAGGCTGCCCGGCCTCCCCGATCAACAGGCGTTTTGCCACGCCGATTGAAGGGATGTCAAGGAGCAACCCGACATGGCAGGCCAGACCAAACCTTTTCGGATGTGCATACCCGTGCCCGTTCATGAAGATGAGATCGGGAACTGTGGTGAGGTTGCTGAACGCATCCAGGATCGCCGGTCCTTCACGGAAGGATAACAGCCCGGGAATGTAAGGAAAAGAAACCTCCTGCACCGAACAAGTTTTTTCCACTACCTCCAGCCCGGGAAACTTCATCACGACAATCGCGGCATATGCCGTATCCTGATCATAGGCTGCGTCAGCTCCCGCTACGTACCGGATTTCACAGATATCAATAGTCCTTTCAATGATGCAGTGGTGCCTCAGCATCTCCTGGATCCTGAGGGCTTCTGATGGATCAGGAGCCGTGACCAATTCAAAAGGTGAACGTTTCGGCTTTTTCTTTTCTGTCTGCATCGTAATATCCCTCAAAAGCGTATCCCGAACCCGGAAAACTCACCGGTCGGTTCGGTGCGGGTAATCTCCAGAGCATCAACCCTGATTGCCTTACTGCTGTGCGTTCGCACCATCCGTACAAATGTATCAAGAGCATCATTGCTGCCCTCGGCAACAATAGTAACTGAACCATCAGGCATATTTTTAACAAATCCGGATACGCCGGTCTCCCGTGCACAGTCAGTAACAAAGTAACGGTACCCGACACCCTGGACCCTGCCTTTTGCACATGCCGTGATCCTCATCATGGTGATGAGAATTGTACATCCCCAAAATAAATCTTGCCCTGCCCGGCAGACATCAGATCCCTGGTATTCTCACTATCAGATGTTCGCAATGAATGACCAGGATCTTCACAGGTCCGGGATCGTAATGAGCATTTATGAACAGTGCATGTCAGGTTTCGCAAAAACGGGATATGCCTGAAGGTACCCTGAAGCAGGGAAAACGCTGAATCAAGGGAGAAAAGCATCATGAAAATCTGCTGTCACCCCATACCTTAATTACCCCGCTCTCCAATTCCCCGGAAGGGAAGATTATGGCTCGCATACTTGTCGCATATGCAACGAAAAAGGGTTCCACCGCAGAAATCGCACAGGCCATTGCAAAGGAACTGCAGGCTGCAGGGTATTCCGCCGATGCCGTTGAGATCGCAAAGGGGGCATCGCCCACAGGGTATGACGCGGTCGTAATCGGAGGCCCGATGTACCTGGGGAAGATTGAGGGCATGGGAAAATTTGTGCAGCGTCATTCCCCGGAGCTTGCCAGAGTGCCGGTCGCCGGATTCGTTGTCTGCCTTACGGCAGTGACAAAGGATCCGGAAGGGATGGCATGGGCAGAAAAGGCGCTTCATGCCGCCCTCGATCCGGTCCGGCCGGTTGCGGAGACGATTTTTGCGGGCAGACTGGATCCGGAAAAGCTGTCGTGGTTCCAGCGGTTGGCCGTAAAGAAAGCAAAGTCCCCGGTCGGTGATTTCCGCGACTGGGCAGCCATCGCGGCCTGGGCACGGGACCTGCCCGGTAAGATGAAGGTGGGAGTGGATTTTTCATAAAAATGATCGCGCTGGCAAGGGCACCCGTACTTCGGGGAGAGCGGCCAGGGCTTCCGTATGTGGCAGAGGATTCCGGGGAAAAATATGCCGACCAGGGGATCCTCGTCCGGTTACATTTCTGAATCAGGCCGCAGGGACGGGGACCACGAGGAACGTAGCGTACCCGTCCGCGGTGTTCCTTGTCACGTGCCCCTTGCCGGTGGTATCCTCCAGCAGGACGAGGTCCCCCGGCTTTAAACGCCTGACCGTCCCGTCGGTAGTTTCCATTTCCACCGCGCCTGTCATAAGGGCAAGGAACTGCCGTGCGGGACACGGGTGCCAGTCGCCGATCCAGCCGGGCTGAAACGAATAGAAACGATACTTCGATGCGGGCTTATCCGCGGAGACGTAGAACGGGGCGGCGGGTGGTGCCCCGCTCGCAAGACTCTGTTCGACCGTAACGGAATCAAAGTGCGAGCCACCCTGTGCATCCGCGTATATTCTGTGATACTTCACAAGGGCGATACCGGGCGGGAGTTTTTGAGCCATGGTTAATTCTCCTCAAGTCAATGTCGGGGTCGGGACATGCCTTCCCGATGAGAGTACAACAGAACGATGGACGATAAATGTTACGACACGTCTTCCCTGGGGCTTTTTACCCAAATAATTTTTGTGCGGGAAACCACAATCTACCACGCAATGGACGCAGAAGAACAGAAGAAACTGAGGAAAAAAATCGTGGTGCTGGTCCCCGCAGTCCTCTTCGCTCTGTGCCTGATATTCTTTATCCCAGCCGGCACGCTCGATTATTGGGAGGCGTGGGTCTTTATCGCAGTTCTCTTCGTCCCCTTCCTGTTCGTGCTCACCTACCTTCTCAGAAAGGATCCGTCCCTCCTGGCACGGAGAATACGGTTCAATGAAAAAGAATCCGCCCAGAGAAGGATCATCAAAGCATCAGGCCTCATTTTCCTCGCCGGTTTTCTGATCCCGGGACTTGACCACCGGTACGGCTGGTCAGACATCCCGGTGGAGGCGGTCCTTGCCGCAGATGTCCTGGTCATCGTCGGCTATGCCCTGGTATTTCTCGTTTTCCGGCAGAATCCCTTCGCGTCAAGAGTCGTGGAAGTGGCTCAGGACCAGACCGTGATATCCACCGGCCCCTATGCCCGGGTCCGCCACCCGATGTACCTCGGGACCAGCATCATGTGGCTCGCGACGCCCGTTGCACTCGGGTCATACTGGGCGCTGCCCGTATTCCTCATCCTGCCAATAGTCCTGGTCTTCCGTATCATGAACGAGGAGGAGGTCCTCCTGCGGGAGCTGCCGGGATACCGTGAATATACTCAGAAGGTGAGGTACCGCCTTATCCCGGGCATCTGGTAATAATGACTGCCGATTGTTCAGGGCACGCTGAAGGTACTTGGTATGATTCAGTGCACCGATGGGATTATCGAACAGGATCAAAAAAATTCATGGGGTTATTAACTTGCTGCCGGTGTGCCGCCTCACAGTGGCCATGCGACCACAAGCCGCCATCCAGTCAGCGCGTGTGACCGGAACCGGGCCATATAGTGAATTCCCCCGTCATCATACCCGACGTTGCCGGAACTCTGTGCACGCATCGTATCGATTGCCCGCCCGAACGATGATTCCGGTCCGATCACTGCAACATTCCGGGATATCTGCCCCTTGTCAGAGTGAAGGGCAAACCTGCTTTCGGTATCGATAGCGTAGAAAACCAGCGGTTCGGGCACTTTGCTCCGGAGCCTGTCGGTCAGCGTGTCAAGGTACACTGAAGATCCCATAACTCCGGTCACTGTACTCTGATTCTTTACCGGCACTGCGATAATAGCAACATTTTTGCCGGTTGAATAGCTCATGACCACTATACCCACCGATTCTTTGCCGCCAAGTACAACCGGAAAATAGGACCGGTTTTTCAGGTTGGCGCTCGTAAGCCCATCGACAACGGTATAATAGCTCCCGTCCGGAAGCGCAAACCACGTGCGGGCATCGGGTTCCTTTTCTTCAAGAGTGGCGAGCAGTGGGCGTATATGTTGCCATTCTCCGGATCGTGCCTCCGGTGTTACAGCCAGCACCTCCAGCGGGCGGAGGACGGCTTTTAACTGGGCATCCGTTTCTGCAGCCATGATATTCAGGGCAAGGTCAGCCTGCGCTCCCGTCGATACCGGTACCCCTGTTGCAGCGCCCGTCATTCCATACTTCTTCCTGATGGCATCAAACGTCCCATCCCCCTTCATTGCGTCAAGAGCAGCCTGCCAGGAGGTAATGACGCTATCCGGGGTGTCATTGCTGAATGCGATATAAAGACTGACTGTCCGGACCGGGTAAAGCGCTGTGTAAACGGACGGATCGATACCCTCGTTCCGGGCAGTATCAGCTGCATTCTCGCTGCTTCCCAGCCAGAGGTCCGTCCTGCCCGCCATCAGGTCGCGGAGGCATTCGGCATCGCTCCCGCAGGTCGTGATATTATCAAACCGGTTTTCCCGCAGGAACTGGTGCCTGGCATCATCTTTCACGACGCCGATACGTCCGCCCTTTTTTGCCGCTTCGAGGCTGTTAATCTGCAGACCGGAACCGTTCCGTGCATAGAGCGTGTATTCAGATGACGCAACCGGACCGACCCACTTGAAAAGGTTTTCACGCTCATCGGTCCGGGCGGTTGAATACAAAGCCACACGGGGCCCGGCTCGGGCAAGGCTGTATCCTTCGGTCCACGGCAGGATCTCAATTTCAGCCGTCTGGTTCAGCCGGGCAAGAATGCTGTTTACCACTTCTGTAGCCTGACCGGCTGCCTTCCCGTCTGCACCGGCATAATTAAACGGAGGGAGATTCTCAGTGATGATACGGAGCCCGGCATCGGTTACCACGCTCCCGGGTGTCACATTCTGTACGGTTTCCGCTGAGGGTCGCGGCGTGGAACAACCGCACGCGATTACACAACCCACAACGACGCATACTGCAATGATAGAGTACCCGGCATCTTTCATGGTACGACGTTCTCCCCTGTTACCCTTACGTTATGCAACACCAGACATAAAGGAGCCGGTTAATAAAACGATGCGGTTTGCACAAAAAAGATCCTTCCCTGAAGGGAATTACCGCCGCCGGATCACAAAAAACCCGGTGGCGAGAGCAGCTGCCCCGATAACGACAGCAGGATCGACCGGCGATTGGGGCGATGATGTCGGCCAGGGAGTAGGAATTGTTATCGTTGATGTGCTGATTGTCGTGATGGTTGTCACCGGTGCAACGGGTGTGGTCTTATCAGTTAAAACACCTGAAACCGGTGTGAGCCGGGCATAGAAAACTACCCTTTCACCGGCAATCACAACGACTGTATCGGTGTAATCCTCGAATAATCTCTTCCGCAGACGCACGTCTAATGTTCCTGTTTTCTCGGAGTAATAGGTCAACGGACTGGTTCCCAGCTCGAGGCCATCCAGCCAGATCGTGGCGCCGGGCGGGTTGGTATCGAAATAGATACTCCCGCCGCTCGGACCGGGAGTAGTTGTCGGGGAGGCGGCAGAGGAAACGCTTACCTGGAAGATGAGAAGCAGGAACACCGGACCGATAAGGTAAGTGAATCGTTTCATGCTGGTGCTTCCCGGGCGACGGTCTGAATGACTGGACATCTTCCGAAATCTGATATTTTATGAACGGGGACTCAGGGCTGCTTCCCCGGGTTCCTTCTCTGTAACGCGATAAACCTTTTTAGAAAAATGATGTCTGGAGGGGTAATTAAATTCATATGATGGTTTTATTCCTGACTAACACTCTGCAATCTTACAAGGGAGATCACGTTCCACAACACCACAGATTCCCTGATCATAAGGAGAGGTTCGTCCGCACCGGGCACCACAGAAAAATAATTACAACAGAAGGCGGAAAAGTCATAGAAACAAAATACCAGGAGAAGGGGTAAAACATCATGGACCTTTCTGAAATCCAGGAGAATTATCCGGAAATAAGCGCAGCTGCCAATGACGTGCTTGGCCTGCTTGGCCCAAAATTCACGAATAAACCCGAAGGTCACATTGAGACTGATATTTCTGCAGCAGCGAGCCTCGCGGGTTTATCGATGCTCAGGAATAAGGGGTTCGATGTACGCCAGTTCACGCCGGGAACGATGGTATTGTCTGAGCTGGACACCGAGATGAACGAAATCTGGAATTTTATGATGGCTGCGGCACAGCACATGGGCCTGGATCCAACAGGAGGCTGGGATTGGGAAATCCCTGAAGCAAACAAACCCCTCTGCAGTGTCCTTGAAATGACTCACAAAACAGAAAAAGGATTTCTCGCTATCTGCAGCAGACACCATCTCAAAAAAGATTTTTTTCCGTATGTCGCAGTCCTGGCAGCCCTGAAACTCGTATATGCGGCAAATACCATGAAGATCCTTGACCAGAACCTCGGGAAAGCTCTGACAGGTTACTACGTTGTTGCCGGGGCAAAGACGGTCCCTTTTCCGTTAGATGAGGAATAGAGGTTTTCGGAATTCGTGAACAACCGGATCTATGTTTTCAAAAAAATCGGGAGCGTGTCCTGTCCGGCTGAAATTAACATAAAACCTGCGCCGGAATATCGCTGACAGCACTTTTTTTAATCGTGTGCCGGATGACAAGGGTAATTGTGTGTTATTAAAAATCCAGGAGTTTCCGGCAGACTGCACACCTGTCAGTTCTCCCAGACACCCGGCTTGTACCGGAAGAACGGATAACCGGAGAACGTTTATAGGGCATCTGCGCAAGACTAAAACCAGTACAAGTATCAGGAATCCGCTTTCCATGAATCCCGCTCAATCGCTATCGAAGATATCCGGTGTATCCGGTATCCTGATCACCCTGGCTTCAGCAATAATAATCCTCGCGGGGATACAGGCTGCATCCTCTATTCTCGGTCCGTTTATCCTGTCGGTCTACCTCACGCTTATCTTCGGCACGCTCCTCCACTGGTTTGAAAGAAAAGGTCTCTCCACCCGCTCGGCCCTTATCCTCACCCTGACAATCTTCTTCGCCATCATTGCTGTTTTCATTGTTACGATAGCCGGGTCCTTTATCCAGGCCATGTCCGATCTTCCCGGCTACCTGGAGAAACTTGAGGGAAGAATTGAGATCTTCAGCCCGTATCTCATCTCGATCGGGATCGATCCGTCAATCCTGACATTCCAGAACCTTATCCAGACATTTTCTGCCGAAATCCACGGTCTGATCAGCAATCTCTGGGAGATTGCAAGTCCCTTAGTCCTGGTCTTTCTCACCACCCTCTTTTTACTCTTTGAAGCAAAGGGATTCTCGCACAAGCTGCTGATCATCATCGCGGAACACCGGCCCGGTGACCTGGACCGGTTCCTTGCTCTCGCACAGAAAAACATTGACTACCTCGTAATCAGGACTGAGGTGAACCTTGCCTCGGGGATAGGAACGGCAGTTATTCTTTCACTTCTCGGGGTGAAATATGCCATATTCTGGGGTTTTTTAGCCTTCCTGCTCGGTTTCATACCGAACATCGGGTTCTGGATTGCCATTGTTCCGCCCATGCTCCTCGCCTGGTTCGATCTCGGGCCACTCCAGGCCCTCCTGGTACTTGCCGGATCCGGGCTGATGGACTTCATTTCCGAATACATTTTGTTCCCCCACTTCACCGCCCAGGGGCTGGAACTCTCTACAGCTGTTGTGTTCATCTCTCTTTTTTTCTGGGGATGGATTCTTGGTGGAATCGGTGTTCTTCTTGCGGTTCCCTTAACGCTCTGCGTTCAGATGGTCTGCGAACTGTCTGATAAGACCCGGTGGATCGGGTACCTGCTCGGGCCCCCACCTGAGGGGAAGGGTAAAAAAGAATGAGCGGGAGGCCGGAAAGGCACTGTCTCATGTGGGGCTGGCGGGGTTTTTACGCCGGGGATGGAAAAATCTGATGTCCCCGGATGGCAACGCGAAAACCTTGTCGGGTTTTAACCCATCACTGGTACGAAAGCCTGCGGGAATCTGTCGGGTCGGATGCCTGCATGCCGGTGTCCTGGCACTAAAGTGTCACTGACCATTACCCGCCACCGGCCCCCGGAATCTCCGGACCAGCTTCATTCCCTCCACAACCATAACCGGCGCAAGGGAAACCAGGATAACAAGCACCCAGTCAACAACCCCAAGCGGGACAGTCCCGAAGACAGCACGGAGAGGCCCGCATTCCGTGATAAGGAACTGCGTAGCCAGACCAAACCCGACAGCAACCCAGAGCCAGGGATTCCTGAACATACCTGTCCCGATAAGAGATTTTTCACGTGAACCGCTGAAGGCGAGCGCAACGGATAACTGTGAAATGACAATAATCGAGAAGGCCATGGTTCCGGCCTTTGCCGCCAGGTCGGGACCTCCTGCAAGGTACCCGGCAAAAACCCCGAGCGTTACCAGCGCTATCACCAGCCCGGTGAAGATAAGTTCTGTTGATGACTGCCACGTGAGGATTGGTTGTCCCGGGCGACGCGGCGGGCGTTTCATCGTGTCCGGGTCACGGGGATCCATGGCAAGCGCAAGGGCCGGTGGGCTGTCGGTAACAATATTCATCCAGAGGATCTGGATGGGAGCGAGCGGGCTTGCCAGTCCCGCAAGCATTGCCAGGGTAATCGCGGCGAGCTCCCCCAGGTTGCAGGTGATCAGGAACCTTGCGGATTTAAGGATATTTTCATAGATGACACGGCCCTCTTCCACGGCCCGCTCGATACTCGCGAAGTTGTCATCCATGATCACCATGTCGCTCACATCCTTGGTCACCTCGGTGCCGGTGAGGCCCATCGCGATCCCGATATCGGCGCGGATGATGGCAGGAGCGTCATTCACCCCGTCACCCGTCATTGCGACGATCTCGCCGACGTCCTGCAATGCACGGACGATATGGAGCTTGTGCTCGGGATTCACCCGGGCATAGACACGGACTTTTTGGACGGACTGCCGGAAATCCTCTTCGGACCAGTGTTCCATGTCAGCTCCTGTCACGACCGAAGCCTCCCCGGTACCAAAAATACCCAGTTCCCCGGCAACCGCCCGTGCCGTTTCCGGGTTGTCACCGGTGATCATGATGACCCGTATGCCGGCCTCGTGACAGGCTGAAATTGCCTCCTTTGCTTCCGGGCGGGGCGGATCCATCATCCCGGCAAGCCCGACAAATACCAGGTGCTCCTCGATCCCTTCACGATCTCCCGTGACGATGTCCCGGCAGGCAAACGCAAGCACCCGCAGGGCTTCGCTCCCCATCTGGCGGACCGCATCACCGGCCAGCTCCCGGTCTCTCTCTGTCAGGGAGCGTTCAGCCCCTCCCTGGAGAATGCGGTCACAGCGGGCAAGGAGGATCTCCGGTGCCCCCTTCACAAACGCCCTCTCGTGCCCTTCCACGTGGCAGATGACGGTCATCATCTTCCGGATCGCATCGAACGGAAGCTCGTCACCGCACGGGAATTTCATTCTCACATCCTTGCGGTCAAGCCCACCCTTTTCTGCAAGGACAAGGAGTGCTGCTTCCGTTGGATCCCCGGCGATCTCCACGGTCCCTGTTGCAGGATCCCGGGTAAGCCGGCTGGTATTGCAGAGGACCCCGGTGGTGAGCAGGGTGTCAAGGGCTTTCTGGTCGGACGCTTCCGTCACCTCCTTTCCGTCCCTGAGAATTGCCCCGGTCCCGGCATATCCCTCTCCGGTGACCATGAAAAACGACCCGTTCGCAAAAAGTCTGCGGACCGTCATTTCATTCCTTGTCAGGGTCCCGGTCTTGTCGGTACAGATGACGGTCGCAGCCCCCAGTACCTCGACTGCAGGGAGCTTCCGGATGACTGCATGGTGTGCGGCCATTCTCTGGACCCCGATTGCCAGGGTGATAGTCACCACGGTCGGGAGGCCTTCGGGTATCGCAGCCACCGCAAGAGAGACCGTGATGAGGAAGAGTTCAACGGGCGCATATCCACGCAGGATTCCCATGACAAAGATCAGAGCCACCAGCCCGAGTGCTGCGGTACTGAGCTGCCTGGCCAGGACCCGGAGCTGCCCCTGGAGGGGAGTCTCCGGTTCGGGTTTATCCACCACCAGTTCGGCAATCCTGCCAAGCTCGGTCTTCACACCGGTCGCGGTAACAACTGCCCGCCCCCGTCCGTGCGTGATCACCGTTCCCTGGTACACCATGTTCACCCGTTCACTCAGGGGCGTACCCGTGTCAAGGACCCGGTCAGCATCCTTCTGGTCCGGGACGGACTCTCCGGTGAGCGTGGCCTCGTTTGCCTCAAGCGCGACAACCTCCACGAGGCGTGCGTCGGCAGGCACCCGGTCCCCTTCTGCAATGAGAATACTATCCCCCGGCACAAGTTCGGAGGTCTCGACAGTCAGGGTCATGCCTCCCCGGATTACCTGGGAATGCGATGCGGTCATCCTTTTTAAGCTTTCCAGGGCTTTTTCTGCCCGGTACTCCTGGATGAACCCGATCACACCGTTGAGGAGGACGATAATGAGGATGGCAATTGCATCAGCCCATTCACGAAAGAGCCCGGAGATGACCGCTGCGATGATAAGAATCAGGATGAGCAGGCTGGTGAACTGCTGGAAAAAGAGCAGGATCACGCTCCTCTTTTTTGCTATGCGGAGGGTATTCGGGCCGTGTATCCGGCGGCGCCGTTCAACCTCTCCGTTTTCCAGCCCCCCGTCACCCGATCCGAGGGATGCAATAACCTGTCCGGCAGTGAGGGCATGGTACTGCGCAGGCTGCAGTTCAGAAGTATCTGGCGGGCCAACCGCTGGCTGAAGGTCAGATTTCATGGGAAAACCGCTGAAATAAGGCGAATACGAAGCTCGCCTCAGGACATGCCCTTACTGGTATCAGAAGCCGGGGTATACAGAATCACGATCTCATACATGAAAATACCGGGGCTTGCCTGGAGAGAACAAGGGGCACCTCCGGACAGGAAATACTACCCCGGGTTCCCGTGTACACAATTCAGGGTTTCTTTGGTATCTTCTGGGAGACGACCAGATGGGCCGCCTTGTCGACTTTGTAGGACTTCGGGCGATCGAGGAGATCGAGCGCATTGATCTTCATATCGATCAGTTCGGAATAATTGAACGACTCATTTTGCTTCTCTCCCTTCTCATCCCAGAAAACGACAATGCCGTTCTCCATTCTCCTGCTGCTCAGAATATCGTGCATATCCTTCAATGAGGTACAGGAAGGTAATGAAGGTTACGGGAACACAGGGACGATTGAAGGATAAACCCGGACACTATCTCCTGATGAGGGCAGGGTGCGAGGTGGCCAGGAGCCGCCGCCGGCGAGGGAAGATCGCGACAAGCGGGAAAGTCATCCAACCACAGGATACCCTAAAAACAGCAGGGTGACATGAGGAACGGGAGCAGGTGTGTCTGAAACGAACGTGACCGAGCGTCTGCTGCCGGACATATCTCATCGAATTTGTTAATGAACTTTTAATATTCAGGTTGCTGCCAGCCGGTGTTTTCTCTCTCTGACAAATAACACCTGATATTACTTCTCCGGTTTTGCCCGGAAACATGAACGTTTTTCATTCTGCCGGTTCCTCGGCCGGGCACTGCCACAGAGGGAACCTGAAACCAGGCAGTACCGTTCGGTTTCAGGCTAGGTTCAGGGTCTGCCGTTTCACGAAGGTTAATGTGCCCTGCTTGCGAAGTGAATTTCATAGGCTCTTCCTGATAACCTTTCGATTAAGGTTACCATGAGGCAGCGATTCCATGGAGAAAAAGAAACTTACCACCGCTGCCGGGGTACCGGTCCCCGACAACGACAATGCCGCCACACCAAGGCTCCGCAGCCCCATGCTGCTGCGGGACACCTGGTACTCAGCACTTCCGAAAGTACGTATGATATATTAATAATAATTTCCGGAACAGTTAACGAGGGGAATGTAATGTTATGACTGACGACAGCAAGAGCCCGGTAACGGGCGGGACAGACAAACAGGCAACCGGCCGGGGCAGGTCCAACCGGGACTGGTGGCCAAACCAGGTGAACCTCAGGGTTCTTCACCAGCACTCTCCCCTGTCCAATCCGATGGGCGGGGAGTTCAACTACGCCGAGGAATTCAA